>JASJPG010000050.1:0-14197 GCA_031426815.1 Hydrogenophilaceae bacterium
CAGGTCCAGGCAGCGGCCGTCAAACGCGGCCATGTGCAGCAACCGGTGCTCGGCAAGAGCGGGCGCGGCGGCGAAATCAAACTGTGAAGTCGAGCATGATCCACCTACCCAGATCCCTCGCCGCCTGGCCAACCAGCGCGTTCGCGGCGGTGCTGAAGGACGAGATCGAACATCTGGATGCCGCGCTGCTGCCGTTGCAGCAGGGCTTGACGCAATCCAGCCACGCCAACACCGACTCGCTGAGCGTGGCGATCCTCGGCGTGGTCGAGCAGCCGCATTGCCTCCAGGTGAACGCCGGCCTGTTCTACACCGGCATCATCGCCGGCTGCAGTTGCGCCGACGACCCGACGCCAGTCGATGAAATCAACGAGTACTGCGAAGTCCGCATTGATCTCGACAAACGCACCGGCGCAGCGACGATAACGCTGGCGTAGTTCAACCCGTCAAAAGCATCGCGCCTTGGAAGGCGCTGCTACAAAACCCGCGGCTGTAGGAGCGCCTTCCAAGGCGCGATGATTTGGCACAGCCAAATCACGCTCTAGAGACGCCTACCAAGCCAGCCGCTTGCGCATCAGCCAGCCGTGCATCAGCGGCGTGACGAACAAGGTCAACGGCGTGGCGACGGCCAGGCCCCAGATGATGCTGGAAGCAAGCGGCCCCCACAGCAGGGAATCGCCGCCCCAGCCGAAGGCGAGCGAGACGAGGCCGCCGATGACGGTGAGCGTGGTGATGATGATCGGCACCAGACGCCGGCGGCCAGCGTAAAACGCGGCGGCCAGCGGCGGCTGGCCGCGCGCGAGGCGGTCTTCGCCGGCGGAAACCAGGACGATGGAGGCGTTGACCGCGACGCCCGACAGCGCGACGCAGCCATACAGCGTGTACAGCGTAATCGGCTGGCCGCTGATCAACAGGCCAATGACGACGCCGGCCAGCGCCATCGGCGTGGTCGCGAGGATGACCAGCGGCAGCACCAGCCGGCCGAATTGCACGGCGAGCAGGGCATACATCAACAGCACGCCGAGGATCAGGAAGGCGATGAGGTCGTTCAGGCTGGCTTTCACATCGTCCAGTTCGCCGCCTTGTTGCAGGCTGACCCCGGCGTGGCGCGGCGCGATATGCGCCCAGGCGGCATCCACCGCCGCCACGGCCTGACGTGCGGTGATGCGGTCCTGATCGAAGCCGGCATGCAGCGTGATGGCGCGTTCGCCGTTGACGCGGCGCAACTCGCCGGGCGTCGATTCCATCGTCACCGTGAACAGTTCGCCGGGATTGACCACCCGCCCGTCCGGCAGATGCCAGGGCTGCGCCAACAGGCGCTGGATGTCGCTCTGCGTCATCGGCTGGCCGCGCACCACGACTTCCAGCGTCTTGTCGCCGGCATCGACCTTGCCGACGCTGACGCCCTCGAAGTGCAGGCGCACCAGCGCGGCCAGTTTGAACGGATCGAGACCGGCGCGAGCGGCGGCCGGGGTGTCCACGCGCAAAGACAAGCGCGGCTGGCTGAAGCCGGCATCGTCGTTCATGTCGCTGAACCCCGGCGTTTCCGCCAGGGCCAGGCGCAGGTCGCGCGCCGCCTCGGCGAGACGGTCAAGCGGCGCGCCGGTAAGGCGCAACGACAGGCTGGACAGCATTGGCAAATCGGCCGAGAGCACTTGCACGGAGATGCTTTCGGCGCCGCTGGCCTTCAAAGCCGGACGCAGCGCGGCGACGTATTCGGCGACGCTGCGCCTGCTGGCCGATTCCGGCGCCAGGCTGAGCGTGACCTGCCCCATCTGTTCGCCGACGACCATTTCGCTCGGCGTGAATTGCAGGCCGGCCATTGCCAGCGTGGCGTTGAGTTCGCCCGGCCGCGCGATGCGCCGCGCCGCCAGTTCCAGTTCGCGCGCGGCGGCCAGCGTGGTTTCCAGATTGCTGGCGGGCGGCATCTGGACGTTGACGTTGAACACGCGCAACGGGTCGGAGGCGAACCAGCGCGGCTTCACCCAATCCAGAACCAGCGCCGCGCCGGCCAGCAGGAAGACGCCGGTGAACAGAGCGAGGACCGGCATCGGATGGCGCATGGTCCAGAGCAGGCCGAGCGCATAGCGTCGCCGCAACAAACGGGCGAAATCGTCGCGCCAGCCGCTGTCGCGCTTGCCGTCGCCCCAGACGACGGCATGCCGCGGCAGGATCCAGAGCGAGGCGACCAGACTGCACAGCAAGGTCACCATCACGGCCAGCGGCGTGACGAACATGAAACGACCCATCAAGCCCGGCAGGAACAGCAGCGGCGCAAACGCCAGACAAGTGGCAAAGATGGAAGCCGTGACCGGCCGTGCGACTTCCCGCATCGCCGCCGCCACGGCCTCGCCGCGACTCATGCCGGCGGCCAGACGCAGGCGGATGGCTTCCGCCACCACCACCGCGTCATCGAGCGGAATGCCGAGCACGATGGCGACGCCCAGCAACACCGAGACGTTGAGGGTCTGCCCCATCAGATGCAGCGCCAGGAACATGCCAGCCAGCGCGAACGGCACACCCAGGCTGGTCAGCAGGGCAAGGCGATGGCCCAGGAAGAACCAGGTCACCGCCAGCACCACGACGAGACCGAACAGCGCATTCGCCTCCATCACGCCGATCGCCTCGCGCGTCGTCGCGCTCTGGTCGTCGAGCAAGGTCAGGATCGGCGCGCCAAAGCGCTGGTTGGTGTCGCGCACCAGGGCATGCACGGCATCGGTGAGCGCCAGCGTGTTGACGTTCTCGCGCTTGATCACCGACAGCAGCACCGCCGGCTTGCCATCCAGGCGCACCAATTCGCGCGCCGGGGCGATGCCGGTGGCAACATGAGCCAGTTCGCCGATCGGCACCATGCGCCCGTCGGTGCCGATAATGGGCAATTCGGCGAGGAAGTCCGGATTGGCGTTGAGGCCTTCGACGCGCATGGCATAGCGGCGTCCGGAAATATCCGCCATGCCGGCCGGCAGGCTGCGCGTCTGCTCGGCGACGGCGCGAGTCAGGTCTTCCAGCGAGACGCCATGTCGTTCCAGCGCGGCAGGGTCGAAATTGACCGCGAGTTCGTGGTTGCGCATGCCGTAAGACCAGATGCGACCGACGCCCGGCAATTTTTCCAGCTTTTCCCGCGTCGCCTCGGCCAGGTCGCAGACGCGGCCATCGGCGGCCGCGCCACTCACGACCACCATCGCGGTCGGGAAGAAATTCGACGAAGTCAGTTCGATAACCTGTGGCGGCCGCGCATCTTTCGGGAAATCTGCGGAGGCCTGCCGAATTTCCCGATCCAGCGCCGCCAGGCGCCGTTCGAAGCGGCCGTGATCGACGTCGTGGAAACGCACCAGCAGGGTGGCGACGTGATCGCGCGAGGTGGCGGCGACGAAGCGGACATCGCTGACCCGCCGCGCGGCAGCTTCCAGCGGCACGGCGATTTCCCGTTCCACGTCGCGCGCGGTCGCGCCCGGCCAGACCACCGCCACTGCCACCCAGTTCAGTTCCACCTCGGGATATTGCGCGCGCGGCATCGCGTAATAGGCCCAGGCACCGAGCAACAGCACCGCAGCAAAGACAAAGTCGGCGAGACGATGGGAACGAAAAATGGGTGGCATGGATATACTTCGGGAATGAGTGAATTCGTTGCTTTTAAATCCGTGTGAAATCTCTATTCCATACTTTACTTGTGTCTGGCCTGCTGCTGTTGCCGGCTTATGCGGCCGAGCCGCCGGCGAAGACCCAGACCCGCATGCAACGGTCAGGCAATATCCTGATGGTGGAAGGCATTATTCCGACCCTGGTGGATCGCCAGGCGGCTTGGGCCGTGCTGACCGATTACACCCGTTTCCCCCAATTTGTGCCGGGCATCCACAGCAATCGGATACTGGAACAGCGCGACGGCTTCAAACTGATCGAGCAGCGCGGCATGATTTCGAACAATCAGTTCCAGATGCCGTACCAGGGCGTCATGCAGGTGGAAGAACAAATGCGCGATGGCGTACCGGAAGGCATGAAAATCCTGTTCGTCAGCGGGCCATTGAAGGATGTGCAGGGTGAGTGGAACATTCAGGCCGGCAAACCGCTCGGATTGAGTTATCGCATGCGCATGGATCTGACCAAAACCCCGTTTCCGCCGCCGATGGCTGCATCGATCGTCGATCAGCAAGTGCGGACCTGGGTGGATGCGTTTTCTCGTGAGATGCTGGCCGTAAAAAGGAACAAGGAATGAGGCGCGCTTTATTGGCAGCCATCTGGCTGATGTTGGCATCCTCCTGCGCGCAGGCTGTCGGCGCTCGGGTCAATGCAAAAACCGGCCTGACCGGCGTCAAGGTGGAAGCCTCGCAGGTCCTGCAAACGGATGCGCGTACGCTGTGGGAAACGCTGACCGACTACAACCGCCTGGCGACGTTCATCCCGGACATGATCTCCAGCCGCGTCGTCTCCGCGCCCGGTGCGCCAAAAAGGGTGGAGCAGATCGCCGATGCCGGCCTGTTCGCTTTTGTCATGCCAGATCAGGTTGTACTGGCGCTGGAAGAAACGCCGAACAGCCTGATCCGCTTTCGCGCCATCTCCGGCAAGCTGGTTTCGATGACCGGCGAATGGCGCATCGTCGGCGACGCCGCCCCGGTCACGCTCTGGTATCACGCCCACATCGTCCCGCTCAGCCCGATTCCGCCGCTCGGCTCCGGCTACTTTGTCGAGGATGAGGTGCGTGCCCGTTTCGAGGCGGTCGGGCGTGAAGCCGAACGGCGCGCGCGCGAAACCCGGAAGTCGCCTTACCTGCCCCGATAGCCGTAAAGGAACGCCGCATGATGCGACAACACCTCTGGAGAGTGCTCTGGATATGCCTCGGTGCAGCCCTCGCAGCCCTGTTATCCGGCTGCGACCAGATTTCAGAACGCGCCGGCTTTCCCGATCCGGCCAAGGTCGAAGCGGAAGGCAAAGCCATCGGCGGGGCTTGTCGCCATGCCGGACGCGGTCTGGAAGATTGTTACCGGCTCAATAAATACGCCTCCAAATCCGCCGTCTACGCGGGCTGGAAGGAAATGAACGAGTACATGGTCAAGAACAACATGCAGGCGGTGAAGCCGAGCATTCCGGATACGCCCATCATGATCCCATCGCTGAAAAAGAAGAAAGGGGCAGAAGAGGAAGATCCTGAAGCCGACACGACGAAGAAAGATGCGCATGCCAAGGATGCCGGCAAGGACGCGGATACCGCGGCGCCCAAGGAACATTGAACACCGCCGACATGAGCACTCCGCTGCGCATAGCCTCGTACAACATCCATAAGGGGCTTTCCTTCTTCAATCGCCGCGTCGTTCTGCACGATGTGCGCGACAGCCTGATGGGCTTGAACGCGGACATCGTGTTTCTGCAGGAAGTCCAGGGCTACCACGCGCGCGGCGCCCTTCGCCATGAAGGCTGGCCGGCCATGCCGCAACACGAATTCATTGCCGGCGATCTGTGGAACGATGTCGCCTACGGCAAGAACTCGGTATACGAACACGGCCACCACGGCAACGCCATCCTGTCGCACTTCCCGATCCTGAGTTGGGAGAACGTCGACATCTCCGCGCACGCTTTCGAAAGTCGTGGCCTGTTGCACTGCGAACTGGCCGTGCCGAACATGGCGCAACCGCTGCACGCGATCTGCCTGCATCTGGCGCTGAACGAGTCCGGCCGGCGCAAACAGATCCATCAGCTCAGCGAACGCATCCGCCGCATGGTGCCGGACAACGCGCCGCTGATCATCGCCGGCGATTTCAACGATTGGCGTCAGCGCACCAGCTATTACCTGGCGGAAGAGCTCGGCCTCAAGGAAGTGTTCGAATCGCATCATGGCCGCCACGCCCGCAGCTTCCCCGCCGCGCTGCCGTTTCTTTCACTCGATCGCATCTATGTGCGCGGCTTCGGCATCGCCTCCGCGCACGTCCTGTATGGCCAACGCTGGCGGCGCTTGTCCGACCATGCCGCGCTGACGGCGCAATTGCGTCCCCTGGCCTGATCTTCTCGCCCCGCGCCAGGACGCATGATCAAGGGCGGTAACCGGCTGGCCCTGCTGGAAAACGGGACCGACTATTTCCCCGCGCTGATTGCCGCACTCGATGCGGCGCGACGCGAAATCCACCTGGAAAGCTATATTTTCGCCGCCGACAGTGCCGGCATGGCGGTCGCCGAAGCTTTGATGCGCGCCGCCAGGCGTGGCGTGGAAACCCGCGTCTTGCTGGATGGTTTCGGTTCCCGCGGCTTGTCCGCCGAAGCACTGTCAGCGATGCGCTCGGCAGGCGTCGTGGTGTTGTTGTTTCGGCCGGAACTGAGCCGTTTGCGTTTACGCCGACGCCGCTTGCGGCGCATGCATCGCAAGCTGGCGGTGATCGATGCGCGCGTCGGCTTCGTCGGTGGCATCAATCTGATCGACGATCTGCATGGCCGCAATCTGGCCGCACCGCGCCAGGATTACGCCGTGCGCATCGAAGGCCCGCTGGTGGCGGACATGCATGTCGCCGCGCACCGCCTCTGGCAGCTTGTCGTCTGGAGCCGGCTCGGACTGCACCGGAGCGAAGACGCCTGGCTGAAAGCCGATGCCAACGTGGTCGGCAACCAGCGCGCAAGCTTCCTGACGCGCGACAGCGTGCGGCAACGACGCGCCATCGAAGCGACTTACCTGCGCGCAATTCGCCGGGCGCAGCATGAAATTCTCATCGCCAACGCCTACTTTCTGCCTGGACTGCGCTTTCGCCATGCCTTGATCGCTGCCGCTCGCCGCGGCGTGCGCGTGACGCTGATCGTGCAAGGGCATAGCGATCACCCGCTCTACCATCTGGCGGCACGCGCGCTGTATCGCTATTTCCTGGACAACGGCGTCCTGCTCTACGAATACCACGCCACCGAACTGCACGCGAAAGTGGCGGTCATCGATGCAACCTGGGCAACGGTGGGATCGAGCAATATCGATCCGTTCAGTTTGTTGCTGTCGCGCGAGGCCAATGTGGTGGTGCACGACACTGCCTTCGCCGAGCAACTGCGGGCGAGCCTGGAACTGGCACTGGCACGCGGCGCGCACCGGATTCATCGCCGCGCCTGGCACCGGGTGCCGTGGTACGCGCGCCTCGCCTCATGGCTGGCGTATGGCGTGGTGCGTCTGCTCATGGGGGTCAGCGGCTACGCGCAAACGTACGATGGCATCGACAAAAACACGGGATTGCGAAAACGCCGCAACGAATAACGGATTTGCCTAGCCTTGACGGCGATCAAGCAGTTGCCAGAAAGCCTGGGGCTGGCGCACCATTTGCTCAGGGAGTCCCCTCGACCATAACCCGTTAACGGCGCTATCGACGTGTCTAGCAAGATCATCCTTCAACAACGTTCCGAGCCGTGATTACTCTTCCCCTACAAGACATTCTCAGCGCCAATCCGATCAGCGTCGACGAAACGACCTCCGTGATCGAGGTGTTGACCGTGATGGAGCAACGCCACATCAGTTGCGTGCTGGCGACGGATGCCGACGGCAAACCCACCGGTATCTTCACCGAGCAGGATGCGGTGCATCTGATGGCGACTGCCCCGAATCTGGCCGGCGTCAAAATGGCCACGGTCATGCACCGGCCGGTCTTCACGCTGCAGGCCGACGTGGACTACCGCGATGCTTACCGCCTGATGTCGGCGCACGGCTACCGCCACCTCGCAGTGGTGGATGCGGATGGCCGCCTGGTCGGCGTGGTCAGCGAGGGCGATTTCCTGCAGCACCTCGGCATGGAATATCTGGTCGAACTGAAAACCGTCGCCTGCGCAATGACGCCGGACCCGTTGACGTTGCCGGAAACGGCCAGTCTGGCCGATGCGGTGGCACTGCTCGAATTGCATCACGCCAGTTGCGTCATCGTCGTGCGCGACGAAGCACCGATCGGCATCCTGACCGAACGCGATCTGGTGCATCTGGCGCGGCAGAATCTCAATCAGGCCGCGACAGCGCTGGTCAACGTGATGCGCGGGCCGGTACGCGGCATCGCCGCCGACTATCCGCTGCAGGATGCCATTCGCCTGATGGAACAAGTCGGCATCCGGCGTCTCGCAGCTCTCGACGGCACCCGCCTGGTCGGTCTGATCACGCGGCATGACATCGTGCAAACCCTGCAGGGGCGCTACATCGAATATCTGCAGGAAACCATCAATCGGCAACGCCTGGAGATGCATCGCACGCAGGACCAGATGCGCGATGTGGAACGGCGTTTGCATCACTACAGTCTGATGGAACAGATCAGCGACGCCATTTTCGTCGCCGATGCCGATACGGCCAGCATCATCGAGGTCAACGCCCAGGCTTGCCATAGCCTGGGCTACACGCGCGAGGCGTTGCTCGACCTGAAAGCGATGGATCTGGCCACGACCTTCGCCGATATCGAGACCTGGCGCGAATTTCGCGACAAGCTCGCCAAGCACACGCTGCTGACGCTCGAAACCGAACAACGGCGCAGCGATGGCAGCACGTTGCCGGTCCAGGTCAATGTCCGCCTGATTCATTCCAATGCGCGCGATTATGTCGTTTGCGTCGCGCGCGATATCAGTCAGCTCCGCCAGAAAAACGCGCAACTGCAACTGCAGATACATGCCCTCAACGCGGCCGGCAATGCCATCGTCATCACCGACCTGGAGGCGCACATCCTGTGGGCGAACGCTGCGTTTGCGACGCTGACCGGCTACAGCCAGGCGGAATCGATCGGCCGCAAACCCGCCGAACTGGTCAACTCGGGCAAACAGAATCAGGCCTTTTACCAACAGATGTGGGACACCATCCTGGGCGGTCGCATCTGGCGCGGCGAACTGGTCAACAAGCACAAGAATGGCAGCCTGTACGACGAAGAACTGACCATCACACCGGTCTGTCTGGATGGCGAAGAGGTCAGCAATTTCATCGCCGTAAAACAGGACATTTCCACGCGCAAGTCGGCGGAACGCACGCTGCGCGAAAGCGAAGCGCACTTCCGCCTGTTCTATGAGCATGCCCCGGTGGCTTACGAGTCGCTCGATGCGAGCGGCCATATCCTGGAAGTCAACGACGAGTGGCTACTCCAGCTTGGCTATCCACGCGAACAGGTGATCGGCCGCTTCATCGGCGACTTTATGGCACCCGGCCAGGAAGCACTGCAGAAAGAGCGCTTCGCCAATTTCCTGCGTGAAGGCGTCATGCGCAAATCCGAATTCGATTTTCGGCATCGCGAGGGCGGCATCGTCACCGTGGCCGTGGACGGACTGATCGACCGCGACGAACAGGGCCGGTTCAAACGTACCCAGTGCGTGTTGCACAACATCACGGCGCGCAAACAGATGGAACAGGAGTTGCGCTACCTCGCCGCGACCGACGTTCTCACCGGCCTCGCCAATCGCCGCCACTTCCTCGACCAGATGCGTCTGGCGTTAGCTCGCCATCAACGCCACGACACGCCGACTGCGTTGTTGATGCTCGATCTGGACTGGTTCAAGCGGGTCAACGACCGCTATGGCCACGCCGTCGGCGACGAGGTGCTGCAGCATTACGCCAATGTCATCCAGTCCAGCCTGCGCCGCATCGATCTGCTCGGTCGCCTGGGCGGCGAAGAATTCGCCGTCCTTCTGCCGGATACCGAAGCCACCGGCGCCTACGAATTCGCCGAACGCGTCCGCCAGCTTGCCGCCAACGAACCGGCGCAGACCAAAGCGGGCGATATCAAGGTGACTTTGAGCATCGGCGTCACGGTATTTTCGCCGCATGACCACGGCACCGATGTCATTCTTGCCAGAGCCGACCGCGCGCTCTACCGCGCCAAGGCAAATGGGCGCAATCGGGTTGAACTGGAAGCGATCCAGCCGACCTGACCGCTTAGTCGGATGTGCCGCCCCAGCGCGGCATCAGATCATGCGCAATGCCAAGCTGGTCGAGGATGCGGGCAACGATGAAGTCGATCACCTGATCGAGGTTTTGCGGCCGGTGATAAAAGCCCGGATTGGCCGGCAGGATGGTGGCGCCGGCCTCGGCCAGTGCGGTCATATTGCGCAAGTGGATCAGCGAAAACGGCGTTTCCCGCGCGACCAGAATCAGCGGACGTTTTTCCTTCAGCATGACGTCGGCGGCGCGTTCGATCAGGTTGTCGGCGAGACCGTGCGCAATCGCAGCGAGACTGCCCATCGTGCAAGGACAGACCACCATTGCGGCGGCCGGGTTGGAACCGGACGCCGCCGGCGCGAACCATTCTTCCTTGCCGTACGCGGCGAGCTTGCCGCCATGCGCGCCGAAACGCGCATTGAAGAACTCCACCAGTTCCGCATTGCCGCTCGGCAATTGCAGATCGAGTTCCTGCTTGGCGACGATGCGGGCGGCCTGCGACAGCAATAAATCGACGGCACAACCGGCACGCAGCAGACATTCCAGCAGACGGATGCCATAGGCCATGCCGGAAGCGCCGGTGAAGGCGAGCGTGATGCGTTTCATGGAGTCGGCTCCGCCGGTTCGGGATGAGGGTTGGATTTGAGCAGATGCGCGGTCGCCAGGCCATTCGCCAGACCGGTCAGCCAGGCCGCGCCGAGAAACAACGGCAGCAGGCCGAGTATGCTCGCCCCCGGCAGCAGCCAGACATCGACCACCAGCAGCTGGGTGCCGATGTGGGCGAAGGCGGCCAGCACGGAAAGGCCGACCGGACCGAACCAGCGCGGCGGCAAATGGATGGCCGCCGCCAGCACACCCAGGCTAGCCAGGCCGCCCGCCAGGCTGAGCACGAAAGCCGGCGTCAGAAACTGGCCGAGTGCCAGGGCGCCGGCGACGATGCGCAATCCGGCGACCCAGGCCGCGGTGCGCCAGCCGTAGCGATACAGCACCACCAGCGTGACGATGTTGGCCAGGCCCGGCTTGATGCCGGGGATCGGCAACGGAATCGCCGCTTCGACCAGCGTGAGTCCGATCGCGGCTGCCGCCAGGCCGGCGACGCGGCGATCTTCCGCATTGGCGCTGAGTTCAATAGTTGAGGGTGTCATAGCCGGCGGCGGCGTTTTCCACGCTGACTCGATTGGGCAGACAGACGGCCGCGCCGCCGGGCGGAATCCAGCCTTGCCGCACGCACAGCTGGCGCGGGCTGGGGTCGGCAGCGACACGCACGCGACCACTGAGTATTTCAATGCGACTGACGCCCAACGGCCCCACCACCTCGATGACACGGTTCAGGCGCAAGCTGGCTTCCTGGAAGACTTTGCCATCGAGACGAATCACGACGCGCCCTTCCAGACTCTCGGCTTGCCGCAACCAGAGGCCGGCGACCAGCGCCAAACCGGCGGCGGCAAGCAGCCAGTCGCCGGGGCGCAGCGGAGTCGTTGCTGCTTTCAGCGGCTTACGAATCCGGCGCGCCCCTTGCGGGCGCAGGTCTTTCAGCAACACGTCAGGTCAATTGCCGATGCCGAATCAGGACCTGTTGTTCCTCGCGAAACAGGTCCGCCAGGGTCTCGGCGAAATACACCGAGCGATGCTGACCACCCGTGCATCCGAGGCCGACGGTGAAGTAGTTGCGGTTGTCCTTGATGTAGGCGGGCAACCATTTGGCAACATAGGCGCGGATATCTTCCAGCATCGCCTGCACCAGGCTCTCGGCTTGAAGAAAAGCGATCACCGGGCCGTCGCGTCCGGTCAGCGGTTTCAAGCTCGGGTCGTAGTGCGGATTAGGCAGGCAGCGCACGTCGAAGACCAGGTCGGCATCCATCGGAATACCGTGCTTGAAGCCGAACGACTCGAACACCAGCGTGAAATTGGCGTTATGCAGTTGCAGGAAATCCTTGATCCAGGCGCGCAGGTTGTTGGCGGAAAGATCGCTGGTATCCATCTGATGGCTGTTGGCAGAAATGCGCGCCAACATTTCGCGTTCGGCGCGGATGCACTCTTCCAGCGAACGGTCGCCGCTCGCCAGCGGGTGCCGACGACGGGTTTCGGAGAACCGGGTGACCAGCGTCTCATCCTTTGCGGTCAGGAAGAGAACGCGCAGATCGAGGCGCTGGCGCAGCCGCTCCAGATCGTCGGGCAAGCCGGGCAAGCCGGCACCGCTGCGCGCATCGATGCTGATAGCGGCATCAGATACGCCGGACAGACGCAGATATTCAACCGTTTCCGGCAACAGCGCGGCAGGCAGGTTATCGACACAATAAAAACCGCTGTCTTCGAGCACCTTGAGGGCGACGCTTTTGCCGGAGCCGGAGAGGCCACTGATCAGGACAACACGCATGGTTCGCAACTCAGTTACTCGCCTTCAGCCGCAATGGCGGCGCGCTGGCGTTCGGAAAACTCTTGCGAGGAGTTGAAGCCACGCAGTTTGAGAATGTGATTGCGCACGGCGACTTCGACCAGTACGGCCAGGTTGCGGCCGACCGCGACGGGAATGCGTACTTCCGGGATTTCCACGCCAAGGATGCTGCGATTGCTGGCACGCATGTCGAGTCGGTCGACTTCCTGCCATTTATCGGCGGGCGAGAGATGGATGATGAGCTTGAGATTCTTCTTCTGCTTGACCGCGGTATCGCCGAACAGACGCCGCACGTTGAGTACACCGAGGCCGCGTACTTCCATGAAGTCGAGCAGCAAGGTGGGACAACGGCCTTCCAGCGTGTCGGGCGAGACGGAGAACACTTCCAGCGCGTCGTCGGCGACCAGACGGTGGCCGCGTGTGATCAGCTCCAGCGCCAGTTCGCTCTTGCCGACCGACGGATCACCGGTGATCAGCACGCCGAGACCAGACACTTCGAGGAAGACGCCGTGCAGAATGGTGGAGGGCGCGAGTGCCTGCGTCATCATGTGCGCCAGCACACGCATCAGCTGCGGGCCGGGTTCCGGCGAGGTAAACAGCGGCGTTGCCGTACGCTCGGCGCTATCGATCATGGCGGCGGGAACCGACTCGCCATTGGCGACGACGACAGCGGCAATCTCGGTGGAGAACAGGTTGTCGACGGCGTCGACCAGCTTGTCCGGCGGCAGATTGCGCAGATAGTCCATTTCGGCGCAGCCGAGCACCTGTACCCGGTTGGGATGGACGAAGCTGAGGTGGCCGATCAGGGCCAGCGTGGGTTTCTGGACGGTATCGGAAGTGAGTTGCTTGTCGCCGCCGCCATGGCCGGCAATCCAGGACAACTGCAAACGGTCGCTGGCATGGCGAAACAACTCCGCCACGGTAATGTGGTGCTGCGTGATGTGATGGGCGGGAACGGTCGGCACAGGCAGCTTCAACCCGGAATCAAGGCGTCCATTCCGTGATCAGGCGATACAGCTCGTCACTATCGGTAGCCGCACGCAATTTGGCACGGAAATCCTCATCGGAAAACATCGCCGCCAGTTCGCCGAGGATCTGCAAATGGAGGTCGGTGGCCGCGGCGGGCGCCAGCAGCACAAAAATCAGATCGACCGGTTGATTGTCGGGCGCATCGAATTCAGTCGCATGTTTCAGTCGGATGAAGGCGCACGCGGTTTCCTTGAGGTGCTTGATGCGGCCATGCGGGATGGCAATGCCATAACCCAGCGCGGTGGAACCCAGTTTTTCGCGGGAAAACAGACTTTCAAACACTTCTGCAGCAGACACGCCATCGCTATTCAGAAACAGCTGACCGGCTTGTTCGAACAGACGCTTCTTGCTGGTCGTCTCGAAATCCGCCAGAACATTGGCGGGTTTCAGTAAAGGGGTGATCAGGTTCATGGGGCGGGGGCGTTGTTTCGCACTACAAGTGAGGTGAGAAGCCGAAAAAACGAAATTTTCAGGAAACGGCGTAGGAAATCGGGAAATACACGCGTGAACATTCCGTTTCGTTTTTCCGGCCTCTGCCTTCACGCAAGCCGATTATTCGATTTCAACAATTTCGACGCTTTGTCCCTTGACGCCGCCGGATGCGCGGTGAACGTCACCGGATTTTTCCTTGTGCTTGACGACCTGACGGTCGAGTTTGTCGACCAGTGCGTCGATGGCGGCATACATGTCGGCGTCGATCGCCTCGACATAGATGTCCTTGCCGCGCAGATGCAGGTTGACTTCGGCTTTGTGCTTGAGCTTTTCGACCGTGAGGATGACGGAAACATCAATGACCTGATCGAAGTGACGTGTGATGCGCCCCAATTTTTCTTCGATATAGCCGCGAATGGCGGGGGTAATTTCCAGATGATGGCCCGTGATGGTGAGGTTCATACAAACGCTCCTTCTGTAATGCGCCGGTCAGATCG
>JASJPG010000051.1:0-41644 GCA_031426815.1 Hydrogenophilaceae bacterium
CGATGACGGAAATCGGATCGATGCCGGCGAACGGTTCGTCGAGCAGGATAAAACGCGGCGAGGTCGCCAGTGCACGGGCGATTTCGACCCGCCGCCGTTCGCCACCGGACAGTCCGACTGCCGGCGCATCGCGCAGATGGGTGATATGCAGATCTTCCAGCAGGTTCTCCAGACGAGTCTCGACTTCGGCTGCATTGTGGCCGCATAACTCCAGCATGGCGGCGATATTGTCCGCGACAGTCAGCCGTCGAAAGATGGACGGCTCCTGCGGCAGATAGGACAGTCCCAGGCGAGCGCGTTTGTAGACCGGCAAACTGGTCAGATCAATGTCGTCGAGGCGAATCCGGCCGGCTTGTGCGCGGATCAGACCGACCATCATGTAAAAACAGGTCGTTTTCCCCGCTCCGTTCGGACCCAGCAAGCCAACCACTTCGCCGCTTTCAACCCGCAGCGACGCGTCCGTCACGACCTGACGCGACTTGTAGCGTTTGGCCAGGTTGTCTGCCCGCAGCACGCTCACGGTTTTGCCGCCTGCGCCGGTGCATTGTTCTTCGGCAGGATGACGGCGCGGACGCGACCGCGCACGCCGTCGATGCTCCCCTGAGCCTGGTAATACTCGCTCTTGGCGTCATAGACGATGAGGCTGCCGCGCAGGTCTTCCTCCCCGCGCTTGAGCCGCGCCTGACCGCTCAACTTGAGCTTGTCGGAACGGCCGTCGTACAGGATGCGTTCGGCCCAGCCTTCGGCGAATTCTTCTCTGCCGTCCAATTTCTGGCGAAAGTAAACCGGTTTGCCGCTCGCGTCGCCGCTGGAAAATCCTTGCTCGTCCTGCTGCACGTCGATCCGGTCTGCGGTCATCATCAAGGTGCCTTGCGTCAATACGACATGCCCCTCGTACACCGCCGTCTTTTTCGCATCCTCGACGCGAACGCTGTCGGCTTCCAGGTTGACCGGCTTGGACTTGTCCGCCTTTTCCGCGAACGCAGGCATCGCCAGAAGCAGGAGGCAGCCAAACAACCATTCAACGCGCATGTTCATGAGTTCCTTAGTGGATGCCTTTGACGCCGCCGGACAAGGTCAGCAGCTTGTTCTGGTCATCGACCAGCATCTGGTTGGCGGTGATGACCGAAGTACCTTGGCGCAGGGTAACGAATTTGTTGGTGCGCATGATGCGATCGTCCGGGGTAACGTGAAGATACTCCGTATCCAGCGTCGTTGGCATTTGACCATTCAATCCCTGGCGCACGACATGCACCTGGTTGATGAAATACACCTGTTTGCCATCGGCGGACATTTGCGCACGTTGCGACTTCACTTCCACCGGCGCCAACGGGTCGAGCGAGGTGAACACCGGCCGCTCGAGTACCGTGGTGTCGTCGTCCATATAGTGGACCATCCGCTCGGCCACCAGACGGTGGCGCGGACGCCCCTGCAAATCGAAGGCCAACGCATTGAAGTGGTCGACGATGTAGTCCGGTTCGTGCGCAAAACCCGCATCGTCGACGTAAGGCGTATGGTCGGCGACACGATTCAGCCAGAAACCAAGCAGTGCCAGCAGTAACGCCAATACCAGCGGAGGCCAGTGGACTTGGTAGCCAGAATTCATCATGCCGGGATCAAGGCTTCAGCAGGGGCAGGGATCAGCGATCATAAAGGGCGATCTGGCTCGCCCAGGTGTCTTGCGCCCGCATGATCAGTTCACAGGCCTCGCGCGCCGCACCGCGCCCTGCAGCCGCGGTAGTGACGACATGACAGCGCGCTTTGACCTCCGCCGGCGCATCCGGCACCGTGAAGGCCAGGCCGCAACGGTTGAGCACCGGCAAATCCACCACATCGTCACCCATATAAGCGACCTGCTGCGGCAACAAGCCGGTTTCCTTCAGCAGATTTTGCAGGGCCTCCAGCTTGTCTTCCGCACCTTGATAGATATGCGCGATGCCAAGATTGCGCGCCCGATGCAACACGATCTGCGACGTGCGGCCGGTAATGATGCCGGTTGCGACCCCGCTGGCGCTTAGCATCTTGATGCCGTGGCCATCGCGCGAGTTGAAGGCTTTGTATTCCTGGCCTTGATTGTCGTAGAACAGGCTGCCGTCGGTGAGCACACCATCGACATCGAACACCATCATGCGCACCGCGCGGGCGCGTCGTTCGATATCGGCCAGACTTTCCGCCATATCCGGGCTTGCTTGCGTCATACCACCCCCGCGCGCAACAGGTCGTGCATGTTCAAAGCACCGGCCAGGCGGCCATCGTCATCCAGCGCCAGGAGTCCGTTGACCTTGAATTCCTGCATCAAACGCACCGCCTCCACGGCCAGATCGGACGCCGCGACCGTACGTGGGTCGCGGTGCATGGCAGCAGCGATCATCGCGCTGCGCACATCGACATCCTGATCGAGCAGGCGGCGCAGATCGCCATCGGTAAATATCCCGACCAGCTTGGCGTCATTGTCGACGACAGCAGTCATGCCGAGGCCCTTGCGGGTCATTTCCAGCAACGCTTCTTTCAGGCTGGCGGATTCGTGCACCACCGGCAAGGCGTCATCGCGATGCATCAGGTCACGCACATGCACCAGCAAACGCCGTCCAAGCGCGCCGCCCGGATGCGTGCGGGCGAAATCTTCGGCACTGAAACCGCGTGCATACAAGGTCGCCACCGCCAGTGCGTCGCCCAGCGCCAAAGCAGCCGTGGTGCTGGCCGTAGGCGCAAGATTGAGCGGGCAGGCTTCCTGCGCGACGCTGGCATCGAGATGAATATCCGATTCGCGCGCCAGCGTGGAGGCCGGATTGCCGGTCATGCTGATCAACTTCGCACCGCGCCGTTTGATCAGCGGCACGATGGCGGCAATTTCCGCGCTCTCGCCGGAGTTGGACAGGGCGATCACCACGTCCTGGCCGGTGATCATGCCGAGATCGCCATGGCTGGCCTCGGCCGGATGCATGAAAAAAGAAGGCGTACCGGTGCTGGCCAGGGTCGCGGCAATCTTGCCGCCGATATGGCCGGACTTGCCCATACCGGAAACCACCACGCGGCCGCGGCAGGCAAGCAGGGTGTCGACCGCACGCAGGAAACCGTCGTCGATGCGCGCAACCAGCTGCGACACGGCGGTTGCCTCGATCTCCAGGGTACGGCGCGCCAGGGCCAGGATGTCGGCGGGAGTAGGGGGGATGGATGTCATAATGGGTCGGAAGTATAGCGATTAGCCCCTGACCGCTCTAGCAACCGCAATGCACTCCACGCTCGAACTCACCCTGATTCTGCTCGCCGCCGGCGTCTTCGCCCTGGCCGCGCTGAAAGCGGCCGGCCTGCCCGGCTTGCTCGGCTACGTTCTGATCGGCATCGGCCTGGGTCCTTTTTTGCCGGGCATGGGCGCGGATTCGCCGACTTCGCATCTGGCCGAATTCGGCGTGGTTTTCCTGATGTTCTCGATCGGGCTGGAGTTTTCGCTGTCGCGCCTGAAGACGATGCGGCAAGCCGTATTCGGTCTCGGCGGCCTGCAAGTGGCCATTTCCATGTTCATCGTCATGGTGGTCGGCCTGATCATGGATCTTTCCTGGGAGATGGGCCTGGCCTTGGGCGGCGTCATCGCCATGTCCTCCACCGCGATCGTCAGCAAGCTTTTATCCGAGCGCGACGAACTCGACAGCGAGCATGGCCGCCTGATTCTCGGCGTGTTGCTGTTCCAGGATCTCGCCGTCGCCCCGCTCATCATCTTCGTGCCCGCCCTGGCGCAAAGCAGCGGGCTTGGCGAGGCCCTCCTCTATGCGAGCTTGAAAGCCGCCTTGGTGCTGACCTTGATCCTCCTGCTCGGGCAAAAACTGATGCGGCCCTGGTTTCATCTGGTCGCGCAAAGCAAGTCGAGCGAATTGTTCATGCTCAACGTCCTGCTGGTGACCCTGGGTCTGGCCTATGTCACTGATCGCGCCGGACTGTCGCTGGCGTTGGGCGCTTTTCTGGCGGGCGTGTTGATTGCCGAAACGGAATACCGCTATCAGGTGGAGGCGGACATCCGCCCATTTCGCGACGTGCTGATGGGGCTGTTCTTCGTTTCCGTCGGCCTGATGCTGGATCTGGGCGTGGTGGCCCAGCATTGGGGTGAGGTGCTGGCGATCCTGGCCTTGTTGATCCTCGGCAAATTCCTGCTCATCGCGCTGCTGGCCGGACTGTTCACCCAATCCTGGCCGGTCGTCATGCGGGTCGGCAGCGGCCTGGCGCAAGCAGGGGAATTCGGTTTCGTCCTGCTCGGATTGACCCTGGCGAACAACTTGCTGACTGCGTCGATGCATCAGATCGTTCTGGCCGCCATGGTTTTATCGATGCTGGCGGCGCCTTTGCTGGTCATGGCCGGCACGCGGCTGGCACGCCGCATGGAAGGCGGTGCGTGGATGGAGCAAGCACGCGGCGTGCACGAAATTGCCGCGCGCGCCTTCGGCAAACAGAAACACGTGATCCTGTGCGGCTATGGCCGTAGCGGCCAAAGCCTGGCCCGCCTGCTCGAAGCGGAACATATCCCGTTCATCGCGCTGGATCACGATCCGCGCCGCGTGCGGGCTGCGGCCCAGGCCGGCGATGGCGTCGTGTTCGGGGATTCCACCCGCGCCGAAGTGCTGATGGCCGCCGGCGTGCAGCGCGCCAAGGCTGTCGTCGTCAGCTTCGCGCACACACCTTCCGCACTCAAGATCATCGCGGTCGTACAGCGCTTGCGTCCCGACGCGCCGGTGATCGTGCGCACCGTTGACGACAACGATCTCGATCTTCTGCGTGAAGCGGGCGCCAGCGAAGTGGTGCCGGAAGTGATGGAGGGCGCGCTCATGCTCGCCTCGCAAACCATGCTGATGGCGGGCGTGCCGCTGGTACGCGTGCTCAAGCGCATTCGCCAGACCCGGGAAGCGCGCTATGGCGCGATGCGTGGCTACTTCCGCGGGCTCACCGACGAAAGCGAGGAAGAATCCGCCGGCGAACGGCTGACTTCGGTACTGCTGCAAGACCGTCATGCGTCTTGTGGCAAAACGCTGGCGGAACTGGATCTGGATGCGCTGGGCGCTTCGGTTGTCGGCATCCGGCGGCCAGGCAGCCCGCGCGCCGAATACAGCCCGGACAGGCTGCTGGCAGCCGGCGATATCGTGTTGTTACGGGGTGAACCGGAAGCGCTGGCGGCGGCCGAGATTGCCCTGCGCGGCAGCTGAGCGGACCAAAAATTCAGAACAGCGCCGCAGCGCCGCAATTCGCTTCGTTTTCAGCCGCGCGCCACAGCCCGCTTTGCGGATTGAAGCAGCGGCTTTCCGAAGGCGGCCCGCCGCCGCCGTCATAGGCACTGAAGCGAAACTGGCCGCTATTGGCGCGGCCATCGTCGATCTTGCGATCGATCTCGGCCAGGATGCGGGCCGGCACCTGGTTGCCGGTCTTCAGGCTCAACCTTGCCACACCGCCCGACCCGGCAAATTGCGCATCGTATTGCAGCTGCAAATTCGCGCCATACGGGTTGCGCGGCCACTCGGCAACGGCATCCGGCTGGCTACCGCTGGCCTGGTAGTTGCCCGAGATCAGATTGGCATGCGACAGATGCACCCAGGCCAGCAGGCTTTCGCGCGCCTGCGAAGTGTCGCGCACGACGCCGTCGCCGTTGCCGCCGACCAGATCGTTGCCGATACCGGCCAGATTGGCACGGGCGAGCGGACCCGGGTAATCGCCTGGCACGGCGCGATACTTGTCCTGGAAGGTGAAATAAGCCGCCTTGATACTGTCCATCTGCGAAATCAGATTGCGCGCCCGCGCGCTTTCGATCAGTTCCTGGCCTTTCAATATGCCGCCCAGCAGCAAACCGATCACCACCAACACGATGGCGAGTTCGATCAGGGTAAAGCCTTCGCAGAGAGGACGCTGACTCCGAATGCAGTTGAAGCGGGCCACGAATCGGTAGCCGGGAGAAATCTTGTTCATGGGCGATACAGCAAGCAATTAACAGGCCCCTTTCTGCCCCAGCACGAGCCGGAATCGGCCCCAGTCAAAACAACGCGATACGGCTTTCGCAGCGAAAAGAGTGTCGCGATTTCGACACTAGCGACGAATCGATGACACTCGCTCAAACCAGCCGCTCGCCGCAGTGTAATCGTTTGCCATCGCGAAACGACTGACGCGGAGGTATCGATTTCAGCAACGCGCAGTGCCTGGAAACCTTTCGTTACATCTGCAAACAATCTCGACACCGACCCCTAACAGCAGCGCCCTAGAGTGAGCTCACCGACACGGTAAACCAACCTGCCGGCCACTTCATCCTTCAGGAGCCTGTCATGAAAAACATCCGCATCGTCAAAACGTTGGCCATCGCCGCCCTTTCCTCAATGACCCTGCTGGCCGGTGCCAGCCAGGCCAATGGTTGGGGACATTACGAAAGAGCCAATACCCCCTACTTCCCGGATCGGCCCGGCTTTGACCATCACGGTTACGGCCATCGCGGCCCGGATCTATTCCAGCCACCCGAAGCCAGTTACAGCATCGACGCTCGTCAGCAACGGCAACTGGAGCAAATCATGCACGGGCTGCAGAGCGGAAAACTGTCCCGCCATGAGGCAGACGGTCTGATCATGGAACAAAGGAAAATCGAACATATGCAACGTCATTTCCTCGCCGATCGCCGCCTGGACCGCGACGAATGGCTGGCACTGGATCGCCGCCTCGATCACGCCGCAAAGGACATTCGCGCCGAGAAACGCGACGGCAATTGGCGCTGAAGCGAGCACCTTGTCGCCAGTGCTGACCACCTGATGCGAGGTGTCGCACTGAGCCAAATCGCTTGGTGCTATAAAACGGGGGGCCGGAAATCCGCCCCCCTCATGCTTACAACGCCAGTTTGCTTATAACACCCCATAAGGAGACATCATGAAACGCATCGGACATGCCAGCTTGACCGCACTTTCCCTGCTTGTTTTCGGCACGGCTTTGGCCGCTCCGGTCCGCGCCGAAGTGGAAACCTTCAGCATCGATAGCGCGCACAGCTTCGCCAATTGGGAATTGCGCCATGTGGTCGCGCGCACCAGCGGTACTTTTCACGATATCAAGGGTTCCGTCGTAGTCGACACGAGCAATCTCGCCAAGTCTTCGGCAAACGCGGTCATCAGCATTTACAGCCTGAATTCCAGCCACCTGCGCCGCGACGTCCACACGCTGACCGATGAATTCCTCGACGCGCGCAATTATCCGGAAATGAAGTTCGCCTCCACCAGCGTCGCGCCGGTCACCGCTGAAAAAGGCACGCTCAGCGGCCAGCTGACCCTGCATGGCGTGACCAGGCCGGTGACGATGGATTACCAGATCCTCGGTTTCGGCCCGGATCCCTGGGGCGGCATGCGTGCCGGCTTCAAAGCATCCACCCGGATCAACCGATCCGACTTCGGCATCAGCAAGTTCACGCCCACCGGCCCGGTCGGCAACGAGGTCGATATCACCCTGCTGATCGAGGGCATCAAACTCGGCCCCGACGGCCAGCCCTGGAACGCCAAGGCCGCCGCCGAGGAAAAGGCCAAGGTCATTTCCTATCCGATGCCGACGCCACCCACGCCGCTGGTCACCCCCATGGCCGTGCAACCTGCGCCACAAACTGCAACCGTCCCGGCCGCAGCGGCAGCCGTGCAGCCCACGTCCACGCCGGCGCCGGCGCCGGAGAAGAAGGAAAACATGGAAGACCAACTCAAGAAAAAACTGAAAGGCCTGCTCAAATAAGCACGGCTCAGCCCCGCAGCGGCCGGTGTTGTCCCGCGACACCGGCCGTTTTTCATCGCTTCCGGCGATTCAGCCTTTGCGCCTGATCGCCTCCGCGCACGCCTCGCCCAACCCGGCCGGACTGTGCGCCACCACGACACCGGCGGCTTCGAGCGCGGCGATCTTGTCCTCGGCGCGACCGGAACCGCCGGCGATGATGGCGCCGGCATGGCCCATGCGTTTGCCCTTGGGCGCGGTGATGCCGGCGATGTAGCCGGCGACCGGTTTGCTGACGTTCGCCTTGATGTATTCGGCCGCCTCTTCTTCCCGGCTACCGCCGATTTCGCCGACCAGAATGATGGCTTCGGTGGCCGGATCGGCTTCGAACATCTGCAGGCAGTCGATGAAATCGAGGCCCTTGATCGGGTCGCCGCCGATGCCGACGCAGGTGCTCTGGCCCAAACCCAGCTTGGTGGTCTGGTAGACCGCTTCGTAGGTCAGCGTGCCGGAGCGGGAAACCACGCCGACCGAGCCCTTCAGGTGAATGAAGCCGGGCATGATGCCGATCTTGCATTCGTCCGGCGTGATGATGCCGGGGCAGTTCGGGCCGATCAGCACGGCGCCGTTGGCACGCAACGCGGCTTTCACGTTGATCATGTCGCGCACCGGGATGCCTTCGGTGATGCAGACGATGACCTTGATGCCGGCATCCGCCGCTTCCAGGATGCCATCCGCCGCGAAGCCCGCCGGCACGTAGATCACCGAAGCGTCGGCGGCGGTGGCGCGCACGGCGTCTTTCACCGTGTTGAACACCGGCAGATCGAGATGGCGCTGGCCACCCTTGCCGGGCGTGACGCCGCCGACCATTTGCGTGCCGTAGGCGATGGCCTGCTCGGAATGGAACGTCCCCTGCTTGCCGGTGAAGCCCTGGCAGATGACCTTGGTGTTCTTGTTGACCAATATGCTCATGTCAATTGCCTCCCACGGCGTTGACCGCCATTTTTGCCGCCGCATCGAGATCGTCGCTGGCGAGGATGGAAAGGCCGGATTCAGCCAGCATGGTGCGGCCCAATTCGACGTTGGTGCCTTCCAGCCGCACCACCACCGGGATGGTCACGCCGACTTCCTTGACCGCGTCGATGACGCCCTGGGCAATCACGTCGCAGCGCATGATGCCGCCGAAGATATTGATCAGCACCGCTTTCACGTTGGGATCGGACAGGATGATCTTGAACGCCTGCGCGACGGTCTCGGCGGACGCGCCGCCGCCGACATCGAGGAAGTTGGCCGGCATGCCGCCGGAAAGTTTGATCAGGTCCATCGTCGCCATCGCCAGCCCGGCGCCGTTGACCATGCAGCCGATATTGCCATTGAGGGCGATGTAGTTGAGGTTGTGGCCTTGCGCCTCGGCCTCCTTCGGGTCGATCTGGGACTGGTCGGCGGCATCGGCCAACGCCTTCTGGCGGTACAACGCGTTGTCGTCCAGGCCCATCTTGCAATCCAGCGGCAGCAAACGGCCGTCCGTGGTGACGACGAGCGGATTGATCTCCAGCAAAGCCAGATCCTTGTCCAGGAAGATGCGGTACAGCGTCTTCGCCATCTTCACGAATGCGCCGATCTGCTCGCCCGCCAGGCCGAGACCGAAGGCCAGGTTGCGGCCCTGGTAATCCATGAAGCCGGTAGCCGGATCGACCCATTCCTTGAGGATTTTTCCCGGCTCGTTGCGCGCCACTTCTTCGATTTCCATGCCACCTGCCGCCGAGGCGACAAAGCCGATGCGTTCGGCCGCGCGATCGACGGTGATGGAAAGATACAGTTCGCGCGCAATCGGCAGGGTTTCCTCGATCAGCATTTCATGCACCGGCTGGCCGTCGGGCGCGTTCTGATAAGTCGTCAGGCGGCTGCCGAGCAACGCGGTCGCGGCGGCAGTCAGGTCGTCCAGCGATCGCACCAGCTTGACGCCGCCGGCCTTGCCGCGCCCGCCGGCGTGGATCTGCGCTTTGGCGACCCAGGCTTCGCCGCCCAGTTCAGCGGCTGCGGAGGCACAGCCCTCGGCGCTGGCGACGACCACGCCGCGCGGCGTCGGAATGCCATAGTCGCGCAGTACGGACTTGGCCTGATATTCGTGAAGATTCATGTCGGCGCACCCGGGTTCAGGAAAAGCCGCATTTTCCGGCAAACCGCAGGAACAGACCAGAACAGAGCAGCGCGCGAGGTATCATCGCGCGGCTATTGAAAGGGTGGTCATGCAGGAAATTCTGGTTCTCTATTACAGCTTGCACGGTTCCGTGAAGCAGCTGGCACAACACTTGGCGCATGGCGTCGAATCGGTACCGGGCATGGCGGCGCGCGTGCGCACGGTGCCCAAGGTGATGACCGAAAGCGATACCCCGGCCAAGCTGATCCCGGATTCGGGGGCACCGTTCGCCAGCCTGCAGGATCTGCGCGAATGCGTCGGCGTCGCGGTCGGATCGCCGACCCGCTTCGGCAACATGGCGGCGGCGATGAAGCATTTCTGGGACGGCACTTCCGGCCTCTGGCTGAACGGCGAGTTGATCGACAAGCCGGCCTGCGTGTTCACCTCCACCGCCAGCCTGCACGGCGGCCAGGAGGCCACCCTGCTGTCGATGATGCTGCCGCTGCTGCATCACGGCATGCTCATCGTCGGCCTGCCCTACTCCAACCCGGAGCTGAACCAGACCCGTTCCGGCGGCACCCCCTATGGCGCCAGCCATTGGGCCGGCGCCGACGGCCGCCAGCCGATCAGCGAGGATGAGCGCAAGCTGGCCTTTGCCCAGGGCAAGCGTCTGGCGGAAATTGCGGCGAGGTTGACGGCATGAACGCGGTGGGCAAAAACAATGGCTATGACGCGCGCCGCTTCGTGCGCGGTCAGTACAGCGGCGTGCTTTCGACTATTTCACAGCGCGTCGAAGGTTATCCGTTCGGTTCGGTTGCGCCGTTCATCCTCGACCACACCGGTTGTCCGGTGATCCTGATTTCCACGCTGGCCGAACACACCAAAAACATCGACGCGGATTCGCGCGTCTCGCTGATCGTGCAGCCATACAGCCCCGACATGCAGATCGCGGGACGCGTCACGCTGCTGGGCCGCGCCCTGCGCCTGGCCGACAAATCGGAACTGGGGCCGCGCTATTTGCGTTTTCACCCGCAAGCCGAAAGTTACTTCGCGATGCACGATTTCAATTTTTATCGGATCGAACCGGTACGCATTCGATACATCGGCGGCTTCGGCAAGATCCATTGGGTGGAACCCGCGCAGTATCTGTTGCCGGATTCGCCGCTGGCGGCCCAAGAAAACGGCATCCTGGAACATATGAACAGCGACCACGGCGAGAATCTGCGCGCTTATTGCCGGCATGTGCATGGCATTGAAGCCACGCAAGCCAGCATGATCGGCATCGACCCGGATGGCTTCGATCTGCGCTGTGGCGAGCAAGCCGACGCCCGCCTGCTGCGCTTCGACTTCGCAACGCCGATCGCCGATGCGCAACAGGCCCGGCAAGCCCTGGTTACCCTGGCCGAGGCGGCGCGCCGGTGAGACCCGGCTTCAGCCAGCCGCAGCTGCTGCATGCGACCGCCGCCGCCAGCCTGATCGGGCTGATTTTTCTGTCGCTGGCCTGGGAACTCTGGCTTGCCCCGCTACGTCCCGGCGGTTCCTGGCTGGTCTTGAAAGTCCTGCCGCTGTTGCTACCGCTGTTCGGCATCTTGCGCGGCAAGGTCTACACCTACCGCTGGTCCACCCTCTTGATCTGGCTTTATTTCACCGAAGGCGTGGTGCGGGCATGGACGGATAGCGGCCTATCGAGCCAGCTTGCTACTTTGGAGTGGATATTGGCCTTGGTTTTTTTCCTTGCCGCAGCGTTTTTTTCACGGACAAACGCGCGGGTTTGATCTATGTCATCCTTCCCTCTTGCATGCACCGCAACAATTGACGACATTAACATCCACTAATACACTCCCTCGCCGATATTTCCGCCCGACCCAGCCCAGCCCGAGACCTCTATGACCAACCTCAATTACATCCATTTCAAATTCCTGCCCATGTCGTTGCGGGTCTTGTTCACCATGGTTTTGTTGGTTTTCGGCGTCGGTTATTTGATGGCGATGATCCAGGTGTGGGAATCGCACGCCGGCAAGGATGGCGACCCGATGATCTCGGGCAAGGATCTGATGATCGCCTATAGCGGCAACCCGGAAGGCACCAAGCTGGAAACCGCGCTGCGCGGCCCGATGCAGGACATGCTGCCGGCCGAGAAACGCCAGATCATCTTCGACTGGCTGCATGCCGGCGCCAAGCAGGAGGAGTTCGAGGCCAAGATCAACCCGATCCTGCAGGAACATTGCATCGCCTGCCACAACCCGGAAGCCAACCCCCACCTGCCCGATCTGCGCACCTTCGCCGGCGCGTCCAAGGTCACGGCCAAGGATGAGGGCATGACCATTCCCACCCTGGTCCGCGTGTCCCACATTCACCTGTTCTCGATCACCTTCATCTTCTTCATCACCGGCTTCATCTTCACCCACGCCTATGTGCGCCCGACCTGGCTGAAATGCTTCGTTATCGCCCTGCCCTTCCTGACTCTGATTACCGACGTCGCCTCCTGGTATCTGACCAAGGTATGGGATGGCTTTGCCTGGATGGTGATCGTCAGCGGCGCCTTTATGGGCCTGTCCTTCGCCTTCATGTGGCTGGTTTCGATGTGGCAGCTGTGGTTCTGGAAAGTGCCTGCCGATATCAGCGAAAGCAACGGCAAGATTCCCTGCGTGCACACCGATCAGTAATTTCGGCTCCAGCAAGTAAAACGGGCGGCCAAGGCCGCCCGTTTTATTTTCGCCGCAGGAAATGCGGCGACCGTTCGAATTACACCTGCGGATGCGCGCGTTCCTCGACGCCAAACAGTTTGTTCAAGGCATTGAGATAGGCCTTGGCGGAAGCGATCACGATATCGGTATCCGCCCCCTGGCCATTGACGATGCGGCCGTTACGCGACAGCCGCACGGTGACTTCACCCTGCGCATCGGTGCCGGTGGTGATGTTGTTGACCGAATAGAGCAACAGCGCGGAACCGCTGCCGATCATCTTTTCGATGGCGCGGAACGATGCATCGACCGGACCGCCGCCGATTTCGTCGGCACGCAATTCGGTACCGCCGTCCGAGAGCACGATATGGGCATGCGGCGTCTCGCCGGTCTCGGAACAGACCTTGAGCGAAACCAGCTTCAAACGGTCGCAGGTATCGACGCTGCCTTCGACGGCGACCAGCGCCTGCAGATCTTCGTCGAAAATTTCCCGTTTCTTGTCGGCCAGTTCCTTGAAGCGGGCAAACGCGGCGTTCAATGCCTCTTCGCTTTCCAGCACGATGCCCAGTTCCTGCAAGCGGTTGCGGAATGCGTTGCGCCCGGAAAGTTTGCCCAGGGTGAGCTTGTTGGCGCCCCAGCCGACATCTTCCGCGCGCATGATCTCGTAGGTTTCACGGTGCTTGAGCACGCCGTCCTGATGAATACCGGACTCGTGCGAGAACGCGTTGGCGCCGACGATGGCCTTGTTGGGCTGCACCGGATAGCCGGTGATCTGCGACACCAGGCGCGAGGTCGGCACGATCTGCGTCGTATCGATACGCGAATCGAAAGAAAAGATATCCCGGCGGGTCTTGACTGCCATGACCACCTCTTCCAGCGAAGCATTGCCGGCACGTTCGCCCAGGCCATTGATGGTGCACTCGACCTGGCGGGCGCCATTCATCACCGCCGCCAGCGAGTTGGCCACAGCCATGCCCAGGTCGTTATGGCAGTGCGTCGACCAGATCACCTTGTCCGCATTCGGCACCCGCTCGATCAACTGGCGAATGCGCTCGCCCCACAGGGCCGGGATGCTGTAGCCGACCGTGTCGGGCACGTTGAGGGTTTTCGCGCCGGCGGCGATCACCGCCTCGAACACCCGACATAGGAAGTCCATCTCCGAACGCACCGCATCCTCGGCGGAAAACTCAACGTTGTCGGTGTATTCCAAGGCCATTTTCACCGCCTTGACCGCAGCTTCCACGACCTGATCCGGCTGCATGCGCAGCTTCTTCTCCATGTGGATCGGACTGGTCGCGATGAAGGTGTGAATACGCCCGGACGCAGCCGGCTTGATCGCCTCGCCAGCCGCGCGCACATCGCGCTCGTTGGCGCGCGCCAACGAACAGACGGTGGAACTCTTGATGATGCCGGCGATGCTTCGAATTGCCTCGGCATCGCCGGGGCTGGCTGCGGCGAAGCCGGCTTCGATGACATCCACACCCAAACGCTCCAACTGGCGCGCAATGCGGATTTTTTCGTCCTTGGTCATCGCCGCACCCGGACTTTGCTCACCGTCACGCAAGGTGGTGTCGAAAATAATCAATTGGTCATTCATGGCGTGCTCCCAATGCACTTCAGCCCCAAACCAGGGGCGATCAAGAAAACGGATTTTTGTACGACAGGGGAAAAATGGACAGTGACAGGACTCGAAATTGCCAATGCCAGGCGGCAAACAGAAGCGTTAATCCGGGGTCGGCAAGGCAGCATGTTTACGAAAAAAACGTCGTTTCAGCCACAGCGCATAACCCGACAAACCATACCCCAGGAAAAGCAGGAACAACACGATAGGCGGATCGAGCGAGATCAGCGAAAAGCCGAGCGCAACCAGTACGATGACCAGGAACGGCACACTGCGTTTCAGATTGAAATCCTTGCCACTGTAAAAAGCCAGGTTGGTGATCATGCTGATCCCCGCGAACAGAATGACCCCCCAGGCCAGCCAGCGCGTCTCTTCACCGGTGACGTGGTTATCCACCATGAGCCAGACGAATCCGGCGACCAACGCTGCGGCAGCCGGACTCGGCAAACCCATGAACCAGCGCTTGTCCTGCACCGCCAGCATGGTATTGAAGCGCGCCAGGCGCAGTGCGGCCGCTGCACAGTAGACGAACGCGGCAATCCAGCCCAGTTTGCCCATATCTTTCAGCGCAAAGCTGTACATCACCAATGCCGGGGCGACGCCAAACGAAACCATGTCGGACAGCGAATCGTATTCCGCACCGAACGCACTCTGCGTATTGGTTAGGCGGGCCACACGACCATCCAGCCCATCCAGAATCATGGCAACCAGAATCGCGATGGCGGCCTGCTCGTAGCGTCCGTTCATGGCCTGGACGATCGCGAAGAAACCGGCGAACAGCGCCCCCGTCGTGAACAGATTGGGGAGCAGGTATATCCCACGCCGCGAGGGCTTGACTGCAGCATCCTCTTCCGCGGCATCGCCTTCGGCGGCTCTCTTGGGTTCCAGATCCGGCATATTCACAGTCGCGCAATAAAAGAGACGTTGGACGCCGCGAATGACGACGCGGCAAGCGTTCCAGCTCGCCGCGTCGTCATCGTCATACGAAGCCGAAGCTTAGTTCCGGCTCTTGTCGACCAGCTTGTTGGCCTTGATCCAGGGCATCATGTCGCGCAGCTTTTCGCCGACGATTTCAATCGGATGCTCGGCATTCAGGCGGCGACGGGCCGTCATCTCGGGGTAGTTGGTCTTGCCTTCGAGGATGAAGTTCTTGGCGTAATCGCCATTCTGGATGTTCTTCAGCGCCTGACGCATGGCAACACGTGACTGCTCGTTGATGACGGCAGGGCCGGTCACGTACTCGCCATACTCCGCGTTATTGGAGATGGAGTAGTTCATGTTGGCGATACCGCCTTCGTAGATCAGATCGACGATCAGCTTGAGTTCGTGCAGACATTCGAAGTAGGCCATCTCGGGCGCGTAACCGGCTTCGGTCAGGGTTTCGAATCCCATCTTGACCAATTCGACGGCGCCGCCGCACAGCACGGCCTGCTCGCCGAACAGGTCGGTTTCGGTTTCTTCACGGAAGTTGGTCTCGATCACGCCGGCACGCGCGCCACCGTTGGCGGCGGCATAAGCCAGGGCGATATCCTTGGCCTTGCCGGACTTGTCCTGGTGGACGGCGATCAGCGAGGGTACGCCGCCGCCTTGCACATAGGTGGAACGCACGGTGTGGCCGGGCCCTTTGGGGGCGATCATGATCACATCCAGGTCGGCGCGCGGCACAATCTGGTTGTAATGGATGTTGAAACCGTGGGCGAAGCACAGGGTGGCGCCCTTCTTGATATTCGGCTCGATGTCGCCGTAGTAGACGCCAGGTTGCTGCTCGTCGGGCACGAGGATCATCACCACGTCGGCATCCTTCACGGCGGCGGCAACTTCCTTCACGGTCAGGCCAGCGGCCTTGGCCTTGTTCCAGGAGGCGCCATCCTTGCGCAGACCGACGGTCACCTTGACGCCAGAATCCTTCAGGTTGTTCGCGTGAGCGTGGCCCTGGGAACCGTAGCCGACAATGGCAACCTTCTTCTTCTTGATCAGAGAGAGGTCACAATCTTTTTCGTAATAAACCTTCATGGTGTTTCCTTTCGTTGCAATCAAATCTTCATGACGCGATCGCCGCGACCGATACCGGAAGCACCGGTACGCACGGTTTCCAATATCGCCGTCGGCTCTACCGCATCGAGAAAAGCGTCCAGCTTGGAGCCGGGTCCGGTCAACTCAATGGTGTATGTCCTATCCGAAACGTCCAGAATGCGGCCCCGAAAGATGTCGGTCAGGCGCTTCATTTCTTCACGCTGATCCCCCGTTGCCCGAACTTTGACCAGCATCAGTTCGCGCTCGATATGACTGCCATCGGTCAGATCCTGAACCTTGACCACGTCGACCAGTTTGTTGAGCTGCTTGGTGATCTGTTCAATCACATCGGTCGAGCCGCGCGTGACGATGGTCATGCGGGACAACGTCGCATCCTCGGTCGGTGCGACGGTCAGGGATTCGATGTTGTAGGCGCGCGCCGAAAACAGGCCCGCCACACGCGACAAGGCGCCCGATTCGTTTTCCATGAGGAGAGAAATGATGTGCCGCATGGCTTTCCCTTAAACCAGAATCATCTCGGACAAGCCTTTGCCTGCCGGAATCATCGGGAACACGTTCTCGCGCGGATCGGTCAGGAAGTTCAGGAAGACCAACCTGTCTTTGTACTTGCCGAAAGCGTCGCGCAAAGCGGCTTCGACGTCCTCGGGCTTGTCGATAGTGATGCCGACGTGCCCATAAGCTTCGGCAAGTTTCACAAAATCGGGTAAAGCATTCATATACGACTCGGCATAGCGCTCTTCGTAGAAGAACTCCTGCCACTGCCGCACCATGCCGAGAACACCGTTATTCAGCAAGATGATCTTGAGGGGAAGATTCCACTCCTTGCAGGTGGACAACTCCTGGATGTTCATCTGGATACTCCCCTCGCCGGTGATGCAAGCGACCATCGCTTCCGGAAAGGCCATTTGCACACCCATCGCGGCAGGCAGGCCGAAGCCCATGGTGCCGAGGCCGCCCGAATTGATCCAGCGGCGGGGCTTGTCGAACTGGTAGTACTGCGCGGCCCACATCTGGTGCTGACCGACATCGGAAGTGATATAGGCAGCGCCTTGCGTCACTTCATACAATTTTTCAATGACGAATTGCGGCTTGATCACCGCCGCCGTGCGGTCGTATTTCAGGCAATCCTGCGCCCGCCACAGTTCGATCTGTGCCCACCATGCCTGCAGCGCCTGCGCGTCCGGATTGACGGATTTGTCTTTGTCTGCCTGCACCAGCTTGATCACCTCATCGAGCACCTGCGCCACATCGCCAACGATAGGCACATCGACGCGTACGCGTTTGGATATCGAAGAGGGGTCTACATCGATATGGATGATTCGACGCGCTTCCTTGGCGAAGTGCTTGGGATTGCCGATCACGCGGTCATCGAAGCGTGCACCGACTGCGAGCAGAACGTCACAGTGCTGCATGGCCATATTAGCTTCGATCGTGCCGTGCATGCCGAGCATGCCGAGAAACAGAGGATCCGGCGAAGGGTAGCCGCCCAGGCCCATCAGCGTGCTGGTGGTTGGATAACCGAGCAAACGAACCAGTTCAGTCACCTGCGCAGCCGCATTGCCGAGAATGACGCCACCGCCGGTGTAGATCATCGGCCGCTTCGCCTCCAGCAGCATCTGCGCGGCCTTCTTGATTTGCCCGGTATGTCCCTTGCTGGTGGGATTGTAAGAGCGCATCGAAACGCTCTTCGGATATTCGTAAACGCAACGGTGCTGGGTGACATCCTTAGGAATGTCGACAACCACGGGTCCGGGACGGCCGGTGGCAGCAATATAGAAGGCTTTCTTGATGGTGACGGCCAGATCACGGACATCCCTGACCAGGAAGTTATGTTTCACGCAGGGACGCGTGATACCAACCATGTCCACTTCCTGAAAAGCATCCTGGCCGATTGCTGCCGTCGGAACCTGCCCGGAGATCACCACCATGGGGATCGAGTCCATGTAGGCGGTAGCAATGCCGGTGACCGCATTGGTCGCCCCCGGCCCGGAAGTCACGATCGCAACGCCGACTTCCCCGGTTGCACGCGCATAAGCATCGGCCGCATGTACTGCAGCCTGTTCGTGCCGAACCAGGATGTGTTTGAACGCGTTCTGCTTGTAAATCTCGTCGTAGATATTGAGCACCGCACCGCCGGGATAGCCGAAGAGGTGTTTCACACCTTCGTCCCGCAAGCAGCTAACCACGATCTCCGCACCGGTCAATTCCATGTCAGCCATGGTGAGATTATCTTGCTCTTCCAAAAGGACTAAACACTAGCGACTGCGCTTATTCCGGTCAAGTTGGGCCTTGTCCGGAAGCGCAAATGAAAAAGGGATCTGGCCTGCGCCAAACCCCTTGCTATTTGGTGGGCTGTGAGTGGCTCGAACACTCGACCTACGGATTAAGAGTCCGCTGCTCTACCAACTGAGCTAACAACCCGAATTGCAAATTATATATTACGGTGGTGGGTCGGGCGAGATTCGAACTCGCGACCAACGGATTAAAAGTCCGCTGCTCTACCGGCTGAGCTACCGACCCCCGAAAGAAGCGAGATATTACAAATCTTCCCGCTCTTGGTCAATTACCAAGGTCAATAAGTCACCGTTTTGGCCTTATTGGGCTTGTTCTTCAGGACCGGCGAGGCTTTGCCATCGCTCTCCGCGCTCGGTGCCACCGGTTTGCTGTAAGTCACTTCCTTGATCGGCGACGCCGGCACGGGAGTCGCCTCGGATTGTTTACCGCCGGCATATTGCGTGTTCTTGGCTTTGTATTCATCCATGAAAGCGAGGATCTTGTTCATCCGCACCTGACCTGGAATAAACATGACGATCTCGCCATTGGGATCGTAGATGTACGAGGTTGGATAAAAATCAACCGGGCCGACCTGACGAAACGGGCTATCCGGATTACGGCGCGCACCGCCCGCGACGACCGCGTGAAATTCGATGCTATGACGACTGGCCGTGTCTTTCACAACGCTTTCATCGGGCCCGTAGTCGAGACCGACCCCAATTACGACGAAATCTTTGCGCTTGTTCAACTCATTCAGGGTCGGCACCTCAACCCAGCAGAGCGGACACCACGGCGCCCAGAAATTGACCAGCACCCATTTGCCTCTGAAATCGGACAGCTTCAGATTCTTGCCATTGACATCGACGAACTCGAAATTGATCGCCTTGGTTGGCTCAGGAGCGGCGTGGACTGGTGCAGACATGAAAGCCGCCATTCCCATCATCAACGAACCAAGCAGCAGCTTACGCATTGAAATCCCTTTCCTTCTCATGGCGCATATCGGCGCACATATTGATTATCGGCCGCGTCCTGTAGCTCTTGAATGAAACATTTGCATCACGCGTCTCGCATCATCAAGTAATACTGAACCTTCATCGTAATAGCCGATCCCGCAACGATACCGAAGAATACGACGAAGGAACTGATCGCCAAAGTGGAAACACCGGTTACCGCTTGGCCGATTGTGCACCCCATTGCAGTAATGCCACCAAACCCCATCAGGATTGCCCCCAGAATATGGCGGAACATGTCCTGCGGAGAGTTGAAGTACTCCCAACGAAAACTGTGGCTCAACACGGAATAGATAAAGGAGCCAATCACTACACCAAACACGCTGGCGACACCGAAGGTGACATTTTTATCCCGCCAATAGGCCCAAAGATCCATGGTATAGGCCAGTGGTCCGACGAAGGTCATTGACTCCGGCCCTTTGGAATCCGTTCCCATATAAGTCAATTCCATCGTCTCCGGATTCTCGCCAAAACCGAGATGTCCGGTGGCATACCATCCGGCGACGACCACACCGCCCACCACCAGACCGGCCAGCAAGTTATCCCGGTTCTCCCTGAACTCCTTGCTGGCAAAGACAAAAGCGAAAACCAGCAACGACAGCACCACCGCCAGGGCTAGCTGGGAAAACTTGTCGGTCAGGCCCGCCAGACTGGGCAAGGTCTGCAAACCATCAAGTTGCAGCGTGAAGACTTCTGCTCGCAGCACGCTGTCGACGAACAAACGCAAAACGCCGTTCATCGTCACCAGCGCGGTATAGCCAAGAAAAAGAAAAACCACGACAGATTTCAGATTGCCGCCACCCAACCGTACCAGGGTACGCTGCCCGCATCCGCCGGCCAGAGTCATGCCCAGACCGAAGGTCAAACCGCCCACCAAAGCGGCCAGCCAGTACACGGTTCCCCGCGTGTAATAGGCTTGACCAAGATCGACGTATCCCCCAAAAGCCAGCAAATTGGTTCCCAGAATCGCCAGGCCGATGCCAAGCAACCAAGCCCGCATACGGCCCCAGTCACTCATATTGACAATATCGGATACCGCGCCCATGGTGCAAAAACTGGTCTTGTTCGCAACGAACCCAAAAATCAGGGCCAAGAAAAAGCCGGACCAGGCCACTACCATTGCGGGGTTTTCCACGACATCCATCGATTTATCTCCTAGGTGGGGTCTGATGAGGTAACAGATAGCAGCGGATTATTAGGGGCCAGGGAGCGCGTGACAATGATTCATTCCAGATATCGGGTCGGATCCGGCAATCCGGCCTGCTCAAATCCCTGGCGCCGCAATCGGCATGAATCGCAGCGGCCGCAAGCGCGACCCCGCGAGTCGGCTTGATAACACGAAACGGTCAGCCGGTAATCCACCCCCAATTCGACGCCAAGGCGGACGATTTCGGCCTTGGTCAGATCGATCAAGGGAGCGCGGATCTCGATGGGGGCACCATTGACCGCTCTTTTGGTCGCCAAATTGGCCAGCTGTTGAAAGGCTTCGACGAATGCCGGACGGCAGTCGGGATAACCGGAGTAATCGAGCGCATTCACGCCAATGTAGATTGCATCGGCATCCAACACTTCCGCCCAGCCGAGCGCCAACGACAACATGATTGTGTTGCGCGCCGGCACATAAGTCACCGGGATACCCTCGCTGGCGCATTCCGGCACCGCAATGGAGGCATCGGTCAGTGCCGAACCACCGAACGCCCCCATATCCAGCCGCATGACCCGTAGTTCGGCCGCTCCCAGACTCAGCGCCACAGCGCGCGCCGCCTCGAGTTCGGCATGGTGGCGTTGGCCGTAATTCAGACTCAAGGCGTGGCAAGTCAGCCCATCGCGCCGCGCCATGGCCAAAGTCGTGGCGGAATCCAGGCCGCCCGACAGCAACACGACCGCCCGACTCATCGCCCCTTCGCCTCCGTCCATAACAATTTGTGTAACTGGATCTGCATGCGAACCGGCAGGCCATCGCGCAAAATCCATTGCGCAAGCTGGGTGGGATCGACCTGGCCCCATACCGGCGAGAACAGAACCGGGCAGCGCCGATGAATAGCATGCTCGACCAACATTTGTTTGGCCCAGTTGTAGTCGGACTCGTTGGCGAGGACAAATTTCACCTCGTCGCGCGGAGTCAGCAACTTCACATTACGCCAGCAATTGCGTTCGACTTCGCCCGAACCCGGTGTTTTCAGATCGACGATACGAGACACGCGACGATCGACGCCCTCGATATCCAGAGCGCCGCTGGTTTCCAATGAAACATCGCAATCCGCGTCGCACAAGGCGGTCAGCAATTCGGAACAGGACTTTTGCGCCAGCGGTTCGCCGCCAGTCACGGTGACATGGCGCGTCGGATAGGATCGCACCTGCGCGACGATTGCCGCCACGCTCAGCCACTCGCCGCCCTGAAAGGCGTAGTCCGTATCGCAATATGTGCAGCGCAAGGGGCAGCCAGTCAATCTGACGAACACCGTCGGCAATCCGACGCGGCTTGCTTCACCTTGCAAAGAGAAAAAGATCTCGCTGATTCGAAGACGACTGTCCGACAAGATTGAAAGTCTTATTTGAGGGTGGCAAGCAACTTCTTGCCGTTTTCAACAGCCTTGCTGACGGGATGTTTCACCAGAAGCTGATTCAACGTGATCCGTGCAGCTTCCTTTTCATCCAGTTGAATTTGCGCGCGCGCCAGGGAAAGCAACGCATCGGGCACCTTCGGGCTATTTGGAAAATCCTTCAACAAACGCTGATAGCTGTCCGCTGCGCCCTTGAAGTCCGCGTTGCCGGTGACCTGGGAAATACCCATCCAGTACAACGCATTCGCCGCCAGCGGACCCGCCGGGTATTGGCCCACGAAGGCCTGAAACGCACCGATGGCTTCCTTGTATTTACCGGCCTTGATCAAGGCATGGGCCACTTCATACGCCTTCGCCTCGGCCTCGGCATCCACGCTCAGGACTGGCGCTACCGGCGCGACGACCAACGATTGCGACGTCTGCAGTCGAATCGCATCGGCGGGCACGGCGACGGGTCGACTGGCAACTTCCTTGAGACGTTCGTCCAGGTCGCCATACAAATCCTTGGCCCGCTTGTCGGCAGTCTCCTGCCGGTGCGCCAGTTCCTCTTGCGTCCCGCGCAAACGCGACACATCGACTTTCAGCGCCTCGACCTGATTGAGCAAGCTCAGCAAACCCTGGTTTTGCAGTTGCGCCTCCAGCTTCGCAATGCGATCGCTTTGCGCCTGAACCAATTTGTTCAGTTCGCTCAGGCGCGCAACTGCATCCTCCGCCGGCCCGGCAACACTCCCGCCCGAGACAAGCAGGGCAAGCGAGAAGAGGACTGCTGCACGCGGCTTCATGGCGAAATCACTCACCCTGGTAGAGAAGCTCGGCACGGCGATTCTGCAACCAGGAACTCTCTTCATGACCTTCCGAAACAGGTTTTTCCTCGCCCAGGGAAACAGCTTCCATCTGGGCATCCGGCACGCCGAGCAGGTTCAGCGCCTTGTAGACGCTTTCGGAACGACGCTGCCCCAAAGCGAGGTTGTATTCCCGGCTGCCACGCTCATCGGCATGGCCTTGCACAATCATCTTGGCCGACTTTTCATTCTTCAGATATTGGGCATGCATTTCGAGCAAGCTGCGGTACTCATCGCGGATTGCCGAACTATCGTAATCGAACAGCAAACGACGCTGCGCCAACGGACTTTGCGGATTCTTCGGATCGAGTACCGGCTGCGCGACGAACTTCAAAGCATCCGCCTGCTCCGATTGAGCTGCTCCCCCATTCGGCGTTGCAGCACCCGCAACCTTTTCACCCGTAGCAGCGGCAGCACGCCCGTCCAATGGCTTCGCCTCCGGATTCTGCAGCGCCACTCCGTGCGTCACCACCCCGGACGTAATCGGCGCTTTGCCCGCATCTGCGGGCAAAGCCCGGGAAGAGACATCCGAAACTGGCGCAGCTGCCGATTCGGCAGCCGCGGAATCGGCCGGTTTCTTGGCGGCCGACGTCGTCAGCGCGCGGTCTTCGATGCTGGCCTGTTTCGATGGCGTATCGGCACAGCCGGCAAGCAGTACGCTGATTAATGCAAGATTGATCAGATTTTTCATGGGATCTCCCGGTTCGATTCAATGGAGTCTCGGTTTATCACACCGAGGCTCCGGATAAACAGTACAACACGCCGAGCAGACACAGAGGCCACCGACTCTCGATGCTCGCAAGCAACCAACCGATGCAAAGATAACATCTCATCGCCCCCACGCGGGCTCACGCAAATCGCCGCTTTGCGACAAACGCTGGCGCACCTTGCCATCCACGCTCACCGTCGCCAGAACGCCGCGGCCATTGACCAGCGTGGCATACAGAAGTTGCCGGCCATTCGGCGCAAAACTGGGCGACTCGTCATACACGGTATCGGTCAACACCTGCATCTGGCCGCTGCCCAGATCCATCACCGCGATATGAAAACGGGTATCGCGGCGGTGTACGAATGCCAGGTTTTTTCCGTCTGGCGACAAGGCGGGCGAAACATTGTAACCGCCCTCGAAGGTGACACGATTGACGCTGCCGTCAGCCAGTGAGGCCTTGTAGATCTGCGGCGTGCCGCCGCGGTTGGAGGTAAAGAACAGCCAACGGCCGTCCGGGCTGAACTGGGGTTCGGTATCCAGCGCGCCGCCGTGGGTGAAGCGGGTGGCGGCACCGCTCTCCATGTCGAGCAGATAAATCTGCGAGGTTTCGTCCTTCGACAAGGTCACCGCGAGCTTGCGCCCGTCCGGCGACCAGGCCGGCGCCGAATTGGAACCGCGAAATTTGGCCACGGCGCGGCGGCGTCCATCGGACAGGTTCTGCACATAGATCACCGGTTTCTTGTCCTCGAACGAGACATACGCCAAGCGCTGCCCATCCGGCGACCAGGCCGGCGAAATCAAGGGTTCCGGCGAAGTGGTGACGGTCACCGCATTCTGGCTATCCGCATCCGCCACCTGCAATTCGTAGCGGCCGTTGCGCTGCTTCAGGATATAGGCGATGCGGCCGGAGTAACTGCCCGGCTCGCCCAGCAAAATCTCATGCACCACATCGGCAATCTTGTGCGCCACCACGCGCAACCCCGCGGGTGAAGCAAGATAGGCCAGCGCAGTCATTTGCGTCTGGCGGACGGCGTCCAGCAACCAGAAGCGCACTTCCAGCTTGCCATCGCCGGCAGGCAACACCTGTCCCATCAGGACCGCATCGGCGCCACGCCCCTTCCAGACTGACAGGGACAGCGCCTGGGGATCGGCCGGCGAGATGCTGTCTTTGCTTTCCACCAATTTGAAATAACCGCTGCGACCCAGATCCGCCGCCACCACATCGGCGATGGCCTGCGTCGCGTCGGCGTGCGCGCCATCAGGTTGTTTACCGCCAAACGGCAATACGGCCAGCGGAATGCGATTCGACGCGCCGCCGACGATCTCGATGGTCATCACCGCCTGGGCCGGGAGGGCCGACAGGAAACACAAAACAGTTGCGAGTACGCGTATGAACATGGTGCGAAGTAGTTATGCAGTTGCTGTTATCGACGCCGATCAGGGAAGCCCGACGGCATCCTCAGAGGGCCTGAATTTCAGGGTCAGACCCTCGCGGAACGGGGCAGCGGCTTCGCGCTCGTTCGGCAACGGCAGCGGCGACGCCTTGAATATGGCGCGTTCGACTGCGCCATCGTACAAAGGTTGCCCGCTGGTTCTGACCAACGTTACGCGCAGCACTTCGCCATTGGGCAACAAATTCACCTGGAAGATCACCTCGGCATCGCCCTTCAGATTTTTCGGCATGACCAGGGCGTCTTTGATCTTGGCGCGGATGCGCTCCTGAAAATCGCGCACCAGCCGCGTCTGCTTGCCGACCTTGGCGCGGTCATGCATCTCACGCAGTTGCGAGCTTTCGGCATCGAGTTCCTCGCGCATCTGGCGCGCCAACTCCTGGTCGATCTGGCGGCGCGACTGTTCGCGCTTCTCCTTGTCGGCGCGTTCCTTCTCGATGCGCAGTTTTTCCTGGCGCACTTCGTCGACACGCTTCACTTCGGCAAGCGCTTTTTCGGCCTTTGCTTTTTCGGCCATCGTTTTTTCTTGTTGCCGCTGCAATTCGGCCTGGCGCTCCTCGGCGCGTTTCCTTTCGGCTTTCTGCAGTGCGATCTGCGCCTGATCCGGCGGCGCGGGCGCCGGCTCCGATTGGGGCGGTGCCGGCAAGGCTTCAGGTTGCGCCGCGAATTCGGGCGGGGGGATGACGGGCTGCGGCATCGCCGGCAAATCCGTCCAGATATCCGCCTCGATCAGCAAATGCGGCGGATTTTTCCAGGACACGCCGACCATCAGGCCCAGCAGCAACAGGCCATGCACCAGCAGGGCGAGGCCGCCCGAAGAAACATGCTGGATGCGGCGCGGCTCGATCATGGCTGCGCCGGCTTGACCAGGAGTCCGACTCGCGCCACGCCGAGCGCTTGCAGCGTATCCATGACCCGCATGACCGATTCGTATCGCACGCTCTTGTCCGCCGAAATCACCACCGGCTGCTTCGGCGTCACTTTCTGGCGCGACCGCACGGCGCTTTCCAGACGTTCCTCCGAAACGACTTCCCCCTCTTCATTGCTGCCGCGATCCCGCAGCAACAGGCTGCCGTCGATACGAATCACTACTTCCAGGGGGGCCACCGGGGCCGCCGCACTCTTGCCGATGCTGGGCAATTCGACCTGGGTCGGGTTGATAAACGGCGCCGTGACCATGAAGATCACCAGCAGCACCAGCATCACGTCGATATACGGCACGACGTTGATCTGATTGATCGCCTTGCGGGTGCGGCGCGGAATCATGCTCGCCCCATCTCCTGTTGCAGGATATTGGAGAACTCTTCCATGAAGATGTCGTAACGGCTGGCCAGGCGGTCGATATCGTGCGTGAAGCGGTTGTAGGCGATCACCGCCGGAATCGCCGCGAACAAGCCGATGGCGGTGGCGATCAGCGCTTCGGCGATGCCGGGCGCGACCTGCGCCAGCGTCGCCTGGGCGACATTCGACAAACCGCGGAATGCATTCATGATGCCCCACACGGTGCCGAACAGGCCGATGTAGGGCGACACCGAGCCGACCGTGGCGAGGAACGGCAAATAGGCTTCGACCTGATCCATTTCGCGCTGATACGCCGCGCGCATGGCGCGGCGCGCGCTCTCGATCACGGTCTGCGGCGCGACGTTCAATTTGCGCTTGACTCGGAACTCGCGCCAACCGGCGCGAAACACTTCTTCCAGGCTACTGCGGCGATCCTCTTCATCGGCGCGTTTGGTGATGTCGCTGTGGCCGCCGCCCCAGAATTCGCGCTCGAACGCCTCCGCCTGCGCGCGTTCGCGGCGCAGCGTGAAAATCTTCTCGAAGATCAGCCACCACGACGCCAGCGAGGCGAACAACAGCAACAACAACACCGCCTTCACTACCCAACTGGCTTGGAGAATGAGGGCGATGAACGACATATCCTGATTGAGGGCGATATCCATCAGATCTCGGCTCCGAATGACTGACTGACGAAGTCCGGGATTCTAACGGGGCGGAATCCGACCCGGTCCACGCAAGCCACTTTGACTCGCGCTTTCAGCAACACCGCGTCGCCGCGCAGCACCTGCTGGTCCATGCTCAGACTGGCGCGGCTCAAGTCGACCAGTTCGCAGCGCACGATCAGGCGATCGTTGAATTTCGCCGGTTTCAGGTAATCCGCCTCCACCCGCCGCACCACGAACACCACGCCGGCATCGCTCGCCAGCTGATCCTGTTCGAGGCCGAGATGCGACAGCCATTCAGTACGGGCGCGTTCAAGAAATTTCAGATAATTGGCGTAATAGACAACGCCGCCGGCATCGGTGTCTTCCCAATAGACCCGCACCGGCCAACTAAACGAAAAAACAGGTGTACCCGGTATTGCGTTCATGGCATGAAACATAGGCAGGTTGAGAGGAGCTGGCGACCAACCGGGTTGGCCGCAGTAGCGACATGCGGCGGGTCAAAACAGTTCCGGGCCATTTTCCGCGCTGCCCGGCTGGATGAAGCCGAAATGCCGCCAGGCCAGCGGCTGCGCGACACGGCCGCGCGGTGTGCGGGCAAGAAAACCCTGCTGGATCAGATACGGTTCCAGCACGTCCTCGATGGTATCGGCCGCCTCGCCGATGGCTGCCGCCAGGTTTTCCAGGCCGACCGGCCCGCCGGCGAACTTCTCCAGCATGGCCGAAAGCAGTTTGCGGTCCATCACATCGAGGCCGACGCTATCGACTTCCAGCATCTTCAAGGCGGCATCCGCCACCGGCGCGTCGACCTTGCCGCTGGCCTTGACCTCGGCGTAGTCGCGCACCCGGCGCAACAAACGATTGGCGATACGCGGCGTGCCGCGCGAACGGCGCGCGATTTCCACTGCGCCCTCGTCGGAGGTATCGACACCGAGCAGACGCGCCGAACGGGCGACGATGAAGGCCAGTTCTTCCGGCGTATAGAACTCCAGGCGCGCGACGATGCCGAAACGGTCGCGCAGCGGGTTGGTCAGCATGCCGGCGCGCGTGGTGGCGCCGATCAGCGTGAATGGCGGCAGATCGAGCTTGACCGAACGCGCCGCCGGACCTTCACCGATCATGATGTCGAGCTGGTAGTCCTCCAGCGCCGGATAGAGGATTTCTTCGACGACCGGGCTCAAGCGGTGGATTTCGTCGATGAAGAGGACGTCGTTCGGTTCCAGATTGGTCAGCAACGCCGCCAGATCGCCGGCGCGTTCCAGCACCGGGCCGGAAGTCGAGCGCAGATTGACGCCCATCTCGCGCGAAATGATGTGCGCCAGCGTCGTCTTGCCCAGCCCAGGCGGCCCGAACAACAAGACATGGTCGAGCGCCTCGCCGCGGTTCTTTGCCGCGGTAATGAAGATATCGAGTTGCTCGCGAGCGCGCGCCTGGCCGACATATTCGGACAGACGTTGCGGCCGCAGGGCGCGCTCGAAGGCTTCCTCCTCGCGCGAAGCGGGCGCGGGCGCGATCAGGCGGTCGGGTTCGAGCATGGCTTACTTCCTCGCCAACAGTTTCAAAGCCTGCCGGATCGATTCTTCCAGACTTAGCCCTTCCGGCAGTTGCTTCAGCACCGGCAGCGCTTCCTTATCCGAATAGCCCAGCGCCAGCAGTGCGCCCAGCGCATCGTGTGTCACGCCGGCACTCGCCGAAATGCCGCCGACCTGCGGCAGCGCATCGGCCAGACGGCCCTTCAATTCGAGCAGCAAGCGTTCCGCCGTTTTCTTGCCGATTCCCGGCACGCGGGTCAATTGGGCGGCGTCCTGCAATACGATGCACTGGGCCAGATCGTCGGCGCTCATGCCGGACAGCACCGACAAGGCCAGTTTGGGACCGACGCCGGAAATGCGGATGAGCTCGCGAAACGCGGCGCGTTCCTTCTGGGAAAGGAAGCCGTAAAGCTGTTGCGCATCCTCGCGCACGACGAAATGCGTCACCAGCGTGGCCCGCTCGCCGATGGCCGGCAGGTTGTAGAAACTGCTCATCGGCACATCGACTTCGTAACCGACGCCAGCCACATCCAGCAATACCTGCGGCGGATGTTTCTCCAGCAAAATCCCAGTCAGGCGGCCGATCATGCCAGCAGCGTCCAGGCCAGCGCGGCAGCCAGCAAGACCGGCTGCAGATGCGCGGCGAGGATGGTCATCTGCACCGCCGGCACCAGCTTGGCCGGCTCCGCCGCATGCGCAGTCAATACCTGCCCGGCCTTCACGGCGGGCAACGCTGCAAACAGCGAAAGCAGTGCCAGCACGGGCAGGCGCTGGCTCGCCACCAGCCAGATCAGCATGGATACCGCGAGAACCAGAATCAGCCAATAGCCGCGTGCCGCGACGCCGGGTTGCAGCCGCGCCACCCAATGCCGCTTGCCGGCGAGCAGGTCGGCGTTGCGGTCGGGAAACTGGTTGACGTAGAGAATGTTGGTGACCAGCAGGGCATAGGGCAGGCCGAGCAGCCAGGGGGTCGACGCAATCGCGCCACGCTGCACGAAATCCGCACCGGCCACGATCAGCAGGAAACCCGCCGCCACGCAAATTTCGCCCAGACCGCGGCTGTTCAGTTTCAGCGGCGGCGCGGAATAGGCCCAGCCGATAATCAAGCCGCCCAGCCCGATCCAGAACAGGCCGAGGCCGCGCGTGGCGATCAACCAGAGGCCGCCGGCGATCACGCTGCCGAACAGCATCAGTGCGTAAACCAGCATCTGGCGCGGCGTCATGACGCCGTTCTGGATGAAGCGCGAGCCGCCGGTAAACGGAAACAGACGATCGACGTTGACCGCATCGGTGCCGTTGAGGTGATCGTAATAATCGTTGAACACGTTGACTCCGGCCTGCGTTGCCACTGCCAGCAGCAACGTCAGCAAGGCCAGCGGCCAGGAAAAGGCGCTGTCCAGCGCGGTGGCGAAACCGAGCAGACAACCGGCGAAGGCGATGCTCAGAAACGCCGGCCGCGTCGCCAGCAAATAGCGTTTGACCGGATTGGCGAGCGCGTCGGCAGTGGGTTCCAGCGGGGCGGCGGCAACCTTGCTCATAGCATTCGCCCCGCCTTGCGCCGGCGGCCGATGGTGGTCAGTCCGGCCAGGCCCATGCCGCCATGCGCGTGGCAGATCGCGCAGGCGAGCGCATCGGCGGAATCCGCGCGCGGCTCGGCTGGCAGATTGAGCAACCGTTTCACCATGTTCATCACCTGCTCCTTTTCGGCGTGGCCGTTGCCGACGACTGCCTGTTTGACCTGCAACGCCGTGTATTCGAACACCGGCTGACCGGCCAAGGTCAGCGCCGCAATGGCCGCGCCGCGCGCCTGGCCGAGCAACAGCGTGGATTGCGGATTGACGTTGACGAAGACCTTTTCGATGGCGCTGACATCGGGCCGAAACTGCGCCAGCACTTCGCTGACACCGTCGAAAATGATCTTGATGCGGCCGGGGAGTTCCCCGGTCTCGGTGCGCACCACGCCGCTCGCCACATAGGTCAACTGCTGGCCGACCTTGTCGATGACCCCGTAGCCGGTGATGCGCAGGCCCGGGTCGATGCCGAGCAGCCTCACTCCGGCAGAATCGCCGAGATGTAGACGTCCTGCACGTCGTCGAGGTCATCCAGCATGTCGAGCATCTTCTGGAATTTGACCGCGTCGTCACCGGCCACATCGGTTTCGTTCAAGGCTTTCATCACGACGCCGTCCATCGCCGGCTTGAAGCCGGCTTTTTCCAGCGCTTCCTTGACCGTCGCGAAATCGCCGGTCGGCGCAGTAATGATTTCGATGGAACCGTCCTCGTTGCCGATCACGTCCTCGGCGCCGGCTTCCAGCGCCACGTCCATGACCTTATCCTCGTCCGCACCCGGCGCCAGGATGATCTGGCCGCAATGCTTGAACTGGAACACCACGGAACCATCGGTGCCCAGATTGCCGCCGCATTTCGAGAACGCGTGGCGCACATCGGCCACGGTACGCACGCGGTTGTCGGTCAGGCAATCGACGATCACGGCCGCGCCGCCAGGACCGTAGCCCTCGTAGCGGATTTCCTCATAACTGACGCCTTCCAGTTCGCCGGTACCCTTCTTGACCGCGCGCTCGATGTTGTCGTTCGGCATGTTTTCCGACTTGGCCTTGTCGATGGCCACGCGCAGACGCGGATTGAAGCTCGCGTCGCCGCCGCCCAACTTGGCCGCCACGGTAATTTCCTTAGCATACCTGGAAAAAATCTTGCCCCGCTTTTCATCCTGGCGGCCCTTACGGTGCTGGATGTTTGCCCACTTGGAATGTCCGGCCATGATCGCTACCCGCTACGAAAAATTGGGCGATTTTACACCGCGTCGGCATGAGTCCCGAGCAAGACACAACCGGTCATGTGGCTTGGCGCTGCCGCACCATCAATTCGGAGCTCGGCGGCATGCATGGCGCCGTCTCACTCATCGCAGAAAACTTGCGCGCAAGCGAGAGATCAGACGTTTCACCGTCATGGCTATCAGCTTTCTGCTGCCGGATCTTCAGCACCGCCAGCGCGACGGTATTCACGCGGCGTGATGCCGAAATGACGCCGGAACGCGCGGGTGAGATCGCCCGGATTCTTGTAACCCAGTTGGTCTGCGATCTGGCGCACCTGCAGACTGCTGCCGTCCAGCAAATGACAACTGCATTCCAGACGGCGTTCGCTGACATAGTCGAACACGGTCACCCCGACGCGCTGGCGAAACAGTTCGGTCAGCTTACGTTCGTCGATGCCCACCTTGCGCGCCAGCTCGGCGAGTCCAAGCGGACTGGTCAGGCTCTCTTCGAGCAAGATAAGTGCGCGCTGGAATTTCTTTTCCAGCGGATCGTCCGCCGGATCGAAATTGACTGCGCGCAGATTCGCGATGCGCATGACCTGCCGCATCTGCTGGCGCGCATGCAGATGCACCTGCACGCGTGCCAGCACTTCCGCCGGGTGAAACGGTTTGGTGATGTAGTCGACTCCACCCACTGCGAAACCGCGCAGCTTGTCCGCCAGCGCATTGCTGCCGGTCAGGAAAATCACGGGGATCTCCCTGGTCAACGGGTGCGCTTTCAAGTGCGCGCAAACGGAAAATCCCTCCAGTCCGGGCACAGCGACATCAAGCAGAATCAGATCCGGTCGGCCGGCCCGGGATTTTTCCAGGGCTTCCCTTCCCTCCCGGGCGACCTGAATATCGATCGTCTGCCCACCCTGGCCAGACAGCATGGCCGCGATGGCATCGGGGGCGTCGTCGCAAATGAGCAAACTGGGCATAGTCAGGCATGGCAAAGAGGTTTATTTGACTTTCGCCGTATTTTTCAATTTTGCGTATGAACCACATCACCCCGGTGCGGTTTGCATTGCGCCGCAGGAGTTGCCCGCCCTTCCCTGGCTAAAATGCCGCGACGCTTACCTGGAGACCCGCCATGACCGCCCCTTTGTCGATTGCCAAGAATGACCACGCCGAACTCGTCCTGTTGCCGGCAATGGCCAATCGCCACGGCCTGATTACCGGAGCGACCGGCACCGGCAAGACGGTGACGCTGCAAACCCTGGCGGAGCAGTTTTCCGCCATCGGCGTGCCTTGCTTCATGTCTGACGTGAAAGGCGATCTCTCCGGCATTTCGCAGCCGGGCGGCGGCAACGCCAAAGTCGCCGAGCGGGTGGACAAGCTGGGGCTCACCGATCACCAATACCAAGCCTTCCCGGTGACCTTCTGGGATGCCTTCGGTGAGATGGGGCATCCCGTTCGCGCTACCATTTCCGATATGGGTCCGTTACTGCTGGCGCGCATGCTGGAACTGAACGAAACCCAGGCCGGCGTACTGAACCTGGTATTCAAGGTGGCGGACGACAACGGCATGTTGCTGCTGGACCTGAAAGACCTGCGCGCGATGCTGCAGTTCGTCGGCGAGAACGCCAAAACGTTCACCACCGAATACGGCAACATTTCCGCCGCCAGCGTCGGCGCCATTCAGCGCGGCCTGCTCAGCCTAGAGACGCAAGGCAGCGACAAGCTGTTCGGCGAGCCAATGCTCAATGTCGCCGACCTGATGCAGACCAACAAAGGCAAGGGCGTCATCAACATCCTCGCCGCCGACAAGCTGATGCAGGCGCCGAAGATGTATGCCACGTTGCTGCTCTGGCTGCTGTCCGAGTTGTATGAAAACCTGCCGGAAGCCGGCGACCTCGACAAACCCAAGCTGATATTTTTCTTCGATGAGGCGCATCTGTTGTTCAACGACGCGCCACCTGCGCTGGTCGACAAGATTGAACAGGTCGTACGCCTGATCCGCTCGAAAGGTGTCGGCGTCTACTTCGTCACGCAAAACCCGGCCGATGTGCCGGACAAGGTGCTCGGCCAGCTCGGCAACCGCGTCCAGCATGCCTTGCGCGCCTTCTCGCCGCGTGACCAGAAAGCCGTGAAAGCTGCGGCGGAAACCATGCGCGACAACACCAATCTGGACGAAGCCGCCTGCATCACCGAACTCGGCGTCGGCGAGGCGCTGGTGTCCTGCCTGGACGAAAAAGGTCGACCGAATGTTGTCGAACGCGCCTTCATCGTGCCGCCCGGCGGCCAGATCGGGCCGATCGACGCCGCCAAACGGCAACAATTGATGCAGACCTCACTGGTTGCCGGTGTCTACGAAAAAACCGTGGACCAGGAATCCGCCTATGAAGTCCTGAAAGCCCGCGCAGCGCAGAGCGCGCAACAGGCGGAAGCCGAAACGATCGCCAAAGTACAAGCTAAAACCGCGGCCCAAGCACCAGCCGAGAGCGGTGGCCTGGGCGGCATGCTGGGCGATCTTTTCGGCGGCGGCGGCCGGGGACGCGAAGGCGTCGTCGAAGCGCTCGCCAAGAGCGCGGCCCGCTCCGTCGGCAGCCAGGTCGGCCGCGCGATCATCCGCGGCGTGCTGGGTTCTTTGCTGGGGGGCAAACGATGAACAAAGTCCTACTGGATGCAAAACACTTCGACAGCAAAGCGCGCCAGTGGGACGAAAACCCGGTATTTCAGGATCGCGCCAACAAGATCGCCGCCGCCATTGCGGCCGCCGTGCCACTCGATCCGGCCATGCGCGCGCTCGACTATGGCAGCGGCACCGGCATGCTGAGTTTTCCGCTGCAACCCCGGCTCGGCCACATCACGCTGAAAGACACGTCACCCGGCATGCTGGCCGTGGCGGCGGAAAAAATCGCCGCCTGGGACATTACCAACATGACCACACGGCTGATGGATCTGACCGCTGCCACGCTGCCGGACGTGCGATACGACCTGATCTACTCGTCGATGACGCTGCACCACATTCCGGATACCGCCGCCATCCTCAATGTGTTCCGCAATCTGCTGAATCCCGGCGGCTGGCTGTGCATCGCGGACCTGGACCAGGAAGACGGCTCCTTCCACGGTATCGAAGTTGATGTGCATCACGGCTTCGCGCGCGATGAGCTTGGCGCCAGGCTGAATCAGGCCGGATTTGCCACAGCGGACTTCAACACGGTTTTTGAAATCGTCAAGGAAACGAAAAACGGGACGCGTGCTTTCCCGGTTTTTCTGATGGTTGCGCGGCGATACTGAAGCGAGGCAGTTCAGATTCGAGAGCCGCGCTCAACGATGATGCCGAGCTCCTTAACACCACGCAGAATCGCCAGCTTGCGTACGGCAACCCGCACCCAGGGCGCGCCAAATTCGCGCCGAACAATATCGGCGATCAGTTCGCCCAGTGTTTCCACCAGCCGAATCTCGCGTGTCGCCACCACTTCCTGGATGCGAGCGGCGACTTTGCCGTAGTCGATGGTGTCCGCCACATCGTCGGTATGGCCAGCTTTATGGTCGTAAAGACCGATCTCGATATCGAGCATGACCGGCTGCGGTGCTTTGCGCTCCCATTCGTACAGTCCGATAATGGTTTCAAGGCGGAAGTCCCGCAAAAACAGTATGTCCATGTTCGTTCCGCCTATCCGAGGCCATTCGCTGAAGAGCCGCGCATTCTACGCAAATTACTTCCACCCCAATAATTCTCGCAAATGATTGAATCCACACTTCTTTTGATCGCGGCCTACCTGCTGGGCTCGGTCTCCTTCGCCATTCTGGTCGCACGCCTTTATGGTTTGCCCGATCCGCGCAGCCACGGCTCCGGCAACCCGGGCGCGACCAATATGCTGCGTACCGGCAAGAAATCCGCTGCCGCGCTGACGCTTTTGGGCGATGCGCTGAAGGGCTACCTGGCGGTGATCCTGGCGCAATCGACAGCCACCGCCTACAGCCTGCCGGACTATGTGCCCTATCTGGCCGCACTGGCCGCCTTTCTTGGCCACTTGTACCCGGTGTTTTTCGGTTTCAAGGGCGGCAAGGGCGTCGCCACGGCACTCGGCGTGTTGCTGGCGCTTGATCTTCGCCTGGGCGGACTGACCATATTGACCTGGGGTGTGATGTTCGCGATTACCCGGGTTTCCTCGTTGTCGGCTCTCGTGGCGGCAACGCTGGCGCCGGTCTACGGCTACTATCTGCTTGGGCACGGACCTGAAACCCGCTTTCTGGCCGGCATCCTGGCGGTGCTGTCCGTGCTGGTTCTGGCGCGCCACCACAGCAACATCCGCAAATTGATTTCCGGTGAAGAGTCTGCGTTCAAGAAACGATAAGGACGGCCGCCATGTTTGAAAAGACCATCGACTACGCCCGCGGCAGCCTCACCGCCGCCTCGGAAGCCGCCATCGAAAAGGCCGGCGACAAACTGGGCGAGGTGGTACGTATCGGCGTTGTGCAGGCCGGTGATGAAATGCGCGAGGTGGTGGCGGGCGCAAGCAGGGCGATCGACGAGAAACTGGACAAGATTTCGCAGGAACTGCACAGCCAGCGCCAGTTCACCAAGGACGACGTACGCGAACTGGTCGACTACGCCGGCGACAAACTGTCTGTCGTGCTGGACCAACGCATCGATGTCATGCGCCGCGAAATCACTCAGTTGGTGGAAGAGAAAACCGAGTACTTCAAGGCCGAGATCGATGATTTTTTCATCAAGCGGCAGATGGATCTGGCGCGCGAACGGCGCCGCCTGGTGCTCAATATCCTGCTGGCCAGCGGCGCCGCGCTCGCGGTCGGCGCGGTTTCGCTGTTCTACAAGGGCATTCGCGAGTGGGATCTGCTCACCGTGTTCCGCGTCGTGCTCGCCTCCATGGCCGGCGGCTACACGGTCTGGCTGCTGGCCAGCCTGGTGCGCGGCTGGTTGCGCATGACCGAACACCGCAAAGACATGGTGTTTCTGGCGGCGCGCTACTGGGGTTGGCTACGCCCGGCCAGCATCTTCTCGACCTTGCTGGTGCTGGCGATTCTGGCGCTGCTGTCGCTGGCGCTGGTGTTCCCGGACGAAGCGTTGAAGCTGATCGGCCAGCCCATCATCCTGCATCCGGGCGGCGGCATCAGGCCGGCGCACTGAGCGGACTGGCAAGCTCGTCCAGCGCCCAGCGCGGACGCACGCCAAAGCGGCCATCCGCCGCCGATTGTCCCGCCTGCAGGCGCAACGCGCCGGCGAAGGCGATCATGGCGCCGTTGTCGGTGCACAACTCCAGCGGCGGGTAATAGACCTCGAAACGACGTTGCAGAGCTTCGGCATCGAGACGTTCGCGCAAGGCACGGTTGGCACCGACGCCGCCCGCCACGACCAATCGATGCAAACCGGTTTTTTTCAGCGCCGCCACGCATTTCGCTGCCAGCACATCGACGACTGCCACTTGAAACGCGGCGGCGATATCGGCGCGCGCATCCTCGCCTTCTTTCCGGCTCAACGTCAGCACCGCCGTCTTGAGGCCGGAAAAACTGAAATCGAGATCGCCCGAATTCAGCATGGGGCGCGGCAGCTTGAAGCGATAAGCCAGCCCGGCTTCAGCCAGCTTCGCGAGCGCCGGCCCGCCCGGGTAGCCGAGACCGAGCAGTTGCGCGGTCTTGTCGAACGCTTCGCCGGCGGCATCGTCCACCGTTTCGCCGAGCATTTCGTAACGCCCAACGCCATCGACGCGCATCAGCTGGGTATGTCCGCCCGACACCAGCAAGGCGATAAAGGGAAACTCCGGTCGCGGCCGCGCCAGCAACGGCGACAACAGATGACCTTCCAGGTGGTGCACGCCGATGGCCGGAATGCACAACGCCGCCGCCAACGCGTTGGCAAAGCTGGCACCGACCAGCAAGGCGCCTGCCAGGCCAGGCCCTTGCGTATAGGCAATCGCATCCAGATCGTTCAACGCCAGACCCGCTTCCCGCATGACGCCGCGCGTCAGTGGAATCACCCGGCGAATGTGGTCGCGCGAGGCCAGTTCCGGCACCACGCCGCCATAATCGGCGTGCATCGCCACCTGGCTGTGGATGGCATGCGCCAGCAGCCCCGCTGCAGTGTCGTAAACGGCAAGCCCGGTTTCATCGCAGGAAGACTCGACACCCAATATTTTCATTGCAGGCCCGATATGCACGTGTACATGCTATAAAAAACGAGTCGACGATTGTAATTGTTATTGAATCGCACCCGGGGAGTGGGATAGAATCCGCCACCCTTTTTGTACCCACCCGATTAACCCAGCAAGTAGCCAGGAACGATACATGCCCAGCGTTCGAGTCAAAGAAAACGAGCCGTTTGAAGTAGCCATGCGCCGCTTCAAGCGCACCATTGAAAAAATCGGTCTGTTGACCGACCTGCGTGCCCGCGAGTTCTATGAAAAGCCGACGCAGGAACGCAAGCGCAAGCTGGCCGCCGCCGTGAAGCGCCATCACAAGCGCCTGCGCAGCCAGACCCTGCCGCCCAAGATGTATTGATCGGCTGACTTCAAGTCTTGCCGCTTCAGATACGGGCCTGATTTTTCAGGCCCGTTTGCTTTTTCAGCTCTCAATATCTTTCCTCATCGGGAACATTCATGACACTCAAACAGCAAATCAGCGAAGACATGAAGACCGCCATGCGCGCCAAAGACAGCGCTCGCCTGGGCGCTGTGCGGCTATTGCTGGCTGCCATCAAGCAAAAGGAAGTCGATGAGCGGGTGGAACTGGACGATGCCGCCGTCATCGCCATCGTCGAGAAACTGCTCAAGCAGCGCAAAGATTCGGCCAACCAATACCAGGCTGCAGGGCGCATGGACCTCGCCGATCAGGAAAATTTTGAAATCGACGTACTCGGCACCTATATGCCACAAGCGCTAAGCGACGACGAAGTCGCCGCACTGGTCAAGCAAGCCATTGCCGAAACGGGTGCAACTTCGGCACGCGACATGGGCAAAGTGATCGCCTGGCTGAAGCCCAAGTTGGCCGGACGCGCCGACATGGCCGCCGTATCCAGCCTGGTCAAGAACGCGCTCGCCTGAGCGGCGGGCCGAATCGCGCCCCGCCGCCGCCTTGAATTGGGCCGGCCATGATTCCGCAGGATTTCATCCAGCAACTGCTTGACCGCACCGATATCGTTGCGCTGGTCGAAAAATACGTTCCGCTCAAGAAAGCCGGCAGCAACTACCAGGCGCGCTGCCCGTTTCACAACGAGAAGAGCCCATCCTTCTCGGTCAGCCCGACCAAACAGTTCTATCATTGCTTCGGCTGCGGCGCGCATGGCACCGCCATCACCTTCCTGATGGAGCATGCCGGTTACAGCTTCATCGAGGCGGTCAAGGACTTGGCTGGACAGGTCGGCATGCAGGTACCCGACGACGGAAAACGAGTTGCGCCGGAAGAAGAAAGCCGCCGCGACAAGTTGTACGAATGCATGGAAGTCGCCGCGCGGCATTACCGTCAGAGCCTGAAAACACATGACCAGGCGATTGCCTACCTGAAACAGCGCGGCCTGACCGGCGAAAGCGCGGCGCGTTTCGCGCTGGGCGTGGCGAACGACGAGTGGCAACCACTTGCCGCCGCGTTTGCCAATTATCAGGACGCACTGCTGGTCGAGGCCGGGCTGGTCATCAGCAATGAGGGCAAGCGCTACGACCGCTTCCGCGATCGCGTCATGTTTCCGATCCGCAATGAGCGCGGCCAGGTCATCGCGTTGGGCGGTCGCATCATGCACAAGGGCGAACCGAAATACCTCAACTCGCCGGAAACCCCGCTGTTCCACAAAGGCCGCGAACTCTACGGACTGTTCGAACACCGCCGCGCCATCCAGCACGCGGACCGGGTGCTGGTGGTCGAAGGCTACATGGACGTGGTAATGCTCGACCAATTTGGCGTCGACAACGCCGTCGCTACGCTCGGCACCGCTATTACTTCGGATCAGGCCGCACGCCTACTGCGCCTGGCCAACGAAGTCGTGTTCGCGTTCGACGGCGACGCCGCCGGCCGCAAAGCCGCCTGGCGCGCGCTGGAAAACAGCCTGCCGCAGGCGCGCGACGGCAAATTGCTCAGTTTCCTGTTTCTGCCGGACGGCGAAGACCCGGACAGTTTCGTGCGCACCCAAGGCGCCGCGGCGTTCAACAAACTGTGCGATCAGGCCATGCCGCTGTCCGATTTCCTGTTCAACGAACTGACAGCGCAGACCGATCTCGCCTCGCAGGAAGGCAAAGTGCGCCTGGCCACGCTGGCGCAACCCTATATCGGCAAACTCACCCAGGCGCCGCTATTGACGCGCGCCTTGCGGCAACGCCTGGACACACTGACGGGACTCGAATCGCCGCGTGCGGCGGGAAACAGAGCGCGAGCCTCCGAACGCCCCCGGCAGTTCGCCCAACCGGCGCGCGGGCAAGGCCGCGGCGCGGTGCAGCCCTCGTCATGGCGCATCCTGCTGCAAGCCTTGCTGCACGATCCGACCCGCGCCAGCCGCCTGACCGACCTGCCGGAAACACCCGGCCCGGAAGCTGAAGTCGTGCAGGCCGTGGTCAGTCTGGCACGCGAACATCCGGAAATGTCGGCACGCGACATCGTCGAACATTTCCGCGGCCGGCCGGAACAAGCCTGGCTCACCCCTGCCGCCGCCGAACTGATGCTGTGGGATGAAAACTACGACATCGAAGCCGATTTTCAGGGCGCACTCGGTACCGTGATGACCCAAGCCAGCCGCATCGCCGTCAAGGAGTTCTCCGGACGCAAGCCAAGCGAGTTGTCCGACAGCGAAAAAGCGAATCTGCTGGCCTCGCTGAAGTCGCGGAAACCAGGCTGAAGCCGCGCGGTCAAAGCAACCGCAGGCAACCTGGAAAAAAGCACCCAAGTTCCTGTATAATATTGCGTTTTTCCGCAGTTTCTCACTGGAGATAGCCTGGCGATGGCGACCAAAACTCTCAAACAGGCCACCCCTGAGGGCACACCAGCAGTGGAAGCGTCCAAGCGCACTTCCAAGAAAAAAGACGCCGCAAACAAAGCGGCGCTGCTAGCTCAGGCGCTTAGCCAACAAAACAGCAAGGTGGACGTCGAAGAACGCCGCACCCGTCTGAAGAATCTGATCATGCTCGGCAAGGAACGGGGTTACCTGACCTACGCCGAGGTGAACGACCACCTGCCGGACGAAATGCTCGACGCCGAGCAGATCGAAAGCGTCATCAGCATGATCAACGACATGGGCATCCAGGTCTTCGATCAGGCCCCTGCCGCCGAAGATTTGCTGATGTCGGAAAACCCGGCACCGGTCGCCGACGAGGATGCCGTTGAGGCCGCCGAAGCTGCGCTGTCCAATGTGGATGCCGAATTCGGTCGCACCACCGACCCGGTGCGCATGTACATGCGCGAAATGGGCACCAAGGATCTGCTGACCCGCGAAGGCGAAATCGAAATCGCCAAGCGGATCGAAGAAGGCCTCAAGCACATGGTGCTGGCCATCTCCGCCTGCCCGCTCACCATCACGCAGATTCTCGACTTGGTCGACAAAGTCGAAAAGGACGAGATGAAGGTCGACGATCTGGTCGACGGCCTGATGGACAGTTCGGGTGAGGACGTCGTCATGGAAGCGACAGCAGCCGCTGCTGCAGCAGCCGCCGAAGAAGCCGAAGACGCCGAAGAGGAAGGCGACGAAGACGATGACGGCGGCGCCGCCATCAACGCTGCCAATCTGGCGCAGTTGCGTACCGATGCGCTGGAGCGTTTCGGTGCGATTCGCAAGATCAACGACAAGATGCGTCCGGCGCTCGTCAAATATGGTTTCACCAGCAGCCAGTATCAAAAGCTGCAGGGCGAACTCTCCAACCTGCTGATGGGTATTCGTTTCAGCGCCCGCCAGGTCGACAACCTGTGCGAGACCGTTCGCTCCATCGTCGAAGAAGTGCGCAGCCACGAACGCGCCATCATGAATCTGGCTGTCGGCAAAAGCGGCATGCCGCGCGCTCACTTCATCAAAACCTTCCCCGGTCTGGAAGGCAACGACACCTGGCTTGCCCAGGAATTGGCCAGCAAATCGGTCTACCTGGAACAACTGACGCGGCATCAGTACACCATCCTCGAACACCAGGCAAAACTGCGCGGCCTGCAGCAGCGCGCCGGCATTCCGGTGAAAGACCTTAAGGACATCAACAAGAAGATGTCAACCGGCGAAGCCAAGGCGCGCCGTGCCAAGCGCGAGATGATCGAAGCCAACCTGCGCCTGGTCATCTCCATCGCCAAGAAATACACCAACCGCGGCCTGCAATTCCTCGATCTGATCCAGGAAGGCAACATCGGCCTGATGAAGGCGGTGGACAAGTTCGAATACCGCCGCGGCTACAAGTTCTCGACCT
>JASJPG010000052.1:0-3517 GCA_031426815.1 Hydrogenophilaceae bacterium
ATGATCTTGCCGTTGCCGCGCACCGGGCCGTCGAGGCGTTGCAGGTTGCAGTTGATGACGAAGATCAGGTTGTCGAGCTTCTCGCGCGAGGCCAGCGTGATTGCGCCCAACGATTCCGGTTCGTCGGTCTCGCCGTCGCCGAGGAAGGCCCAGACATGGCGGCCGGAGGTGTCGGCGATGCCGCGGTCGTGCAGATATTTGAGGAAGCGCGCCTGATAGATCGCGGTGATCGGACCGAGGCCCATCGACACGGTCGGGAACTGCCAGAAGTCCGGCATCAGCCAGGGATGCGGGTAGGACGGGATGCCCTCGCCGCCGGTTTCCTGGCGGAAATTGCCGAACTGGTCTTCACTGATGCGGCCTTCGATGTAGGCGCGGGCGTAGATGCCGGGCGAGGCGTGGCCCTGGAAATAGACCAGATCGCCGCCTTGTTCCGGCGTCTGCGCCTTGAAGAAATGGTTGAAGCCGACGTCGTACAGCGTGGCGGAAGACTGGAAGCTGGCGATATGGCCGCCGACACCGGGCGCTTTTTCATTGGCCCGCATTACGCAGGCCACCGCGTTCCATCGGATCAAGGCCTTGATGCGACCTTCCATGGCGACGTCGCCGGGATGCTTGGCCTGCATGTGCACCGGGATGGTGTTCACATAGGCGGTGGTCGCGTTGTAGGGCAGATAGGCGCCGGAGCGGCGAGCCTTGTCGACCAGTTTTTCGAGCAGGAAGTGGGCGCGTTCGACGCCTTCTTCTTCAATCACGGCGGCGAGGGCGTCGAGCCACTCGCGGGTTTCCTGAGGATCGCTATCTGGCAACTGCGCAGGTATCGAATTCGGCATGTAAAGGGTTCTCCGAAAGAGGCCGGCGGGGGCTGTTCCAGCTGTTGGCCGGCGCAGCGTAGCGGCTATGTATACGTGTTTTCGAGGACAATCGTACTCGACACTGAAGGCGTAAGCGCTAGGCGCCAACGACTCCGCTGGGTTACGAAAGGCGGCAGATTATCGAGGCAGCGCTACCCTGGGTCAATTTCAATAGTGAGTATTGGGTTTTTCAATATAAAGGAAGGCTAATGAAGCAACAGGTTCTGAATTCCCCCGCATTGGCCAGCCTGGTGCAACACAAAGCGGTTTTGCGCGAGCGGACGCAGAAAATCCGGCATCTGCTGCTGATTCTGCCGGCGGGTGCGGACTGGCATGAAGCGCCTGATCATGCGTCGGCGGCGGCGGCGTTGCAGCGGCGCGACAAGAAAGCGGACGAACTCGCCAAACAGGCGCTGACCCTGGAACTGTCGGGCGGTTGTCTGTCGGTCTGGTTGCGTCTGGATGCCGCCAAGCCGGCGTTCGACTGGCATACCCACTTGCGCCAGGCGCTGAAGCCGCTGCTTGACGAGCAGCCCGAGCAGATCGAGATTGCCGTCTATGGCGACGCAGCCTTCCGCGCGCGCGCTGCTGCGGCGGCGGTGTACGTTGCCATGATCAACGGTGCGCCGTTGCCAAGCTGGAAGGGCGGCAAGGCGCCGGTCGCGCTCAAGCGCATCGGCCTGTATGGGGTGTCCGGTTTGTCGCTGGCGCGCGAGCGGGCGTTGGCCGCGGGCAATACGCTGTGCCGCGAATTGACCGTGCTGCCGCCCAATCTGCTGCATCCCGCCAGTTATCGCGAGCGCATCCGGACCCTGGCCAAGGACGCCGGCTGGCAGATCGACGAATACGACGTGAAACGGCTGAAAAAGCTGAAGGCCGGCGCGTTTCTGGCCGTGGCGCGCGGCAGCGGGCATGACGATGCCGCCATCGTGCGGCTGACCTGGAACGGCGGCAAGAAAGGGGACGCTGCCTGCGCGCTGGTCGGCAAGGGCATCTGTTTCGATACCGGCGGCCATAACCTGAAACCGGCGCGCTACATGAACAACATGCACGACGACATGAACGGTTCGGCGGTGGCACTGGGCATCCTGACCGCCGCGTCGCAACTGAAAATGCCGGTGAACCTGGAAGTCTGGCTGGCCATCGCCGAGAACCATATCTCGCCGCAGGCGTACACGCAGAACGAAGTGGTGACGGCGTTGAACGGCACCACGATCGAAATCGTGCATACCGACGCGGAAGGCCGCATGGTGCTGGCCGACACGCTGGCGCTGGCGGCCAAGGACAAGCCGGCGGCGATCATCGATTTCGCCACGCTCACCGGCAGCATGGCGGTGGCACTGGGCGAACGCATGAGCGGCGTCATCAGCAACCGCGACGAACTGGCATTGCAGGCGGTGGCGGCGGGACAGGCCAGCGGCGAACGCGTGGTGGCCTTCCCGATGCCGGAGGATTACGACGAAGCGCTCGATTCGAGCGTCGCCGACGTCAAGCAATGCACGCTCGACGGCGAGGCCGACCACATCCTGGCGGCGCGCTTCCTGCAACGCTTCGTTGCCGATACGCCGTGGTTGCATGTCGATCTGTCGGCCAGCCGCTGCAAGGGCGGCCTGGGCGCGGCGGCGACGGATATCAATGGCTTCGGGGTGGGCTTGGGCTTGGCGATGCTGGAGGGGATCGCGGGTCAGGTCAGGCCGTAATAGTCGGCGGCGTTTTGCCGCAGCTGGTCTTCCACGGCCGCGTCCGTCATGTTTCTCAGACGTTGGTGCAGCGCTGGCGCGATGCGTTCGAAGGCATCCACCAGCGCCGGATCGAAATGACTGCCTGCATCCTGCCTGAGAATGCCGAGTGATTTCTCCAGCGACATCGGTTCCTTGTAGGGGCGTTTCGAGGTGAGTGCGTCGAATACGTCGACGATCGCGAAAATCCGTGCCGACAAGGGAATCGCTTCACCAACGAGGCCGTTGGGATAGCCCTTGCCATCGTATTTTTCGTGATGGTTCAACACCACGTCGCGAGCGGTCGCCAGCCAGGCGGCTTTCTCCAGGATCTGGCCGCCCAGATTGACGTGGGTCTGCATGACCGAGAACTCTTGCGCGTCGAGTTTGCCGGGTTTCAGCAGGATGGCATCCGGTATGCCGATCTTGCCGACGTCATGCAGGAACGCGCCGGCAATCAAGGCGGTGATCTCGTCCTTCGGCAGATTGATCGCACGTGCCAGTTCGATGGCGTACTGCGTGACCCGGTAGTTATGCGTACTGGTATCGGAATCGCGTTTTGCGATGGCGCCGCCAAGCACTTCCATCAGTTCGAGGTTGCCGGCCAGGATGGCTTTGGAGGTGCGCACAACTTCCCGGTTCAAGCCGATCAGCAGGGGGAACAGGAGTACGCCGGTGGCGACGACCGAAAAGACCACGGCCAGCACGGCGCGGATCAGGTTTTGTCTGATTTCGGCAGTGGTTTTGGCATCGACTTCGTAGACGCCTTCAAAAATGCCGACTGGCAAAGGAATCAGCACCTGGATGAAGGTCGTGTCCCGCACATCGATGCGGTGATAGATGGGGGTGTTGTCCGTCGGGAAGCCGTGCCGCCTGCCTTTCAGCGCGGCTTCTACCCATTCCTTGCCATCCGCCAGCACTTCCACGCGCTTGTTTTTTTGCGGG
>JASJPG010000053.1:0-58020 GCA_031426815.1 Hydrogenophilaceae bacterium
CAGTTGTGGAAACGGCGGCGATTGTGCCGGAAACCCCACCTCAAAGTCCACTTTGTCGCGTCGATGTGCATCTATCGCGACAGCGCTGTCGTTGCCGCTGCAACGGCTTACGCATCCAGCGCGCCCCTTGCGGGTCGAGATCGATGGGCGTTGACGACCACACCGGCCAACGCAACCGCAGACGCACAGGAGGCTCAGTCCGCAATCAGAAAGCGGCTAATATGGCGGGCCTTTTTGCACATCGAACGCATCCATTTTCGTCCGTCAAGACGCTTCATGACCGCCATGTCCCGCTCAGACCCCAACCCCATGACCGCCACCGAACGCCGCGCCGCCGCGTCTCTGGCCGGCATCTTCGGCCTGCGCATGCTGGGCATGTTCTTGATTCTGCCGGTATTCGCGCTGTACGCCAAAACCTTGCCGGGCGGCGAAAGCCACACCCTGGTCGGCCTCGCTCTGGGCATGTACGGCCTGACCCAGGCGATCCTGATGATCCCGTTCGGCATCGCCTCGGACCGTTTCGGCCGCAAGCCGGTGATCATCGTCGGGTTGTTGATCTTCGCGTTCGGCAGCTTCTATGCTGCCACGGCGACCGACCTGTGGGGCGTGTTGCTCGGCCGCGCGCTGCAAGGCGCCGGCGCCATTTCCGCCGCGGTCACCGCGCTGCTGGCCGACCTGACGCGGGAAGAAAAACGCACCCAGGCGATGGCCATGATCGGCAGCACCATCGGTCTTGCATTCGCGTTCTCGCTGGCGGCCAGCCCCGCCTTTTACCGCTGGATCGGCGTACCGGGCATGTTCGCAATGACCGGCGTACTGGCCCTGCTGGCCATCTTTGTCGTCAAGTACATCACGCCGAATCCGGGCAAGACCGCGTTCCACTCCGACGCAGAAACCAACCCGGCACGCCTGAAAGATGTGTTGCGCCAACCCGAACTACTTCGCCTGAACTGGGGCATCTTCGCGCTGCACGCGGCGCAGATGGCCATGTTCATCGTAGTGCCGTTCGCGCTGGTTGACGGCGGCCTCGATGCCCAGCACCACTGGCAAATCTATCTGCCGGTCATGCTGGCCTCTTTGATCATCCTGGTGCCGGCCATCATTTATGGCGAAAAGCACGGCGGCCTGAAGAAAGTTTTCGTCGCCGCCATCGCGCTGATGCTGGCCGCGCAGATTGGACTGGCGTTTGCGGTTTTGTCACACTCGATGCATGCGTTCTGGGGTGTCGTCGCGGCGCTGTTCGCCTACTTCGTCGCCTTCAACATCCTCGAAGCCAGCCTGCCCTCGCTGGTCTCCAAGATCGCGCCGCCGGAGGCCAAGGGCACGGCGATGGGTGTTTACAATACTTCGCAAGCGCTCGGCCTGTTTTTCGGCGGCGTCGCGGGTGGTTGGCTGGCGCAGAACCAGGGCTTCGGCAGCGTCTTCGCGTTCTGTTCAGTATTGATGGCAATCTGGCTGATTCTGGCAGCGCGCATGACCGCGCCGCCGCGCGTCAAGACACAGATGTTCCATATCGGCATCATTTCCGCCGAAGACGCGCAACGACTGGCCACCCGACTGACCGTATTCACCGGCGTCGAAGCGGTCACCGTGCTGCCCGAGGAAGGCTCCGTTTTGCTGAAAGTCGCGCAAACCGGCTGGGACGAAGAAGGAATTCGACATTTACTGCAAGGAGGACATTGAATGGCTTCGGTTAATAAAGTGATCATCATCGGCAATCTGGGACGCGATCCCGAGATGCGCTATCTGCCCAGCGGCGACGCTGTCGCCAATCTGCGCATCGCCACCACCGACAAATTCAAGGATCGCGGCGGCGACATGCAGGAAGTGACCGAATGGCATTCGGTCGCCTTCTTCGGAAAAATCGCCGAGGTCTGCGGCCAGTACCTGAAGAAAGGCAGCCAGGTCTACGTCGAAGGCAGCCTGCGCACGCGCAAATGGCAGGACAAGGAAGGCAACGACCGCTACACCACGGAAATCCGCGGCGACCGCATGCAGATGCTGGGCGGCCGTGGCGGCAGCGGTAGCAGCGCCAGCGGCGGCATGGCCGATTACGACGAAGCCCCGGCCGAAAGCGCACCGCGCAGCAGCAAACCTGCCGGCGGCGGAAGTAGCGGCGGCAGCAGTGGCGGTGGAAACCCGCGTGGGATGAACGACATGGACGATGACATCCCGTTCTGAGCAACCGCTGATCATCTGGCGCCTCACCGATGGCAAGCCCGGCCACGAAAAACAGACGCTGGGTCTGGCGCATGCATTACTGAAAAACCGCCCGGGCGCGTGCTTCGATCTGGCCGCGCCGGCCCGCGGCACGGCGCTGCTGCAATGGGTACAAGGCCGCTTTCCCGCGGGAAACGACCTGCCCACGCCAGACATTCTGCTTGCCGCCGGCCACGCCACACATTTCGCCGTGCTGGCGGCGCGCCGCGCGCATGGCGGCAAGGCCGTACTGCTGATGAAACCGAGCTTGCCGCTGGCCCTGTTCGATCTGTGCGTCATCCCCGAACACGACACCCCGCGGCAGCGCGACAACGTCGTCCCCATTCTCGGCGTGCTCAACGATGTACGCTCTTCCACCACCGCTTCGCCCGATCGAGGCCTGTTCCTGATCGGCGGCGTGTCCAGTCACTATGGCTGGAATGACGCCACGGTTGCCCAGGCAGTAACGGCAATCGCCCGCTCCACACCGCAAATCGCCTGGCAATTGACCACTTCGCGCCGCACCCCGGCCAGCTTTCTGGCCGCGCTGCCGCAACCGCTGCCGCAGAATCTAACCTTGCTTCCGCATGAAGCCACCGGGCCGGGTTGGCTGGAACAGGCATTGGCCGAAGCCGGCCAGGTCTGGGTCACCGAAGACAGCGTGTCGATGCTGTACGAAGCGCTCACCGCCGGCGCCGGCGTCGGCTTGCTCAGGCTGCCCGATTCGAGCGACAGCCGGGTCGGGCGCGGCGTACGGAAACTGGTCGCGGACGGTTGGGTGACGCCGTTTGAAACCTGGCAAGCCGGGCGGATGTTGCCGCCCCCCGCCGATGCGTTCAACGAAGCCGAACGTATCGCAACGCTGATTCTCGAAAATCTGCCGCTACGCACTACCGCCAAACACAGCCACCCGGCCTGACGGTATGATTGCCGCCCCCAGCGTTTTGCCCCCCTGCGCGCACATTCCAAATACATGGACCACCTGCACAAACCAGCCGCCGCGCCCGTAAAAACCGCCTCCAACCGCGAATTCGGCTGGGTCTTCACGGCGTTTTTCACCATTGTCGGCTTCTGGCCGCTGCTCGATTCGGCAGCGCCGCGCACTTGGGCGCTGCTCGTTGCCGCGCTGTTCGCGCTTACCGCCTGGCTTTTACCGGCAGTATTGGCGCCGTTGAACCGGCTTTGGACGCGTCTGGGCGCGCTCATGCACAAGATCGTCAATCCGGTTGTGCTGGGACTGATCTATGTGCTGACCATCGTGCCGATCGGCCTGATCTTCAAACTCCTGGGCAAAGATCCGTTGCGCCTGAAACGCGATCCGAACGCGTCGAGCTACTGGATCAAGCGCCAGCCGCCGGGCCCCGCCGCCGACAGCCTGCCGCGCCAGTTTTAATCCCAACTCCGCAATACCGGCTCGAAACGAGGAAACACGCCATGTCCTTTCTGCATGAACTCTGGCTCTATATGCGCAGCCGCAAAAAATTCTGGCTGCTGCCGATCCTGATCGTCATGCTGCTGCTGGGCGGCTTGCTGATATTGGCACAGGGCTCCGCCGTGGCGCCCTTCATCTACACCTTGTTCTAAGCAATGCGCATCCTCGGCATTTCCGCCTACTACCACGACAGCGCCGCCGCCCTGCTGGTCGACGGCGAGATCGTCGCCGCAGCGCAAGAAGAACGCTTCAGCCGCAAGAAACACGATGCCGGCTTCCCGCACCAGGCCGTCACATTCTGTCTGGAGCATGCCGGCATCGCGCTGGCCGACGTCGATCGCATCGTGTTTTACGACAAGCCGCTGCTCAAGTTCGAACGCCTGCTGGAAACCTACCTCGCCTTCGCGCCGCGCGGCTTCGCCTCGTTCAAGACGGCGATGCCGATCTGGCTGCGGGAAAAACTGTTCCTGAAGGATCTGCTGCTGTCCGAGTTGAAGCGTTACGGGAAAGAGAAAATCGATCCGGCGCGTCTGCTGTTCTCCGAGCATCACCTGAGCCATGCCGCCAGCGCCTTCTTCCCGTCGCCGTTCGACGAGGCCGTGGTGCTGACCATGGACGGCGTCGGCGAGTGGACCACCACCTCGCTCGCCATCGGACGCGGCAACAGGCTGGAGATGATCAAGGAAATCCACTTCCCGCACTCGCTCGGCCTGCTCTATTCGGCGTTCACCTATTACACCGGCTTCAAGGTCAATTCCGGCGAATACAAGGTCATGGGCCTGGCACCTTACGGCCAGCCGAAATACGCACAGACCATACTCGATCACCTGATCGACCTCAAACCGGACGGTAGTTTCCATCTGGACATGTCGTATTTCGACTACTGCACCGGCCTGACCATGACCTCGGCCAAATTCCACGATCTGTTCGGCGCGCCGCCACGCGCGCCGGGGCAAGCGCTGACCCAGCGCGAGATGGATCTGGCTGCCTCGGTGCAGGCGGTGACAGAGGAAGCCATGCTGCGTCTGGTGCGTTCGGCAGTGGTCGAGACCGGCATCGACAACGTCTGTCTGGCCGGCGGCGTCGCGCTCAATTGCGTCGGCAACGGCAAGGTGCTGCGCGATGGCGCCGCGAAGAACCTCTGGATTCAACCTGCTGCGGGCGATGCCGGCGGTGCGCTGGGCGCGGCACTGATCGGGCATTACCTGCACCTCGATCAACCGCGCCGGGCAATCCAGCCAGATGCAATGCGCGGCGCCTATCTCGGCCCCGAATTCACACAAGCCGACATCGAACAGCGCCTGAGCGCAGCCGGCGCGGTGTTCAGCGTGCTCAACGACGCCGCCTTGTTTGATGCCTGCGCGCAGGGCCTGGCCGCAGAGAAGGCGCTGGGCTGGTTCCAGGGCCGCATGGAGTTCGGCCCGCGCGCGCTCGGCGGCCGTTCCATCCTGGGCGACCCGCGTTCGCCGCGCATGCAGTCGACGCTGAACCTGAAAGTGAAATATCGCGAGTCGTTCCGCCCGTTCGCACCCTCGGTGTTACGCGAGCAGGCCGCCGAATGGTTCGAACTGGACGGCGATAGCCCTTACATGCTGCTGGTCGCCGACGTGGTCGAAGCCCGCCGCAAGACGATGAGCGAAGCGGAACAACAACTGTTCGGCATCGATAAGCTGAACGTGCCGCGCTCCGACATCCCGGCGGTTACACACGTGGATTACTCCGCGCGGATCCAGACCGTGCATGCCGGCACCAATCCGCGCTATCACGCGCTGATCTCCCGCTTCAACGAACTGACCGGCTGCCCGGTGGTGGTCAACACCAGTTTCAACGTACGCGGCGAACCCATCGTCTGCACGCCGGAAGACGCCTTCCGCTGCTTCATGGGCACCGAAATCGAATTGCTCGCCGTCGGCAATTGCCTGATGCGCAAGGAAGAGCAAAACCCGGCGCTGAAGCTCAACTACGAAACCGCGTTCGAGCTGGATTGATCCGATGAACCGTAACTGGATCACCGGCCTGGCTCTGCTCGCCACGCTGCATCTGCTGCTGTTCTACGGTGTGCCGGGCAGCATCCAGCTTGCCGTGCTGATCGCGCTGGGCATCTTCTATTTCTGGGCTGGGACGCTTCCGGCCGTCGCCACCACGCTGTCACTCGGCGCGGCGACGCTGTTCTGCAGCTTCGCGATCCACCTGCTCGGCCTCGACCAGGCAATGTATTACCGGCCGCACGAACAACTGGTGCAGCAGGATTACGCCGAGGGCCACCGCGCCTATCGCAAGAACGCCCGCATCGAGATGACCGCGCCGCATGGCGACCTGAAGGCGCTGACCGCGGCCGACCTGGCGCAGCCGCGCAAGGTGGTGTTCCAGACCGACAGTGCCGGCTTCCGCAACGACCGCGACTATGCCGCCGGCGATCTGGTGCTGATCGGCGACTCCTTCGTGGTCGGCATGGGTGACAGCCAGGCCGACACGCTGAGCGCGCAATTGACGCGCGATCATGGCGTCCCCGCCTATAACCTGGGCCATCCAGGCGACATTTCCGACTATCTCGCGGTCTGGCGCGCTTTCCGGCGTCAACATGCCGGCCCGGTGCGCGCCGCGCTGTTCCTGTTCGAGGGCAACGATTTCGAACCCACCTACAAACCCGCCAAGACCGAAAAGCCCTCACTGCTGGCGCGCTATGCCGGCGAGTACTACGGCTTCTTTACCGGCAGCGACCTGTATCGCGTCACCAAGTCGCTCTACGCCCGTGCCACCAAGGCCGGCAGCATCGCCGCCTCCGATAGCGTGCGCATCGAGACGCTGGCCGGACAGAAAATGGGTCTGTACACGCCCTACATCGCGGTCAGCGAACGCCAACAAGCGGAACTGCCACCCGAGCTACGGGCCGATCTGATCGCGCTGGCCGGCGAAGTCGAGCGGGTCTTTTTCATCCCGACCAACTACCGGGTTTATGCGCGCCATCTTGGCGCCCCGACGCTTCCTGATGCGCAATGGCAAGCCTTGTCGAAACTGTGCGAACAGCAGCACTGGCGCTGCACTGACCTGACCCCCGCTCTGGTCGGTGCAGCCGACGCCGCGCTGGCGCAAGGGCAATTCATCTGGTGGCTGGACGACACACACTGGAACCGCGCCGGCATCGCCGCCGCGGCTGCTGTCGTCGCGCGGGAAGCGGGCAATCGTGCCGCACACTGAACAGCGCAGCCTGACCGTCGTACAGGTGCTGCCGGCGCTGGAATCCGGCGGCGTCGAACGCGGCACGCTGGAAGTGGGCAAATACCTGGTCGAGCACGGCCACCGTTCCTTCGTCATTTCCGCCGGTGGCCGCCTGGTCGAACAACTCGAACGTGAGGGCAGCGAACATCTGGCATGGGATGTGGGCCGCAAATCGCCGCTGACGCTGCTGCGTTATGTTGGCCAGCTGCGGCGTTTCCTCCGAGCAGAGAATGTGGACATCCTGCATGTCCGCTCGCGCATGCCTGCCTGGGTCTGCTACCTCGCCTGGAGCGGCATGGACCCTGCCACACGGCCGCATCTGGTCAGCACCGTGCACGGCCCTTACTCAGTCAATCGCTACGGCGCGGTGATGTCGCGCGGCGAACGGGTCATCGCCATCTCGGACATGATCGTGGCCTATGTCCGCCGCAACTATCCAAATGTTGCGCCCGAGCATATCCGGCTGATTCCGCGCGGCGTCGATCCAGCCCAGTTCCCGCACGGCTACCGGCCGTCGGATGAATGGCTGGCGAAATGGCGCGCCGACTTTCCTGAACTGACCGGGCGCAAGGTACTGACACTGCCGGCGCGGGTCACGCGCTGGAAAGGCCAGGAAGATTTCATTCAACTGATGCGGCAACTAGTCGCCGCCGGCCACGACGTACATGGTCTGATTGTCGGTGAGGCACATCCGCGCCGGCGCGAATTCATGCAGGCATTACAGCAGCAATGCCGCAATCTCGGACTGGCCGACCGCATCACTTTTACCGGCCACCGCAGCGACCTGAAGGAAATCATGGCGGTCAGCACTATCGTGCTGTCGCTGTCGCGCGAGCCGGAAGCCTTCGGCCGCGTCACGCTGGAAGCGCTCAGCCTGGGCAAACCGGTGATCGCCTACGACCACGGCGGCGTCAGCGAGCAACTGGCCGCGATCCTGCCGGCAGGCGCGATTCCGGTCGGCGATATTGATGCGGCAGCGGCCAAGGCCGCCGCCTGGCTGACGCAACCGCCCGAGGTGCCGACGCACAACCCCTTCACCCTGGCGCGCATGCTCGCGTCAACCCTGGCTGTCTATCTTGAACTTACCGCAACCTAATCTTTCTCCAGAGGGAATTGGCCGTTTTCTGGGTTTAATGCTGCTCGCTTGGCAACCTTTTCCGGGTGGCGCGAGAGTTCCCGCATTGCTTCTTTTCCTGCTTGGGTTGTGGATGCTCTGGACGAAGCGAATCCGTATTCGCGACAGAATCTCGAAACGGCTTGGAATTGCCTTTCTTTTATTAGGCATACCCGTAGTACTTTCCATACCTGGATCATATGCACAGTCCAAGAGCATCAACATTGCACTGCTGCTGCCCTTGTTCTATGTGGCCGGACTTGCTCTTATTCAATCTCTAGCGACGCCTTTGGGAAGAAGCCGTCTGCAGCACTGGATACTCATCCTAATGCTGATCTGGATGACAGACGCATATATCCAGTTTTTTCTAGGTAAAGACTTGCTTGGCATTCCAATTTACGAAGATCGGATTGTCGGCCCATTCGATGGCAACATATTTTTGGCTATTTACTTGCCACTCATGCTGCCTGTAGCACTATGGAACTTAAGCAAACAACGTCCCTTAGTTGCAATAGCGTTAATTGGGTTGGTGGGTTTCATCTCCGCGATGAGCGGCGCCCGGTTCACCTTGCTAATGTTCGCTTTATCCTGCATTACGCTAATCCCGCGCTTTAGTTTCAAGCATCTCAGCGTGTTCGCAATTATCACTACGATAGCACTCTCCACCGCTATTCTCTTATCAGAGAATCTAAATGAGCGATTAAACCGATTCACCTTGATAAACAGTGAACCGGATATGAGCTTGACCGAGAGACTGGATTTTGTCTCAAGCTGGCGGATCACTCTTTGGGCCACGGCTCTACGCATGATTCAAACACATCCGATAACAGGCGTCGGCGCCAATTCTTTCAAGGAAGCCTATATCCACCATGCGCCTGCCGACGATTACTTAGTAAGAACAGGGTATGGAGTTTTTCATGCGCATCATATTTACATCTCGATTGCAGCCGAGACAGGATTAATCGGCCTTGGCAGTTTTTTAGCAATGTTGGCGCTATCCTTCAGGCATTATTTTTCGGCATCAACAAAACATCGCCAACAGGCCATCCTGTACGCAAATCCATTATTGATTGTTATCTTTCCATTTCCTGCCCAACCTGTGCTTTTCACATTCTGGTGGTTCCCTGTGATAATGCTTTTTTATTGCGGCATGCTCGCGGCACTGGAAAGCACAACGCCAGAGAAAGTTTCCACGCCATCAGGCGAATGAGAGAATCCGCCCCACCTCGTGCAACTCCTTCAAGGAACACACCCATGTCTCGTCTTACCAAAACCATCAGCCGCCGACTGCGCCAACCGTTCAACAGCCTGTATGCCAATCGTCGCCTGAAGGAATACCACTCGCAGAAACGCACGCTGGAGGAAGTGGTCGACTGGGCGATGAACTTCGGCGGCGGCGGCTACATGACCGTCAAAACCTTGCAGATCCCGAGCGAAATCACCCGACTGGCCAAGGCGGTGCAAGCGCTCAACCCGAAAATCATTGTCGAGATCGGCACTGCGCGCGGCGGCACTTCGTTGATCTGGTCGTATCTGGCATCCAAACGGGTGATTACCTGCGACCTCAATGACATGACCTTCCAGCGTCCCTTGTTTTCCCGCTTTCCGCCGCCCGGTTCGGACTGCCAGGTCACGCTCCTCACGGGTAATTCGCATGAAGCCAGTTTCAAAGCGCGTCTGGCCAAGGAACTGAATGGCGAAAAAGTCGATTTCCTGTTTATCGACGGCGACCACACCGAACCCGGCGTCGAAGCCGACTACAACGACTACAAGGAATTCGTGCGCCCGGGCGGCCTGATCGCCTTTCATGACATCGTCGAGAAGCAGCCGCTCGCCACAAATCAGGTCTATCACCTGTGGAAGCGCATCAAGGTAGGCGCCGAAACGCAAGAGTTCGTGGCCGACCCCAACCAGTGCGGTTTCGGTATTGGCGTCATCAAGGTGCCCAATGTCTGAGGACGCTGGTTCGATCTGCCGCGTTTGCGGCAATGCCACGAACAACACCCGCTACCAGGTCCGCGAGATGCTGCATGGGACACGGGAGCCATTCGCCTATTTCCAGTGCGACGCCTGCGGTTGCCTGCAAATCGAATCTGTTCCGGAAGACCTTGCCCGCCATTACCCGGCTGATTACCAAGCCTACAAAGACTACCATCGCAGAGCGCGCAATCGCCTGCGGCGCTTCATTGATAGCCGGCGGGTGCGTTATGAACTGACCGGCCAGGGCATGTTCGGCCGCCTGATGACAGGCATCGCGCCGCCGCTGGATTATGTCCACTGGTGCCGGCAGATGGGGTTGACGCAAGCAAGCCGGATACTTGATGTCGGTTGTGGCAATGGCAAATTGCTAACCCGAATGCTGGCCGGTGGCTTCAACCATCTGCGCGGGATCGACCTGTTCATTGATCGCGACATCAGCTTCCCGCCGCAGGCCATCATTTACAAAACAGATCTGCCGGGATACCTGAAAACGAACCCGGGGCAGTTCGACCTCGTCATGTTGCACCATTCGTTCGAGCACATGGACAATCCGCGCGAAGTACTGAACTGGTGCTCGCAGCTGGTTGCCGACGATGGCTGGTTGCTCATCCGCGTTCCCCTCGCCGATTCGCAGGCCTGGGAACAATATCGGGAAAACTGGTTCGCCCTCGACCCGCCGCGCCACCTGTATCTGCACACCCGCGCAAGCATGTCGATCCTGGCCGGACAATGCGGCTTCAAGATCGTCCGGGAAGAACGTGACGCCGCCGCATCCCAGTTCGTCCAGAGCGAGTGGTATGTACGCGATATCCCCGCCAATGCGCCCAAGGAAAAAAGGGCGTTGTTTTCATCCGAGCAGATTCGCGAATTCGACGCGCTCAGCCGCCAGTTGAACGAATCCGGAAAAGGAGATCAAGGCGCGTTCTATCTGAAGAAAGCCGCAGCGCGGGATGACCGAGCCTAGGGAAATCGGAGCCATCGAGGCGGGTCCAGGCCCGCGCTATTCGGTATGCACGCTGATGACGAACCCCGACGAGTATCGGGAAATGCTTGCCTCCTTCGAGCAAGCCGGTTTTGCCGCCGCGAACTGCGAATTCCTTTTTGCCGACAACAGCCAGGGCAATCGTTACGACGGCTACGCCGCGATCAATCGCTTCCTGCGCGTTGCGCGCGGCGACTATATCGTCCTTTGCCATCAGGACATCCGTCTGCATGACGATCGGATCGAGGCGCTGGATCGCGTCCTCGCCGAACTGAGCGAACGCGATCCGCATTGGGCAGCGGCGGGCAATGCCGGCGGCGTGCGGCCGGGACGTCTGGCGATACGCATCACCGATCCACACGGCGAAAACACCCGTCAGGGCTCTTTTCCGGCGCGAGTCGCCAGTCTGGACGAGAACTTCATCGTGGTGCGGCGGGAGGCCGGCCTATCGGTTTCGCACGATCTGCGCGGGTTTCATTTCTACGGTACCGATTTGTGCCTGATCGCGGACGTACTCGGCTTGCGCTGCTATGCCATCGACTTCCATCTTTGGCACATCGGCGGCGGCAGCCAGCCGGGCAAAACCAGCAACGCCAAATTTCGCTCCGACTATCCAGCGGCGCGCAAACGGCTGCTTGACAAATACCGCCGCGCCTTCGCCGCCCGCTGGCTGCAGAACACCGGTGGCACCCTGTTTTTTTCCGGCTCGTCGCTGCTCAACGCGCTCGGCAATCGCAAGCTGGTTCTATCGCTGGTCAGGCGTTTCCGGCGCCGAAAAAAGGACTGAGCGCTTGGCGCAATTGCGCCACCAGCGCCGCCCGCGAAAACCGCGCCAGATAGGTCTGCCTGGCCTGCCGAGCAAGCGATTCGAGGCCTTCCGGCTGCGTGGCCAGGGCGGCAACCCGAGCCGCCAGCGCATCCGCGTCGCCCGCCGCGACCCAGTGCACGCCGCTGTCCGCCGCGCTCGCCAAATCCACCGGATAGGCCGGCGACTGCTGCGTAATCAGCGGCTTGCCACAGGCCAGGGCTTGATAAACCTTGTTCGGAATCACCCGGCCGGCCTTTTGCGTGACGCCGAAAATGCCCAGCAGGATGTCCGCGCGCCGAATCCGCTCCGGCAAGGCGGCGTAGTCGACCCAAGGTTCGAAGCTCACATTCGGCAGATCCGCCGCCGCTTCCTTACAGCGCGCGAGTTCCGGGCCGGAACCGATCAAGGTCCAGCGCAGCGGCGGGCCGGCATAGCGCCGCGCCGCCTCGACGATCACCGGCGCGCCCTGCAGCGGAATGAAGCTGCCATAAAACAACGCTTCTAGCTCTTCGTCTGGCGACTTTTGGCGTGGCTCGCCGGGCGTGAACAGCGCCTCCTCGGCGCCGACGTAGACGACATGGACGCGTTCGCCGGCAACATGGAAGGTGTCTCGAAAGTAACGCGCATGTTCCTCGGTATCGGCCAGGATGCTGTCGGCGCGCTGGAACAAGCGCGTTTCCCAGGCCAGCAAGCGTCGCGCCCTGGCGCTGTCGGGCGGAATCTTGCCGCGTTCGAACACCTGTTTGTCGTAGGCGGAAATCAGCGGATCGAACAGCAGCGGCACCCGTTTTGCGCGCGCCCAGCGGCTCGCCGCCGCGAGATCGCGCTGGCGAAAACACGGCAGCCAGACCAGATCCGGTCGCGGCAACTTGCGCAAGCGGGCTTCCCAGTCGGCCAGAGCGCTGAAACGGGGATGGAAATCGACCACGCGCCAGCCCAGCTCAGGCAGAAGTTCGCGCAGGATGCGGTTGCGCGAATAGTCCGCGTCGAACCGGCCCCACCACAACAGCGTGCGCATCAATCCTTCTGGCGCTTCAGGCGTTGCCGTTCGCGCGTCTTGGCCAGGCGGATGAAACGCTGAAAAGCGTACATGTAGCTGACCACGATGCCATCGACGCCGTTGACGAATTCACGGCGCAACAAATATTGCTTGAAGAACGCCAGGATCGGCGTCAGCAACAACGCCAGCAGGCCGGGATCGCGACCGCGCTCGGCCAGCACTTCGGCCTGGGCGCTGGAATAGCTGTTGACTTTTTCGACGTGGTGCGCCAGTGAGCGGAACGAACGATGCTTCACCATGCCTTTCAGATGCCCGATGCGGCCTTCGTGCACGACGACGCTATCGTGAACCAGCTCGTCCTTGAAACCGGCCATGTCCTTGCGATACAGCCGCACCGGATGATGGAACGCGGTCCAGGGATGGCCGGAGGTCTGGAACGGATACAGCGGCAGGATGGGCAAGGTATAGGCGGCACAGGCCGAGCCTTTGGCCAACTCGCCGGAACTGAACAAGGCGCGGATTTCCTGCGCCAGTTCCGGCGACACTTCCTCGTCGGCATCCAGATTGAGCAGCCATTGATTGCGGCACTGCTGTTCGGCAAACACCTTTTGCGGACCGTAACCGCGCCAGGCATTGAATAGCACGCGCGCGCCGAGCGCCTCGCTGACCGCCACGGTAGCGTCCGCGCTGCCGGAATCGATGACGACGACTTCATCGACCCAGTCGTGCACGGCGCGGATCACCAGCGGAATGCGGTCGGCCTCGTTCTTGGCGATGATGAATACCGAGAGGGGAATTTTTTCCATGCGCGCTCAAGCCTGATCGATATGCGTAGAAGCCCCGCGCAGGCATTTGTCGGGCAAGCCCCAGCTTTCCGGACAACCGCGCAGCAGCCAGGCCATCTGCGACAGATAGGCGACGGCTTTGCGCCGCACGCCAGCCGCCAGACCGACGGTCAAAACCACGGCAAGGCTGGCGCTCAACGCATTCAAGAGCAGACGCAACACGCGCCAAACGGTCAGAAACGCGGCCATGCGGAACGGGAAGGCTCTGCGGTAATACAGCAGGCGCGAACGCAGCATTTCGAGCTGGGCATTGAGGCGCAGCGGCCGTGTGCTCTCGCCCTTGCCATGCAGGACTTTCATCGCCGGCAGCAGCCAGATGCCCCAGCCTTGCCGGTGCAGGCGCAGGCACCACTCGGTTTCCTCGAAATAGAAGAAGAAGTCCTCGTCGAAGCCGCCGGTGTCACGCACCGCCGCCATGCGCGCCGCCATGCAGGCGCCGACCAGGGTTTCCACCGGAAACGGATCGGCGGCGGCGGGCAGCGTCGCCTTGCGTTTGCGGCCGATGCCGGTCTCGGAGGCGAAGCCGGGATAAAAACCGAACGAGCGTTGCGGCCGCCCATCCGGCCCGACCAGTTGCCCGGCAAGCAAACCGGCGCCGGCTTGCCGGCGAAAGAAATCGGCGAAGGCATCCAGCGCGCCGGCCGGCAGGCGCGCATCGTTGTTGAGGATCAGCGCGAACTCGCCGCGCGCCTGGCGCAATCCCTGATTGCAGGCGCGGCCGAAGCCGTTGTTGCAAGCATTCCGGATCACCGCAACATCCGGATGCCGCAGCGCCAACTGCGCCAGCGAATCGTCGCTGCTGGCGTTGTCGACCACGATCGCCTCGTCGCATGCCGGATCCCAGCAGGCTTTGAGGGCATCGACCGCCCCGAGCAGCAGTTCGGCGCCGTTGCGGTGCGGAATGACGATGCTGAACCGCTTGCCTGCCGCCTCAAGCATCACAACAACACCACCGTCGCCAACCCGAGAAAGATGAAGAACCCCATCGAATCGGTGATGAACGTGGTCAGCACGGCCGAGCCGAACGCCGGGTCGCGGCCGGAGCGGACGATCAGGGACGGCGCGAAATAGCCGGCCATGGCGGCGACCAGCAGGTTGAGCATCATGGCGGCGGCCATCACGCCGCCGAGCATGGCGTTGCCGTAGAGCAGGTAAGTCACCACGCCCATCACGCTGCCCCAGACCGAGCCGTTGAGCAGCGCGATGCCGAGTTCCTTGGTCAGGATGCGTTTGGCGTTGTCCTTGTTGATCAGGCCGAGCGCCAAGCCGCGCACGACCAGGGTGGAGGTCTGGTTGCCGGAGTTGCCGCCCATGCCGGCGACGATGGGCATCAGCGCGGCGAGCGAGGCAAGTTTCTCGATGCTGCCCTCGAAGGCGCCGACCACGCGCGAGGCGATCAGCGCGGTGCACAGGTTGATCGCCAGCCAGAGCCAGCGGTTCTTGGCGGCTTTCCAGACCGTGGTGAACAGGTCCTCGTCTTCCTGCAGACCGGCCAGTTGCAGCATGTCCTGCTCGGATTCGGAGCGGATGAAGTCGAGCACCACGTCGACGGTGAGACGGCCGACCAGGCGGTTCTGCGCATCCACCACCGGCGCGGTGACCAGGTCGTAACGTTCGAACGCCTGCGCCGCGTCGCTGGCCGGGTCGGACGGATGGAACAGCACCGGGTCGTCGGACATCACCGCGACGACATGCGCATCCGGGTCGTGCACCAGCATGCGTTTCAGCGGCAGCGTGCCGGTCAGGCGGCCATCCCGATCCACCACAAACAGCTTGTCGGTATGCGGCGGCAATTCGCCGAGGAAACGCAGGTAGCGCAGCGCGACTTCCAGCGTGACATCGGCGCGGATGGTGACGAAGTCGTAATCCATCAAGCCGCCGACCGAATCCTCGTCGTAGGACAGCGACGACTCGACCTGGGCGCGCTTGGCCTGGTCGAGCGATTTCATCAGCTCCTGGACGACGTCCTTCGGCAGATCCGGCGCCAGATCGGCGATCTCGTCGGTATCCAGACTGACCGCGGCGGCCACCAGTTCGCGATTGTCCATCGCCGCGATGAGGGATTCGCGCACCGCATCGGAGACTTCCAGCAGAATGTCGCCGTCGCGGTCGGCCTTGACCAGATCCCAGACCAGCATCCGCTCTTCCAGCGGAAGCGTTTCCAGAATGTAGGCAACGTCGGCCGGGTGCAGCGTGTCGAGTTTTTTCGTCAGCTCGGCCAGATTCTGCTTATGCACCAGCGACTCGACCAGCTCGTGGCGCGGCATGTTCTGCTTGTGCACCAGCGACTCGACCAGTTTGTGGCGGGCGAGCAAGTCCATCACCTGCTTGAGGCTGTCCTCGACAGGTTCGTGGGCTTGGGTTTCGTGTTGGTCGGACATGGCGGGCGCGATTGTAGCCTTCTCGGCAGGCCGGAATCAGCGCGAAATCAACGCCAGATGCCGCGCGGCGGCTCGAAACTCTCGATTACCCGGATATAACTGGCGCGTTCGATTGCGCTTGGGTCCGGCAGGTTTTGCTGGCTCATGCTGCCCTTGAGTTGCGCCACCGACGCATATTCCCGCTCCGCCATCCAGTGCGCCATGTCATGCAGGATTTGCGTCAGTTTGGCCGGGCCATACAGGAGCAGGCAGGATGCCAGGTGAACGACATCGGCGCCGGCCAGCAACAATTTCATCGCTTCCCGATAACCATGCACGCCGCCGGTCGCAGCCAGAGTCAGCGCAGTACGCCCGCGCAGAATCGCGATCCAGCGCATGCGCAGCAAGGCTTCGTCCGGATAGGAAAGGTGCAGATGATCGACCATGCGCAGCCGATCTTGCGGCGTCTCGCCGAGATCGATATCGGGCTGCATGAAGCGGTTGAACAGCGCCACGCCGCGTGCGCCGGCTTGTTCCAGTTGCTTGACGAAATGCGGCAACGAAGAGAAGAACGGCGACAGTTTCATGATGATCGGCAAATTGACCGTGCCGCGCAGTTCGGTGAGCAGGCTGATGTAGCGCGCTTCCACCGCCTCGCCCGAATAGCCCGTCTCGGCGGCGACGTGATAGACGTTGAGTTCCAGCGCATCGGCGCCGGCCTGCTGCAGTTCCTTGCCCAATTCCACCCAGCCCGACATCGATACGCCATTGAGACTGGCAACCACGGGGATCTCCAGCCGTTGCTTGAGCAGGCGCAAATGTTCAAGGTATTGATCCAGGCAGTTCTGGAAACAGCCGTGATCGGGCAGAAAACTGTCCGCCTCGCCATGGCCGAGATCGGCATGCAGCAGAAAGCGGTCCGCCATCGCCTCTTCCGCGCGCAGTTCCTCCTCGAACAGCGAATACATCACCAGCGCACCGGCGCCGGCATCCTCCAGACGCAAGGCGCTATCCAAATTCTTCGACAGCGGCGAGGCCGACGGCACCAGCGGGTTCTTCAGTTTGAGTCCGACATAGTCGGTGGAAAGATCGATCATGTCAGGCTCCCGTTTTCGGTTCGTCGGCATGGCCCAGGGCCAATTCCTGGTACGTCTTGAAGCGCTGTTCCGCCTGTTTCTGCGCCTGTTCCAGGAAATACCGCGCGGCTTCCGGATGGCTGCGTTGCAACATCGCGAAGCGGGTTTCGCTTTCCATGAAGGCCTTGATCGGCTGGCTGGGCGCGGCGGAATCAAGCTTGAACGGGTTGCCGCCGGCGGCCGCCAGGCGCGGGTCGTAGCGGAACAGCGGCCAGTGCCCGCTCTTCACCGCCATGTCTTGCTGACGCTGGTTGTAGAGCATGTCGAAGCCGTGCGCGATGCATGGGCTGTAGGCGACGATCAGCGCCGGGCCGTCGTAGGCCTCGGCCTCGTGGAACACGCGCAGGGTCTGCGTGTCCTTGGCGCCGTAGGCGATGTTGGCGACGTAGACATGGCCGTAGTCGCTGGCCAGTTTGCCCAGGTCCTTCTTCGCCGTCGCCTTGCCGCCGGCGGAGAACTTGGCCACCGCGCCGATCGGCGTGGCCTTGGAGGTCTGGCCGCCGGTGTTGGAATACACCTCGGTATCGAGCACCAGGATGTTGACGTCGTACGGCAGCGCCAGCACGTGGTCGAGGCCGCCATAGCCGATGTCGTAGGCCCAGCCGTCGCCGCCGATGATCCAGACCGAGCGGCGGATCAGCCATTCGGCGACGCTGATCAGTTCTTTGGCGCGCGGGTGGCTGGACACGGTCAGTTTTTCCAGCAGCAGCGCGACGCGGCGGCGTTGTTCGTACAGGCCGGCTTCCTCGCACTGCTCGGCGTCGACCAGCGCGCTTGCCAGATCGCCGCCGATGTCGTTGGCGAGTTCTTTCGCCAATTGTTTCGCGTAGCCCATCAACTGATCGGCGGCCAGGCGCATGCCGAGGCCGAATTCGGCGTTGTCCTCGAACAACGAATTGCTCCAGGCCGGGCCGCGGCCGGCGCCGTTGACGGTGTACGGTGTGGTCGGCAGGTTGCCGCCGTAGATCGAGGAACAGCCGGTGGCGTTGGCGATCAGCATGCGGTCACCGAACAACTGCGTTGCCAGCCGGATGTAGGGTGTCTCGCCGCAACCGGCACAGGCGCCGGAATATTCAAACAACGGGTCTAGCAACATCGAGCCGGGAATCGTGGTGTGCTTGACGGCGCTGCGGTCGAACTCCGGCAAGGCCAGGAAGAACGCGTAGTTGTCGCGTTCCGCTTCACGCAGCGGCGCTTGCGGCGCCATGTTGACGGCGCGCCGGCTGAGGTTGCTCTTGTCGTGGATCGGGCAGGCTTCGACGCAATCGCCGCAACCGGTGCAGTCTTCCGGCGCGACCTGGTAGCTGATGTGGGTGCCGGCCGGGAAATCCTTGCTCTTCGCCGGCACGTGCTTGAAGGTTGGCGGCGCCTTGGTGGCAAATTCGCTGACAGCTTCCGCGTTGAATGCCCGCGCGCGGATCGCCGAATGCGGACAGACGAACACGCATTTGCCGCATTGCGTACAGATGTCCGCTTCCCAGACCGGGATTTCCAGCGCGATGTTGCGCTTCTCGTATTGCGCGGTGCCGACCGGGAAAGTGCCGTCGATGGACATCAGCGAGACCGGCAGCGCATCGCCGTTGCCGTGGTAGATCGGCAGCGTGACGTCGCGCACGAAAGCGGGGAGTTCGTAGGTTGGCAATCCCTTGCCGACAGCGGAGGTTAGGTTGTCGGCAAGGGATTGCCGACCTACTTCGCGTATTTCAACCCGATGCAGATGTTTCAGCGTCTGGTCGATCGCCCCATAGTTCAGCTCCGCCAGCCGTTTGCTCTTTTTGCCGTAGGTCTTGTCCACCGCCTGCTTGATCGCTGCGATGGCCCGGTCCTTCGGCAGAATGCCGGAGATGGCGAAGAAGCAGGTCTGCATGATGGTGTTGATGCGCCGCCCCATGCCGGCTGCGGCGGCAACGGCGTAGGCGTCGATGACCCAGAGTTGCAGCTGCTTATCCAGGATTTGCGCGCGCATCTTTTCCGGCAGGCCATCCCACACCGACTCGGCCGAACTCGGCGAGTTGAGCAGGAACACGCCGCCCGGCGCGGCATGCGCCAACAGGTCGTAGCGTTCGACGAACACGGTCTGATGGCAGGCGACGAAGCCGGCCATGCCCGCTTCCACCAGATAGGTCGAACGAATCGGATCCCGTCCGAAGCGCAGATGCGACACGGTCACCGCGCCGGATTTCTTCGAGTCGTAAACGAAATAGCCTTGCGCTTTCAGGTCAGTGGCTTCGCCGACGATCTTGATCGAGTTCTTGTTGGCCGACACCGTGCCATCCGCGCCGAGGCCCCAGAACACCGCATGCTGCAAGCCGCGCGCGGCATCGGTGCGGAAACTGGCGTCCCAGTCCAGCGAAAGCTGGGTGACGTCGTCGCGGATGCCGATGGTGAATGCACGTTTCGGCGCGGCTTTGGCCAGTTCGGCAAACACCGCCGCCAGCATGCCCGGCGTGAATTCCTTGCTGCCCAGGCCGTAACGCCCGCCGATCACACGCGGCATGGCGCGCGCGCCATCCGCCGCCGCCTGCGCCAGCGCGGTAATCACGTCCTTGTACAACGGTTCGCCATCGGCGCCGGGTTCCTTGCAGCGGTCCAGCACGGCGACCGCCTTGACGCTGTCCGGCAGCGCCGCCAGCAACGCGGCCGGCGAGAACGGCCGGTACAAGCGCACTTTCAGGACGCCGACTTTTTCGCCGCGCGCCACCAGATGCTCCACCGTCTCATGCGCGGCCTCGGCGCCGGAGCCCATCAGCACGACGACGCGATCCGCATCCGCCGCGCCGACATACTCGAACAGCCGGTAATGCCGCCCGGTCAACGCGCCGAAGCGGTCCATCGCGGCCTGCACGATGTCCGGGAATGCGTCGTAGAACGGATTCGCCCGCTCGCGCGACTGAAAGAACACATCCGGATTCTGCGAGGTGCCACGAATCACCGGATGCTCCGGCGACAACGCGCGCGCCCGGTGCGCCGCAACCTGGGCGTCGTCGATCAGCGCGCGCACGGTTTCCGGTTCGACCGCGACGATCTTGGCCACTTCGTGCGAAGTGCGGAAACCGTCGAAGAAATGGATCACCGGGATACGCCCGGTCAGCGTCGCTGCCTGGGCGATCAGCGCGAAGTCCTGCGCTTCCTGCACCGAGTTGGCGCTCAGCATGGCGCAGCCGGTGGCACGGCAGGCCATCACGTCGGAATGGTCGCCGAAGATCGACAGCGCGTGCGATGCCAGCGCCCGCGCCGCGACGTGCAGCACGAACGGCGCCAACTCGCCGGCAATCTTGTACAGATTGGGGATGAACAACAACAGGCCCTGGCTGGCGGTGAAGCTGGTGGCCAGCGCGCCGGAAGTCAGCGCGCCGTGCAATGCCCCGGCCGCGCCGCCTTCCGATTGCATCTCGATGATCTTCGGCAGCGCGCCCCACAGATTGGGTTTGCCTTGCGAAGACCATTCGTCGGCCCATTCGCCCATGTTCGACGAAGGCGTGATCGGGTAGATCGCAATCACTTCGTTGCATTGATAGGCCATGCGGGCGGCAGCTTCGTTGCCGTCGATGTTGAGATAAGTGGTCATTGCCGTTCCCCCGAAGACATGCCGCATTGTAGGACCCGCAGGATGGGCAAAGCCGGGTTCGATGGGCACGCTGCACCAGTTCTCGGCACGCCGGATGCCTAAGCGGCAAAACCCACCGCCAAGGCATCCGCAGCGCTTTGCCCATCCTACAGCCGCCCCCAATGGCCTGCTTCTTGCTAATCTGAGGGTGATCCTGCCTGCCACCCATCATGCCGACCACTTACAGCACCGACATTCTCGCTACCGCCGTCCTGGTCTCGGATGCGCAGCGCATCACCCGCTACCTCAACCCGGCGGCGGAAAACCTGCTGGGTATTTCGGCGTATCACGCGTTGGGACGCTCGGTCAGCCAGCTTCTGGGCGAGTGCCCCGAATTGGTGCGCGCACTGGATCATGCACTATCCGAGGGCGCAAGCTACACCGAGCATGACCTCACCCTCCCTATCAACGGGCATACCCTGGTGCTGTCCGCGACGGTTTCGCCGCTTGAAGAGGGCGCCGGTGCGGCAGTGATCGAACTGCATCCCGCCTCCGGCAATGTCCGCATCGCCCGCGACGAACAGGTCATGGCACAGACCCAGGCCAGCCAGCAATTGTTGCGGCAGTTGGCGCACGAAATCCGCAATCCGCTCGGCGGCATCCGCGGCGCGGCACAGTTGCTGGAAGCCGAACTGGATTCCACCGATCTGCGCGAGTACACGCAGGTCATCATTCAGGAAACCAACCGCCTGCAAAGTCTGCTCGACCGCCTGCTGACACCGGCGAAACGGCCGGTGGTGCAAGCGGTCAACGTGCATGAAGTGCTGGAACGCGTGCGCAGCCTGCTGCGCGCGGAATTTCCGTTGCTGCAATTCCTGTGCGACTACGACACCAGCCTGCCCGACCTGGAAGGCGATCCGGAACAGTTGATCCAGGCCGTGCTCAACATCACCCGTAACGCGGCGCAGGCAATGAACGGCGAAGGCCGCATCACGTTCCGCACGCGCGTGGCGCGGCAGGTCACGCTGGCGATGAAGTTATGGAAGCTGGCGATCCGGCTGGATGTCATCGACAACGGTCCCGGCATTCCCGACGACATGCTCGGCCGCGTGTTCTTCCCGCTGGTGTCTGGCCGCGAAGGCGGCACCGGGCTCGGCCTGACCCTGGCGCAAAGTCTGATACAACGCCACGACGGCGCCATCCACGTCGAAAGTCAGCCCGGCCGCACCTGTTTTTCGATTTTTCTGCCGATCAAATAAGTATTCCGAGGAGTAAACGCATATGAAACCGGTCTGGATCATCGATGACGACCGCTCCATCCGCTGGGTGTTCGAGAAAGCCCTGGCGCGCGAGAACCTGCCACATCGCATTTTCGAAAGCGCCGAGGCGGCCCTGCGCGCGCTCGACAAGGAAACGCCCGGCGCGGTGCTGTCCGACATCCGCATGCCGGGCATGAGCGGGCTGGATTTCATGGAGCGCCTGAAAGTCGAACACCCGCGTCTGCCGATCATCATCATGACCGCCTATTCCGACCTGGATTCGGCGGTGTCCGCGTTCCAGGGCGGCGCGTTCGAATACCTGCCGAAGCCGTTCGACGTCAATCACGCGCTGGAACTGATCCACCGCGCGCTGGAAGAAGGCGGCCGCGGCGACGAACCGCCGGGACTCGATTCCGGCTTGGTCGGCCAGGCCATGCTGGGCCAGGCGCCGGCCATGCAGGACGTGTTTCGCGCCATCGGGCGCCTCTCGCAAAGCCATGCCACCGTGCTGATCACCGGCGAAACCGGCTCCGGCAAGGAACTGGTCGCGCATGCCTTGCACCGGCACAGCCCGCGCAAGGACAAACCGTTCATCGCGCTGAACACCGCCGCGATCCCGAAAGATCTGCTCGAAAGCGAACTGTTCGGCCACGAACGCGGCGCCTTCACCGGCGCCACCGCCTCGCGCCGCGGCCGTTTCGAACAGGCCGACAGCGGCACGCTGTTCCTCGACGAAATCGGCGACATGCCATCCGACCTGCAAACCCGCTTGCTGCGCGTGCTGTCCGACGGCGAGTTCTACCGCGTCGGCGGCCATGCACCGGTACGCGTCAACGTGCGCGTCATCGCCGCCACGCATCAGGCGCTGGAAGAGCGGGTCCGCCAGGGCCTGTTCCGCGAAGACCTGTTTCATCGCCTCAACGTCATCCGCATCAAGCTGCCCAGCCTGCGCGAACGGCGCGAAGACATTCCCTTGCTGATCAAACACTTCCTGCACAAGAGCGCACAGGATCTCGGCGTCGAAATGAAGCAGGTGTCCGAGGAGGCGATGAAAGCGCTGTCCGCCCTGCCCTACCCCGGCAACGTGCGACAACTGGAAAACCTGTGCCACTGGCTGACCGTGATGGCCCCCAGCCAGGTCGTCGAACCGAAAGACCTGCCGGCGGAAGCGTTGCACGACTCCGCCAGCGCCGCGCTGGAATGGTCGGAAGCGCTGGCACGCACCGCGCAGACCCGCTTGGCGCGTGGCGAAACCGGCATCCTCACCGACCTGACCAGCGAATTCGAACGCACCCTGATCCGCGTCGCCCTCGCCCACACCGGCGGTCGCAAGATCGAAGCCGCCACCCTGCTCGGCTGGGGCCGCAACACGCTGACGCGGAAGATTCAGGAACTGGGCATGGAGGCGGGCGGGGAGGAATAGGCGCCGTACCCGCAAGGGGCACCCCGGATTCGTAAGCCGCTAAAGCGGCAACGACTCCGCTGCACTCGCTAGGAGCACGCCGGATTCGTAAGCCGCTAAAGCGGCAACGACTCCGCTGCGCTTGCCGCAATTGCCTGCGCGCGCCAATATTCAGGCAGTCACTTCAATGGAGCCGGTCATGGAACTCATCCTCCCGCCCCCGATCACGCGCCACCGCATCAATGCCGAACAATTCCACAAAATGGCGGAAGTCGGCATGTTCGTGCCGGGAGAACGCGTAGAACTCATAGAGGGAGAGGTTATCGACATGGCGCCGATCGGCAGTTTTCATTGTGGCAACCTGAACTGGTTGAACCAAACATTTGTTGAATTCACGCACGGCAAAGCCATAGTGCATATTCAAAATGCACTGCGTCTATCCCCTGTCGTAGAGGTCTACCCCGATCTCGCCTTGCTGAAACCACGCGCGGATTTTTACCGCAATGCGCACCCCGGCCCTGACGATGTCTTGCTGGTGGTGGAAGTGGCCGATAGTTCCGCCGCCTTCGATCGCGGCATCAAAGCCGAACTGTACGCACGCCACGCCATTCCCGAATACTGGATCGTCGACATTCCCGCCCGCACGATCCGCTTCCATCGCGCCCCGGCCGACGGCCGCTACACCGACATCACCGCAACGGAAACGCCCGGCCCGACCCTGGTTCCGGGCCTGGCGGACGTCAACGTCGATTTGACCGACGTATTCGGCTGAAGCGTTTACAACGCGCCGCTCCGATCCCCACGTTCAAACCCTGGCAAGGGCTGTGTCAAGCCGCGCCCGAACGCGATTGCCTTGAACAATTCGCCCATTTCCGAAGGCTGCAACAGTTTCTGCACCGCGGCGGCGGCGCGCAGATAGTCACTGCTCATCGGCTGCATTTCGGCCATCAGATCGAGCAGGCCGGCATTGAGCAGATAGTTGGCCTGGCTGGTATAGCCAAGCAATTCCAGACCGGCATCGCTTGCGGCGCGCGCGACGGCGCTGAAATCGACGTGCGCGGTCAGGTCGCACAAACCCGGCAGGTAAAACGGATCGTCCAGGCTGTGATGCCGGTAATGCACGCGCAAGGTGCCGCTGTCGCGCTGCGGATGAAAGTACTCGGCGCGCGGGAAACCGTAATCGAGGCACAGAATCGCGCCCCGCTCCAAACATCGCGCCAGGCTGGCGATCCAGGCCGGTGCATTCAGATTGATTTCGGACAGGTAATCCGGACCGGGCTCGATTTCCCGCGCCGCCTGCCAAAGCGCACCGGCGTGCAACGGCTGGTCTTGCCAGGCGAATTCGCCGTTCCGAGCAATCACGCCGCGCTCGAACACCTCACCGTCGCGCCACCTGACCAGATGCACCGGCATCGCATCCAGCACTTCGTTGGCCAGGATCAGGCCGGCGAAGCGTTCCGGCAGGCGATCCAGCCAGATCAATCGGTCGAGAAGATGCGGCGCTTCCGCCGCGAACAGGGCGCGTTGGCGCGCTTGCAGATCGGGGCTGACTTCGAGAATACGGTAATGCGCGGGCAAGGCCTGGCGGCGTTCCAGTTCGCACAACAGATCGAGCGCCAGACGACCGCTGCCGGCGCCCAGTTCCAGGATGTCGCCGCCGGTTTCCCGCAATACCGCCAAGGCCGAGCGCGCCAGCGTGCGACCGAACAGCGGCGTCATTTCCGGCGCGGTGATGAAATCGCCCGCCGCGCCGAACTTCGTCGCGCCGCCGGCGTAATAGCCCAGGCCAGGCGCATACAGCGCCAATTCCATGTAGCGGGCGAATGGGAGCCAGCTGCCGGCGCGCTCGATTTCGGCCTGGATATGGGTGCGAACTTTCCGGCAATGGATCAGCGCGTCCGGGTCGGGCGGCGGCAGTTGCGGCTTGGAAGCTGGAGCGGTCATCGCGGCTGTGCTAGTTTCGGCCGCGCATCTTAACCTCCCCGCACCTGCCATGAACGTTGCCATCCTCGGTGCCGGCCCCGCCGGCATGTCCTGCGCCAATGCCTGCCTGTCCTTCGGCCTGACGCCAGTCGTCATCGAGCGAAGCGGCGAAGTCGGCGGCATTCAGCGCGGCAATTTCCATCCCAACCTCTGGCTGCTGGGCGAGCCGGGCGAAACCGGACGCGAGATGAGCGAACGCATGGCGCGACATTTCGCAGCGCTGCCGCTGACCTGCCTACGCAATACCCGCGTGGTCGGCGTACAGGGCGAAGCGGGCAATTTCACGCTGGAACTCGAAACGGCCAGCGGGAAACAAACCGTTGCGGCCGCCGCCATCGTCCTTGCCACCGGCACGCATCCGCGTGACACGCCGGAGCTGACGGCCATGGCAGAAAGTTCGGAGCGAGTGATCGTCGGCCCCTTGTCGGAAAGCATCCGCGACGATATTCGGCAAGCGCGCGTGCTGATACTCGGCGGCGGCGACAACGCCCTCGACCACGCCTTGTTCCTGGCCGAACGTGGTAATCAGGTCAGGGTTTGCACACGGCGCGCCTTCTCCGCCCGGCAACCGTTTCAGGACGCCTGCCAGGCTAACCCGAGCATCGAACTACGCGCGGATTGCACACCCGATTCGCTGCAACTCGACGACAACCGCATCGTCGCCGCCTGGGGGCCAATCAAGGTGAGGTACGACTGGCTGCTGGCGATGTTCGGCTATCTGCCGAATAGCGAGGTGCTGGCGACTTTCCCGCTTGCGTTGCGGCCCGCCCTGAGTGGCAGCGGCCATATCGTCACCGACGTCTGGCAGCGGACTTCCGTTGCCAGCATCTACGCCGCCGGAGACGTCACCGAAACCCCGCAGCCAAGCGTACCCACCGCGCTGGCGCAAGGGCTGGTGGCGGCAAGAGCGGCGGAACGGGATGGCGAAGCAGGTTCCACGCAGCGCCAGTAGTGTGCTGCCTTCGCTATACTCACCAGACCAACGAAGCGGGGAAAGACATGGGCGCGGCACACCAACAACTCAAATTCGGCCTGGAAGATTTCATGCGCTGGGAAGCCAAGCAAAACGAACGCCACGAGTACATCACTGGCGAAGTATTTGCGATGACCGGTGCGCGCGATGGCCACAACACCATTGCCCTTAATATCGCCAGCGCATTGCGCGCCGCGCTGCGTGGTAGCCCATGTCGGGCGTTCATCGCCGACATGAAATTGCGCATCGACGCCGCCGATGCCGCGTTCTATCCGGATGTCATGGTCACCTGCGATGCGCGCGACAAAACAACAGAAACCGATCTCGCCAAACAGCATCCAGTATTGCTCGTCGAAGTGCTGTCCGAATCCACCTCCGCTTACGACCGCGGCCTGAAATTCGAGCTGTACCGCAACATCGACACGCTCAGGGAATATCTGCTGGTGGAACAGGATCGCCGCCATGCCGACCTGTTCCGGCGTGAAGACGACGCCGCCGGCAAGGCGCGCTGGGTGCTTTATGCCAGCGGCGCAGCGGACGAGGTGGTGCTGGAAAGCGTCGGCGTGCGGCTTTCGATGGATACATTGTTCGAGGATGTCGCGTTCGCACCGCCTTCCGCGGCGCCGATAGCCGGCGCCTGATCCGCTTCAGGCCGGTATTCGCCGGGCAACCACGTCTGCAACCGCGTTCGCACTTCCGCATCCGTCGCGCTTGCTGTCACCCCGATCCAGGCCATAAAAGAATCGACCAGTTCCGAATCCACCTGCCGCGCACTCGCCACACGCAGTTTCGGATGCGGCGTCGGCAAGGTTGTCTCGGCGTCGGCCAACACTTCTTCGTACAGTTTCTCGCCAGGCCGCAAGCCGCTGTATTCGATATGGATTTCGTCCTCGCTCTTGCCGGATAGCCGAATCATCAGCCGCGCCAGATCGGCGATCTTGATCGACTCACCCATATCCAGCACGAAGATTTCGCCGCCCTTCCCCATCAATCCGGCCTGCAACACGAGTTGCGCCGCCTCCGGAATCGACATGAAGAAACGCGTGATCTCCGGATGCGTCACGGTCACCGGCCCGCCCGCCTCGATCTGCTTCTGGAACTTCGGAATCACACTGCCGGACGAGCCCAGCACATTGCCGAAGCGGACCGAGACAAAACGCGTTCCCGCATCTTCCTGAAGCGATTGGCAGACCATCTCCGCCAGCCGTTTGGACGCCCCCATGACATTGGTCGGATTCACCGCCTTGTCGGTGGAGATCATGACGAATTTCTCGACACAGGCATCGCGCGCGGCGCAGGCGACCACCCAGGTTCCCAATACGTTGTTTTTCACCGCCTGCAGCGCATTCACCCGCTCCATCAGCGGCACATGCTTGTAGGCGGCGGCATGAAACACCACATCGGGCCGGTACTCGCGCATGACCTGATTGATGCGCGCGGCATCCTTCACATCGCTGATCACGCACGCCAACGGTTGCTCCGGGCAACACTTGGCAAACTCCTGTTCCATGCCATACAGCGCGAACTCGCCCTGTTCCAGCATCACCAGCAAACGCGGCTTGAAATGGGCGAGTTGGCGACATAACTCTGAACCGATGGAACCGCCGGCGCCGGTGACCATCACCACCTTGTCGGTCAGTAGTTCGTGCAAGCCTTGACAATCAAGCGTCACCGGATCGCGCCCGAGCAGGTCATCCAGTTCGATCTTGCGCAGAGCAGCGACCGAAACCCTGCCCTGCATCAGGTCTTCCATTGAAGGAACCGTGAGAATATCGAGCCCAAGTCGAACGCACTGTTCAGCCAACTGTGTCCGCAACGCATGCGAAGCGGAAGGTAAGGCGAACACGATATTGCGCACGTCGGTTTTTTCGACCCACTTATCGAGTTCCGCCAGCGTACCCAATACCGCCACCCCCTGGACATGGCGTCCACGTTTGCTGACATCGTCATCCAGCAAGCCCACCGGCTGATAGCCATATGCCGTGCGATTCAGTTCGCGCAACAAGAAATCCGCCGCCGAGCCGGCGCCAAGAATCAGCACAGGCTTGGCATCCACCATCAGAGCGCTCAAACGGTGGTCCTTCCAGGCGCGATAGGTGAAGCGGCTTCCGCCCATGATCAGCACCAGCAGGAGAGGATCCAGAATCAGTACCGAACGCGGCACGACAGATTCAACACGAAACAGAACCAGGACTACCGGCACCGCCACGGCAGCCACGCCGACCGCTTTCAGAATTCGCTTCAGGTCCGGCAGGCTGGCGAAACGCCACATCCCTCGATAAAGGCCAAAACGCCAAAAAAGAACCGCTTGCAACGGCGCGACCCAAAGCAGCGTCGACAAGGCGGCCGACAGATATTCCTCCGGTAAAGATAGATTGAAGCGCAGCCAATACGCGCCGAACCAGGCAGCTACCGAAGCAGCGAGGTCATGCAAGATTACCAAGTTGATGCGTGAACTAATGGCCAAGAGAATGTTCCTTACTGCGACGGTCGATGATGACAGCCAACGCCGCGTAAATTGCCGCCCAGGCCAAGGTTATGCCGAGTTGCCAATCCGGACGCTGCACTAAAACAAGCCCGGAGATACTTACAGCTGCCATTAGCCCATATTCCGACAAAGCCAATCGTCGATGCGTCCACCCCATGCGCACGAGGCGCTGGTAATAATGGCTGCGATGCGCCTGCCAGACCTTCTCTCCCCGTGACAAACGCCACAGTAAAGTTACGCTGGCATCAACAATGAACGGCGAGAACACCAGCAGCGGAAACGTAAGCGGCCACAATCCGGCCGCCCACCCGGCCATGCCCAACGCTGCTGCCAGATAACCGATTGGAATCGAACCGGCGTCGCCCATGAATATCCGTGCCGGTGGAAAATTGAACAGCAGGAAACCCGCCGCTGCCGCCGCGATGATCCATGCCAACAGCGCGAACGAGTCCGCCCCGCCGAGCCAGGCAGCAACGCCATAACTGGCAAAACCGAACAGCGTCATGCCGCCGGCCAGACCATCTGCACCATCCATGAAGTTGTACAGATTGATCATCCAGATCAAGGCTGGCAATGCTAGCCACCCTGCCCATCCCGGCAGGTCGAGCAAAAAATACAACGTCACCGCAGCCGCCAGGGAATGGCCTGCGAATCGGATGCGTACCGACAAGCCACGTAGATCATCCAGCAAAGACAGCATGCACAATCCCAACGCAACCAGCGTCAGCAAGAACACCTCCTCAGGGCGCCATAACATCGTGCAGATAGCCAGACCGGCCATGATTCCCAAGCCGCCGATACGTGGTGTCGGACGGTCATGCAAAGAACGCTCGTTGGGATGATCGAGAGGCAGCAGGGCCTCTCTTCGGAGCAGTAGCGTCAATGCAAACCAGCAAACAACCAGAGCAAGGGGGGGCAACAACATTCCAGACATCCAGCAACTCTCCCTCGGACTTTCTTAATCCATATGTTGGAGGTAATGGGCTGTGGTCTGGCTCAGCCCTTCCTCCAGTGAAAATGGCGGCCGCCAACCCAACTCCCGTTGAAATAGTGCGCTATCGACGGTCAGCGACCCTAGCAGACGCGTCACCTCCGCGGAATATCCCGACAACGCCCCCCCTAGGTACAACAAGGAAACTGGCACAGGCAGCAGGCGAGCAGGTCGATTCATCGCCCGAGCCAAACGGCGAATCAGATCTGCACTTGAAACATCCTCGCCATCGGACAGCAGAAAAGTCTTCCCGGCTGCGGCGGAGTGTGCAAGACATACCCGGATGGCATCGGTTAAGTTGCCCAGATAAAGCAAGCTGCGACGATTCTCCACGCGCCCGAACGGCAAGGGTCTGCCCCGCGACACCGTATGCATCAAACGCTGAAAGTTGGCAGCAACGCCAGGCCCATAGACCAAGGGCGGGCGCAGGATTACCACTTCCAAGCCTGTCGCTGCTTCAATTTCACGCAACCCCTGTTCCGCTTCCCACTTTGAAATCGCATAGGCATCCTGCGGTGCGGGCTGGTCAGACTCGCTATAGGGTCGCTCAAGGCCTTCGCCATTCACCTTGATTGAACTGATGAAGACCAGTCGCTGTACCCCTGCAGCTGCGGCCTGACGTGCCAGGTTCAAAGTCCCCGCAGTATTCACCGCTCGAAAGGCTACCAGCGGATCGCTAGCCGCATCGCGCATGACATGAACCCGCGCGGCAAGGTGTACCACAGTCTGTACGCCCTTCAATGCGGTACGCCAATCGGTTCCGGCATCGATCGCCCCTACGTTACGCGCGTCGGCCAACCCGGTCGAACCGCGCACCACCGGCACGATCTCATACCCGCCCTTCACCAGCATCGCGCACAGCGCGCGTCCCACGAAGCCGGATGCACCGGTAATCAATACACTCATGCTAGGCACTCTCGATACACCGCCAGTGTCTCCTCGTTCACCCGCACCTGCTGAAACTCCACCAGCGCACGTGTTCGGCTCCTCTCTCCCATGCTGCGGCGGAGCTCGGCATCGGCAATCAATTTATTCAGCGCCATTGCCAGAGCACTGCTGTCCCTCACCGGCACCAAAAAGCCATTGTCCCCGTTGATCACCACTTCACGACAGCCGGGAGTATCCGTAGTTACGATCGGCAAGCCGCAAGCGGCCGCTTCCAGCAGCGATTTGGGCAGACCTTCTCGATACGAAGGCAAACAAGCAATGTGCGCCATTTTTAGTACGGCGGGCATGTCGTCGCGCCGCCCCCACCACTCCAGCCCATTCCGGCCGTGCCAAGCAAGCAGGCTCGCACGCGGAATCGAGCTGGGGTTGGCCGGATCTGGTTCGCCCACGAGAACAAAACGGGCGGTCACCCCATCTGCATGCAGTTGCGCAGCCGCCGCCACGAACTCGCCGACACCCTTGTCCCATAGCATGCGTGCCGCCAACACAACCGTGACGGGGGTAGGCGGCGCCGTCACCGGTGAGAATTCCACCGTATCCACCCCTGCGCCGCGTATTAGCCGTAGACAATCAGCAGGCACACCGCAACGCACCAAGAGAGCATGATCGTCTTGATTCTGCACGATGGTGCGACTCACTGGCGAGGCGAGCAAACGCGCCAGAACACCTCGGACAGACGGTCGCACCATACGCGCAGCCAGCCCCCCGGACATGAACAACCAACCCAACCCAGCAACCGCGTTTACAACCTGAGGCACGCCCGCCAAGCGCGCCGCCAATGCCCCATAGAGCACTGGCTTCAAGGCCACGTGGTGCACGACAGTGGGGCGCTCGCTACGGTAGAGCCAAGTGAGTCTTGCAATTTCTGTAACCGGATTGCCACCGCGACGTGATAAAGCAAAAGGGATGAACTTCAGCCCGGCATCCTGGATTGTCTGCACATGTGCTCCTGCGCGGGAAGCAACCGACACTTCAAAGCCGGCATCGCGCGCCGCGATCGCCAGTGAGAGGCGATGGGAGACGAAATACCAGTCCTCAGTGACCAGAAAAAGCAACTTTGGCCGGTTCAATATCTGGCCTCCAACCATGCCTGGAACATCAGGACATCCCACAGATAGTAGGACCAGTTACGCCGACCAGCCAGATGTTCATCCCATTTCTGGCGGATTGGCACTGGATTGAAATAGCCTTCATGTTGCAGACGGCGCTCATTGAGCAAGCCCTCCGCCCATGTCTTGAGTGGCCCCCGTAACCAAACGTCGATTGGAATTCCAAACCCCATCTTGGGCCGCTCGATCAACGCCGGCGGCACATACTGGTAAAGCACCTGCCGTAACAGCCACTTTCCCTGGCCGTGCCGGATCTTCATGGACAACGGCAACGACCAAGCGAACTCCACTACCCGATGATCCAGCAGCGGCACACGGGTCTCCAGAGAAACGCCCATCGCCGCACGATCCACCTTGGTCAGGATGTCGTCCGGGAGATAGGTCATCTGGTCCATATACATCATGCGGCTCTCGAAATCCGGCAAATCAGCCCAAAGGAGCGGATCGGTAAGAACGGTGGCAGGCTCCCGTGCACCTAGCACCAGATCCTCCGGACGCTTCCAGTGCGACACTAGGCCTAGGTAGATTTCCTCCGGGCTGCGCACCGCGAGAATTTCTGCGAGTTTGTGCAACTTATCGCCGGGATTGGCATATCGCCAACCAGCAGGAAGAAATCGTGCAACCCCCTTGAACGCCTGGTTCCACAGCGGCGGCGGCAGAACCGTCAATGCACCTGCCAGGGCCGCACGCAAACTCTGGGGCGCCCAGCCGATGCGCCGCCAGATGCTGGTCGCCCAGAAATATCGGTTGTAGCCTCCGAACAGTTCGTCGCCGCCATCTCCAGACAGGCTCACCGTCACATGGCGGCGCGCCAGCTCGGAGACCAGGAAGGTAGGAATCTGCGAAGAATCCGCAAAGGGCTCGTCATAAAGTTCGGGTAGACGTGGAATGACCGCCATCGCCTGTTCCGCAGTCACGTACAGCTCGGTGTGCTCGGTACCCAGGTGGGCCGCCACGGCATGGGCATGCTCTGCCTCGTTGTAACCCGTTTCATGGAAACCAATCGTGAACGTGCGTATCGGCCGTGTCGACTGCGCCTGCATGAGCGCCACCACCATTGAGGAATCCACTCCACCGGAGAGAAAAGCCCCCAGGGGCACGTCCGCCAACATCTGCCCGGCCACGGCTTGTCGCAGCACCGCAGTCAGAGCCTCGCGAGCCTCACCATCGCTGCCTGTAAAAGGCGAACGCCTGCCTTCTTCCGCCGCTGCACGGACTGACCAGTATTGCTGCGGCTTTGCTTCGAGCTCGCCCGGCCTTATCTTCAACCAGGTTCCGGGAGGCAGTTTGAACACATTCCGATAGATCGAATGCGGCGCAGGAATCGCGTTGTGGCGCATATAGAGCGCCAGGGCATCCCGGTCGATCTCGCCACGGAATTCCGGATGTGCCCGCAGCGCCTTGAGTTCCGAACCGAACAGGAAACTTGCGCCCTGCCACGCGTAATACAGTGGCTTTTCGCCAAGGCGGTCACGGGCAAGGACCAGGTTACGCGTGGACCTGTCCCACAAGGCGATAGCGAACATGCCGCAGCACTTCGCCAGTGTGGCTTCCACGCCCCAACGCTCGAAAGCAGCCAGCAGCGTTTCCGTGTCTGAATGCCCGCGCCAGGGCATGGCGTCCATTTCCCTGCGCAAGTCCAAGTGATTGTATATCTCGCCGTTGAAGGCAATGACGTAGCGTCCAGATACCGAGACCATCGGCTGATGCCCTGCCGGGGAGAGATCCAGGATGGACAAGCGACGATGGGTCAGCGCGATGCCCGCCGTATCATCTAACCATACCCCTGCGTCATCGGGACCGCGGTGGTGCAGTTCTCCGCAAATCGCCAATGCTGCTTCGCGGTCAACAGCGCGTCCAAGCCAACCAACAATTCCGCACATTGATGCTCAGCCCTTGATGCCGACGGCACACCAGTAGGGCGCCCTGTCGGAAAAACGAATCTCGACAAAACCTGCGTCACGCAGCATCACCTCTATCTCGGCCCGGGTGAAACGCTGTTCCAGGCGTGTTCCGAAGCGGTCCAGAGCATCGGTGCGATGTACGTAGAAAGGCTTGTCACGGTAGTAGGCCAGGGGCCAGGCATTCGGGAGTACACCCAAACGTTCCAGCAACCAGGCCGACCTGGCCAGAGGCCAATAAACCAATGCCGCAATTACCTGGCTTACGACATAACGCAATGCGAAAGGCAATCTGGAAACACCCTGACGCATCCAATCGCTGAGACGCCATAGGAATCGATATCCCATACCCCGATTGTCGAAGGCGTAATACAGATAAATCAGGAAAGGGGCGCCAGGCTTGAGTTTGTGTGCGACTGCCCGAATCGCAGTGGCGGTATCTGGCACGTGGTGCAACACCCCCAGGGAATAGGCGAAATCGAGGGAGGCATCTTCCATGGGCAGGGCGCCGACAGAAGCATGCTGAAAATGAACATTGGCCACGCCGGACAAATTGCGCCGGGCAACATCGAGAGCTTCCGCGCTGGCATCCACAAGAAGGAGACTCCCGACCCTGGGAGCCACCACTAGCGCCCAACGCCCACTGCCGCAGCCGATATCCGCACCGACTGCATCGACGGGCAAATCCAGCCAGGGGAAAACGGCGAAGTAATCCTGGAATATGCGGTCGCGCGCCGCCCCATCCAGGGACGCCTGGGTAAAACGCGACCATTCGTCGCCGAATCCGCTGACGGTATTCGGATCCAGATTGGCGTGATCCGGCAAGGGTGCCTTAATCTGTTCAGCAGCGTTCATGTTCTTTGTTCCTGTAGCAAATTGCTGAATGCCTTGGCGTGTTCAACTGCAGCAGTTTCTATTCCGAAATGAGCCAGCACCTTGTCGCGACCATGCTCTCCCAGTCGTATTGCTCGCTCCGGATCCTGCAACAAGCTTTCAATCTCGCTGCGCATTCGGTCGTAGTCCCCCATGGGCACCAGAATACCGTCGGTTTCGTGCACGATAAGCTCCGGAATCCCATCCAGTTCAAACGCTACGGGGGGCAACCCATATGCCATTGCCTCCAGGATCGAAGTTGGGCATCCCTCGTTCCAGAGTGAAGGCATGACGAAAACGCGTGCATCGTTGAGAAATGTCGAGACGTCTTGCTGAAATCCGATACAGGCAACAATCTGGCCCAGGCCGAGTTCAGCAATCTTGTTTTGTACAGCCCCGGCCATTTCATCCCTGCCAACCAACACGAAACGCACTCCCGGCAATTTTTTACTGAGCGGAGCGACCACCTGTTCAAGGTATTCCAGGTAGCCTTTGCGAGGGCTCAGATTGGCTATGGTCAAGACCTGCATCGGCCGTACTGACAACGACATGGGCGCCGTAAACGACTTCTCCAGCCCGTTGTAGATCACCTGAATACGATGCAGCGGAATATGCAACTGGAGATTCAGCGTATGGGCAGCAATCCGTGAATTGCAGATGTATAGATCAATCAAGCCTCCGAGCATCCGTTCCACCGCCCGAAAAGCCCGGTCCAGTCGCGAATCTGAATTCGGATTCCAGCGCACCCCCTGAACCAGAAGCGCGCCCCGCAACCAGGGTTTGACCAGACGCAGTAGCAAAGAGGCACGCAGTCCGATCACGTAGATCAGTGCAGGGCGTCGGGACCGGACCAGCCCCACCAGGCGTGCGAGTGCCCGCAAACCGAAGCGTCCATGACCCCGCCCGGCACGACGCTCGCCCAACACCAACGGGGTTCCTCCCAAGGTGCGACACCATGCGGACCACGGCCCCTCCCCGTCCAGCGTAGCCATGTCGTAGTCGACCGAATCGGGCACGGCCAGTGCCATGCGGGTGAGGCTTCGCTCGGCCCCCCCCAGTTCGCTGGAGGAAAACACGATGAGTACCCGAGTCTTGTTACCGTGTGGGGGGGCCAGAGAGGCCACCCCAGCAGGAACCTCTGCATTCCCCCTGGCAAGCCCGACGCGGTCAACTTCTAGCGGCATCGCAGGGCCCCGCACTCAGAACTTTCTCGGTGGCGTCGACCATGGCGTCGACGCTGAAGTTTGCGACGACTCGCTGGCAGGCACGCGCCCCCCATGCCGTGCGTTCAATGGCCGGCAATTCCAGGAGGAAGCGCCAGCCCTCGGCCAGCTTGCCAGGGTCATGGGCGGGTACGACAACTCCGGTTTCCCCGACGATAAAGGCTGAGTCGCCGACATCGGTGACCACGCAAGGCACACTGCAAGCCATTGCCTCGGCGATCGAATTGGAAAAACCTTCACTAATCGATGTAGAGGTTGCGATATCCAGTGCGCTGTAGACGGCCGCCATATTCGAATGCACGCCAGCCCAAACCAGACGCTCACCCAGGCCGGCCTGCCGTGCCTGTTCCCGCAGTTGCAGCAGAAAATCCGCCGGCCCCTCACCGACACAGACAAAACGCACCTGTGGAAATGCGTTTGCGAGCAGTGCAGCTGCCTGCAAGAAAATGTCATGCCCCTTGACGGGATCCACCCGGGCTGACAGGCCTATCAGGATTTCATCCTCGGCCACCCCCCACGCTGCCCGCATCCTCTGCCGTGCAGCGGCACTGGAAACCATCCGCGACGTATCGATACCGTTCGGGATGACCACCATCCGGTCCGAGGGGAAGCCATGATCAACTGCATGTCGTTTACCTGCATGCGAGTTGGAGATAATCATGTTGGCCATGCCGGCAAACCAGCGTTCAGCACGCGCAGACACGCGAGAGAGCCAATCGTAACGCGACAAGTCCATGTCGGACGCACGTACCCCCCAGACAATACAGGTCCCTGGAAATAATGGCTTTAGCAATGCAGCAAGCAGATTGGAAACTGTCAGATAACTATGCAGCACGGCAGGCGACTCCTGGCGCAGGCGGCGCACAAGTCGGACAAGGAAGGGCAGGACATCCCAACGCCCCCCCTTCTCAAGGGCGATAAGGCGTACCCCGGAATCCACCAATTCTGCGGCAAATGATCCGCCGCCATAAAATAGCAGTACGGACACCCTCCATCCCTTCTTGGCCAGGGCAATGGCAAGCAGGGTCAATTGGCGCTCGGCACCACCTCGCTCAAGACTACGAATGAGAAAACACACGGAGCGTCTGCTATCACCTGATTTCATTTGGAATTTCTGCGCTGCAGCAACATACTTGAATGCAACATTCTCGCTTTTTCCAACACATCAAACATCAGTCCTGGGTTCGTCAGTAAAACCGGAACAAATGGCAAATTAAGCCCTTTCAGCGCCTTGTCCATTGCAATTGCGCTGATCGCCATGCCTATTCGATCAAGACCATTACCAGACATCATCCCGACAAATATCAAATGACATTGCTCATCGAGCTGAATGACGATTAACGACATTTTCGGCATTGGACTCACTTACCATGGACATCCAGGCGGGACAGCACATGTTCCAGCGAAATGCGTGATATTCCATGCCCAACCCAGGATGAATCTATCATGCAAGAGAAGCGCCCCTCGCCTAGGCGTGTCAGAGTCTGCTGGACACGATCCTGATACAACTCCCCCCGGCGCCCCGACCAGGCTACCGTGTCGAATTCATTGAGTATCTGCAGTGACGACCTGCCCGGGCCATAAGCGGCGAGAACGTACAACTCCGGATAATTCGCGATTTCGTAGAGCGCCGGTAGGTGGTTTTCATAATCGGCAAGTTCACCACGTATTCGCAAAGAAAAAGGCAGCGAGCCGGCCACGGAAAAACTTCTGCCGATGCGTTGATCCAGCGCGGCACACAATGTGGTCGTCCAGCCGCCACCAGACCAGCCCAACATCGCGAAATTCTTAACACCCTGTGCAGCGAGCTGATTGATACAAGCCAGTACCGGCTCGATGAAGAAGCGTATCGAGTTGCCACCGAATTCATGGTCGAGCAGAAAGAAATGGTCGTGATCCTGCAACCGTACCGGACCGTGCCGGCGAAACTGGATTACAGGCTGGCTGTTGCCCCCGAGCAGGGGCATCGCCAGCGCCACCACGCGATAGCCATGTTCCAGCAGGCGCCGGATCACGTGACGGCCATGGGATATGCTGCCCTCATGGCCCTGCTGGTAGATCACAGCAAGGTCACGCACATGTCGATGCGGGGTCAACACCAAGGCAACGGAGTCGATCCCGTGATCCATCCTGATGGTCCAGCGTACGGCAGTGGCCAGGGATTGGAACTGGCGCGACAGGACATCCTCAACCTCACCCTTCAGAACATCCGGCAGCCGATGCAGCGGCAAGCCGTCCTCACCCCAGATGTAGTTCGCCAAGCGCCTGCGTTTGTCCAACAAGGCCTCCTTGGTAGCGAGGTCGACGACGAAAGCGGGGGTGGCGCCAGCAGCCGCCGGCTTGTTCCGCATGGACAGGAATCGTTTCAGACGCAAGAGAATGCCGAACGGAAATGCATTGCGATGCCCGCTGAACATGCCAAGGGCAAAGGCAGCCAATACCGCCGCGAAAACCAGGGACAGGCTCATCGCGGCTGGTATTGCGCGATGCAGACCACGTAGGGCGAGAAAGCGCGCGAGGTGGGCAAACGGCCGAACATGCGTTCCAACTGCCATATCCCCATGCTCATTCGCCCCAGCAAGCCGCTGACCAACCGGATTGCCGGGTAATTCAAGCTTCCCCGCCGATGCAGTGCATTGACCACGTAGTAATTGGTGGCCACGAAATATTCACAATGACGCACGTTCAGTCCGGCAGCCGCATGGGCTGGGTGCAACTGATCCGGTGTCAATGCCACATGGCTATCAAAGACCTCGGGATCCGACAGTTTCTGCAGCGCTCCTGTAGATCCATTCATATTGGGGATGACGGTGATCATCACCCCGCCGGGCCGGAGGAAACGCGCAAGCGCCGCGATTGCCGCGGTGGTATCGGTGAAATGTTCGACGACCCCCATCGTTAACACGAAGTCGAAGGCATTAAGCAGGGACTGCGGCGGTGCGAACATATCGGCACAGTGCACTTCCCCCGCCATGCCGGCGCTCGCGAGCACTGCCTCCGACTGGCGGCAGCCTTCTTCCGAATAGTCCAGCCCTGCGACCTGCAGGCCATATTGCTTGGCGAAATAGGGAAGCCACACCGATTGTGCGCATCCCACCTCGATCAAACGTTTTCCTGCGTCACGGACTGGATCGAGCAGTTTCGTAAAGACTTCATGGAAACGCTGGTTGATCTCATTCTCCAGGCGCGTGTCCTCCAAGTCGAGAAGTGCCGGGGGAACGAGGGACCAGTTTCTGTCCCAATAGGACCTGCCGGCCAGGTCATTGTTCGCATTCACTTGGGGAAACCCTCCCTATGTTTGAGTAGCCTGGCCGGAACACCTCCAACCACGCATCCCTCCCTGAAATGTCGCGTGACTACAGCACCGGCAGCTACGATGCAGCCCCGCTCCAGCACAACGCCATCGAGAATACGGACACCGGCGCCAACCCATACGTCATCGCCTATGCTGATGCCCTGAGCATGTATGGGCTGCAGCATCATGGGCTGATCCGGTCGGTCGAAGGTGTGGCTGGCTGCCACCATGACCGTATGCGTGGCGATGCCGCAGTGGCTGCCGATGACAAGCCCGCCGGTGCCGTACAGGACGCAGTAGGGATTCACGCTGGTATCAGAACCGATCGTGATGTAGCCCCCCAATGCGTCAAGGATGACGCCGTCGTGCAGACAAACACGGTCTCCCAGCTGGATGGCACAGCCTGCCCGTCCGCGACAAAGCAGCGTACACCGGCCTACTCGGACTCCCCTGCCCAACCGAAGTGCCAGCGGGTACTCGATGTAGGCCAGGGGATGGATGCGGCAACGCCAGCGCAACATCAGCAGGACATTGAGCAATATCGATGGCAAGGGCCTGCGCACAACATAACGCCCGATCCGCAAGAAGAAATTCATGAAAGCAGTCATGCCTGGGCCGCGAATAACCTCGCGTCACGGCCAGAAGGCTGCCAGCCGCTGACGATGCCCGCGAAAAACCAAAAAAAATACTGGGTCAGCACATGCAACACCACCGAGCCACTCAGGAACAGCACCATGGTGAACAGGCCGATGTAGAACAGCCGCGATCGCCCGTTTAGCGGTATGCGAGTATTGAACTCGGCCAGCACCCTTACGACAATGCCAAGGAATACGAACAACGCCGGGATGCCGATGCAGGCCAGGATATACAGCCAGGCACTATGCGGATTGTCAGTCGGCCAGTAGTCGTTCCCAAGGACGTGTTCCAGGGAGTCATAGGCGCTCTCATAGTTTGAGATACCGACACCGAACACAGGGTTCTCCAATACAAGCAGCAGGGAAGCCTTGACGAAGCCCCAGCGAGCGGCGGTTGTGCTGCCTTCGACGGCGCTGTCATCAATCTGGGTCGTGGCAATCTTGAAACGCACGAGCTCATATAGTTCATCGAAATAGGCCGCCCCCAGAAGGATCAAGCCGAGGATGCCCGCAACAAGAATGCGCTTGCCAACTCGTCTGACCTGGCCTCCCGAATGCTCGTGCAGGGCGATCACGAAGGCGATCAAGCCCAGTATGACCATCAGCCAGGTACCCTTGGAGTAGGTAAATACGGACAGCAGCAAAAAGGCAAACAGGAACAACGACGCGGCGGCGATGCGTCCCTCGAAGATGAGGAGGGATGCCAACAGGGCGCCGAAGGCCAGCATGTTACCGACGACATTGGGATTCCAAAGCACGACGAAACCAAGCATGTCTGGATTGGATGGCATCAGGTAGGCAACGATGCCCGATACCAGGATACCCGAGAGAAATGCGACCACCAGGGAAATACCATAGCGTCGAGTGTTGACCGAAACGAATACCACCAGAAGGAAGTAATACAGCGGCCGTAACATCTCGACGATGTCGTTGCCATACAAACCCCAGGTATGCACATTAACCGCTGAAGAAATTGCGGTTAATGTGACGAATACTGCGATCAGGAGAAACAGGCTCCAGAGCCGTTCCGCCTCAGTGATGAATTCCACTCGCGATTCTGGATGAGTCAACTGTACCGACAACAATCCCAGAAAAATGAAATCGCCTGGATTGATGCCGTGGACATAGAGTTGCTCGAAGGGCAGGTTCTGACCTATGCCCCAGAACATCGCGATCAACCAAACGACGGTGCGCATACTGTTGCTCAGCCACACGCTAATTGCTGTGCGAGCGCGCTATAAGCCTGCCGCAATGTATCGAGATCGGACTCCTTGAGCGCCGAGGTACTTGTCCCATAGGTCCGGTTCACCTCACCATCCAGGCAACAGACGCGAAGTTCCGCGAGGAATTCGGTCAGCAACTCCTGCAGATTTTCTGGGGCAGGCTGGTCGAGCATGGCATCGATCAGTGCAGACAACTCGGCTGGGGTTGCACAATGGCGGATCGTCGGCAGCGCGTTGAAGTAATTGCGCGCAAAGGTGATCACGGGACGTCCCAGCAAACCGGCTTCGTAGGCGATAGTTCCGGACAACGCGAACACAATGGACACCCGAGACAGCAACTCCCGTGCATCGATCTGGTGGCCAATCAGGCGCACGCCGGGAATATCACGCAATTCGCGATAGAACCCGGTGGTCTTGCCATCGACGTCGCTTGGATGGATCTTCACATAGAGTTCATGTGTGGCCGGCATCGAGCGGGCAATGGTGCGAACCAAGCCTATCTGGTCCGAGTAATACGACCCGACCACATCGATCGAGGATTCGGGTTGAGTATGCAGTGCATAAAGGCCGAAGGGCGCTGCCCCCGGCGTCTGATAGGGCGGCGCGAGCTTGTACGTCAACATGTTCAGGCGCCGCCGCAGATACATAGCGACCAGCGTGGGAATCGTATATCGGGCGTAGTCGTTGCCCTTGTCGATCAGAGACTTACCAAGCTCGTAGGCGAACACGCGTGCATGAGCCGGCAGCAACTGCAGCACATCCAGAAATCCACGTGCCGATTTCTTCAGCGCCGGTCGTAGCGCTTTATTCTTGTACTGATCAAGGAATGCTGCGGCCCAGGCGTGGTCCTCGGGCGTCACATTCCGGAAACGAATCAGGCCTTCGGTATCGTGGCGCGAGCAGAAGCCATAGAGTTCCTGGGGAATGCGTGCGCGTGTGGGCACGACCCAGGGAATGCCGAGACGACGACAGACCAGCATGGTCAACAACTGCAGCGCCGAGTCGCGGCCACTGCTGACGAGCCCGATGCGGTTGCGAGTCAGGTACTCGGTGACCACCCGCTCAATATGGGCTAGATATCGGATTGCAAATTCCGTCGATTTCTTTCGTAGATGCCGATCCATTAGGATGATGTCGTACACGCGTGGGCCTTCGACGGCGCGTTCCAGCGCACCAAGGCGGGCGCGACACTCGGACAACGGCATGGCGTCGGGATCGAAGTCCTCGGTGGTATCGAGCCACTGCGAGGTGGACACTTCCGCCTGTATCAGCGCGCGAGCGTCAGATTTCAGGGCATTGATCCAGTACACCTCGAAACCAGCCGCTTCGAGGCCTCGTCCGAAGGGCATGAAATAGTCCGGCGAGTAGCGGATAAGGGCGATGCGCTTCTTGGTCATGACACGATCTCGCCATTGTCCAGATGGAACTTCAGCGAACACTTCTCTATGGTCGCAAGGCGGTGTGCAATGATGATCAGCGTCTTGTGCCCCATCAGTGAGTCGATGGACAGGGCGATCTCGCGCTCGGTCTCGGCATCGAGCGCTGAGGTCGCTTCGTCTAGAATTAAAACATCGGGGTCGTGGTACAACGCACGTGCAATACCCACGCGCTGGCGCTGGCCACCGGAGAGGCTGATACCTCGCTCGCCGACTACCGCGTCGAGCCCGTCAGGCAGCGCTTCAACATGTGGCTTCAACTGCGCCAGAGCAAGCGCCGACCAGATCCGCCGGTCGTCGATCTGCGCATCTGGAATGCCGAAGGCGACGTTGCGCCGAATGCTGTCGTCGGAGAGATAGATCGTTTGCGGAACATAGCCGAGGTGCCGCTGCCAGGCATGGATCGAATCGCGCACGTCGACACCATCGACGAGCACTTGCCCGGAACCAGGCTGCAACAGGCCTAGGATGATATCCGCAAGCGTCGTCTTGCCGGCTCCCGATGGCCCCGTGAGGGCGACACTGGCACCCTTGGGAATGACCAGTTCGGCCCCCTGCAGTGCAGGCGCTGCAGCGCCTGGGTAGGTGTAATGCACGCCCCGCAACGCAATCTCGCGCTCGAAGCGAATACTCGCAGGCTGGCCGCCCTCCGCCTGCGCAGAGGGCTCCAGCAGGGCATCGGCGGAGACGACATCAAGCGAAGGACGGTAATAAGAAATGCGCGTGACCGAGCCCAGGATGCGGTTCGCGGATGGCAGCAGTCGTACCGCGGCGACTGCGAACAGCGCCAACATCGGCAACAGCGTGGCGGTCTGTCCACCTGAGAACAGCACTCCGACTACCCCGAGAAAGAGCGCCGAATAGGCAACTGTTTCCATGAACAGACGCGGCATCTGGTTGAGTACCATGGCGTAGCGGGTGACTTCAGCGAAGATGCGTTCGTGGCGGGCGAATGCTTGTGCGAAGTAATCCTCGCGACCAAGCACCTTGATCTCCTTGATACCACCCAGACCTTGGTTGATGCTTTTGATCCTCTCGGATTGTTCGGCCTGCTGCATGAGGCCATAGCGACTGACCTTACGTCGCACCACTAAATGAAAGGCGATGGTCAGCCCTCCCAGCAGGGCGAGTGCGAGCAAGGCCGGCAGCGGTGCGAACCATAACAGCAAGACCAGCAGCGCGATCACGACCGTGATTTCCGCGAACAGTGTCAGTGCGGGCACAAGTACATTGGTGAAGAACATCAGCACTTCGTTACTTACATTGCGTATCAGCACGGCGCTGTTGGTCTGAATATGAAAACCGTAGGGAAGGTGCAGATAACGCGAGAACATGCGTTCGGACATGCGCGACATTTCCCGGTAGATAAATCCGTACTGCACGCTCGTCGTCATGGCCAGATAGCCGTTCTTCGCGACGAAAAACAGCAGCAGTGCAAGCGCCGCAGCGATCTGGAATTGCGCCGGGCTAGTCATGCTCAGTGTGGCATAAACCCGGTTCAGGGCCGGCTGCGAATAGACATAGTCCGGGTTGCCCAGCATGGCGATGAACGGCACCACCAAGCCGGCACTGAGGGCTTCGAGCATGGCCGCGCCCAGGTTCAGCAAGAGGATGGCGAGCAAACGCCCGCGGGCACCCCCATCGAACAATGCCCATACGTCACTTAAGCCCCGAACGCTTCCCCGGCGTCGCTCAGTGTCAAGCCTGTTCACCGCGCATACCGATCAGTGTCGAAGTAGTGCAGGTTTCTGCCGATCCACTCCAGGGTGCGCGCCAAGCCATCCTGGAAAGGTACCGCGCTGTTCCAGCCGGTCAGTTCGCGCATCAACGCAGTGTCGGCCAACAACCGGTTCACTTCGCTTTTTTCCGGACGGATACGAACTTGCTCGGTGACCACCTCCACCTCGCGGCCCACCAGTTCGCAAAGCAACTCGACCGTGCGGCCGATAGACCATTCCTGTCCAGAACCAATGTTGACCACCCGCCCTTCGGCCGCCTTGCATAGGCCCAACTCAAGCATGCCGCGAGCAGTATCGGTGACATAGTTGAAGTCGCGCGTCGGCGTAAGGGAGCCGAGCCTTAATTGGGAGCTACCTGCCAGCAACTGGCTTGCAATGGTCGGGATGACGGCACGCGCCGTCTGACGTGGCCCGTAAGTATTGAAAGGGCGCGCGGTCACCACTGGGAGTCCGAATGACAGGAAGTAGCTCTCGGCCAGTTTGTCCGCTGCGATCTTGCTGGCGGAATAGGGAGACTGGCCGACCAAAGGGTGGCTCTCGGGAATCGGGACCTGTTGGGCAGAACCGTAAACCTCGGAAGTCGATACATGCACCAACCGTGTCAGGGCGTCGCTTTCCCGGCACGCCTGCAAGACGTTCAGAGCCCCTGTCACATTGGTGTCGACATATGCACGTGGTGCTTCATAGCTGTATGGAATAGCGATCAGGCTGGAAAGGTGGAACACGTAATTGCAACCATGGACACCAGCGCGGACACGTTCCGTATCACGCACATCACCGTTGAACAGTTCGACCTGTTTCAGCACTTCGGGCGCGACATCACGCAGCCAGCCGCGTTCGTTCCAGGAGTTGTAATAAACCATCGCGCGAACGTCTGCGCCTCGGGCGACCAGAATCTCGACCAGATGACTGCCGATAAAGCCATCAGCACCTGTTACGAAAACTTTCTTGCCAGCCAGGGATTCGTTACTCGTGTTCATCATGTCTCCGAAAATAGGCGACGGGCCTTGTCCAGGTCCGCGGGGGTTCCGATGTCGCTCCAATACTCATGCACAGGAAAAATGGCGACCGGGCGGTCCGTCGCCAGACAGACATCTATCAAGTCAGTCATATTGAACGCTTTGCCTTGGGGCAAGAGGTCCAGAGCCTGTGGTGACAAGACGTAGATACCGGCATTACAGAGAAAACGCTGCGACGGCTTCTCCGAGAGTCCGGCAACGTACGACCCTTTGTTCTGGATCACCCCGAACGGGATATTGATGCGATAGTCCACTGCGGCAACGGTGATCGCGGCCGAGTGACTGCAGTGGAACGCATTCAGGCTCCCAAAATCCGAGGTCGTCAGGATGTCGCCATTCATCACGACGATGGGCGCTTCCGGGCGCTCGGGGAGTAGCGACAGCGCCCCGCCTGTGCCCAACTTCTGCTGTTCTTTCAGGTAGCGGATTTCAAGGCCAAAACTGGCCCCGTCACCGAAATAGTCTTCGATGACATGACTCAGGTAGTTGACTGAGATGTACACACGCTTGAGCCCGGCCTTCGCCAGACGCTGAATCTGGCGCTCCAACAACGGAACGCCGCAGATATCGACCATCGGTTTGGGGATGTTCTCGGTGATGGGCCTGAGCCGCATGCCCTCACCCCCCGCCATGATGACTGCGAAAGCGAAATTGGTCGCTTCACGTGCCTCTTCCGCTGGTGCCAGATCGATCAGGTGCACCAACCTGACGAAATGATCATGTTCATCCACCAACGGCACCGCCATGATGTTGCCGCGCCGCATGATGTCGAGAAGATAGCAGTCGGAACTGCCTTCGGGCGCGCTGAGCGGGTTGGCGTTCATTGCCTCGGAAACCGAGGTATCAAGGCTACCGCCGGCCAACAGACAACGTCGAATATCACCGTCAGTCAAAGTCCCCAACAGGCGGCCGTTATCCGCGACGACAACCGCAATCCGACGGCGGCTGGCTTCGATTGCGCGGACCGCCTCGACCAGCGGGGCTTGGAGGGTCAGCGACTTCTCAATCATCGGAACCATCCGTCTCTGGTCTCGCCCCTTAGGGTCATGCGCTTGCGGATAAGGTTCTGGCCCATCGGCACGGTCGCCAGCACATGCGCGATCTTCGGACCGGCATCACCAAGCCAGTAGGGATTCTCGGCACGACGGCAGATGCTGCGGAAGGCTTCGTCATACAGACAACACCGGACCGAATCCGCAATTTTTCCAGTGTCGTAATCTGCATCCAGCACATTGTCGCCACGCAATCGACCTTCCTGGCGCGAACCGATGTTGACGGTTGGGCAATGAAAGGCAGGCGTCTCTTTCAAGCCGGACGAGGAGTTGCCTACACAGGCCACGCGCCGAGCGGCATCTTCCGCCAGTGCCAGAACGCCATGGTAAAGATGCCGCCCAAGCGAACGATGCACCTGAGTATTGGACACTCCGCGCGCACGGAATGCTTCCAACCGTTCAATGATCTGCCGTCCGCCAGCATCATTGTTCGGATAGGTCAACACAACTTGGATACCAGTCGCGGCAAGCTGTTCGATCGCATCCAGCGAAGGCTCCAATTGCGCGACTGCAAGATCAAACTCCGTGGTCACCGAATGCTGGGTGAACAGAACGACAGGCCGGCCAAGATCGAGTCCGAGGCGCGACGCGACTTCATCCGGTTTTGCGTAACGCCCCTCGGAAATCAGATCGATTGCCGGGAAGCCGACAGTATGCACACGCCATGCTTCCTCCCCCATCGCAAGAATGCGATTGCTTGCTTGTTGGTTAGTCGTAAAGTGCAGATGCGATAGTTTGGTCATCGCATGGCGCACCGAATCATCCAGCGCACCGCCTTCAGTAAGGTCGCCCCCTTCAATATGCGCAGTGGGTATGTTCATCTGGGTGGCGGCCACCACCGCTGCAAGGCCCTCGAATCGATCCGCATACACGACCATCATGTCAGGCTTGAGGTCGGCCAGCGCCTTACTGATTTCAAGGATGCCTGAACCGATGGCCTGGGCCGTGCCAAACAGGGATTCCGCATCCATTTCGATCTTCACCTCGGCATCGATGCGAAAGCCGTCACTACGAATCTCGTCCAGAGTTCGGCCGAAAAACGCATCTAGATGCGCCCCCGATACGAGGAGCCGGTAGTCCAGATCCGGGTGTCGGTCGATTGCACGCAGGATGGGGTACTGCAGGCCGTACTCAGCACGGTTGCCCGTGAAGATCGCGATGGTGCGTTTGCTCATAACTTTCCTACTTATTGATCATCTTGAGGAGATTGCCGATTCCCTCGGATAGGGTGATGTCCGGACGCCAACCGAATGTCGCCTCCGTCTGTGCAATTTCCACCAGCAGACGGGAAGGATGCTTGTCGCGCTGCTGTCCGGATTCAACCGAACGTCCCGCCTGCCCAGCAGCGATCAACACGGCATCGGCGAGTTGCTGAATTGAGGTACCCACTCCGGTACCGACATTAAAAATACCCGATGCCTCCCCAATCGCCATGGCCGACAATGCCCTTGCCGCATCATCGATCCAGAGGAAGTCACGCACTGGCGACGCGTCGAACACGCGTATCGGCCCCGCCAGAGGTAGCTGCTTAAGTATCGTGCTAAGTACGTTCGCCGCAGCCATCCCCGGGCCATAGAGATTGACAAGGCGGGCGACGGTCCCGAAGCAGCCGAGAACAGCCTGCTCAGAAGCGTATTTGAGGCGGGTATAGGCATCCACGACCTGCACTGGATCGCCGACGCCATGCGGCACTTCGCTCTGATCCCCATAAAGCACTGCGGAGGATGCGTAGACAACCCGTTGAAATCCTTTGCCCAGCAAAGATTCCAGGGTCAACAGCGTGGTCCGCTCATATGAGTCGGCATGCGCTGCAACCCATTGACGGTCACTCGCTTCCGCCAAGTGCACGAGAACATCCCCGCCAGGCACATCGGCATAACTTGCGACCTGGACAAGGCCGGGCAAGCAATGACGGGTGACGCCGACGGCATCGGCGCCGGTGTGAAGGAGATTCCTCATCACCGCCTGGCCGAGGAAGCCCGATGCGCCCGTCACCACCAGCTTCATGGTTTCAAGACGGTTGCAGCACAGGAGGCATCCCTGCAGCCAGGCTTCACCATGCCGTCAGCCCGCCATCGACGATGAATTGCTGACCCGTGCAATAGCGCGACGCATCGCTGGCGAGGTAGATCACCATGCCAACCAGATCGTCGCTGTCGGCCATGCGCCCCTGCGGCGTGCGTTCGGCATAGCGGCGAACGAACTCCTCCTGGTGCCCGTTGAACACCCCCCCAGGCACCAGCGTATTCACACGGATACCCTTACGGCCCCAGTAAGTCGCTAGCCACAACGTCAGACCGTGCACCCCGGCCTTTCCAGCAGAGTAGGCGGGGAACGAGGCAAAGGGCATGCCCTCATAGATACGATGGTCTGGTCCAACCACGCCATAGATACTGGACACATTAATAAGACTGCCGCCACCGCTAAGCAGCATGGCCTTGCCCCCCTCACGTGCGACCAGGAACACGCCGGTAAGGTTCGTGCGTAGCACCTGATCCCAGACCTCAAGCGGGTAGTTTTCAAAGGGGGCAAAGACCTCTCCCACCTTCATGAGATGTTCGCCAGTTGCGGCCGCATTGTTAAGGACGACGTCGACCCGTCCGAAATGCGCCATCGCATCTGCGAACAACGCGACCACATCAGCCTCCGAGCCGACATCGCATACTGCACCCAGAACCTGGGCTCCAGTCTCTGCGGCTAAGACGGCAGCCTTGTCCACCGGGTCGCGCTCGGCCAGATCGGCCATGACAAGACAAGCGCCGCGCTGCGCCAGGGCTCGGCAATAGGCGGCACCAAGCACTCCGGTACAACCGGTGATGACAACCACACGTTCATCAAGCGAGAAGCGCGCGGCCTCTGTCAACGGGATTTCATGCATCGCCAGCCTCCAGGCGCTTGCGCATCAGGAACTCGATGAGTTCGAAGTCGAACTGGCTGTCCACGTCCAGGCTCTTGGAGACACCAATGTCGTAACCCCGCGTGCACCCAGACAGCAAGCCCGTGCCGCAGCGCAGATAGTTGGGGGAAAGCACATAAATCGATGCGACGTGCTCGTATACCTGGGGCGCATCCTGTCGCCTCACAACCGGGCGAGGCAGTGTCTTGCACATACGCTGGCAACCGTCCTCTACCTCAAGCATGTTGAAGTAGGGATTCTTGCGTGCCTCGCAAACCGAGAAAACTGCGTCGACGGAGGATGCCCTGAACTGGGCAATGGCCTTGGAGATATCTTCCACCTCTCGTAACGGCGAGGTGCAATCGAGATCGACGAAGATGTCGATCGGCTCTGCATACTTCTGATCACAGGCCTCCAGCGCATGCTGCCAGACACCCCACTTTCCGGCAGTGTCATTGGCCAGTTCCGCTGGCCTCATGAAGGGCACCTCTGCACCGCACGCACGCGCTACCTCGGCGATGGCTTCGCTGTCGGTGGAAACAACAACGCGAGTGATTTCCGGACACGCTTTTGCTTGCTCGATACTCCAAGCGATCATCGGCTTCCCCAGGAGCGGTCGGACATTCTTGCCAGCCAGCCCCTTGGACCCTCCACGGGCCCCAATTACGCAAGTTATGTTCATCAATGAATCTCTCTAAGGACAAAGCTCTCGTCAATATCCTGGGGCCTTATACAACACCGCTCCTCTGCCGATCGGTGGCATGCCAACGCAATCCGCAGGGCGGCAATTGCATCCTGCAGCGACGAAGCAGGCAACACCTGCGGGACTGAAAGGCGACGTAGAAAATGGGCCATATGCTCTCTAAACATGGTGTTACGCTCGAACCCCGGTGCCACACGATGCACCACATCGCCGGCTCGACCACCGCGCGACAGTGAAACAGTCCCCATTGTGTAATCCCACGACAGGACTCCCAACTTACCGACGATTTCGAGCTCGCGGCCGTAACCGGGGCGCACGTAATCGAGATGAATCTGAGCCAGTGCCCCCGACTCAGTCCGTAACCCGATCTGCGCGATCGCCTCCGTTTCTATGCCGAGACATGCGACCTGCCGGGTCATTGCCGTGACATCCAAAACAGTTCCAGCCAACCAGTTCACGAGATCGAGTTCGTGAATCAGGTCAAAAATGACGCCACCGCCAGTTTTTCGGAACGCACCATAACCCACCCGGTGATCCGTCTCCGGTCGCCAATCGGGTAGCCATTGGCCAACCGACGCACGCATGTGCATGACTTCGCCCAGGGCACCTTCGGCCAGATATTGTTTGATCCAAATAAGATTTGGATGGAACCGCAACATGAAACCCGACTCTACGATGAGTCCGTTCGCCTCAGCCAGCCGCTGCAATTCCGCAACACCGGCCAGAGAAACCGAGAGCGGCTTCTCAATAAAAATACTTTTCCTCTCGCGCGCCGCCTCTAGCGCCACGTCCATATGTTGGTCGGTACGGTTGGCGACGACCACGGCATCGTAGTTGTCACGCAAGGCATCCGGCAGATTCCCGACCAAGCCAGAACCGGAATCGGTCATGGCCCGTTCAGCCGCCCGATAACTATATGCAGCCACCTCTACGCCCAAGTCCAACAGATTTGAGATATGTCGCGTTCCAATCGAACCAGTGCCGACCACAAGCACTTTCATGCATGACCTTCGATCGCGACTTGGTCACGTCTAATCTGCCGCCCCTTCTTGATAGGAGCAACAGCCTGCTTCCCCAACAGCGCTTGGTAATTGAGCACGGTAAAGTCTCCGCCTCCTGGACGCTTGACCCATATGTTCTCCTCCGTAAGGGTCTGCCCGGCTTCGATATCCTTGATGGCGACGACCGAGGCGAACGCGAATGCAATTGTTGGCGCCTCAGCCGTAATCGGCGCCTTATCCCCCCCCCTGGCAGCAAAGATCACCTTGGCCCCGTCAATCAGCGCGGAAAGCTCAGCCGGGTCCATCGAACAGACGATATCCGGCCCCGGGCGGTCCATTCTGTCGGTGAAGTGACGTTCCAGAATGGATGCGCCCAAAGCAACCGCACCCAAACACGTGTAATTCGAAGTGGTGTGGTCAGACAACCCAACTACTGCATCCGGGAAAGCATCTCTGAGCAACCCAATAGCGCCCAATCTGACGAGCTCGGGCGGTGTTGGGTAAACATTGGTGCAATGGAGCAACGCGAAAGGAAGTTTTGCCGCACGCAGGATTTCTACCGATGGCCGCACCGATTCAATACTGTTCATGCCAGTACTGATGATGACTGGCTTGCCCAATTTTGCGATATGCATGATCAACGGATAGTTGTTGCACTCGCCCGAACCGATTTTGATGGCGGGAATGTCGAATTTTCTCAGCCGCTCGGCGGCGGCCCGTGAGAACGGCGTGCTGATGAATATTGCGCCTCGGCGTTGGACATGCTGCATCAGCTTCCATTCGCTCTCTTCGGACAGCGCGCAACGTTCCATAATTTCATAAATCGATACATCAGCATTACCAGGAACTACATTCTTGGCTTCGTCCGACATCTCATCTTCGACAACATGAGTCTGATGTTTGACGACCTCGGCTCCGGCATCAATGGCGGCATCGGCCATAGCAATTGCAACATCCAGCGAACCCTCATGGTTGATTCCAATCTCGGCAATTACCAAGGGAGGATGGTCTTCACCGACCCAACGGTTAGCAATTTGAAATTCAGTCATAGGGTTAACTCCTGGCACAGTCATTGAATTGCTGTGCAAGCAATAAACATGAAAATTCGGCGGATTCTCGCTCCCGACAGGAACAGACCATGCACGGTAGCACAGCGAAGTTACTGCGCGCTCTGACTACTTCCACTACGAAAAGGCGGAACATCGGATGCGTGCTCAGTCAGTTTTGTCACGCAACCGAAGCAGTGCTTCGGCAGCAAATGCGCAGAAGAGGCCGAGCATGACACCCAACACTACAGCCAGGGACAGGATAGCCGAGCGCTTGGGATCTACCGAACTGACCGGCAAGACTGGCTCCAGAAGCAATTTGCTGGGCTGCGACTGCATGCCACTCAGGACCAAGCGCAAATGCGTGGTTTCTTGCTCAAACTGTATTTTTTCTGCAAGCGCACGGCCCTTTTCCAGAACGAGAATTGACGCTTGCACCGGACTCGTCACACGAATAGTTTCGATCTGTTTCGACAAGCTAGCGATGTAATCATTCAGCATCCCGACCTGCCGATCAATGGATTGCATGCGCTCTCTCGAGGCATCGCCAATTCGGGTGAGCGACATGGCATGCTCGGCCAGCACAGCATTGACGACTCGAACCAAGTAAGCCTGGGCACCCTGTGCACTCCGGTCATGCGCCAAGAAAGTTATGGCATTAGGAACATCGCTCTTATTCTGGGTGATTCCAGCAATACGAGGCATTTCTACTGCTGCCCCCGCCTCGCCCACGCCATACCGCTCCTTCAGGCGCATCACCAGAACAGCCGGCACCTCGAGCGGCTCTGGCTGACCGCCTTGCCTGACTTGTCCGACAAGGATGACTGCGCGACTTTGGTAAATAGGCGTGATCTGCGACAAGTACGCGATAGCCATCAGGACCGTCAATAACGGAATGGCCAAGACAAAATACTTTCGCTTGACCAGCACACGCCAAAGACTACCCAGACCGATCTCGTCCGTGACAACGGGCAATGCTGACCGCTCAATGCCGCTCATAACTCTCTCTCGGTGATTTGCCGCTGACTATCAGCAAGGCAACGGTTCATACACTCCACCAGGTAGCCCCCATTTTGTTGTCAATCGGAAAGGAACTACATCCTAGCCAGATATTCGCGATACCAATCCGCCCAATTCCCAATGCCCACCGCCAATTCCGTCTTCGGCTCAAATCCCACATCCCGTTTCAGATCGTCAATATTGGCGTAGGTGGCCACCACATCGCCCGGCTGCATCGGCAGGAAGTTCTTCTTCGCTTCCTGACCAAGTGAATCTTCGATGGTCTTGATGAAAGTCATCAGTTCTACCGGCTGATTATTACCAATGTTGTAGACCCGATACGGCGCGTAGCTGGTACCCGGATCCGGCGCATCTGTGGTGAAGTCGGGATTCGGTGTGGCGATCTTGTCCAGCACGCGCACGGTGCCTTCGGCGATGTCGTCGACATAGGTGAAGTCGCGTTGCATCTTGCCGTGGTTGAACACGTCGATGGTGCGGCCTTCCAGGATGGCGCTGGTGAAGAGCCAGGGCGACATGTCGGGGCGGCCCCAGGGGCCATAGACGGTGAAATAGCGCAGGCCGGTGGTGGGCAGGCCGTAGAGGTGGCTGTAGGTGTGGGCCATCAACTCGTTGGCTTTCTTGCTGGCGGCATACAGGCTGACCGGGTGGTCGACATTGTCGTGCACCGAGAACGGCATGTGGGTGTTGGCGCCGTAGACGCTGGAACTGCTGGCGTAGACGAAGTGTTCGACGCCATTGTGGCGGCAGCCTTCGAGCAGGTTGCCGAAGCCGACCAGGTTGGTCTGGATGTAGGCGTAGGGATTCTTCAGCGAGTAGCGCACCCCGGGCTGCGCGGCCAGGTTGATGACGCGGTTGAATTTCTCGGCGGCAAACAGGTCTTCAATGGTTACCCGATCGGCGATGTCGCCGCGCACGAACTTGAAGTTGGGGTAGGGCTTGAGCTGTTCCAGGCGCGCCAGCTTGAGCTTGGGGTCGTAATAGTCGTTGAGGTTATCGATACCGACGACTTCATCGCCACGTTTCAGAAGGCGTTGCGCGACATGCATGCCGATAAAACCGGCGGCGCCGGTGACCAAGACTTTCATGACTGCTTCCCCCTGATTTGAGCAGCGGAATACTAGTCGCCGACCCATGACATGTCACTATCTCGAAAGTAATAGAAATCGAAATAAGACTGCAAATTCAAGCCGATGGCTGCACAAATTCGGCCAACTCATGACGAGTGCAATAACATCCTGCCCATGCGATTGCTCTATTCCCTGACCTGGCTTCCGGTTCTCCCCTTTGCCTTTCTTTACCTGCTCTGGCGTGCGCGCAGGCAGCCGGATTATCTACAACATTGGACTGAACGTCTGGGCTGGACACGAACCTGGACAGGGGGCAGGCGTCTTTGGATCCATGCTGTTTCGGTCGGGGAAACGCGTGCTGCCGCACCGTTGATTGCCGCCTGGCGGATGCGACATCCCGACTGCGCGATTCTGCTCACGCATGCAACCCCGACCGGGCGCGAAACCGGCAGAGCCTTGTTTGGCGAGACCATCGAGCAAACCTATCTGCCCTACGATTTCCCACCGCTGGTCGGGTTGTTTCTGCGACGCGCGCGACCAGACCTGGGCGTCATCATGGAAACCGAGTTGTGGCCGAACCTGTTTGCCGCCTGCGCACAGCGCAAGTTGCCGTTGTTTCTGGTGAATGGTCGCCTGTCCGAACGTTCTGCGCGCGGCTATGCGCGTTTTCGACGACTGACTGCGCCCGCTTTGCAGGCACTCAGCGGCTTGGCGGCGCAAACCGTGGCCGACGCCAACCGCTTCACCGCACTGGGCGCAACCGATGTTTCGATCACTGGCAACCTGAAATTCGATGTCAGCGTGCCGTCCGATACCGCGCAACGAAGTCAGGCATTGCGGCAACTATTTTCAGGCCGCTTTGTCTGGCTTGCCGCGAGTACGCGCGAAGGCGAGGAGGCTTTGCTGCTACAGGCATTGGATCGGTTGGCACTACCGGATGTCTTGCTGGTGCTGGTGCCACGCCATCCGCAGCGCTTCGAGGAAGTCGCCCAGTTGATTGCCTCACGCAATCAGCCCTGGGGACAAAGAAGCAAACCTGCAGAAAACGCTCGGATCAGTGTGTTCCTCGGCGACAGCATGGGAGAAATGGCTGCGTATTACGCCGCCGCGGATGTGGCCTATATCGGCGGCAGCCTGCTGCCGTTTGGCGGACAGAATCTGATCGAGGCGGCGGCGGCCGGCTGCCCGGCGCTGATTGGCCCGCATACCTGGAATTTCTGTGATGCCGCAGCTGAAGCGATTACCGCAGGCGCGGCGCGACGTGTTGCCGATAGCGAAGCGCTGGTGGTCAATTTACGTGCATTGCATGCCGATTCTGCGAGCCGTAAGGCGATGGCGGCGGCGGGCAGACGCTTTGCCGAACAGAATCGCGGTGCGACGGAACGAACGCTGGCATTGATCGAGGCGGCATGGCCAACGTCGTAAAACCCAATCGATCGCCACTATTTCAATAACGCATCCACCGCTTTGAGGTCTTCCTCTTTCAAACCGCCCGCTGCCGCCTTGAGTTGCAGGCCGGCAACCAGCGTTTGATAGCGTGCAGCGGCCAGATCGCGTCGCGTCGTATACAACTGTTGCTGCGCATTGAGCACATCGACGCGGGTTCGCACGCCGACTTCCAGGCCGAGTTTGGTCGATTTCAGCTGTGCTTCGCTGGAAACCAATGCCTGCTCCAGCGCCTTCACCTGAGCTTGGCCCGAAATCACGCCCAGAAAACCCTGCCGCGCATCAAGCCGCGCCTGGCGACGAGCGTTATCGAGATCGAAACGCGATTTCTCCAGTAGCGCCAGGGCTTCACGCACACGGGATTGAACCGCCCCCCCCTGGTAAAGCAGCCAACCGAGTTCCAGACCGACCGCAGCGCCACGACTGGAAGTCACCGTCGACGTCGACGACGGATTGCGGCTATCGCTGTAGCTGGCCGACAGATCCAGCGTGGGCAGATGGCCAGCGCGCAGACGCGCCACCTCACGCCGCGCAAGTTCGACTGCAGACTGATTGAGGTGCACAGGAATACCGTCTTCTTCTGCCTGCTTGACCCAGGCATCCATCAGATTGGGTTCCGGCAAAGACAGACTGACCCCGTCGCCCAAGCGTGCCAGTTCTGGACTTTCCCGGTTGATGATCTTTTCCAGGGAGCGGCGCTTCACTTCGAGATCGTTCTGTGCGGCAATTTCCTGCGCCGTGGTCAGGTCATAACGAGCCTGGGCCTCGTGGGTATCCGTAATGGTCGCCGCACCAACCTCGAAACTCTTGCGCGCCTGCGCGAGTTGCTCGGCAAAGGCCTGCTTCTGGGATTGTGCCGTGGCGAGCACGTCCTGCGCCTGCAACACCGCGAAATACGCCTGTGCCACAGACAACAACAGGGTCTGCTCGGCCAGTTTCAATTGCTGCTCAGCAATCAAGGCCTGAACCTTGGCTTGCTCGTAGGCTTCCAGGTTCTGCTTGCGGAAGAGCGGCTGCGTCAGCGTCATAGAAACGCCGTTCGAGTTGTAATCGTTCGAAGGCGTGATGTTGGTGCGGGATTCGTTGTACCGCGTGTTGGCACTCAGGTTCACGGTCGGCAACAAGCCCGCCCGGCCTTGCGGAATCCGCTCCTGTCCGGCTTTGTAACTCTCGCGTGCAGCGGCGAATGTGGCATCGTTGTCACGCGCCACCTGAAACACGGAGCTCAGGTTGGAACTGGCTGCCAATGCGGGCAGTGCGAACGTCGACACAAGCGACAGCGCAGCGATAAGCAAGGTTGGGCGCATCATTTTCACTCGATCAGTAAGTCGGCATCTCACGATCTACCTCTTTGGCCCAGGCATCGACGCCCCCGGTCAGGTTGATCACATTTTCAAAACCATTGTGTTCCAGAAAACGGGCAACATGGAAGCTACGCACACCATGATGGCAAATCACAACCATTTCCCGCGCGGGATCGAGCTGGCCGAAAGTCGACTGAATCCGACTCATCGGCATCGATATGGCGCCTGCGATACTGCAGCGCTCGAACTCCCAAGGTTCACGTACATCCAGCAACAGCGGTTGGGTGCGCTGAGAATCATCTAGCCACGCCTTGAGTTCTGCCGGACGGAGTTGCTGCATCTAAAAGCTGAACCGTTCCGGCTCCAACGCGTTTTTCAGCGCCGGCACGCGGGTCTCGAACAAACGTTCCGTACGGAACGTGGTCGGCCCGACGCAGGTCACCAGAGTCGCTGCCATCGCATCGCCTTCGCCGACGACGGCAAACAGACGACCGCCCGGGCTCAAACGCTTGAGATAGGTTTCCGGCAGCAAGGGCGTCGAACCGGTCAACACGATGATGTCGAAGTTGACCTCTTCCGACCAGTCGCGCGCGGCATCGCCCAGACGGCAATGGATGTTGGTCAGCCCATGCGCCTTGAATTTGCGCTCCGCCTCGTCTTTCAGATCGGCGCGTACCTCCACGCTCACCACGGTGCTGGCCTGATGCGCCAGTAACGCGGTGAAATAGCCGCTGCCGGTTCCCACTTCGAGGACGCGTTCATGCTTGCGCACTTGTATGGCCTGCAACGCGCGCGCTTCGATTTTCGGCGCCCACATCAGCTCGCCTTCGCCAAGCGGAATCTCCATGTCGACAAAGGCCAGCGAACGATAAACCTGCGGCACATAGTCCTCGCGTTTGACCTTGTGCAGCAGATCCAAAACCTTGGGGTCGAGCACCTCCCAGGGACGAATCTGCTGTTCCACCATATTGAAGCGCGCTTGTTCGTAGTCCATCGCCCGTTTGCCTGAAAGAAATTTGAAAAGTGGAGCGGATTTTAGCCGATCTGACCGGAACGAATTATTTCTGGCTCGCCGCATTCCGCGGCCGTACCAATTTAGCGGCATCCACCAGTAGCGGGCAATAACGTACACCCTGTATGACCCGCAATCGGAGCGTGTGTCAGCAGCGTCATGTCCGCGCTGGAACGATTCGGCATGGGCAAGCGCGGATTCGAGCCGTTTCGCGCTAACCGAATCGGCATGGCTACAGTATTCTTGGACGATCACGCGTCACCGCTGAGATGACGCTCCTTTCGCACAACTCGTTGATCCCGGAACTTTCATGAGCTTTTTTTCCCGTCGCCGCAGCCCCGGTCATGCCCCGGT
>JASJPG010000054.1:0-92303 GCA_031426815.1 Hydrogenophilaceae bacterium
CGATCAGGTTGCGCGGCCAGTTGACCGGGTTGTCCGGGTCGGCGAAGGCGACGTCGAGCGCGCCGGACTTGAGCTGTTCCACGATATGGCGGGCGACGCCGGCTTCATCGGTGGCGCCGGCTTTCTCGGCTTCGGCGACCAGGTCGAGCGGGTTGCGGTTGAAATGCGGCGCGGACGGCAGCCAGCCCATGCGTGTGGAGACGACGTTGTAGTCGGCCAGGCTGTAGCCCTTGTTGCGATTCTTGCCGGCGGGCGACAACAGATCGTCGGCCTTGACCGCCTCGTAGCGCCACTGGTCGGTGTGGAAATACCAGTACGAAGTGGAATTCATCTGGCGTGGCGGACGATGCCAGTCGAGACCGAACGCGATCGGCGCCCAGCCGGCTTGCGGCCGCAGTTTTTCCTGGCCGACGTAGTGCGCCCAGCCGCCACCGCTCTGGCCGACGCAGCCGCACAGGTGCAGCAGATTCATGATCGCGCGGTAGGACAGATCGTTGTGGTACCAGTGGTTGATCGCCGCACCCATGATCACCATCGACTTGCCGTGGGTCTTGGCGGCGTTGTCGGCGAATTCGCGACCGGTGCGGATCAGGTCGGCGCGTTTGACGCCGGTGATCTTCTCGGCCCAGGCCGGCGTGTAGGCGACGTCTTCATCGTCATAGGAACTGGCCACGTTGGCGCCGCCCAAGCCGCGGTCGATGCCGTACTGGGCGATCTGCAGGTCGTACACCGAAGTCACCAGCGCTTCGGTACCGTCGGCCAGTTTCACCCGGCGCGCCGGCACGTTGCGCCAGAGCAGGTCGGGTTGATCTTCGGCGAAATGCGGGAAGCCGACCGAAACGATCTCGACGCCGGCCTTGTTCTGGCAGGTCAGTTCGGCGCACATGGCGGACTGGTCGGATTGTTTCTCCAGCAGATTCCACTTGCCTTCTTCACCCCAGCGGAAGCCGACCGAACCGTTCGGCACGACGAAGGCGTTGGAGAGTTCGTCCCAGACGATGGTCTTCCATTCCGGGTTGTTGGTTTCGTTCATGCCGCCCAGATCGGAGGCGCGCAGATTGCGGTCCGTCACATAGGCGTCGTCGTGCGCGCGCAGGATCACCTGCATCGGCAAGTCGGTGTACTTGCGGGTGTATTCCTGGAAGTAGGGCGTCTGCTGGTCAATGAAGAATTCCTTCAGCGCGACGTGGCCCATGGCCAGGAAAGCGGCCGAGTCGGTGCCTTGCTTGACCGGCATCCACAGGTCGGCGAACTTGACGTATTCGGCGTAGTCCGGCGCCATGGAGACGATCTTGGTGCCCTTGTAGCGGGTCTCGATGGCGAAGTGAGCGTCCGGCGTGCGCGTCATCGGCAGGTTGGCGCCGGTGATGATCAGGTAGGTCGAGTTGTACCAGTCGGCCGCTTCCGGCACGTCGGTCTGCTCGCCCCAGGTCTGCGGCGATGCGGCCGGCAGGTCGCAATACCAGTCGTAGAAGGAACCGCAGGCGGCGCCGATCAGGCTGAGATAACGCGAACCGGCGGCGTAGGAAATCATCGACATGGCCGGGATCGGCGAGAAGCCGTAGATGCGATCCGGGCCCCACTTGTTGATGGTGTGCACGTTGGCGGCGGCGACGATCTCGGTGATCTCGTCCCAGTTGGTGCGCACGAAGCCGCCGAGGCCGCGCACCTTGACGTATTTGTCGCGCTTGGCGCTATCGGCCTGGATCGCGGCCCAGGCTTCCACCGGGTCTTTGCCGGTGGCGCGCTCGGCGCGGTACAGGTCGAGCAGGCGGCCGCGAATCATCGGGTACTTGATGCGGTGCGGGCTGTACAGATACCAGGAGAACGAGGCGCCACGCTGGCAACCGCGCGGCTCGTGGTTGGGCAGATCGTCGCGGGTGCGCGGGTAGTCGGTCTGCTGCATCTCGAACGAAACCAGGCCGTTCTTGACGAAGATCTTCCAGGAACAACCGCCGGTGCAGTTGACGCCGTGGGTGGAACGCACCACCTTGTCATGGCGCCAGCGGTTGCGGTAGGCGTCTTCCCATTTGCGGTCTTCGATGGTCATCGTGCCGTGGCCGTTCGAGAACGCCTCGCGCGGATGGGTGAAGTAGGTCAGGCGGTCGAGAAAGTGACTCATTGTTTAGCTCCTTGAATTGCTTGCGGGTCGTGGGACCGCTTTGCTCCCCCCTTTGAAAAAGGGGGGCTGGGGGGGATTTCTCCGACGGTGGGGACGGCGCGCTGGCCAAAATCCCCCCTGTCCCCCCTTTGCAAAGGGGGGAACCCTTCGGTTAGACGCAGTGGATCAATCGCCATCGAAGCCTCACGGATTCCGAATTTCCGAGTTCTTGCGCAGGTAAAAGCCCCAGTTCAGCAGCAGGCACAGCGCATAGAAGATGGCGAAGCCGTACATGGCGTTTTCCGGGGTGCCGGCCTTGATCTGGCTGCCGATCACCACCGGGGCGATGAACGAGCCGTAGGCGGCGACCGCCGAGGTCCAGCCCAGCACCGGACCGGCCTGGACACGGTCGAAGATGACGCCGACGGTGCGGAAGGTGGAGCCGTTGCCGATGCCGGTGGCGGCGAACAGCACGACGAAGGTGAGGATGAACTGGGTGAAGTAGATTTCCGGCGTGGCCGACTGGTAGGCCTGCATCATCAGATAGCCGGCGTAGGCGGAAGCCACGACCATCGCTACCGAGATGATCTGGGTGACGATGGAACCACCGACCTTGTCGGAGATCCAGCCGCCGACCGGGCGGATCAGGGCGCCGACGAAGGGGCCGATCCAGGCGTATTGCAGTGCCGACGGGGCGTTCGGGTTCTTCGCGTGGACCCAGGCCTGGGTGGCGGCATCGAAGGTGTGGGTATCGCCGAAGATCACCGAGATCGACAGCGGCAGCGCCATCGAGAAGCCGATGAACGAACCGAAGGTGAGCAGATACAGCACGGTCATCGACCAGGTGTGCTTGTTGCCGAAGATGGCGAACTGCTTGGCGATGTTGCCTTTCATCTCGCCGAACGCAGCCAGCTTCATCACCAGCAGCGTGGCGACCATGATCAGCGGCAGTGCCACCCACATGTTGAGCAGCCCTAAGCCGGTGGGGGCGGGCAGGTAGAGGTAGAGGCCGACGGCGGCGGTCAGGAAGGCCAGGCTGTACAGCCACAACACCTTGATCATGGCACCGATGGAACCGCCCAGGCCGGGGGTGATCGGCATCAGGTTGTTCATGCCGAACCAGCCCAGCACGCCGAGCGGAACCAGCGCCAGCAGCCAGACATAGCCGGCGTTCTGCACGAAGGTCTGGGTGCCGGCGACGATCTTGCCGAGAATCCAGCCGCTGTCTTTCACCAGTTCCATCGAGCCGCCCGCGAAGGCGCCGAAGATGCCGGCGGTCATCACCAGCGGAATCAGGATCTGCATGGTGGTGACGCCGAAATTACCCAAGCCGGCGTTCAAGCCCAGCGCCGTGCCCTGCAGCCGCTTCGGAAAGAAGGTGCTGATATTGGACATGGAGCAGGCGAAGTTGCCGCCGCCGATGCCGGACAACAGCGCCAGCAACTGGAACACGATCAGCGGCGTTTCCTTGCTCTGCAGCGCGATGCCGGTGCCGAAGGCGGGAATCATCAACAGTGCCGTGGTCAGGAAGATGGTGTTGCGGCCGCCGGCGATGCGGATGAAGAAGGAGGAGGGGATGCGCAGCGTGGCGCCGGACAGGCCGGCAATGGCGGTCAAGGTGAACAGTTCGTCCTTGCTGAACGGGAAGCCCAGGTTGGACATCTGCACGGTGATGATTCCCCACATCAGCCAGACGGCGAAGCCCAGCAGCAGGCTCGGGATCGAGATCCACAGGTTGCGATAGGCGATGGACTTGCCGGTGGATTCCCAGAACTGCGGATCTTCGACGTCCCAGTGCTTGATGTTGGTGCTCATGGTTGGCTCCTTGGGTGGGGGTGAACGGTGCGCGTGGCGCACCCTACGAGGGCATCGGTGGTTGGGTAGGGCGGCATGGTGTGGTTCATTCCAGGATGTCCGCCGCGATGGCGGGCTTCTTGATCAGGTCCAGCTTGCGGACCTCGGTGGTGTACATCCAGATCAGCGACACCCAGACCACGCCGTACATCAGCATGAAGGCCGAGGAGCGCACGCCGGTGAGGTCGACCAGGGCGCCGAACATGATCGGCAGCAGGAAGCCGCCCAAGCCGCCGACCAGGCCGACGATGCCGGAGATGACGCCGATGTTGTGCGGGTACTCGTCGGAGATGTACTTGAACACGCTGGCCTTGCCGAAGGCGAAGGCGACGCCGACCGTGAACAGCAGCGCGGTGAATACTTCCGGGCCGAGATGCAGGTGGTAGGTCTGCGGGCCGGTTACCGTCTTCACGGTGAATTCGGAATCCGGGTAGGACATGATGAACAGGCAGATCCAGGACACCCACAACACCCACCAGGTCACCCGGTGCGCGCCCCATTTGTCCGACATCCAGCCGCCCACCGCGCGCAGCACGCCGCCCGGCAGCGAGAACGCCGCCGCCAGCAGCGCCGCGGTTTTCAGGTCGAAGCCGTATTCGGTGACGTAGTACTTGGTCATCCACAGCGCCAGGCCGACGTAGCCGCCGAACACGATGGAGTAGTACTGGCAGTACTTCCACACGACCGGGTCTTTCAGTGCCTTGAGTTGTTCGCGCACGGTGACGTGGGCCGGCACCTTGTGCGCCGGGTCGTCGTAGGTGAAGAACCAGAACAGGATCGCGGTGACCAGCATGGCGGCGGCGTAGACCTGCGGCACCATGGTCCAGCCGTAGGCCATGACGATGGCCGGGGCGATCAGCTTGGTGACCGCCGCGCCCGAGTTGCCGGCGCCGAACACGCCCATCGCCATGCCCTGGCGCTCCTTCTCGTACCAGCGCGCGCAGTAGGCGATGCCGACCGAGAAGGAGCCGCCGGCAAGGCCGACGAACAGGCCGATGGTCAGGAAGTGCCAGAACTCGGTGGCGTATTCCATCAGCCAGATCGGCCCGACGGTGGACAACATCAGGAAGAAGAACACGATGCGGCCGCCGAACTTGTCGGTCCACATGCCGAGCGGCAGGCGGATCAACGAACCGGTCAGCACCGGCGTCGCGATCAGGATGCCGAACTGGGTCTCGTTGAGGCCGAGCTGGGCTTTGATCGGTATGCCGATAACCGCGAACATCATCCACACGGCGAAACACACCGTGAAGGCCAGCGTGCTCATCACGAGTACGGAGAGTTGTTGTTGCGAACGAGGTGTCATTGCATGCCCCACTTGAGATCAAGAAACCGGGATGTCCGAAATCGATGGGACGCAGTTTCCGCGTCATAAAAGTGACTTGAAAGAGGGGGTAAAAGCGTCTAAAGCATTGCGCATACCTCTTAGTGGGTAGCTGGGTAATTGGCTAACCAATTGATATTCAAGTGGAATATTTCAGATCAGCGAGTACTGTTTTTCCCGACTGCACTTAGTGGGTATTTCATTGAAGTCGGGCCGGGCTTAAAAAGAGGTAGCCATCTCTTTTTGTCGAATCCGCGCTGAACATGCTCCGCAAACACCTCGTCAACCTGCCTGCCTGGAAGACCCTGCAACGTTCGCTGTTGCTGCGCATGGGCGGCGCCATCGCGGCCATCGCGCTGCTGGCGGTGCTGGGCATGTCGGTATCCGGCCTGGTGGCGGAATCGACCCAGGGCAGCGGCGAGGCGATCAACCGTGCCGGCAGCCTGCGCATGCAGAGTTGGCGCATGACCAGCCTGTACCTGGCCATGCCGCTCGCAGCCGAACAGCAGGCGCCGCGACACATGGCCATCGCAATCCGCAGCTTCGATGCCACGTTGAACAGCGAAGCCATCCGCGCCATGCTGCCGCGTGCGAGCGACAGCGAACTCACGGCGACTTATCGGCTGATGCTGTCCAGCTGGCAGCAACACATCCGCCCGCGCTTCCTGGTTGTTGCCGATGGCCGCGCGCCGCAACTCGACGCTGCGGCACGTGCCGGCCTGCTGGCCGAAATGACGCACTTCGTCAACCAGATCAATAACCTGGTCAAGCAGCTGGAAGACACCACCGAAGCCAAGATCCTGGTCATGCGTCTGGTCCTCGGCGTGGCGCTGATCCTGACCGTACTGGTCGTGCTGCTCACCGTCTGGCTGATCCATATGCATCTGTTGCAACCGTTGAAGCGCTTGCTGGCGCTATCCAGCAGCGTCGGCCGCGGCGATCTGTCGGTGCGTACCCCATACACTGGCGAGGACGAACTCGGTCAGCTTGGCCGCGCCTTCAATCTGATGGCGGAAGACCTGTCCAAGCTGTACCAGAACCTGGAAGCGCGCGTATGCCAGAAGACGGCGGAGTTGACGCGCAGCAACCAGTCGCTCGAACTGCTCTACCACTCCATCGCCCGGCTGCATGGCGCACCGCCGGGCAAGGCGGTGTACCTGGCGCTGTTGCGCGACATCGAACAGTTGCTCGAACTCGGCCACGGCATCATCTGCCTGGGCGAACGCGGCGGCGCGACCGGCCAGGCTGTCGCCAGCACGATGCAGCCGGAAGATGGCAAGACCGGCGCCAATCCCTGCGTGCAGGCCGAATGCCTGTGGTGCCACGGTACCGACCAGACCCGCTTCAGCATCGCCAGCGACTTCCATCGCCGCCTGACCTTGCCCTTGGCCGATGCCGAACAGCAGTACGGCGTGCTGATCCTGGATATCCCGGAAGGCCGCCAGCTGGAAGCCTGGCAGGTGCAATTGCTGGAAGCCCTGTCGCGCCATATCGGCGTCGCCATCGGCGCGGAACGCCGCATCGAACAGAACCGCCGCGTCGGTCTGCTGGAAGAACGTGCCGTCATCGCACGTGAATTGCACGACTCTCTGGCGCAATCGCTCGCCTTCATGAAGATTCAGGTCAGCCGTTTGCAAACGATGTTGAAGGTGCCGGAAAAACGTTCCGAGGCCGAGCAGGTGCTGCTTGAATTGCGCGTCGGCATGAGCAGCGCCTACCGCCAGTTGCGCGAACTGCTGTCCACCTTCCGCCTCAAGATGGACGGTCAGAATCTCGCCGCGGCGCTGGGCCAGACGGTGAGCGAGTTCGCCGAGCGCGGCGAGCTGGAGATAGAACTGACGCAGCATCTGGACGGCTGTCCGCTCACCCCGAACGAGGAAATCCACGTCCTCCATGTGGTGCGCGAAGCGCTGTCGAACGTGATCAATCATGCCGCCGCCGGTCAGGCGTGGGTGAACCTGTCCTGCCGGCCTGGCGGCGAAGTTGAAGTTGCGATAGCTGACGACGGTCAAGGCATCGTCAAAAGCGCCGACGTACACCACTACGGCATGACCATCATGGAAGAACGCGCGCGTACCCTGGCTGGTGAAGTGCGTTACGAAACCCGGCAGGAAGGCGGCACGCGCGTCGTGCTGGCCTTCCTGCCCACCTGCCGCCGTACCGCCGGCAGCGCCGTCAGCCTGACCTTCAGGAGATTGGAAACATGAACTCCGACATCCCGCAACGCTTGTTGGTCATCGACGACCATCCCCTGTTCCGCAAGGCCATTCTGCAATTGGTCAACATGACCGGCGATTTCGAAGTCGTCGGCGAGGCATCGAACGGTCGCGATGGGCTGGAACTGGCGCAGAACCTGCAACCGGACATGATCCTGCTCGACCTCAACATGAAGGAGATGAACGGCATCGAAGTGCTCAAGGCGATCAAGGCCTCGGGTCTCGACAGCCGCGTCGTCATGCTCACCGTGTCCGATGAAGAGGGCGATCTGATCGGCGCGCTGCGGGCCGGTGCCGACGGCTATCTGCTCAAGGAAATGGAACCGGAAGACCTGTTCGCCAAGTTGAAGGACGCCGCCGCCGGCCAGGTCACCCTGACCCAACGCCTGACGCGCCTGCTCGCCCATTCCCTGCGCGAAGACGGCAAACCGAAAGACCCGTCCCAGGCCGGCCTGACCGAACAAGAAAGCCGCATCCTGGACCAGATCGCGCTGGGCAAGAGCAACAAACTGATCGCGCGCGAACTCAACATCGCCGACGGCACCGTCAAGGTCCACGTCAAACACCTGCTGCGCAAACTGAACCTGCGCTCTCGGGTCGAAGCGGCGGTGTGGGCGGTGGAGAAGAAACGCTGAAGGGGAATCGGCCGGCGAGACGCCGGCGCTCCAAGGCGGCGTTTTGAGGGCTACTTACTGCCTACGTCTCCCATCACTGCCCCGGTCGCGCCAACTTCACCAGGGCCGACAGATTCGCGCTGCGGCAAAGTTCGCTCACATGATCGGCAAAGTGGGTCTGGCCAGGATCGCGTGCCGCCAGATCGCTTGCCCATGCCATCAGCGCCACGACACGTCCCAGGGCGACCATGTCCTGGAATTCGACCATATCCTCGGCGTTCAAGTTGACTATGCAGGTGGCAGACGTAACTGCTGGTTCCGGCGTGGCGTCGTCCCCCGCCGCGGTCAATTCGGCATGGCTGGCCAGGCGTAATTCCAGCGTGAAGGAGAAACAGCTGCCCTGTCCGAGCGCGCTGGCCACCTGGATATCGTCACCCATGGCGGTCACCCATTGCCGCGCGATGGCGAGGCCGAGTCCCAGACCCGGTTGTCCCTGGCTGGACATGCCGCGCACGAACGGATCGAACAGACGGATTTGATCCTCCTCTGCGATGCCGGCGCCGCTATCGTGCACGGAAAAATCGATGCGGCAGGTGCCGGCACTGGCAGCGGTCGGGTTGCACGCCAGTCGCAATACGACGCTGCCGGCACGAGTGTATTTACAGGCATTCGCCACCAGATTCTGCAACACTTGCAGCAGGCGCTGTTCATCCACCCAGACGGCGCGGGGCAGGTCTTCCGCGTAGTCCAGCTGGAATTGGTTGCCCTGTTTTTCGGCCAGGATAGCGCCCATGGAGCGCATCTGGCGTGCCACGTCGCGCAACGCGATGGGTTCCGGTTGCAGTTGCGCAGCCCAGTCCGTCCATTGGTTGAATTCCAGCAAATCATCGATCAGCCGCAGGAGCTGTGTGCCACTTCGCTCTGCAATAGTCAGCCATTCCTGGGCTTGTTCCGCTCCTTTGCCCGACACGTCGCGGCGCAGCAGTCCGATATAGCCCAGGATGGTGTGCATCGGGGTACGCAGTTCATGGCTGACGCTGGCAAGGAAACGTGTCTTGGCGGCGCTGGCCTGTTCGGCTTGCTGCGTTCGCAGCAGCAGATCGACGTTGGCGCGTTCCAATTCAGCCTGAATACGCTTCAGCTCGGTGACGTCCAGGCAAACGTAGCAGAAGCGGGGTCGGCCGGATGGTCCGGGCGGTAGCGGCGCCACCGTAATGTCGAGCCAGAAGATGGGGCGATCGGGGAATTCATGGATTAATTCATAACCGACCGGGCCGCCCAATCGGGCGCATTCGCGGTAGCGCTCGATCCAGGCGGCGATGACCGTAGGCGGTGAGCCCAGGCTGCTGGCCCAACGCCCGCTGGTATAGCCTGGCTCGACACAGAACAAGCGGCAGGCGGCCGGGTTATCGTAGACATGCAGCACATCGTCCTCGCCCAGTTCGACGATGCCCATGGCGGCGGTACTGCTCTCATAGAAGGCGCGTAAGGTCGCTTCGCTTTCGCGCAGCGCGGCTTCCGCTTGCCGACGCTGGCTGATGTCCTGCACCGCGCCATGCGCTTTCACGGCATGCCCGCTAGTGTCGAACTCGATTTCGCCGATTGCGCGCACCCATTTGACTTCGTCGCCGACCCGGATGCGGTGCTCGATGTCATAGGGCTGGCCCGCCAGCGCGGCATTCCAGGCAGCCATCACCATCGCCACGTCATCGGGATGGATACATTTTGTAAAGTCAGACAATTGCAAGTATGTCTTCGGCAGCAGGCCAAAGATGCGATAGGTTTCAGCCGACCAGCTCAGATGGTCGCCCGGGATGTCCAGATTCCAGCTACCCAGCCGGGCGATGGCCTGGGTCCTGGTCAGATCAGCGGAGCGGGCAGCCAACTGGCGTTCCACATGCAGACGCACCGCGATTTCGGCATGCAATTCGCTGTTGGAGCGTTCCAGCGCGAGCTGGGCCTGTTTCACCGGGGTGATGTCCGACACCAGCACCAGGAAACCCCGCACGCCGCCAACGGCCACATCGGGGATGTATTGCGACCAGGTATAGCCGGTCGTTCCATCCGCCTTGGTCAGGACGCGTTCGAAACGTTGCGTTTCGCCGGCCAGGGCGCCGCGGATGTACGGCTCGTTCTCGCGAAACAATTCTTCGCCGAGCAGATCGCGAATGTGCATGCCCAGCATCTGTTGCGGATCCCGGCCGAACCATTCGCGATAGGCCGCATTGGCGAAAGCGCAGCGCAACTCATGCGTCCAGTAACCGACCAGGCCGGGGATGTGCTCGGTGATGGTGCGCAAAAAACGTTCGCTGTCCTGCAGGGCCTGCCGCTGCTTGGCGCGCTCGGCCTCGATCGTTCGGCGCCAGCGCTGGATCAGAAACATGCCCGGCAGGCTGACCAGAAGCATCAGCGCGTAGGTCCAGGCGCGGATGATGCCGCTGTAGATGCCGTCGCTTTCGACTTTGCGCCGGTCGCGGCTAACCAGTACCAGCAGTGCTTTGCCCGGGACCATGGCTGCGATCCGTGCGGCGGCGATGACTGTGGTGCGTTGTTGCGTGCTTTCGGTGCGGGTCGGTCTCAGCAGCGAATGGGTCACCGGATCGCTGCGCTGCTGGCCGAAATCGACCGCCGCTGCCAGGATTTTCCCGGACGGTGGCGCGGCGTTGTCAGGTAACGACAGGAGAATGGAACCGTCGCCATGCGCCAGCACGATCTGCATGTCGTCGGCATAGCTGCCGGCCTGCAGGAGCTGGCGAAAGTAGGCCGGATCCAGCGTGGCGCTGACCACCCCGGCAAACGCTCCGGCCGGAGTAAGCACTGCCCGGGATGCGGTGATGGAATACACGCCCAGCACCGTGTGGAACGGGGGGGACAGATAGAGGCGCGCTGGGTCGGGATGGGTGAACGGCTGCTGGAAGTAGGCGCGGTGACGGAAATTGCTGCCGATCAGCTCGCTGCGGTTCGAACTGACGATGTTGCCGGCGGCATCCTGGATCAGCAGCGTGCGAACGCCGTGCAGGGCGGCAGCCAGATCGGCCAGGCGCCGGTTCATGCCGGCGCGGCTTCTCGCATCGTCCAATTGCAGGGCGGCGCCTTGCAGATTGCCCAGCGTCAGGTGGACGGTTTCCAACTGTTGCGCGACCGTGGCTTCGACGAATTGGGTTCGGCTGGCCATGCGCTCCAGCGTCACTTTGCGGTGATGCTTGAAGTCGAAATAGACATCCAGTCCGGTGGCGATGCCCATCAGCGCAAGTACCAGGCCAAGCGCCAGCCATTGCGCGGTGGTGCCGCTCAGACGACGCAGCCAGGTGGCTGGGGACAGGATCAAGGCGGTGTCACCTGGTCGGCGGCCGTGGTGGAAGCCTGCCGGTATTGCCGCGGCCCGATGCCGTAACGGCGACGGAAGGCGCGGGAAAAGTCGCTGGCGTTGCGGTAGCCGGCGCGGTCGCTAATCAACTGCACCTGCAGGCGCGTGTTCTCCAGTTGCTGGCGGGCGGTTTCCAGGCGCAACTCAACCAGGTATTCGTACACGGTCATGCCGAAGCGCAGGCGGAACAGTTCGGTCAGCTTTTTTTCGTTGCTGCCCACCTGCCGCACCAGTTCTTCCATGCCCGGCCATTCGCCCAGGTAGCCGCGCAACTGGGCGATGGCGTCGGCCACCAGATCGTCTTCCCGCTCGCTGCCGTTATCGCGCACCGCATCGCGCGCCACCATGGCCTGCAGCCGCGCCACGCGCTGCTGTTGCTGGAGATGGACGTAGACGCGGGCCAGCACCTCCGCGGCGCTGAACGGCTTGCCGATGTAATCCACGCCCCCCGCCGCGAAGCCCTCCAGCTTGTGCGCCACGGTGTCGTTGGCGGAAAGAAAAATGACCGGAATCGCCGCCGTGCGCGGCTTTGCCTTCAACGCCCGGCACACCGCGAAACCGTCCATGCCCGGCATGGTCACATCCAGCAGGATCAAATCCGGCATGCCCTGCTCGGCCTTGTGCAGGCCGTCGCCGCCATCGAGGGCGATCAGGATGTCGACGCGCTGACCCTGCAGATAGGAGAGCAACAAGGCAACCGAATCCATCTGGTCATCAATGATCAGGATGCGCTGGCCGGTATGGGGCATGTCTTCCTTGTCGGGTTGGTTGGCTTCGAAACGACCAGTCAAATGCCTAAGGCATTCATTTACTCCCCTAAAGCTTACTTCAAGCGAGGTCTTCGCTACAGCATCGGCCGCCATGCCCGCCTGCTTACCTTGGAGACCAGACATGAAAGACAACCAGCCGGTAACCCAGGTCGAGCACTTGCTCGAACCCGGCAAGCCCATCGTCACCAAGACCGACCTGAAAGGCCGCATCACCTATGCCAATGAGTCCTTCGTCGCCATCAGCGGTTTCGCGCGGGCGGAGTTGATCGGGGCCAGCCACAACATCGTGCGCCACCCGGACATGCCGTCCGAGGCCTACGCCGACCTTTGGCGCACGCTGCAGGCCGGCCATCCGTGGCGCGGCCTGGTGAAGAATCGCGCGAAGAACGGTGACTTCTATTGGGTGGAGGCGTTCGTCACCCCGTTGTTGCAGGGGGCGGATACGGTCGGCTACATGTCGGTGCGCAACGCCCCGGCTCGCGGCGAGGTCGCCGCGACGGAAGCCCTGTACCGGCGAGTCAAGGCGGGTGAGCAGGCGTTTCCGGCGACGCGCCAGCCGCAGCCGATTGCGCTATTGGCACCGCGTATCTGGGCCGCCGCCGCGGCCATCGTTGCCGCCATCGTCGCCGGCAAACTGCTGGACGCGGAGGGCCAGTACGCGTCGCTCGGCTGGACCCTCACCACGCTGGCCTGTCTCGGCTTGCTGAGTCTGGGCCGCTTCCTGCAGCAGGACATCCTGCTTCCCCTGGGCCATCTCGGCGACGCCATCGGCGCGCTCCAGCAGGGCGATCTGGACCACCGCATCGTGCCGGCCGGCAACGCCACGCAGGCGCTGTTTCTGCAACTGGAGGCCATGCGCATCCACCTGCGCGCGATGTTCGCCGACGTGCTGATCTCGGCCAATGCGGTGAAAACCCACTCCGAGGAGCTGGATCGGGCGATGCACGTGTTGATGCACAGTTCCTCCGAGCAGAACGAGCGGGTCGCCCAGATCGCGGCCGCGATGGAGCAGATGAGCGTGACCATCGACGAGGTCTCCGCCAATACCGGTCTGGGCCTGCAGGCTGCTCAGCAGACCGATGTCGCTGCCCGCAGCGGCATGCAGACCATGATCGAAGGGGCGCATAGCCACCGCCAGGTGGTGGATGTGGTGGGCGGCTGCCGGCTCAAGATCGCCGCTGTACACGGCGCTATCGCCCGCATCGACAGCTTCGCCCGCCTGATCAAGGAGATTGCCGATCAGACCAATCTGCTCGCTCTCAACGCCGCCATCGAGGCGGCACGGGCCGGCGAGCAGGGGCGCGGCTTCGCCGTGGTGGCGGACGAGGTGCGCAAGCTGGCGGAACGCACCGCCAAATGCACCTGCGAGATCGGCACCACGGTGGCGGAAGTGGCCGGCCATGCACAGATGGCGATGGAGACCATGAACTCAGCCAGCGATGTCGTTTCGGCCAGTTCATCGCACATCGACAGCAGTTCCAGCAGCCTTGCCAGCATCACCGAGGCAAGCGGAACCTCGACGCGCTTGTCGAACGAGATCACCGACATGCTGCGCCAGCAATCCATGGCATCGCGCGAAGTGGCGCGCGGCATGGAGTCCATCGCCAGCACGGTGGAATCCAACCATGCCACGGTCACCAATCTGGGCGATGCGGCCGTGCAGTTGCGCGACACCGCGCGTGAACTGCGTGAGCTGGTCAAACACATGGAACGAGCGTTGTTATAACAGCCGCCACCCCGGCGCAGGCCGGGGTCCAGCCAACGCGCTCAACGAAACCCGGAATGCTTGAACCTTGGTCAAAGGCTGCTGGATACCGGCTTTCACCGGTATGACGGAGTTGTGGCGCTCACGGCATGGTGTCTATCTCTTAAGGCATACATTCATACGCGATATTCATGCACCATCGGAAGGGGTACTAGAGTCTTTTCGGTAGGAAGGTGGTGACATGGGTCAGACATACGCGCTTGGGCAATGCCAGGCCGAGGCGGCGACGCATCCGGTGGCGCGGCTCGCTTCGCCGCGCTGTCCTTGCGCACGTCCCTGTCTGGCTGTCGCCAGCGCGCAGGATGTGCAGCCATCGGCCGAGTTCTATCGCGATGCGCTGAATGCCAACGGCAACGGGCTGTGGATCTGGGATTTCGTTTCCGGTGACATCGCCTGGGATCGGCATAGCTGTGCATTGACTGGCCAACATCAAGATTCGGACGCCTTGAACTGGCAGAACCTGTGCGAACGGATGGCGCCCCATGCGGGGCTTGCCGTTACCGCTGCCATTAGCCGGCAGGTGCATGCCGGTGAGCCGTTTCAGGTTGAAATGCAGGTGCGGTACGACCTTGGCGCCTGGCGTTGGCTGGAAATGCGCGGTGGCGTCATCGCTCGGCAGGATGGCCTACCCGCGCAACTGGCCGGCAGCCTGACCGACATCTCCGCCCGCAAGGCGGCGGAACAGGCGTTGGCAGAGGCCGCCATCGCGTTCGAATCCTGGGAAGGCGTCATGATCACCGATCCAGCCGGTCGCATCGTGCGGGTCAACCCGTCGTTCACCCGCGTCACCGGCTATACCGCCGCCGAAGTGGTCGGCAAGACCCCCGCAGTCCTGCGCTCCGGCCGCCACGACGCCGGTTTCTATCGCCGCATGCGGGAAACGCTGGAACGGGAAGGCCATTGGCAGGGCGAGATCTGGAATCGGCGCAAGAATGGCGAGATCTACCCGGAATGGCTGGCCATCAGCGCGATCAAGGCCGCGGATGGATGCCTGCGCCATTATCTCGGCAGCTTTTCCGACATTACCGAACAGAAGGCGGCCGAGGCACGCATCCACGACCTGGCCTTTTACGATCCCCTCACCAGCCTGCCCAACCGCCAGTTTGCCGGCCTGCGCATTGCCGATGCCATCGCGCGAGCGCGCCGTCACGATGGGCGACTCGCCTTGCTGGTGCTGGACATGGACGACTTCAAGCGGATCAACGAGGTGCTCGGCCATCCCAGCGGCGACCTGCTGCTGCAGGGCGCAGCCCAGCGCCTGCAAAGGCTGGTGCGGGAAGAAGACATGTTGGCGCGTCTGGGCGGCGACGAACTCCTCGTCGTCATGGAAGACCTCACGCGCGAGCGCGATGCCGGCGTTCTCGCCGACAAGCTGAACCGCGACCTGCGCACGCCCTGCGTGGTCGACGGCAAAGAGTTGTTCCTCACCGCCAGTATCGGTATCGCCGTGTTTCCTGCCGACGGCGCCGATGCCGACAGCCTGCTGGCCCATGCCGACGCCGCCCTGTTCCGCGCCAAACAGGAGGGCCGCGACTGCTTCCGCTTCTATGCCCCGGCCATGACGCAGCAGGCGGCGGAGTGCCTTGCCTTGGAAGCGGACCTGCGTCGCGCCATCGAGAAGCATGAACTGGTGCTGCACTACCAACCCCAGATCGATCTGGCGAGCGGCCGCATCGTTGGCGTCGAGGCGCTGGTGCGCTGGCAACATCCCCAGGCAGGCCTGATTCCGCCGGCACATTTCATCGCCCTGGCCGAGACCACCGGGCTGATCGTGCCACTCGGCGAACAGGTGTTGCGGCAGGCCTGTACGCAAATGCGGCGTTGGCTGGATGCCGGTCTGGCGCTCGAATCCATGGCGGTGAACGTCTCCGGGGTGCAGGTGCAGCGCGCCGACATGCTGGCGCTGGTCAGCGCCACGCTGGCGGCAACCGGCCTGGCGCCGCAACGCCTGGAACTGGAGGTGACCGAGAGCTGCGTCATGGACGCGGCCAGCCAGGGCGTATTGCAACAATTGCGCGAGCTTGGTGTGGCCCTGGCCATCGACGACTTCGGCACTGGATTTTCTTCCCTGGCCTATCTCAAACGGCTACCCATCCAGCGCCTGAAAGTGGATCGCGCCTTCGTCAGCGGCTTGCCGGACGATGTGCAGGATGCCGCCATCACCCAGGCCATCATCACGCTGGCATCGCATATGGATCTGGTCACGGTGGCGGAGGGCGTGGAGACGGCAGAGCAGTTCGCCTACCTGCAGCGGATTGGCTGCTCGCGTGCCCAGGGCTATCTGATCAGCCGCCCGGTGACCGTCGCGGCGTTCGAAAATTTTATTGACGCCGGCACGCAGGTGGCGTGCCGATGACCCCCCAAAACTTCAGCAGGAGAGCGTTAGCGTGTTATTCGGAAAAGGTCAGAAAATCATCGAACTCCATACCGCTCTGGCCGGGCAGGACAGCAGGATTCTGCAGCTGGAGCGCGACCTCGCCGCGCGCGACGACGAACTGCACCGATTGCGCGAGCAGTTGGGCATGGCGCATGGCCGCCACGAACAGTGCAGCGGCATCCATGTCAACCTGCAAAAGTTCCATCAGTCGCTGGCATCGGTGCAGGAGAGCGTTGCCGGCACCACCGATTTCCTGAGCAAGGAAAACGTGGCGGCGATGGAGGTCCGGGGCGCTTCGCTGACCATGCGCGCCGCGGTGCAGGGCATCACCACCAACCTGGAGGAACTGGCGAACCGTTCCCAGGCGGCGGCCCTGCAGGTCGGTGAACTGGATCAGCATGCGCAGGAAATCGGCCTGATTCTGGAGATGATCCGCGAGGTCGCCGGCCAGACCAATCTGCTCTCGCTGAATGCAGCCATCGAGGCGGCGCGCGCGGGAGAACACGGCCGCGGTTTTGCCGTGGTGGCGGACGAGGTGCGCAAGCTGTCCGAACGGACGCGACAGGCCACCGGCGATATTGGCGCTCTGGTCGACAAGATCCGCCTGTCCAGCCGCGAGAGTTGCGAACAGATGGGCGTGCTGTCGAGCCAGTCGCGCCAGTTCAGCGCCGAAGGTCAGCAGACCGCGACAGTCATTTCCTACCTGCTGTCACTCTCCGAGAACATGGACAAGGCGCTGTCGACCACGGCCCTGCGCAGCTTTTGCGAGTTGGCGAAGATCGATCACATCGCTTTCAAGTCGCGGGTCTACAACACAGCGCTGGGTATTTCCAACGAAGCCGAAGAGGACTTTGCCGATCACACCGCCTGCCGGCTGGGGCACTGGTATTACCAGGGCAACGGGCAGCAACATTTTTCAGGTACGCAGGGTTTCCGGGAACTGGAAGCGCCGCATCAGCGCTTTCACCAACTGGCCGTGCAGGCCGTGGGCGCGGCGCGTCAGGGTGTCGGCGTGGCCGGGGTGATGTCGCGCATGGAGGACGAAAGCATGCGCATCATCGCCGTGCTGGATGCCCTGGCCAACCACTATGCGCACGATGTCGAGACGCAGGACGTCAGCAGCGGTAGCATTGATTTGTTCTAGGTGTATTCGTGCTTTCCCATACATGAGTCCAAAGAATACCCATACCGATCCTGCCGGCTTCAAACCCGGCGATGGCACCGCCAAGTCGTTGCGCTTCGAGGATATGGGGCTGCGCGTCGGCGCCTCGCTCAGCATGCGTTCGGCCAATGCCAATGCCGATGCGACGCGGCACCGGGTCGAATTCATCGGCGCCGTGCGCGGCAAGAGCCTGTTGGTGACGCTGCCCTTGGTCAACGGCAAGGGATTGTGGCTGCCGCAGGGCCAACAGTATGTGTTTCATACGGTGGAAGGCATGCACGCCTACGCTTTTACCGGCGACGTTCTGCGTGCACGCAACAGCCCACTGCCCTATGTGCATTTTTCCTATCCGACACGCATCGATGCCCGCCAGGTACGTAGCGCGTATCGGGTCAAGCTGCGTTTGCCGGTTGTCGTCACTTCCCCGGCAGGCCAGCGCGATGCGTTGCTGCTCGACTTGAGCATGTCCGGCGCCTTGCTGGAAATGGCCGATGCCGGTTGGCAAGACGGCGAAGCGGTCAGTCTGATCGTGCCGGTGGAACTGCAAGAGGCGAGCAGCCAGGTCACCTTGGCCGCCGTCGTGCGCAACCGGATCGAACCCTTTGCGGGCGGCGCGACGCGCTATGGCGTGGAGTTCGCCGGCCTGCCGCAGAACGATGCGCTGTTGTTGCATTACTACATCGACCACGCCATCGCCGTGGGCGCCTGAACACGGAGTCGCCATGCCTGCCATACCCTCTCTTAACGCCGACGCCGATCTGCTCTGCAACCTGGCGGATGCCACCCCTGCCGCCGGCGGGGAAAGGGAAGCGGCCGCCAGTGCCTGCGCCATCGCCGCCGACGCGTCGCCCGGCCAGGGGCCGCTGCCGGAATGCAGCTTTCACGCCCTGGTGCAGCAGTCGCTGACCGGGCTGTATGTCATCCAGGATGGCAACTTCCGCTACGTCAACGATCGTTTTCTCGAATTCTTCGGCTGCAGCCGCGAGGACATGGACTCCTTCGAGTCCTTCATCGACTGGGCGGTGGTGCCGGAAGATCGCGCCATGGTGCGGGAAAACATCCGTCGCCGGCTGGATGGCGAGGTCGACAACCTGCGCTACAGTATTCGCTGCCGCCGCAAGGACGGCACCCCGGTTTACATCGAGGTGCATGGCCGCCGCGCCGATTACCAGGGCCTGCCCGCCATCGTCGGCATCGTGTTCGACGTGACGGCGCGGCGCCAGGCGGAATTGGAGCTGGACCGCGAGCACCAGTTCATCTCGGCGGTGCTGGACACCGTCGGCGCCCTGGTGATCGTGCTGGATCGCCAAGGCCACGTGGTGCGCTTCAATCGCCAATGCGAGCTGGCCAGCGGCTACACGGTGGACGAGGTGGCCGGGCGCACAATCTGGGACTGCCTGCTGACGCCGGAAGAACGCCCGACCGTGGCCGCCGTGTTCGAGCATCTGTTGACCGGAACCTTCCCGAACCAGTTCGAGAACCACTGGGTGACCAAGACCGGCGCCATTCGCCTGATCGCCTGGACCAACACCGTGCTGCTGGATGCGGCCGGCCAGGTCGAGTTCGTCATCGGCACCGGCCTGGACGTCACCGAACGCCGCCGCATGGAGGCGGCGATGCGGGAAAGCGAACAACGCTATCGCCTGCTGTTCAACAGCGGTTACGACGCCATCATGGTGCATGCTTTGGTGCCAGGTGGGCGGCCCGGCCGCATCATCGAGGTCAACGACCTGGCCTGCCGCCGTCTGGGCTATACCCGCGAGGAAATGTTGCGACTGACGCCCGCCGACATCGACGCGGCCGGTTTTGACGCGGCCACGCCGAAGATTGCCCGCCAGATCGAGGTCCATGGCCACGCCTTGTTCGAGCGGGTGCATCAGACCCGCGACGGCCGCGAGATTCCGGTGGAAATCAGCACTCACCGGGTGGAACTGGGCGGCCAGCCGGTTGCGCTGTCCATTGCCCGCGACATCTCGGAACGGCGTCTGGCCGAGGAGGCGTTGCGCGAAAACGAGGCCAGGCTGAAGGAGATCACCTCCGAACTGGGCGACGGCATCTACGTGCTCGACCGCGCCGGCCGGCTTACGTTCATGAACAAGGCAGCGGAACAGATGCTGGGCTGGCGCGAGGCCGAATTGCTGGGCAGGAACGCGCACGAGACGTTCCACTTTCAGAAACTGGACGGCACGCCGGTGCCGATGTGCGATTGCCCGGTGTACCACTCCATCCATTCGGGCGAGACCTACCGCGTCCACGAAGACTATTTCACGCGCCGGGACGGCAGGCTGTTTCCGGTCTCCTTCGTATCGACGCCATTACACCGGAGTGGCGAAATCGTCGGTTCGGTGGCTGCCTTCCAGGACATCACCGCATTGAAGGCGGCGCAGGAACGCATCCAATACATGGCGCACTACGACATGCTGACCAATCTGCCCAACCGCACGCTATTGGCCGACCGGCTGGAGCGGGCTCTGGCGCATGCGCGGCGCAACGGCCAGGGCCTGGCGTTGGCGTTCATGGATCTGGATGGTTTCAAACAGGTCAACGACAGCTTGGGACACGATGCCGGTGACATCTTGCTGAAGGTCATCGCGCAGCGTCTGCAGGCCTGTCTGCGCGAGTCGGACACTGTGGCGCGCATGGGCGGGGATGAGTTCGTCATGCTGTTGACCGACGTGATGCAGCCCGGCGAGGTGGAGGTTGTGGTTCGCAAGGTGCTCGACACCGTGAATCAGCCGATCAGCCTGAACGATCAACTGACCCATGTTGGCGTCAGCGTGGGGGTCGCCCTTTATCCGGCACATGGCGAGGACCCGCAGAGCCTGATGAAACACGCCGATCAGGCCATGTATCTGGCCAAGGAGGGCGGCCGCAACGGTTACCGGTTCTACCGGCAGGAGTCGCCGCTTGGCGTGGCGTGACGGTCGCGCCGCCCAACCTCAGCCGGGGCGGCGCAACACGCGTTTCAAACCAGCCCGAACAAATACAGGGCGCCGAAATGGAACACGATGAACAGCGTGACGCCGTAGGCGACGGCCATGTTTTCACTGCTTTGAAAGAGTTTCTGCATCATTTGAACGACTCCTGGAGAGTTAATGGAAATTGCTTTCCGGTGGCGCCATTCTGCAGTTACGCCCGAAAGCGGCCTTGATAACTGTCAACTCTCTCAATGACTGGTGCCTTCGGACAGCCGCGTCTTGTTCCACACGTTGTACTTGCCGACCGGGCGTTTCATCGGCAATCGCTTGATCTCCTGCAGCGTCTTCGCGTCGTACACGATCAGCGCGCCGTCCAGTTCCCAGATCGAGACCAGGGCGTACTTGCCGTAGCGGTCGAATTCGACGTGGGTCGCGGTCTTGCCGGGCAGGGGCTTCAGGTTGGCGACGATTTCCAGGCTCTGTTTGTCGATCACATGCATGGTGTCCTTGCCGGCGCCGAAGAACACGTCCGCCCACAGGTAGGGCGAGGTTTCGTGGCTGCGCAGGAAGAAACCGGCGCCGAGTGTCGGGATGGTCTTGATGGTCTTCCATGTCTGCATGTCGATCACCGAGATCAGCCCTTCCTTCAGGTTGGGCGACGCCATCACGCGATGCGTTTTGCCCGCCGCGTCCTTCCAGTCCCAGGTGATGCCGGAACCCAGATGCGGCATGCCGGCCAGGTCGAGATCGGCGATCTTGCGGCCGGCGCCGAGGTGGATGACCTGGCCTTTCGGACTCGTGCGCGAGGCGCCGATCAGGTAGTCGTAGTTCTGGTCGAAGAAGAAATCGTCGAGATAGTCGTCCAGCACGATGTGACGAACTGGCAATGGGCCAGGTTCGGCAATTGCTTCCTTCATCTGGTAGTCGTGCACCAGCCCCCGGTAGACCGGGCGGCCGTCGTAGGGAATTTCCCAGACTTCCGGGATGTCCTTCAGCGCCGCGATGAAGCTGTTGCGTGGCCGCGCGTCGTACACGGCGGAGACGCGCGAGGTCTTGCCGGTATTGCCGATGACGGGGATGACCTTCACCAGCGCCAGGTCCTTGGCGTCCAGTGCCACCAACGTGTGCGGCAGATAGTTGGCGGCCATCACGTAGCGGCCGTCGCTGGACACCGCCAGGTTGCGGGTGTTGATGCCGACCCGGGTTTCCGCCACCACTTTCAGATGCCACAGGTCGAACTTGGTGATCCAGCCGTCGCGCGAGGCCCAGTAGACGAAGCGGCCGTCCGGCGTGAACTTGGGACCGCCGTGCAGCGCGAAGCGGGTCGCGAAGCGCGCGATCGGTTCCATCTTGTCGCCGTCGAGCACGCTGATGTGATGGTCGCCGTGTTCCACCACCAGCGTGATGTTCATCGGGTCAGCCGCGAACACCGGCTTGGCCGGCAGATCGACCGCGTCGAGATTGACGATGCGCGAGGCGGTGATGTCGTCGGCGTCCCACTTCGGCGGCAGCTTCGGCGGCGTGTAGATCCATGCCGCCAGCGCCTTGATTTCATCGGGTTGCAGCAGCGCCTTGAACGCCGGCATCTGCGTCGCCGGCAGACCCTCGGCGATGACCTTGGCCGCATCCGGTTGCTTCAGGCGCGCCAGCGATTCCGGCAATAAAGTCGGCCCCATGCCGCCCAGGCGGTTGGGTGCGTGGCAGGACAGGCAGTGGGTCTCGTACAGTTTTTCCGGGTCGGGGGCGGCGTGGGCTGAACCCATCGATATATAGATTAACGCCATGATGAGCAGCGTCGCACGTGCGCCGGCCAATGACTCCTCTGCGGAGACTCCCCCCTTTGCAAAGGGGGGCCGGGGGGGATTTCTCCACGGGCTAAGGCAACTCCACGGTCGGCAAATCCCCCCTAACCCCCCTTTTTCAAAGGGGGGGATCAAGAAGTAGGGTGCGTTCGTCATGCTCAAGCCTCGATCAGTTGGTGTTTGGCGACGCCGATTTCCTCGTCCGTCAGATAACAACCGGGGTCTTCCGCCCACATGTTGTTCGTCGTCTGCCAGGCCCGCACGCGGGTGTTGCCGTTGCAGATGGCGCGCTGCGCGCAGGCGGCGCAGCGGCCTTGCAGCGGCCGGGTCGCCATCTTCAGGCCGGCCATCAGCGGGTCGGCGGTGTCCGCCCAGATTTCGGAGAACGGCCGCTCGCGCACGTTGCCGAGCGGGTAATCCCACCACATCGTGTCGGGGTGCACGCTGCCCAGGTTGTCGATGTTGGCGACGTTGACGCCGGAGGCGTTGCCGCCCCATTGCATGAGCTTCTGGCGGATCTGTTCGGCGCTCTCCGGGAAACGCCGGCGCACCCAGTCCAGCAGATAAACGCCGTCGGCGTCGTTGTTGCCGGTGACGTATTCCTTCGGCTGCCCGGCTTCGACCTGCTGCCAGCAGCGCTCGAACAGCAGATCGAGCGCGTCGCGCGTGGTGCGGAAATGCGCGTCGTCCTGTCTATTCTTGTTGCCGCGCCCGGCGTAGTTGAGGTGCGAAAGGTAGAACTTGTCGATGCGTTCGGTTTGCATCAGGTCGAGCAGGGCGGGGAAGTCGTGTGCGTTGTCCTGCGTTAGCGTGAAGCGGATGCCGACCTTGGCGCCGGCGTCGCGACACAGGCGCACGCCGTTGAGCGCCGCGTCGAAAGCGCCTTGCTTGCGGCGGAAACGGTCATGCGTGTCGCGCAGGCCGTCCAGGCTGATGCCGACGTAATCGAAACCGGTGGCGGCGATGGCGGCGATATTGGATTCATTCACCAGCGTGCCGTTGGACGACAGGCCGACGTAAAAGCCCATCGCCTTGGCGCGCCGGGCGATGTCGAAAATATCCGGCCGCAGCAGCGGTTCGCCGCCGGACAGGATCAGTACCGGCACGCGGAACGCCTTCAGATCGTCCATCACGGCGAACGCTTCGGCGGTGGACAGTTCGCCGCTGAAATTCTTGTCGGCCGAGATCGAATAGCAATGCTTGCAGGTCAGGTTGCAGCGCCGCACCAGATTCCAGATCACCACCGGGCCGGGAGGGTTGCGTTTGGCACCGAGCGGGCTCGGTTGCGCGAGTTGCTGCATGAATTGGGTGACGCGAAACATGGCTCAATCTCCAATGCGCAAGCCGGTCTTTTTGAGCATGCGGCTGCTATACAAAATGTCGGACTGGCGGCAGGCATCGTCCAGCACGGCGGCGATCTGGTCGGCATAAACCTGCGCCTGCTCGCGACTTTTCGCGTGCACCATCGCGAACAGGTTGTAACGCCATAGCGGTAGCCGGCGTGGCCGGCGGTAGCAATGGCTGACAAAGGGAAGCTTCCCGACTATTTCGCCGAGCGCATCGACCTGGTCGTCGGCCACGTCCCACACGGTCATGCCGTTCGCCGTGTAGCCCAACGCATAGTGGTTGGGCACTACGCCGATGCGGCGAATGACGCCGGTTTCCTGCATCGCTCGCAGGCGCGCCATCACCTCCTCCGCGCTCAGGTCGAGCTGCTCGGCGATGGCGTGGTACGGCCGCGGCGTCAGCGGCAGGCCGGCCTGGGTGGCGGCGACGAGGGCGAGGTCGGTCGCGTCGAGTGTGGACAAATCAGGCTTGCAACTTCAGTTCGACAAAGAACTCGCGTTCCTTGGGGAAGCGGTAAACCGGGTAACCGGTCATCGATTCGATGTAATCGAACGCGGCCTCGACTTTTTCCGGTGTCTCCGCCGCGCCGACGAACCACAGGTTGAGGGCGTGGTCGCGCCGGTAGTTGTGGGCGATTTCGGGTTGCAGGTTGACCAACTCGGCGACTTGCTCGAACGCCGTCGGCGGCAGCGACATCGCCGCCAGGACGTTGCTGCCGCCCATGCGGTCGGCGTTGAACAACGGACCGAAGCGGCTCAGCACGCCGCTTTTCAGCAAGGCCTCGATGCGGCTGATCAGCGTCGCCTCGTCCACGCCCAGTGTCTCGGCGGCGGCCAGAAACGGGCGCTCGCAGATCGGGAAGCCGCCCTGGAAGGCGTTGATCAGACAGCGATCGAGCTCGCTCAAACCGGGGGTCGGCGGCGTGGCAGTGTCGCCCGCACTGGCAGGCAGGCTGGCGGCCGCTGGCCTGCCTGCACGCTGGCTGCGGATTCGACTCATGCCGCTTGCGCCAGCCGGGAATAGCGCGCGCCGCATTGCTTGAAGCGGCGGCGCGAGAACAGCGGCTGGCAGGCGAGATGTTCCAGGCCGAGTTCGCATTGCATGCGCGCGACTTCCGCCAGCACCGCCTGCCGATCCTGGCCGTGCACCATCGAAAACAGGTTGTAGCGCCAGTCTGGCAACTGGCGCGGGCGGCGGTAGCACAAGGTCACGCCGGCCTGGCTGGCGAGCAGGCGGCCGACCTGCGACACCGTCGCGTCGGGCACGTCCCACACCACCATCGCGTTGGCGGCGTAGCCGAGTTCGCGGTGGCGCACGACGATGCCGAAGCGGCGGATGACGCCCAGTTGCAGCAGGCGCTCGATGCGGGCGAGGACGTCGGCCTCGCTGACGCCGAGCCGGGCGGCGAGCAGCGCGTAAGGCCGGGCGACGAGCGCGATGCCACCTTCGAGTACTGCGGCCAGCGCGTAGTCGGCGGATTCGAGGCTGGGCGGCGTCGTGCTTTCGTGCCGGCGCCGCATCGGGTCGAGGTGCGCGCGCGGCGCATTCTCTTGCGTTTGTGGGCGCAGGTCGAAGCCGAGATCGATGTGGAAATCTTCCTGCATCGGCAGGTCGAGCACGCGGCTGCCGGCGGCGCGGCCGATTTCCGCCAGCACTTCGGCGACCCGCTCGCGCGTCGGCGCGGTGGCGACGAACCAGAGATTGAAGGCGTGTTCGCGCTCGTAGTTGTGGTTGACCTCGGCGTAGGCGCTGATCGTTTGCGCCACCGCTTCGATCTGGCCGGCCGGCACCGCCACGGCGGCGAGCGTGCTCCAGCCCAGCGTGTGCGGCCGGAATACGGCGCCGATGCGGGAAACCGTGCCGTCGTTGGCCAGCATCTGCAGCCGCTTGATGACCTCGCTTTCCGCCGTGCCCAGGCGCCGCGCCAGTTCCAGATAGGGCCGTTCGGTCAGCGGAAAACCGCGCTGCCAATCGTTGACCAGGGCGAAGTCGAGCGGGGCGAGTCCAGTAGGGTTACCGAAGGGTAGGGGCTTTATCAGCGCCGTGCGCACCATTGAACGTGAATCGGTGCGCACGGCGCACCCTACGGAGGTGGGAGGCGGAGTCACGTTCATAGACCGAACCGATGCGCGCGCGCCGAGAAGAAGATGCCGCTCGGCGCTTTGGCCGGGATTTCCGCGATCTTCTCGAAGTTGCTGGTGGCATGGATCTGGATGCGGTTTTCGTCGCGCACCGAGAGCCAGACATGCTCGCCGCGCGGCGTGAATTCCATGTGCAGCACCGCTTTGCCGGGCTGCAGGGTGTGCACGATGGCGCGGCTTTCGATGTCGATCACCTGCACCGTGTCGTAGTGCGGGAAGGCGAAGTTGACCCAGAGCCGGCGGCCGGTCGGCTCGGCCATGACGAACACCGGCTGGCCGGCGACCGGAATCGTGCCGACCTTTTGCCAGGTGGCGATGTCGACCAGCACTACTTCATGCCGGCCGACGCCGGGGATGAACGCCAGGTTGCCGGCGACCGCCCAGGTTTCCAGGTGCGGCATCTTGTATACGGGGAGTTTCTGTTCGCCTTTGCCGTAATCGGGCAGGGCGCGTTTGACGCCGCGTTCCGGGTGCCACAGGTCGAGCACGGCGATACCGTCCTCGCCGAACAGGCCGGCCACGTACCAGCGGCCGTCGCCGGTGACCAGCGCGTCGTAGGGCTCTTTGCCGATGCCGGGGAAACGCGTGACCTTGGGGTTCTTCGGGTCCGCCGACAGGTCGGCCAGCCAGATTTCGCCGGCCTCGAACAGGCTGAAGGCGAAGCGGTTGCCGCTGCTGTCTTCCAGCCCGACCACCTTGGACAGCGCGCCGGTGACTTCCGAGCGAGCCGGAATCTCGCTGATCAGTTCCAGCGTGTCGCTATCGAAGAACTTGACGCCGCCCGGCGTGTAGTTGGCGGCGGCGATGATGCGGCCGTCCTGCGAGATGGCGCCGCCGATGCTGTTGCCGGACTGGAGCACGCGTTTGACGATGGCACCAGTGAGCAGATCGATCTTGGAGAGGCCGCCGTCGCGGCCGAACACGTAGGCGTAACGTGCGTCGCGCGAGAACACGGTGGAGGCGTGCGACAAATCGCCCAGGCCTTCGACGCGTTGCAGCGCTGTTTTCTTCGTCGTGTCGAGCAGTTGCACGCTGCCGCTGGCGCGTTCGATGACCAGGCCGAGATCGCCTGTGCCGCGCAATTCCTGGGCGAGGGTGGGCAGGGCGAGGGTGGGCAGGGCGAAGGCGGCGCAGGCCAGCAGGAGTAGGTGCGAATTTATTCGCACAATGACTCGCCAAAGTGCAGGCCGGGTAGGGTGCGCCGTGCGCACCGATACACGCGCAATGGTGCGCACGGCGCACCCTGCGAAGTTGGCATTCATTGCGGAAATCCCTGCAGCAACGCGGCGACGATCCAGCTCGCATCGGCCTCATTCAGGTGCGGCGTCCAGCCCGGCATGGCGGTGCCGGTGCGGCCGTAAAGAATGGTGGCTTCCAGCGCCTCGGCGGGCTTGCCTTGCAGTGCCGCTGCGGTGAGCGGCGAGCCGAGGCCGCCGGTGAGATGGAGGCCGTGGCAGAAGCCGCATTCCTGCCGCACGAAGCGGGTCAGTTCAAGCTGACGCGCGGCGCTGGGGGCGGTACTGGCAACTTCGGCCACTTCGGCCTGCGCCGGATTGGCCAGCGCGGTCAGCGCCAGCATGGCGACGGCGAAACTGGCGATGAAGCCCAGGCCGAGCAGGATCGTCAGGATCGGACGCGGGTGGATTTCGGCATCGGCCTGGGCTTTGCCGGTCGAACTGCAGGTGCAACTGGAATGCCTGTGCATGTCGGTCTTCCTCTCGGTTTTGCGCGCCGACCTGAACAGGGCGGCGCGCAAAACCGCCCGACCGGAGTCGGGCGGAGGGTTGCGCTCAATACACGTCGTGCTGGGTGTTGTAGACGTTGAACTTGCCGGTCGGCGTGATCAGGCGCGGGTCCTTGATCACGGCTTTCAGCTTGCGCGTCTTGTCATCCATGACGACGATGGCCGACTGCTTGTTCTTCGGGTTCCACAGCGAGAACCACACCTCGTCGCCGGCCTTGTTGTACTCGGGGTGGGTGATGCGCATCGGGCCGTCGCCGATTTCGGCAAGTTTGGCGACGTTCACCACTTGTGCCGGTTTTTCCAGGTTCTTCAGGTCGAAGATGGAAACCGACTGGTTCTCCTCCGAGTTGGGCGACAGAGCGGCATCCACCCACAGGTTCTTCGACTTCGGATGCGTCTTGATGAACAACGAGCCGTTGCCGTGGTTCTTCAGGGTGCGCACCACTTTCCAGGCGTATTGCTTGTGCTTGGCCGGGTCGGTGCCGATCACCGCGACGGTGTCGTCGCCGAGGTGGCCGGTGGCCCAGACCGGACCGTACTTCACGTCGTTCCAGTTGGCGCCGCGACCCGGGTGCGGCTTGGTGCCGACCTTGACGTTGGCGGCCAGCTTGCCGGCCTTGGTATCGACCACCGACACGGTGTTGCGCATGTTGGCGGCGACCAGGAAGTAGCGTTTCGAAGAATCCCAACCGCCGTCATGCAGGAAGCGCTCGGCTTCGATTTCGGTGGTCTTCAGGTTCTTGATGTCGCTGTAGTCGACCAGCAGAATCTTGCCGGTTTCCTTCACGTTGACGACGAACTCCGGCTTGATCAACGACGAGACGATGGAAGCGACGCGCGGTTCCGGGTGGTATTCCATTTCGTCGTAGGTGTAGCCGCGCGTGGACATGATCTTCAGTGGCTTCAGCGTCGGGCCGTCCATCAGTACATAGGCGGGCGGCCAGTAGGAACCGGCGATGGCGAGCTTGTCTTCGTAGCCCTTGAACTTGGAGGTATCGATGGAACGGGCGTCGGAACCGGTGCGGATGCTGGCCACGGTCTGCGGCGTTTCCATCCACAGATCGATCAGGTTGATCAGGCCGTCGCGTCCGGTGGTGTAGAGATAGCGACCGGAACTGGACATGCGCGAGATGTGTACCGCGAAGCCGGTCTTGATCACCTGCACGATCTTCTTGCTGTTGCCATCGATCAGTGCGATCTCGCCGGTGTCGCGTAGCGTCACCGAGAACAGGTTGGGCAGATCCAGCTTGTTCATCTGCTTCTTCGGCCGCTGATCTTCCGGCACCAGCAGCTTCCAGCTCGCCTTCATTTCCTTCATGCCCCATTCCGGCGGCGTCGGTGCGGGATGCTGGATGTAGCGCGCCATCATGTCGATTTCCTTCTCCGACAGTTCGTTCGACGTGCCGAAGTTGGGCATGCCGCCGGGCGTGCCGTAACCGACGAAGACTTTCAGCGTTTCGGTGCCCAGTTTCTGCATGTCGCCCGGCAGCAGGGCCTTGCCGGTGGCGCCCTTGCGCAGCACGCCGTGACAGCCGGCGCAGCGGTCGAAGTAGATCTGGCGGCCCTGGTCGAATTCCGCTTTGAGCATCGCCGGCGCGGCCGGGTCGGAGGATTGATACATGTCCGCCGTGTTCAGCGATGAGCCGCCGCCGGCCAGATAACGCGCATCCGGTGCGCCTTGATGGTCTTTCGGCGCGTCCGCTGCCCAGACCAGGGAAACCGCCAACGGCAATGCCGCCATCATCAAACCGCTGATTACCTTCTTCATCAAATAGCCCTCCGGAAACACGTGGTTGAAAAACCTGATTTGCGTGGGGGGCAAAGATGCGCCCCTACTTCCGGTGTGGGCCTTGATGTTTATCAACGGGGTTTTGCTTATTGACAGCGTGAGTTGATCAATGTCAAACGCTTTGGTCGGGTATGTCGCCACCATCGCCGCAACCTTAAAACCCGAGGAGAGCGCGATGCTCGAACCCGTCAAACTGGCCAATTTCTTCATCGTATTTTTCAGCGCCGCCTCGGTGATTCTGTTCGGCGCTTCCTATGCCCTGCTGTTCGCCTGGTCCCGCGTCAAGTCGCGTCCCCGCCTGATGATGCTGGCTTACGCCGCCTATGCCGGCCTGGTTTTTTCCGTGATCACGCTGGCCCTGGCCGCCAACCTGTTCAACAACACTTTCTGGAGCGTCATCGTCTTCCTCATGCTGGCCGGCTACCTGCTGGCGCCGCATGCCATCTGGAATCTGTGCGTCGGGACGCATGCCGATGCGCACGAGGATGAAGTCGCTCACATCTAGGTTTTTCAACAGCGGTAGGCAACAGGAGGCATGACCATGGCAGAGACGCAAACTCAGGCGTTATGGTGGGCATCCGAAACCTTTTGGCGAAAGATGGCCATCTGGGTTACGGCAGGCTCGTTCGTAGTGTTGATATTTCTGACTTTCGATACGGTGAAGCAGATCACAGCGGGCGGTAAGCGTGTTCCGGCGTATTCGGCAATCAATCACCGCATCGACTACGTGTTCGACGAGCAGCGCAATTTTCAGGTGCCGGTCATTGGCGTCGAGGAGCCCTTGTTCGGCAAGAAATTGACCGAAGCGGAAGCCGAAGCGCTGGTCAGCCACGGCAAGCTGACCACTCAGGCGAAAAATTGCATGAGCTGCCATACCTTGTTGGGCAACGGTTCGTACTACGCGCCGGATCTCACCAAGGCCTGGCTGGACCCGGCCTGGGGCTCGAAGGAAGCCCGCGAGCAAGCGATGGTGGATTTCCTGATGCACCCTGAAGTTGCTGCGCATAACTCGCTCGGCCGCAAGATGCCCAATCTCGGCATCACCGAAGCGGAAGCGCGTGCCACCGTGGCCTTCCTGAAGTGGATGTCGTCGATCGACACCAACGGCTTCCCGGCCAACTTCAAGCCGATCGATCAATCCGACGCCGCACCCGCAGCGGAAGCCGCTCCCGCCGCTGCGCCTGCGCCCGCAGTCGAGCCCGCCCCGGCCCAACCATAAGGAGAGTGAACATGGCAGCTATAGGCATTCCCACTGGCGCCACCATGAACGGTGGCCAGAAACTGGCGATGAAGTATTTCACCGTCGCCATCGCGCTGTTCGGCGCACAAGTCCTGTTCGGCCTGCTGGCCGGACTGCAATACCTGAATCCGGATTTCCTGTTCGGCATTCTGGATTTCTCGGTCAATCGCATGCTGCACGTGAATGCGATGGTGGTCTGGCTGTTGTTCGGCTTCATCGGTTCGGTGTACTGGTTACTGGAGGATGAGTCCGGTGTGCCGCTGGTCGGATTGGGATTGGCCAATCTGATCTTCTGGGTATTTACGCTGGCCGTGGTCGTCGTCGTCGTCGTGTATCTGCTGATCCAGGTCGGTCCCGGCGAGCAGAGCTCGATCTGGCTGATCAACGAGGGCCGCGAGTACATCGAAGCGCCGCGCTGGGCCGACATCGGCATCGTGGTCTGCGTGCTGGTGTTCTTCTACAACGTCGCCTTCACCTTCATGAAGGGCAAGTTCACCCATATCGGCGGCGTGCTGGTCATGGACCTGGTCGCACTGGCCGGTATTTATCTGGCCGGCATGTACTACACCCCGAACATCTCCATGGACCAACACTGGTGGTGGTGGGTGATCCACCTGTGGGTTGAAGCGACCTGGGAAGTGCTGGTCGGCTGTCTGATGGCTTACGGCCTGATCAAGACCATGGGCGTGCGCCGCAAGATCGTGGAAACCTGGCTGTACATCGAAGTCGCGCTGATGTTCGGTTCCGGCATCCTCGGCCTCGGTCACCACTACTTCTGGATCGGTACGCCGGAATACTGGTTCACCATCGGCGGCTTCTTCTCTGCGCTGGAACCGATTCCGCTGGTCGCCATGGTCGTGCACGCCGTGTTCGACGCCGGTCACCACAAGCTGAAGAGCACCAACAACCCGGCCCTGGCCTGGATCATCGCGCAAGCGTTCGGCAACTTCTTCGGCGCCGGCGTCTGGGGCTTCATGCACACGTTGCCGCAGATCAACCTGTACACGCACGGCACGCAATGGACCGCCTCGCACGGCCACCTGGCCTTCTTCGGCGCCTACGCCACGATGGTCATCGCTTTCCTGTACATCGCCCTGCAGAAATGGCGCGGCAATGTGTACATGGGCGGCAACCTGGTCGGCGCCTGGAAGTGGAAATGGGCGATCTTCCTGCTCCACGCCGGCATGATCATGATGGTCATGGCGCTGCTGATCGCCGGCTACGAGCAATCGCAGATCGAGCGTGCCATCGAGGGTTCGACCTGGATGGGCTACTTCGCCGGCCAGTCGCACCGCTGGTTCATGCAAGGCATGTTCTGGCGTCAGATCGGCGGCTGGGTGTTTACCGCCGGCTTCGTGCTGCTCGCCTGGGACTTGATCACCATCGGCAAGCGTGAAACCCGCCCCGCCTCGGTCCTGGTGCCGGAAGCCTCGGCAGCCTGATGTAAGGTTTCTCCTCCTCGCTCCTGAGCGATTTGCCCGCCGGTTCGCCGGTGGGCATTTTTTTTGGGTTCATGTAGCAGCGCCTTCCAAGGCGCGATCGTCGCGGGCGACAAAAGCATCGCGCCTTGGAAGGCGCTCCTACGGGGGGTATAGGGTTGCGGGCATGGGAGCGCGGGCGTCTCGCTCGCCGGTTCGCCGGTGGGCATTTTTTGGGGTTCATGTAGGAGCGCCTTCCAAGGCGCGATCGTCGTGGGCGACAAAAGCATCGCGCCTTGGAAGGCGCTCCTACGCATGGTCAGGCGCGAGTGCCGCGTTCGTTCTTGAGCAGGTTGATCGCGACGCGCAGGTCGTCCAGTTTGGCCATCAGCATTTCCTGCAATTCGAGCAGGCGGCGCCTTTGTTCCTGCACTTTCTTGCGTTCGCCCATGGCCGCGGCCGCCAGCAGGTGGCGGGCGGTGTCGTGCATGGCGATGTGGATGGGATGGATGCTGCCGTATTCGTCGAGGAAACCGTATTTCTCGCGGCCGCGGCGGTCGTACCAGCGACCGAAGCCGCAGGCGTGGATGTCGAGGTTGACGTAGGCTGCGGCGGCGCCGTTATCCACCGCCGAGAGCACCTGGTCGATCCAGCGCCGGTGCGCCAGTTCGGCCGACAACAGGGGCAGATCCTCGCGTTCCAGCGGCAAGGTGGATGGCGACCACTCATAACCGAGCTGGAAGGTGGCGAACCATTCCTCCAGCCGGTTGGCCGGCATCGGCAGGGCGAGGCCGAAGCCCTGTGCAATGTCGCAGCCGAACTGCATGAGGACGTTGCCCTGGCTGGCCGATTCGACGCCTTCCGCCACCACTTTCAGATCGAACGCCGCAGCCAGGCCGAGCACGCCTTCGACGATGGCCAGGTCTTCCATGTCGTCCAGCATGTTGGAGATGAAGGTGCGGTCGATTTTCAGGGAGGCGGTGGGCAGGCGCTTGAGATAGGTCAGCGAGGAATAGCCGGTGCCGAAATCGTCCAGTGCGAAGGTGACGCCGAGGCGGCCGCAGGCGTCGATGACGTCACTGACCAGGCCGATGTCTTCCAGCGCGGCCGTTTCCAGAATCTCCAGTTCCAGCCAGTTATGTGGCACGTTGGGATATTCGGCGAATTTTTCCTGCAGCCAGAGGTCCAGATCGGGCTGGTGCAGCAGGCGGGCGGTGATGTTGACGCTGACCGGCATGGTCACGCCCTTGGCCGCCCAGACCGACATTTGCCGGATCGCTTCGCTCATGACCCAGCGGTCGACCTGCACCGATAGGTCGGAATCTTCGATGGCGGACAGGAAGTGGGCCGGCGTCAGCAAGCCGAGTGCGGGATGGCGCCAGCGGATCAGCGCCTCGGCGCCGACCACCTTGCCCAGGCGCATGTTCACCTTGGGCTGGTAGTAAAGAACGAACTCTTCCTTGTCGAGTGCCAGCCGCACGCCGGTCAGCATTTCGCGGCGGCTGCGCGCGAGGCGGTCCTGTTCGGCGTCGAAGATGACGTAGGTGGCACGGCCGGACTGTTTCGCCGCGTACATGGCCTGGTCGGCATGGCGCAACAAGGTGTCGGCGTCGCTGTCGTCGAGCGGAAACAGGGTGATGCCGATGCTGGCCGATACGCCCAGGCAGAGCTCGCCGATCTGTATGGGCGCTTCGATGGCAGCCAGCATGCGGGTAAGCACCTGATCGGCTTCTTCGGCACTGTCCAGATCCACCAGCAACAAGGCGAATTCGTCACCGCCCAGGCGCGCCACGGTGTCGCCGCTACGAACTCCGTCCTTCAGACGGCGGGCGATCTCTACCAATAATTTGTCGCCGACATGGTGGCCATGGGTGTCGTTGATCGGTTTGAACACATCCAGGTCGAGGTAGCCCACCGCCATCAGAGTGTTGTGGCGGTGCGACTGCGACAGGGCCTGGTTCATGCGGTCGGCGAACAGGACGCGGTTGGGCAGGCCGGTGAGGGCGTCGTAATGCGCCAGGGATTCGAGCCGGTTCTGGGTTTCGCGGATGCGCGTGATGTCGGAAAACACGCCGACGTAGTGCAGCAACTCGCCATTGCCGTCGCGCACGGCATGAATCGCGAGCGATTCCAGATAGATGGAGCCATCCTTGCGGCGGTTGGTGATTTCCCCTTCCCAGGTGTCGTGATCGAGGATGGAGGTCCACATCGTCTGGTAGAACGTTGTGTCGTGCAGGCCGGACTGCAGCATGCGGGCATTGTTGCCGACGGCTTCCGCGCGGGGATAGCCGGTCAGCCGGGTGAAGGCCTGGTTCACCTCCAGGATGCTTCCGTCCGGCGCGGCGATGACAACGCCGTCGTTGGTGTTGTCGAACACGCTGGCGGTGCGCTGCTGGCGCTGTTCCGCCTCGACCTGGCTGGTGATGTCGGCCACTACTTCGATGAAGCCGGTGATTTCGCCCGCCGGGCCGAAGTGCGGGAAGGCGCTGACGTGGAGCCAGAACGGATCGCCGTTTTCCCGCTTCAATTGGATGCGGGTTTCCGCATCGCGCCCGCTGCGCATCGCTTCCACGCCGGGACAAAAGGAGGGACAGCGGTCGCTGTTCTGCAGCGCTTCGTGGCACTTGCCGCCTTCGAAGGTGCCGGGCTCTTTGCCCATCATGCGTTCGAGGCCGGCATTGGCCATCAGAATGTTGAACTCTTTGTCGACCAGGGTGACGCCGAGCTGGATGTTGTCGACCAGAGCTTGGTAAAGCGACTCGGACTGGCGCATCGCTTCCACAATCGCTTTCTGCCGGGTGATGTCTTCGCGCAGGTTGACGCAATGGGTGAGTTGTCCGTTCTCGTCGCGCAGCGGCATGACGCGGGAATATTCCACCGACATCGCGCCATCCTTGCTCTGGCTGAGCAGTTCGCCTTCCCAGGCGCGGCCGTTGCGAAGCGCGTTCCACATTTTTTTGCGGTTCTGGCGCGGCGAGTTCTCGTTGTCGATCTGCTCCAGCTTGCGGCCGGCCAGATCCGCCGGGTCATAGCCGCTGCGCTCGCCGAATCCGCGGCTGGCATATTCGATACAGCCGGATGGGTCGGTGATGACCACGGACATCGGGCTGAGATCGAGCGCGCTGCTAAGAATCTGCACGCCTTCCAGTGCATGCTCAAGGTCGGCGAGGTGATGTTCGCCCTTGAGCATCCAGGCCAGGCGGCCACCCGGCCCGGTATGCACGGCCGACTCGGGTTGCGGGTCGGGAATCGTGTTGCTGGATGCCGATATTCCAAGGGGGGTGTTTCCGGCATTTCTCATCGTAGCCTCTGACTAAACTGATTCCCCGCGTCCATTTATGCCTGATATTTTTTTGTGGACGCCGAAGGCGGGCAGCTTACTTGATCAGGGGGCGATAAAGGAATGGCCCTGGTGTCTGAACGGGATAGAAAGCCGTATGAGCGGCACCGCTCGTTTAGCCAAGTTGGGCGAGCGATCAGACGTTAACCCGCACGCTCCAACCCAAGGTTTCCACGCGCGCTGCCAGCGCATGCATCCACTCTTCCGGCAGACGCGACAGCCGCGACGCTTCAGCCTGCAGGGAAGGGCGTGCCAATCCGTAAAGCAGCACGCCGCACAAGGGCAGGTTTTCGCTTTTGGCGCGCGCCAGCAAGGCGAGCCAGGCGTCGATTTCCGCTGCTTCTGGCGCGGCGCCGTCGAGCGCGAACATGCAGGTCTGCATCCAGGTTGGGCACAGATCGGCGACGGTTTTCAGGCGCTGGTAATGGCGTTCCGGGTCGGTCTCGGTATCGTTCGCCAGCCGCAAGCCGGCGCGCGTGGCGCGGTCGAACTTGAACCAGACTTCGCCGTTCAACGCCGCCATCTTGCGCAAACCGGCCTGCACGTAAGCCCGCTGCGCCAGGCTGCCGTTGCTGATCAGCACCAGCTTGATCTTGCCGGCCAATCCGAAGTCGGCAAGTACCCGGCCGATCAACTCGACCGCCGCAGGAAACTCCGGCGCGCTGGTCGGTTCGCCGTTGCCGGACAGCGCGATGTCGTTGAGGCGGCGCATGCCTTCCGGCACGCGCGCCATGAAATCGCCATCGACGATGTCGGCCAGCATGCGGCGCAATTCGACTTCCAGCAGCGCCAGGTCTATCGGCGGCGGGCCGCCGCGGCTCAGGTTCGGCACTTGGCAATAGATGCAGCGCCAGTTGCAGGCGTTGTTGGGATTCAGATTGACGCCGACCGAGACGCCGCCGGCGCGGCGCGACACGACCGGATAGACATAGGTCATGCCGGCGCTGTCGCGGTCGTGGTCGGCGGTCGTAAGCGTGTGGGTGGACGAAGACATGCGAGGATTCTGGCACACTCGATTCATGCAATCCGACCCCAAACTTCATTCCTTCGCGCCGCGTCTGATCGCCTGGCAAAAACAACATGGCCGCCATACCCTGCCCTGGCAGGACGGCGCGGCGGGCGATGCCTATCCGGTCTGGCTATCGGAAATCATGCTGCAGCAGACCCAGGTGGAAACCGTCATTCCCTATTACCAGCGCTTTTTGGCCAGCTTTCCCGATCTGGCGACGCTGGCGGCGGCGCACCAAGATGCCGTGCTTGGACATTGGTCCGGCCTCGGTTACTACAGCCGCGCCCGCAATCTGCACGCGGCGGCGCGGCGCATCGTGGCCGAACATGGCGGCCAGTTCCCGCGCGATATCGCCGCTATCCTGGCCTTGCCCGGCATCGGCCGCTCCACCGCCGCCGCCATCACCGTTTTCGCCTTCAATGAGTGCCGCGCCATCCTCGACGGCAACGTCAAGCGGGTGCTGGCGCGGGTGTTCGGCATCGACGGTTGGCCGGGCGAGAAGGGCATCGAAAACCGTTTATGGGAATTGGCGGAATCCTTGCTGCCTGAAACGGATATCCGCGCCTACACGCAAGGCCTGATGGACCTCGGCGCCACCGTTTGCACGCGTGGCAGACCACAGTGCGCAAACTGCCCGTTCGCCGACGATTGCAGCGCCAATCTGCAGGGCCGCCAGCGCGAACTGCCCGCCGCTCGGCCGAAAAAAGAAATACCGGAGAAAAGTACCGCGATGCTGGTGCTGCTTCATGCCGGCGAGGTGCTGCTGGAAAAACGCCCGAACAGCGGTATCTGGGGCGGCCTGTGGAGCCTGCCGGAGTTTTCCGAACAGCTCGATCCGGTGCAGGCCGCCAGCCGGCTGGGCTACCAGGCCACATTGAGCGGCGAGCTGCCCGGTTTCAAGCACACCTTCACCCACTTCCGCCTGTTCATCCAGCCTTGGCAGTTGCGGGTCGCGCGGGCGTATACGGCGGCGGAACCCGGCCGCATCTGGCTATCGCTTGATGAACTCGACGGCGCGGCGCTGCCGACGCCGGTGCGGCGGATACTGGAGGGGATCAGGATGTAGACTGAATTTAGATGGAATGAACAGGACTACACCATGAACCACAAGGACTACGCGGTCCGTATCGAATACGACGAACGTCACCTGCGCCACGGTATCTGTCGCCTCTGTCGCAAAAAAGGAGAGCTCTGCGAGTCACACGCATTACCTCATTCTCAGTTCAATTACGTCCTTCGCAAGTCCGATGGAAAGGCTATTGTCGTCACTGATGATGAGCTAACGCCTGTGCAGTACACACCAGTCCTGTGTTCATGGCGCCATACCAAGATGTTCTAGCAGTTCCCGAGATCATGAATATTCTAGTTCGTGGTCTGCAGAAGCATGAGCAGGGTTTGTCACAAGTCAGCTAACACACTTCTTTCATGATTCTCATCGATCCCACGCCGGCACATCCGCAAACTGCTGCGCCAGAAAGTCCACCAACGCCCGCACCCGGCTGGAGAGATGCCGGGTCGGCGGATACACCGCGTAGGCGTTGAGTTCCGGCCAGGCGACGTCGCTCAGCACGGCGACCAGCGCGCCGCTCTCCAGCGCATCGCGCAGATAGAAGGTCGGGTGCAGGATCAGACCGTGCCCGGCCAGCGCGGCCCGGCAGAGGAAATCGCCGTTGTTGGCTTTCAGTTTCACCGGCACCTGCACGCTGGCGGCGACGCCATCCGGCGTGCGGTAATGCCAGACGCCGGGATTCGCCAGGTTGCTGTAGGCCAGGCAGACATGGTGTTTCAGGTCTTCCGGCTGTGTCGGCGTGCCGTGCTCGGCCAGGTAAGCCGGGCTGGCGCTGAGCACGTGCCGGATCGGGGCGAGGCGGCGCGCGATCAGGCTGGAGTCGGGCAGGTTGGCGATGCGGATGGCGAGGTCGAAGCCTTCCTGCATCAGGTCGATCTGGCGGTCGTTGAAATCCAGATCGAACTCGACATCCGGATGCAACGCCATGAATTCCTCGATCAACGGCGCCAGATGCAACAGCCCGAACGACAACGGCAGCGCCACGCGCAAACGGCCCTTCAGCGCGGTGTGCGCTTGCGACACGGCGGCTTCGGCTTCGTCGAGATCGGCCAGGATGATTTGCGCCCGTTCGAGGAAGGCGCGGCCACTGTCGGTGAGGTTGAGACGGCGGGTGGTGCGGTGCAGAAGCTCCGCGCCAAGGCGGCTTTCCAGTTCCGCCAAGCGTCGGCTGACGGCGGATTTGGCGATTCCCAAGCGCTCGGCGGCGCCGCTGATGCTGCCGGTTTCCACGACGCGGACGAACATCTGCATGTCGGCGAATCGGTCCAAGGCTGTCTCCTTTCGTTCTCATGATGAGAACAATCAATTGCAGATTCGATTGTTTATCCGAATCGAAACAACAACAAGAATGGAATCAGCCATCCCGGCAACGCATTACAGGAGAAACAGCATGCAAACCACCCGCGTCCTGCGCATCGATTCCAGCGCACAAAACGAAACTTCCGTCACCCGCCAGCTCGCCGACCTGTTCATCCAGCGTCTGGGCGAGCGCCAAGCCATCCAGGTGGTCAGTCGCGATGTCGCGCAGGGCCTGCCGTTTGTCGATAGCCACTGGGTCGCGGCCAACTTTACCGATCCGGCCGCGCGCGACGCCGCCAAGCAAGCCGCACTGGCGCTGTCCGACGCGCTGGTGCGCGAAGTGCAGGCGGCTGACGTGCTGGTCATCGGCGTGCCCATCTACAACTTCGGCGTACCGGCGACCCTGAAAGCGTGGATCGACCTGATCGCCCGTGCCCGCGTGACTTTCCGCTACACCGAGCACGGCCCGGAAGGCCTGCTCACCGGCAAGAAATCCTATCTGCTGGTCGCCTCCGGCGGAACGCCGGTCGGCAGCGCGATAGACTTTGCCACGCCCTGGCTGAAGCATGTGCTGGCATTTGTCGGCATTACCGATGTCGAAGTGATCGCCGCCGAGCGCTTGCTGATCCAGGGCGAAGCCGGCCGCCAGCAGGCCGTCGAGAGGATTGCCAGTGTGTTGAAACAAACGCCGGAAATGTTGGCCGAAGTCGCGTAGGTGTGAATTCATTCGCACAGCAACCCAAAAGGAGACCGCCATGAACATCCGTCCCATCCAGCAGCAGATCAAGGCCAGCGCCGTTACCGAAGGCGCCGGCGTCACCGTGCATCGCACCATCGGCACGCCCGCGCTGAAGAACCTCGACCCGTTCCTGATGCTCGATCACTTCGGCAGCGACGATCCCGACGAATACATCGCCGGCTTTCCCGAGCATCCGCATCGCGGCTTCGTCACGCTCACCTACATGCTCGACGGCCACATGGAACACCGCGACAGCATGGGCAATCGCGGCGATCTGCGCGCTGGCGGAGCGCAATGGATGAAGGCCGCCAGCGGCGTCATTCATTCCGAAATGCCGCAGCAGACGAACGGCCTGATGCGCGGCTTCCAACTCTGGATCAACCTGCCGGCAGCGGAAAAAATGAGCGACCCGGCCTATCAGGAATTCGCCCCGGCGGCGATTCCGGAAGTGGCCGAGGCGGGCGTTCGCGTGCGCGTGCTGGCCGGACAATACTCAGGCCAGCGCGGCGCCATTGACGACCCGTTTACCGATCTGCACTACCTCGATGTCACGCTTGCTCCGGATACGGTGTTCGCAACCCCGTTGGCGCTGGCGCAGCGTGCCTTTGTCTACGTCTACGAAGGCGACGCGCGGGTCGCCGCAACGACCCTGCCGCAACACAGCCTGAGCGTGCTGGGCCAGGGCGACAGCGTGCAAATCAAAGCCGGTGCGTCCGGCGCCCGCTTCATCCTGGTCGCCGGCCGACCCATCGGCGAAGCGGTTGTGCAGTACGGTCCCTTCGTCATGAACAGCCGCGACGAGGTCGAACAAGCCATGCGCGACTATCGCGACGGCAGGCTGGTGCGGGTGAAGGCGGCGATGAACGCGGTGGGGTGAGGCAAGCCTGGAAAGCAAGGGTGTGTCGTTGATCCGATCAGGCCGTGAAGTTGCGCAGTTGCATTCGGTCCAGCACCGTGATGGTGCGGCCTTTTACCTGAATCAGGCCTTTTTCCGAGAGATGTCCGAGTACGCGCGAGAAGGTCTCCGGCGCCAGGTTCAACTGCGAGGCGATGTTCTGTTTGCTTGACTGCAATGCGACATCGAATACCGGCGTTTCGTCGGCCGCGCCCGATTGAATCAGGAAACACACCACCCGCTGCATGCTGGTGCGCAGGGTGCAGCTTTCCATATCGCCGAGCAGTTCATGCAGGCGCGACGACAGGCCGGCCAGCATCTTGCGGCTGAGCATGTGGTTGGATTCCATCGCTTCCAGCATGACGCGCTTCGATACCAGCAGTACCAGGCTTTCCGACATGGCCTGGGCGCTGACCGGGTAGGGTTTGTCGAGAAACACCACGGCTTCGCCGAAGGTCGTGCCGGGGCCGCACATATGGACGATCTTTTCGACACCTTGCGATGAGGGCAGCGCCAGTTTTATCTGCCCCATCACCATCACGTGCATACCTTCCGGTATGTCGCCCTTGTGGAACAACACCTCGTTTTTCTTGACGCGAAATTCGCGGCAACCGACCGAGATTTGGGCCAGTTCGACCTCGGACAAACCGCGGAACAACGGCTGTCGCGACAGGATTTCAGCGATGGAATGGCGCGTTTCGAGAATCAAAAAACTCTCCCCAAATAAGGTGAACCGGAGTGGCGCGGAATTAGGACATTAACAGCGTCGAGCAAAATTGATCATTGTCAAAGTAAATATAGGACAGCGAGGTCAGGATTTGCTCCGCGTCTAACCCCAAGGAGGAAGACAGTGAATTTGTCAGGCATTTTGGTGATGGCCAAACCCGCGAGCCACGGGCAGGTAGTGGAAGCGCTCAATGCCCTCGAGGGCGTCGAAGTGCATCAGGTGGATGAAGTCAGCGGCCGCATCGTAGCGGTTCAGGAAGCGGAAGACATCCACGCCGAGATTGAAGGGGTCAAGCGCATCAAGGCGCTGCCCAATGTGATCATGGCGGAGATGGTCTACCACTATCTCGCCGAGGATGAACGTATTTACGAAGCCATGCCGCCGGAGTTGATTGAGCAGCAGGATGGGTTCGAAGCCTGTGCCGTACCGGCATATTTGAACAGTTGATCGAGCTAGGAGGCTGAGATGGGACTTTCGCGTCGTGATTTTCTGAAGAACAGCGTTGCCGGTGCTACCGCCGCCACGGTAGGCCTGCCCCTTTCCAAACAGGCCGAAGCCGCCGTCAAGGCAGGCGAGGCCGGTTGGCAGTGGGACAAGGGCGTGTGTCGGTTCTGCGGCACCGGTTGCGGCATCATGGTGGCAACCAAGGATGGTCGTATCGTCGCCACCAAGGGCGACCCGGATGCACCGGTGAACAAGGGCCTGAACTGCGTCAAGGGCTACTTCAACGGCAAGATCAATTACGGCAAGGACCGTCTGACTCAGCCGTTGCTGCGCATGACCGACGGCAAGTTCGACAAGAAGGGCAAGTTCGTTCCCGTCTCCTGGGAACAGGCGCTCGACATCATGGAAGAGAAGATGCGCTGGGCGATGAAGGAAAAGGGCCCGCACGGCATTTCCATCTTCGGTTCCGGCCAGTACACCATTCATGAGGGCTACACCGCCGCCAAGCTGATGAAGGCCGGCTTCCGCTCCAACAACCTGGACCCGAACGCCCGCCATTGCATGGCTTCCGCCGTGGTCGGCTTCATGCAGACCTTCGGTATCGACGAGCCGCAGGGCAACTACGACGACATCGAGCACACCGACACCGCCGTGTTGTGGGGTGCCAACATGGCCGAGATGCACCCGATCCTGTGGTCGCGCATCACCGACCGTCGCCTGACCCACGCCAAGATGAAGGTGGTCAACCTGTCGGTGTACGGCAACATGTCCTCCGACATCGCCGACCTGGAAATCATCTTTGCGCCCAGTTCCGATCTGGCGATCCAGAACTACATCGCTCGCGAGATCGTCAAGCGCGATGCCATCGATCACGATTTCGTCAGCAAATACACCCAGTTCGCCACCGGCCCGTACGACATCGGTTACGGCTTCCGCCCGAAGAACGCCGAGAAGTTCGCTTCCGCCGCTGAGATGGAGGTGTACAAGAACGAGCAATCGCACGTGCTCGACAAGTACGAGGCGATCGGCCAGCGCAAGAAGGAAGGCGATGTGATCGAGCAGAAGAACGCCGCCACGCCGATGAAGGATTGGGCGATCAGCTTCGACGACTTCAAGGCCGCCGTCGAGCCGTACACGCTGGACTACACCGCCGCCGTCGCCAAGGGCGATCCGGACGAGCCGATGGACGCCTTCAAGGTCAAGTTGCAGCAACTTGCCGACCTGTACTGCGAGAAGGGCCGCAAGGTCGTGTCCTACTGGACCATGGGCTTCAACCAGCACCAGCGCGGTACCTGGGTCAACGAGCAGGCCTACATGAACCACCTGCTCACCGGCCGCCAGTGCAAGCCCGGCAACGGCGCTTTCTCGCTGACCGGCCAGCCTTCCGCCTGCGGCACGGCGCGTGAAGTGGGTACCTTCGCCCACCGTCTGCCTGCCGACATGGTGGTGATGAACCCGAAACACCGCGCCGCGACCGAGAAAATCTGGAAGCTGCCGGCCAACACCATCAATCCGCAGATGGGCAGCCACTTCGTCAAGATCATGCGCGATCTGGAAGACGGTTCCATCCTGTTCAACTGGACCCAGGTCAACAATCCCTGGCAGAACACCGCCAACGTCAACCACTGGATCAAGGCTGCGCGCGAGATGAATAACTTCATCGTCGTTGCCGATGCTTACCCCGGCGTCTCCGCCAAGGTGGCCGACCTGATCCTGCCGGCCGCGATGATCAACGAGAAGTGGGGCGCCTACGGCAATGCCGAGCGTCGCACCCAGGTCTGGCGTCAGCAGGTGCTGCCGCCCGGCCAGGCGCGCGCCGACATCTGGATGATGCTGGAACTGTCCAAGCGTTTCAAACTGAAGGACGTCTGGGGCGAGCAGAAGATTCCCGGCCTGAAGGCGGCCGGCTTCGAAGACGGCAAACTGCCCAACGTGCTGCCGGCTGCCGAGGCGATGGGTTACAGCCCTGAGTCCACGCTGTATGACGTGCTCTTCGCCACGCCGGAGAACAAGAAGTACACGTGGCCGGACAACGCCGTCGCCAAGGGCCACGGCAACCATGTCTGCGATCTGTTGAAGGACGGCTGGTTCCCCGAGAAGGCCTTGTTCGAGGAATACCGCAAGTTCGGCATGGGCCACGGCCATGATCTGGCGCCGTTCGACGTCTATCACGACGACAAGGTGCGCGGTCTGAAATGGCCGGTGGTGCAGAAGGACGGCAAGTGGGTGGAAACCGCCTGGCGCAACAACGAGAAGTACGACCCCTACGTCAAACCGGGTTCCGGCTTCGACTTCTACGGCAACAACGGCGCTGCGCTGGTCATGGGCGATCTGGACAAGCCGGGCGATCCCGCCAAGAAGGTGGATATCTCGCACAAGGCCAAGATCTATTTCCGACCTTACGCCGCACCGGTCGAGAAGCCCGACGCCAATTTCGACCTGTGGCTGTGTACCGGCCGCGTGCTGGAACACTGGCACTCCGGCACGATGACTCGCCGCGTACCGGAACTGCATCGCGCCGTGCCCAACGCCGTGTGCTGGATCAACCAGAAGGACGCCGATGCCAAGGGCTTGAAGCGCAACGATCTGGTCTGGGTCGAGTCGCGTCGCGGCAAGGTCAAGGTTCGTCTGGAGACCGGCGGCCGCAACCGCGTGCCGCGCGGCATGGTCTACGTGCCCTGGTTCGACGAGGGCGTGCTGATCAACAAGGTCACCCTCGACGCGACGTGTCCGCTCTCGAAAGAGACCGACTACAAGAAGTGTTCGGTGAAGGTCTACAAGGCTTGATGTAAACGTCCCGGCCCTCTTTCACGGAAGAGGGCCGGGGTGAGGGAACCGCTGGTTTCTTCACCCCGGCCCGACCTGGTCCCTTAATCGTTCGTTGCATAGGTGAAATAAATGGCTGAGCAAGGCCCCAGTGGCCTTAATTCCTCCCGCCGCGATTTTCTGGTGAAGATGGCGCAAGGCGCCGCCCTCGCCGGTACCGGCGGTCTTCTGTGGGATTACCTGCTGCGCAATGAAGCGCGTGCAGCACCCTACGCATTGCGCCCACCCGGCGCATTGGCGGAAGACGATTTCAATGCAGCCTGCATCAAGTGCGGTCAATGCGTGACCGCGTGTCCGCCGCTGATCCTCAAGCTGGAACCGGCCGGCGGCGATCTGCCCATCGGCACGCCATTTTTCCAGCCGCGCACCGGCGCCTGCGTCATGTGTCCGGATATTCCCTGCATGAAGGTCTGTCCGACCGGCGCCTTGTCGCCGGAACTGAAGAAAATTGAAGATGCCCGCATGGGTCTGGCCGTGATCGACATCGAGAACTGCCTGTCCTACAAAGGTTTGCGCTGCGAGATCTGCCACCGCGAATGCCCGATCAAGGGCAAGGCCATCACGCTGGAAACGCATCCGCGCCAAACCTCCAAGCACGCCATGTTCATCCCGCTGGTGCATTCCGACGCCTGCACCGGTTGCGGTATCTGCGAAAAGGCGTGCCCCACCGAAATTTCCGCCATCCGCATCCTGCCGCACAAACTGGTACAAGGAAAAATCGGCGAACACTATCGCCTGGGCTGGACTTTCGATACCGAAGTCACGCAAGACTTCAAACAGGCGCCGCAGGCCGCGCCCAGTTCGACACCGGAACCCGGCGGCAAGCCCGGCGGCCTGGATTACCTGAATGAAGGTGGTCTATGAACGCCCCCGACGTAAAACTGCAAACGGCCGAGCACCCGGTGCCGAGCGGCCTCTGGGCCTGGCGCTACATCATCCTGCGCCGGATCAGCCAGTTCGGCATCCTGCTGATGTTCTTCGGCACCGCGCACTGGGGCTGGCAAGTGGCGAAGGACGTACCGTTGCTGACCGGCAATCTGTCGGCTTCGAAGTTCATCGGCCTGATTCCGCTGACCGATCCTTTTGCTGCCTTGCAGATCTTTCTGACCGGCCATGTTCTGGCCCGGGAAAGCCTGATCGGCGCGGCCATCGTGCTGGGTATTTATCTGTTGATCGGCGGGCGCATGTTCTGCGCCTGGGTCTGCCCGGTGAACGTGGTGACCGACGCGGCAGGCTGGTTGCGCAACAAACTCGGCGTGCAACCCATCTTCCATCTGCCGCGTTCGCTGCGCTATTTCATTCTGGTTGCGGCCCTGGCGATCACGCTGACCAGCGGTCTGGCGGCGTTCGAATGGGTCAGCCCGATCGGCATGGCACACCGCGAAATCATCTACGGACTGGGCTTGGGGTTCACCGCGCTGCTGGCGATCTTCCTGTTCGATCTGCTGATTCTGAAGAACGGCTGGTGCGGCCATCTGTGTCCGCTCGGCGCTTTCTACAGCCTCACCGGCAAGACCGCACTGTTGCGCGTACGCTTCGACACGAACACCTGCACGCATTGCGGCGAGTGCGCCAAGGTGTGTCCGGAGCCGCAGGTACTGAATCTCAAGAAACTGGATGAACGCGGCTACGTGTTTTCCGGTGAATGCAGCAACTGTGGGCGCTGCACACCAATTTGCCCCGAAGGAAGTCTGAAGTTCGATTTCAAACCCATGATCCGCGCCCATGCTACGAAAGATCGTGTGCAGGCGGACGCCATTGCCGTTCAAAGGAGGACGAGATGAGCAAACCCGTTGGAAAGTTCTTGTTATTGAGTGCTGTCCTGGCCTTGTCATTGCCCGCTTTTGCGGTGGAAGACCAGGCCATTTCGGATGATTCTCTTGGGTTGTCCAAGACCAGCGTCTATGACGATCCGTCGCCGATCGTCGTCAATTACGGCGGTGGCGATCCCGGTACCAATAAACGCGCAGTAAAGTCGTATCACACCGCGCCGCCGATGATCACGCACACCATCGTCGACATGGTGCCCATTACCCGCGATTCCAATCTGTGCAAGGACTGCCATGTGCAGCCCGATCTGCTCAAGCAGAAGATCGTCCAGGGTATGCCGATCCCGGCGCCGGCCACCCACTATGTCAACGTCAAGAAGGGTGAGTTGTACATGGGCCGCTGGAACTGCGTCTCGTGTCACCGTCCGCAGGCCAAGGTGGACGTGCTGGTTCAGAGCACCTTCAAGAAAGTGAAGTAACTCGTTGGGGCGTTTTTTCGCCGCGTGCGCAACCGGTCGCGCATGTGGCGAATTGTCCGCCGAGACATATCTTTCGCAGCAAAGCAAAAGGGCGCCAATTGGCGCCCTTTTGCTTTGCTCTTTGCGGTGTGTAACGCCGGCAGCGTCACACACCGCAAAGAGCGGTATTCGACTTGCGTTACTTACTCAGCGGCGGCGGGAGTACTGCCATCGCGCGGGGGGAGAGTGACTTGCTTGGCCGGAGAGATGGTCGAGATCGCATGTTTGAAGATGGCCTGTACGGCTTGGTCATTGCCGCGCAGCAGCACCATGTATTGATCGAACGACTCAATCTTTCCGACCAGCTTGATCCCGTTGACCAGGAAAACGGAACAATGCATATGTTCCTTGCGGAGAGTATTGAGGAACTGGTCCTGCAGGTTTTGGCGCTCGCTCATGGGGATGTCTTCTTTAAGATTTCTAGTGGTAAGTTGCGGGCTGATGATAGCACGTGATGCTTCTGCCAATGTCCATCCAATCTTGCAGTTCGGACTGGGCTTCCCCATTTATCCAATGACTCGATAACCACATTCAATGCCATGAAATACAAGGACTATTACAAGACGCTCGGCGTCCCGCGCGAGGCCACGTCGGAAGAAATCAAGAAGGCTTACCGACGGCTGGCGCGCAAGTTTCACCCGGATGTCTCCAAAGAGGCCGGTGCCGAAGAAAAGTTCAAGGAAATCAACGAAGCCAATGAAGTGTTGAGCGATCCGGAAAAGCGGGCAACTTACGATCAGTTGGGTTCTTACCGACCCGGCCAGGACTTTCGTCCGCCGCCCGGTTGGAGCGGTCGCGGCACCGCCGGTGGCGGCGAGGGCATGGATTTCTCCGATTTTTTCTCGCAAATGTTCGGCGCCGAGATGGGCGGGGGCGGCCACGGGCATCGCCGCAGTCGCGCCGCGCCGCGCGGCGAGGATGTCGAAGCGGTGCTGACGTTGACGCTGGAAGATGCGTTTCAAGGCTGCGAAAAGCAGATCAACCTTGCCGCCGCGAGCGGCCATCGCAGCGTGAAGATGCGCGTTCCGGCGGGTTCGTTGCCGGGCAAGCGCCTGCGCCTGACCGGCAAGGGACATCCCTCGCCGATGGGCGGGGCGAGCGGCGACCTGCTGTTGACCTTGCAGATCGCGCCGCACGCGCTGTATCGCCTGGACGGCAAGGATATCTACCTGGATACGCCGATTACGCCGTCGGAAGCCGCGCTGGGTTGCGCCTTGACGGTGCCGACGCTGGCCGGGAATCTGCGCCTGAAAGTGCCGGCCGGTGCGCGTAGCGGTCAGAAGCTGCGTCTGGCCGGGCGCGGCATGCCGGTGGCCGACGAAGCGGGCGATTTCTTCCTGCAGTTGCAGATCGTGTTGCCGCCGGAGTTGAGCGACGAGGAACGGGCGCTGTATGAGCGCTTGCAGTCGATATCGACTTTCAATCCGCGACCGGCATTTCCCGGCGAATGAAGTTGCCGCGACGTCCACATTAAAGAAAACGCGGGTGCGGCCGTAACTCAGCCATCTTGCCGGAGCTAATCATGAGCGCAGCCTTTCCAGATGCTTGAAAACTTCACCTTTACCGGCCGCGAGTTGCTGCTTGCCGTAGTGCTGGCCAGCCTGGTGTATCTGCTCGAAGTCTGGTTGTTTTCGCGGCGCGGCAAGAGCAAGGCGACGACCGCGGCGGAAGCGCGGATTGCCGCCCTCGAAGCGGAAATCGAAGAATTCAAGCAACGTCTGCAAGCCCTGGAAGATCAACCGCCGACCGGCTCCAGCCTGGATGGCCGTGCCGCGACCTATGCCGATGCGCAACGCATGGCGCGCGGAGGTACGGCGGCGCTGGACATGGCGCGCAGCCTGGGCATTTCGCGTGGCGAAGCGGAATTGATCATCGCGTTGCAACGCGCCGAGGACGAATCGCCGTGAATCTCTCCGCCTTGCCGGAACTGCTGCTGTCCTGGGTCAGGAATCAGGGCGCGGCACTGCTGCAAGGCGACAAGCCGTCGGCGCCGACTTTCCAGTCCGGCCAGCAATACGAAGGCAAGGTGGTTGATAACCTGACCAGTGGGCGGCATCTGGTGCGCGTCGGCAATCAGATGCTCGACATGAATCTGCCCGCCAGGACTCAGCCGGGCGACACCGTGCGCCTGACCTACGTCAACGCCGGCCCGCGCCCCACCTTCCTGCTCAATCAGGCGCCGGTCAGCGCCGTGCAGCAGGTGCAGATTTCGAATACGGCGCAACAGGTCAATGCCTTGCTGCGTCTCGCGCAAACGCCTGCGGCGAGCGCCCCGGCAACGGCTACGGCTACGGTGGCCGCACCGGCCGCCAATACAGCCGCCAACGCGGCAACCAACGCCGCCGCCGCGCCCAGCCAGCCGCTTGCCGCCCGCACCGCGACGACCATGCTGGAAATGACCCGATCCCTCGGCGCGGCGACCCCCGCAGCGGCGAGTCCGTCCGCCAGTCCGGCCGCGGCGCGGCCCATCGTCGCCAATGTGGTGATGCTGCAAAACTACAGCGCCGCCCTGCAGCCCACCACGACGACGCTGACCGGCCCCAACACCGGCCTGCTCGGCCAGGCGGTGGATGCGGCGCGCGCCTCGGTGCCGTCGAGCACCACGCTGTCGGCCAACACGCTGGTCGATTTGCCGGCGGCCGCGCGCCACATGCTGCCGGTGCGTCTGTCGCAAACACTGGCCGAGAGCGGCATGTTCTACGAGTCCCATCTCGCCAAATGGAGCAAGGGGACGCTCTCGCTGGAAGCCGTCCTGCGCGAACCGCAAGCGCGCCTCGGCCAGGAAGCCCATCTTTCGAGCAAGCTGGCCGAACTCGGCGGCATGCCCGAAGAGGCGGCCAGAATGGCCGGGCGCCAGTTGCAGATGCTGGAAGGTGCGCCGTTTCTTTGGCAGGGCCTGGCCTGGCCGGGTCAGACCATGCAATGGCTGATCCGCGAAGAATCCGGCGGCGAAGGGCAGGGTGAAGCCGGCGATGGCGCGGCGGAATGGGTCACCGAACTGAATCTGACCCTGCCGCGCATGGGCGAAGTCCACGCGCAACTGGGCTTAAGTGGGGATCGCCTGCGTTTGCGTCTACACGCGAGCGACCCGGCCACCCGGGATGCGCTCGCCGCTGCGCTGCCGCTGCTGGCGAGAGGGTTCGAGACGAGCGGTTTGCACGCGGTCGACATGCAGGTGGCCGAACTGAGCTCGCAGGTGTCGCATGGCGAAGGCTGACAAGCGCGCCGAAGCCGTCGCGCTGACCTACGACGCGGCGGATGGGGCGCCGCGCGTGGTGGCCAAGGGACGCGGTTACCTGGCTGAGGAAATCATCGAACGCGCGCGTACGGCCGGGGTGTTCGTGCACGAATCGCCGGAATTGCTGTCCTTGCTGATGCAGGTCGATCTGGACGATCGCATTCCGCCCGCGCTGTATATCGCGGTGGCTGAATTGCTGGCTTGGCTGTATCGGATAGAGGGCGCCGAAGCCGCGGGCGAATAGCACCGCACCTTCAATACGGTGGCTGCCGGCCTGCTCTATGCTGAAGCATGGCTGAAGCACGAGGTGACCGCGTCTTTAGCGCCCGCGGGCTGACCAAGATCTACCGCATGGGCGAGGTGGAGGTTCATGCCCTGCGCGGCATCGACCTGGAATTGCATGCTGGTGAGCTGGTCGTGCTGCTGGGGCCGTCCGGCAGCGGCAAATCGACGCTGCTCAACATACTCGGCGGCCTCGATACGCCGACGGCGGGCGAGGTGTTCTACCTGGAGCGCGAACTTTCCGCCGCCGACGATGCCGCGCTGACGCTGTTTCGCCGCGACCATGTCGGTTTCGTGTTCCAGTTCTACAACCTGATCCCCAGCCTGACCGCGCGCGAGAACGTCGCGGCGGTGACCGAGATCGCGCGCGCGCCGATGCGACCGCAAGATGCGCTGGCGCTGGTCGGCCTGGGCGAGCGGCTGGACCATTTTCCGGCCCAGCTTTCCGGCGGCGAGCAGCAACGCGTCGCCATCGCCCGCGCCATCGCCAAGAACCCGGCCGTATTGCTGTGCGACGAACCCACCGGTGCGCTCGATTCGGCCACCGGCGTGATCGTGCTGGCGGCGCTGGAGAAGGTGAACCGCGAACTCGGCACGCTGACCGTGCTGATCACCCACAACGCAGGCATCGCCGCTATGGCCGACCGCGTCATCCGCCTGTCCGACGGCCGCATCGTCGAGACTCGCCGCAACGAAGCGAAGCAGCCGGCGCAATCGTTGAGCTGGTGATGCGATGACCGCCCTCAACCTGAAGCTGTTGCGCGACCTCTGGCTGATGCGAGGCCAGGGGCTGGCCATCGCGGCGGTCATCGCGGGGGGCGTCGCGACGCTGGTGATGGCCTTGTCGACCTACGATTCCCTGCTCACCACGCGCGACCGTTTCTACCGTGAGTACCGCTTCGCCGAAGTCTTCACCCGGTTGAAGCGGGCGCCGGAAACGGTAGCCGGCCGCCTCGCCGAAATTCCCGGCGTCGAGCGTCTGGAGACGCGGGTGGTGGCGGTGGTGAAGCTGGAAGTGGCTGGGTTCACTGACCCGATCACCGGCGTGCTGTCTTCCGTGCCAGATATCGGCGCGCCGCTGCTGAACACGCTGCATCTGAAGCGCGGCCGCTGGTTGAGCCCCTACAGCGGCGACGAGGCGCTGGTCAGCGATACCTTTGCCGACGCGCATCGCCTGCATCCGGGCGACCGCATCCATGCCGTGGTCAACGGCAAGCGCAAGGTGCTGACCCTGGTCGGTGTCGCACTGTCGCCGGAATACGTCTACCAGATCGCGCCCGGCGCAATGTTCCCTGACTTCAAGCGTTACGGCGTGCTGTGGATGGGTCGTCACGCGCTTGCCGCCGCCTACGATATGGACGGCGCCTTCAACAACGTGTCGTTCACGCTGACGCCGCACACCGACGCGCAGAGCGTCATCGCCCGTATCGACGATCGGCTCGCCGCTTATGGTGGCATCGGCGCCTATGCGCGGCGTGACCAGTTCTCCAACCGCTTCCTGAGTGAAGAGTTGAAGCAGTTGCAGACCACCGCGACGGTGTTCCCGGCCATCTTCCTCGGCGTCGCCGCATTCCTGCTCAACGTCGTGGTGACGCGGCTGATCGCCACGCAACGCGAACAGATCGCAATCCTGAAGGCGTTCGGCTACAGCCACGCCAGCATCGGCTGGCACTACATCAAACTGGTCATGGCGGTCACCTTGCTCGGCGTTGCCGGCGGCGTCGCGCTGGGCGTCTGGTTTGGCCACGGCTTGTCCGGCGTCTACATGGAGTTGTACCGCTTTCCGTATCTGGAATACGTGCTGCAGCCGCGGGTCGTGTTGATCGCGCTGGCGGTGACCGGTGCCGCCGCGCTGAGCGGCACGCTGCTGACAGTCGGGCGCGCCATGCGGTTGGCGCCGGCGGAAGGGATGCGCGGCGAGCAGCCGGTCGCCTACCGCGCCACGCTGCTCGAACGCATCGGCCTGCAACGCCTGTTCAACCAACCGTCGCGCATGGTGTTGCGCCACATCGAGCGGCGACCGCTGAAATCGTTGCTCACCGTGTTCGGCATCGCCTGTGCCGGCGGCCTGATGATGGTCGGCAACTATCAGCGCGGCGCCATCGATTTCATGGTGGACGTGCAGTTCCGCCAGGCCTCGCGCGAAGATCTGGCGGTCACTTTCATCGAGCCGACCAGCGGCAGCGCCCTGCACGAGCTGGCGCAGCTGCCCGGTGTGCGCCAGGTCGAGGGCTTCCGCGACGTGGCGGCCAACCTGCGCTTCGGCCACCGACATTACCGTTCCGCCGTCTACGGCATCCAGCCGGCCGGGAGCCTGCACCGTTCGCTCGACAGCGAATTGCGGCCGGTCGAAGTCCCTGCCGACGGCATCGTGCTGACCGATCATCTGGCCAACGCCATCCTGCATGTGCGGCCGGGCGACATGCTGAGCGTGGAAGTGCTGGAAGGCCGCCGCCAGGTGCTGCAGGTGCCGGTGCTGGGTCTGACCAAGCAGTATCTCGGCGTCTCCGCCTACATGCGGCAGGATTCCCTCAACGCCTTGCTGCGCGAAGGCAACGTCGTGTCCGGTGCCTACCTGTCGCACGATCCCGGCGTCGCGACCGACTTGTACGCCCGCCTGCATGCCCGGCCACGCGTGCTCGGCATCGTCGCGCACGCCGCCGCGATTCGCAGCTTCTACGACACGCTCGGCGAGTTCGTGCTGTTCTTCAACATGGTGGCGACGCTGCTGGCCGCCACCATCGCTTTCGGCGTCGTCTACAACAGCGCCCGCATCGCGCTGTCTGAGCGCGGCCGCGAACTGGCCAGCCTGCGCGTGCTCGGCTTCACGCATGGCGAAATCGCCTACATCCTGCTCGGCGAACTGGCGCTGCTGACGCTGGCAGCAATCCCGCTCGGCTTTCTGGTCGGCACCGGCCTGTGCGGCATCCTGGTGGTTGCCTTCGCATCCGATCTGTATCGCCTGCCGCTGGTGCTGGAGCCCTACAATTTCGCGCTGGGCGCCAGTGTCGTCGCAGTGTCCGCGCTGGTTTCCGGGTTACTGGTCTGGCGCCAACTGGGTCGGTTGGATCTGGTCGGTGTACTGAAAACGAGGGAGTGATTCGATCATGACGAAACTCTGGCGGGGACGCGCCGCCTACCTGATTTTCGGCCTCGTCCTGGCGGCCGCCATTGGCTATGGCTTCATACCGCGTCCACTGGCGGTGGAACTGGCGCAGGTGCGCAAAGGTGAATTGGCGGTGACGGTGGACGAGGAGGGCAAGACGCGGGTGCGCGAGCGCTATCTCATCGCGGCGCCGGTCGCCGGCCATGCCCGCCGCATCGGCCTCAAGGTGGGCGATGCCATCGCCGCCGGCCAGGTCGTGGCGCAGATCGAACCGGCGCGCGCCGCCAGCCTCGATCCGCGCAGCCGCGCCGAAGCGACGGCGCGGCTGCAAGCGGCCCGCGCCGCGTTGCAGGCGGCGGAAGAAAACGCCCGCAGCGCCGCTGCCGAAGCCGAACTGGCCGCGCAGGAACTGACCCGTACCCAGGCGCTGAGCCAGGCCAACTTTCTTTCCCAGGCCGCGCTCGATCAGGCGCGCGCACGGTTGCAATCAAGCCAGGCGACACGGCAGGCCGCCGCCTACAGCGTGCAGGTGGCGCGCCACGATGTCGCCGCCGCGAGTGCCGCGCTGAGCCATACCGCCGCCCTCGCCGCCGGCGCGGCAAGTGAAACCTGGCCGGTGACCGCGCCGGTCGGCGGCCATGTGCTGAGCGTGCCGCATGAGAGCGAGGGCGCGGTCGCAGCCGGCCAACCCCTGCTTGAAATCGGCAACCCGCAAGCGCTGGAAGTGATGGTGGAAGTGCTCTCCACGGCGGCGGTGAAAATCGGCCCCGGCACGCGCGTACTGCTCGACCGCTGGGGCGGCGACCATGTCCTGCAAGGCCGCGTGCGCGTAGTGGAACCGGCTGGCTTCACCAAGGTGTCCGCGCTCGGCGTCGAGGAACAGCGCGTGCGCGTCATCGTCGACATCGTCAGCCCGCCTACGCAATGGCGCCAACTCGGCGATGGCTACCGGGTCGAGGCTGCTTTCGTGCTTTGGCAGGGGAACGACCTGCTGCTGATCCCGACTAGCGCACTGTTCCGGCACGGCGACGGCTGGGCGGTATTCATCGCCGATGCCGGCCGCGCCCGCCTGCGCCCGGTCCGCATCGGCCAGCGCAGCGGCCTCGCCGCACAGGTTATCGCCGGCCTCAAGCAGGGCGACCAGGTCGTTGCGCACCCGGACGACAAGCTCGCCGATGGCGTCAGGATCAAGCAGAGGCAGGATTGAATGGAGCGCCGGCGTCCCGCCGGCGGGGTTCAGCGCCACCCACGACTGGCGGGCGAGACGCCCGCGCTCCCAGAACTATCGCCTTGGCCTTGCCCCCGCGTGGGTCTCAGGTTGTCGTCGTCTCTTCCGATTGCGCCAGGCGGGCGACCAGCACCTTGTCCACCCGGTTCCGGTCCATGTCCATCACTTCGAAGCGTAAGCCTTCCCACTCGAAGTGATCGGCTGCAGCGGGAATGCGGCCGAGCATGTGCATGACGAAACCGCCCAGGGTGTTGAAGGCGTTTTCCTCCTCGCCCGGCAGGTCTGCCTCGATATCCAGCGCGGATTTCAATCGCTCCACCGTCACGCTGCCATCCACCAGCCAGGAACCGTCCTCGCGTTCGATCACGTCCTGATCATCCGGCGAATCGAAGGAAGGCAGATCGCCGACGATGGACGTCAGCACGTCGGTGAGCGTCACCAGGCCTTCCAGATCGCCATACTCGTCGACGATCAGGGCGAACTGCATGCGCGCCTTGCGGAAGCTCTCCAGCAACTGCGTCGTGCTGACACTGTCCGGCACATAGAGCGGCTCGCGCAAGGATGCCTCGACATTCAGCGGTACCCCGTTCAACGCGGCCTTGAGCAGATCGGACGTGCGCAGTATGCCCGCGATATGGTCGAGCCCGTCGCGGCAGACGACGATGCGTTCGTACGGGCTTTCGGCAATCAGGCGGCGTATCTCGTCCACCGGATCGTCGAGGTCGACCAGATAGATGTCATTGCGGTGCGTCATGATCGCGCCGATGCGCTGATCGTCCAGACGCAGCACGTTGGAGACGATTTCCTGCTCGCTTTCATGGAACACGCCGGCTTCAGCGCCCTGTTCCATCAGCACATTGATTTCGTCGTCGGTCACCGGCGGTTCTTCCTTGCGGCGCGCGCCCATCACCCGCAACAAAAAGCTGGAAGAGGAAGACAGTAGCCAGACCACCGGCCGCGTGAAGCGCGACAACAGGTTCATCGGCCGCGCAATCAGCGAAGCGGTGCCTTCCGGAGCCAGCAGCCCGAGCCGTTTCGGCACCAGCTCGCCGACCACGACGGAAAAATAGGTGAGGCCGAGCACCACCACGGTCAATGCGATGCCTCTGGCGTAGGGCTCGATCAGAGCGGATTGGCTCAGCCAGGCATCGAGCGGATCGGCCAATGCGGTCTCGCCAATGGCGCCGCTGAGAATCCCGATCGAGGTAATGCCGACCTGGATGGTGGACAGGAAATTCGCCGGGTCGCTGTGCAGCGCCAGGGCAGAGTGGGCACCGGGACTGCCATCGTCGGCCAAGCGCTGCAGCCGGGCCTTGCGGGAAGAAACTACGGCGATTTCCGACATGGCGAAAACGCCGTTGAGCAGGATCAAAAACAGCAATAACGCGATATCCATATAAAAGCCGCCCTTCGCCATCCGGCGTGCGACTGAGGTGTTGTCATGGCCGCATTTTGCCTCGGAGGTTGCCGGGTGACGAATTTGCCCAGTAGGAGCGCCTTCCAAGGCGCGATCATTGCCGCATGCAAAAGCAACGACAAGCGGGCGAGACGCCCGCGCTCCCATACGGTTTGCGCCAGGGCCATGTCCCCGCGCGCCCATGTGCGTGAATCTCGGTACGATTCGGTGCAATCCTTTGCTCTCTCCATACGGACTCGTCATGACACTCACCTTCTTTCGCATCGCGCTGGCGACTTTGCTGGCGGTCGCCCTCGGCGGCTGCAGCGAACCGCCCTACAACAATGTCGATAACGCCCAGTTGAAGACGCTGCTGGCGCAGGGTGTGCCGCTCTATGACATCCGCCGCCCGGACGAATGGCGGCAGACCGGAGTGGTGGCGGGCAGCCGCAAGCTGACCTTCGTGGATGCGAGCGGGCGGTTGAATCCGGAATTCCTGCCGACCTTCACGCAGGAGGTACGCCCGGAACAGCCGGTCATCGTCATCTGCCGTACCGGCAACCGTACCGACGCGCTGGCGCGCGAACTGGTCGAAAAACTGGGTTACAAGCAGGTTTACAACGTCCGTAGCGGCATCAGCCGCTGGATCGGCGAGGGCAATCCCGTCGCAAGAAACTGAAGCCTCACTCCGGCGGCGCCAGCGCCTGTTGCAACAGCAAGCGCATGCGCTGCCAGTGCGAGCCTTCCCAGTAGACGCGGCGGCATACCGCGCAGGTGCTGAAATGTGCATGCCGTTGGCGCACTGCCTGCGGCACGCGCGGCTGCGCCAGGGCCGATGCGAGACGTTGCAGCGGCGCATTGCAGTACATGCATAGCGTGAACGGCCGCGTGCTGCGCGCCAGGTCGAGGCGGCGGATGATTTCCTGCAATTGCGCGGCCGGTTTCAGGACATGTACGTAGCAGCCGTGCGTGATTTCGCGCCGCTTCAGCAGCTCACGGTCGCGCGTCAGCACGATGCGGCCTTCGCGCACGGCAATGGCGGCGATCTCGCTGTCCTGGAAATGGTTGTCGTACAAGGTATCGAAGCCGGCCATGCGCAACAGCCGGGCGAGACCGCCGAGATGCGCGTCGGCGACGAAACGCGTCAGTCGCAATGGCTGCGCGCGCACGCGCAGCAGCGGAGTGATGTCGAGCGCCTCGAAGCGGGGATACACCGCCACCCGGTCCGCCTCGCTCAGGCGTTGCTCGAAGCGCGCCGATTCACCATTCACCAGCACCAGTTCGACCTCGGTGTGCGGCACGCCGAGCGCCTCGATCATGTGCTTGACCGTGGCCGCCGGCGGGCAAGGGCAGTCAAACTCCTGGCGCCGCCGCGCGGGCGGCAGGAAGTCGTTCAACTCCTCATAGAAACGGAATGTGGCCATGCATGACTTCTTTGCGGTTCGCAATAGGACCGGCCCGGTCGCACTGCGTTGCATTTCGCCGGCCAGCGTCTTCAATGGAACTATGCCATCCACTCGTAGCAACCATGAACCTGCTTGCCATCCCTGTCGACCACATTCCGCTCAATCGGCCGTTGCCGTGGCCTTTGTACGATGCCGGCGGCGGCATCGTGTATCGGGTCGGCGAGGTACTTACCGTGCCGGCCATGGCGGCGGGGCTGTATCGCGCCGCGGCGCAAGCGGAACCCTGGGACGGCGACACGCCGCTGCAGGAAACGTTTCCGCCCGCGGGCATCAAGCCGCAGATCGGCAGCAAGCTGCAGTTGCATGTGCGCGGTCGTCAGCCTGAATGCCAGGCCAGGCTGATCGGCTATGTGCGCAATGCCAGCCTGTTGGTCACGCATCCGGTCGTGGCCGGCGAGCGCATCGCACTTGCCGAGGGCGAGCAGATCGAAGCGAGAATCCTGGCCGGCCGCCATATCCTGGTGTTCGACAGCGTCGTGGCGCGGATCTGCATCAGCCCGCTGCATTACCTGCATCTGGACTATCCCGCCCGGGTCGCCCGGCAGCCTTTGCGCAGCTCGCCGTGGTGCGCAGTCAACCTGCTCACGGTGGCGACCAATGTGGCCGGAGTCACCGACGTCGGCCGCATCGTCAACCTCAGCTTCGGCGGCGCGAAACTGGAGATCGCGGCGCACCTGGGCAAACCCGGCGACCGCATCGAGCTGGTGCTGAAAGTCGTGCTGGATGAACTCAGGGCCAGCCTGACGCTGCCGGCGCTGATCCGCCACATCAGTCGCCCCGGCGGCCTCGACAGCGCGTCGGATGCCGTCGCCTACGGCGTCGAATTCATGGAACTCGATGGCCAGGCCGCACTCTGGCTCAAGTGTCTGGTTTACCGGCACATCGCGGAAGGCCAGCAGATCTGACCGGGTGTCGACGTAGGCGCGCCTTCCAAGGCGCGATGTCCGCAACAATCGCGCCTTGGAAGGCGCTCCTACGGGTGGTTTCGCCACTTACCGCGACAAACCCCTGGCGATGTTATAAATCCCACAATCGCCCCCTGGATTTTGCTGCCATGCCGACACGAAACCTCCAACGCAGCACTTCCCCGGCTGCCGTCATTTCCCTGCTCCTGGTCGACGACCATCCGGCCCTGCGCGCGGGTTTGCGCAGCCTGCTCGGCAGCGAGCCCGGCTGCGAGGTGTGCGGCGACGTGGCGAGCGGCGAGGAGGCTTATGCCTGGTATCGCGCCCACCGCCCGGATGTGGTGGTGCTGGATATCTCGATGACCGGCTACGGCGGCTTCGAGGCCTTGCGCCGCATCCTCCAGTTCGATCCGCACGCCCGCGTCGTGGTCTATTCGGTGCATGACTCGGAGGCGATGCTGCACCGGACGTTGAGCCTCGGGGCACTCGGCTATGTGACCAAGGCCAGCGATATCGACGTCCTCATCCATGCCATCCGGGAAGTGGCATGCCGGCGCGGCTTCGTCAGCCCCGACATGATCCCGGCCATGGTGAACAAGCACAGCGGGCAAGCGCAGCCTTTGCTGGAACAACTCGGCGACCGCGAGTTCCAGGTTCTCTTGCTGACCGCGAAAGGCCAGAAAGCCGGGGAGTGCGCCCGCGCGCTGAATCTGAGCGAAAAGACCGTGCGCAACCACCTCACCCGCATCAAGGCCAAGCTGAATGTCGGCGATACCGCAGAGTTGACGCGGCTGGCGATCCGGGCCGGGTTGGCGGAAGCCTGAATCGGCGGCTACGGCTTACAGCGGCACTTCCACCGCGATGCGCGTGCCGCCGCCGGGCCGACTCTGCAGCGCGAAATCGCCGCCCAGGATGCGCGCCCGCTCGCGCATCGCGATCAGGCCGAAGCCCTGGCGGGACGCAGCCAGATCCATGCCGACGCCATCGTCGCTGATCACCATGCGCAGGACGCGCCGCCCGCCCTGGCGCGTCTCGCCGAGGAATAGTCGCGCATGGCTGGCGTGGGCATGGTGGGCGACATTGGTCAGACATTCCTGGGCGATGCGGAACAGGTGGATGCGCGTTTCCCCGCCGATTGCGTCGAGCCGCCCGGCCAGGCGCAAGTTCGCCCGTATCGTGACGTGCTGTGCCGACCATCCCGCCAGCAGTGCCTGCAGCGCTTCGGCAAGGCCGGCACTGTCCAGAATCTGCGGGTGCAGGCCGTTCATCAGGCGGTGCGAAACCGCGTAGATCTGGCTGGCGGACGCTTCGATGGCGACGGCATCGGCCAGGGTCCCAGTGTCCGTGTTCGGCGTGCGACGGCGTATCGCACCGGCGTGGGCACGAATCGCAACCAGTTGCTGGCTCAATTCGTCGTGCAGATCGCGCGCCAGGTCGGCGCGTTCCATTTCCTGCAAGTTGATCAGCTCGCGGCTCAGACGCGTGTTCTCGTCCAGCAACGCCGCCTGGCGCGCTTCGATCAGCTTGCGTTCGCTGATATCGGTGAGCGCCAGATGCAGGGTCGGCGCTTCGCTGCCGGTTTCCATACGCCGGCAGTGCACATGCATCAGACGCAGCGACGCATCGGCGCGCAGCAGTTCCAGTTCGCAGGTTTGCTCGCCGCCCAGCGACTGCATGCGCATGAACAGCCGATGCCAGGTATCGCGGTCGGCGTCGCTGACCAGGTGGTTGAAACGACGCTTGAGCAGCCGCCGACGCTCTACGCCGAGCAGGGCGGCGGCGGTGAGATTCGCCGCCAGGATCTGACCGGCTTGCGACAGCGTGCAATAGCCTACCGGCGCGAACTCATACAGCTCGGCATAACGTTGGGCGTAGCGGTCGCGCGATTCCTCCAGGGCCGCCTGGGTCTGGCGCAGGTTCTCGTTCTGCATCTCCAGTTCGAGCTGATGCACCTGGAGTTCGTGCAGGAGTGATTCAGGCGTAGCGGGCGCTGCCTGCGTCGTCGCGGTATCGAACAGTTGCGCTTCGGCGGCGGCGCGCAATCGCGCGGGACCACGTTTCGAATTCATCTCGTCAGCCTTTCCGTGCCTGTCCAGACATTTGATGCGGGCATGGTACGACAGCCGGCACGGATACGCTTTCACGCGCAAACTGCGACTTCGCCCAAGCGTCCCTGCCGCCGCGCTTGTTGCTGATTACGGGAAATATTCCCGGTAACGTCGGGATATTTTTCACTACTGAACGGCGTCTAACAGTCGATACACCTGACATTGGGTATTGCTCGCTACACGCAAGCATGCCGCATATGAAGAGGACGTAGCCATAACAGACTGTGAACAAGCCGCTGCGCGACCCACGATCCTGGTGGTCGACGACACGCCGGAAAACCTTGCCGTCATCAGCGATCTGCTGAGCCGCGACTTCGTCGTGCGGGCGGCGAAATCCGGCGAACGCGCCCTCTTGCTCGCGCGCAGCGAACCCCGGCCGGATCTGATCCTGCTTGATGTGATGATGCCGGGGATGAATGGCTTTGCCGTGCTCGAACGACTGAAACAGGATCCCCTGACGAGTCCCATCCCGGTCATCTTCATCACCGCGCTGGACCATCAGGACGACCAGTTGCGCGGCTTCAGCCTCGGTGCGGTGGACTACATCACCAAGCCGATTCTGCCGCCGGTGGTGGAAGCGCGCGTGCATCTGCAGATCGAGTTGAAGCTGGCGCGCGACCGCCTGCAGAACCAGAACGCCTGGCTGGAAGCGGAAGTGAACCGGCGCATGGCGGAGAACGACCTGATCCAGGTGGTCGGCATCCGCGCCCTGGCCCACCTGGCAGAGATACGCGATCCGGAAACCGGCTATCACATCCTGCGCACGCAAGGGTATGTCCGCCTGTTGGCCAGCCTGCTGCAGAACCACCCGCGATTTTCCGGCCGGCTCAGCGAGCACGCCATCGAGTTGCTGGCCCGTTCCGCGCCGCTGCACGACATCGGCAAGGTGGGCATTCCCGATACCATCCTGCAGAAGCCGGGCAAGTTGACCCCGGCCGAGTGGGCCATCATGAAAACCCATTCCCAACTGGGCGCCACCGCCATCGAACTGGCCGAGCGCGACGCCATGAAACCCGTGGAATTCCTCGCTCTGGCCAAGGAAATCGCGCATTGGCACCATGAGAAATGGGATGGCAGCGGCTACCCGGACGGACTCCCCTGCGAGGACATTCCGATTTCCGCCCGTCTGATGGCCCTGGCCGATGTCTTCGATGCCCTGATCTCGATGCGGGTCTACAAGCCGGCCATGCCCATGCAGCGGGCGCGCGGCATCATTGCGGCCGGACGCGGCCAGCACTTCGACCCGGATATGGTCGATGTTTTCCTGGGGCATTTCGATGATTTCGCCGCCATCGCCACCACTCATCGCGATGGCCCCTCGCGCGCCGCCCTGTCCATCGTCCACGTGGGGGAGGCGGGCGAATGAGCCGGCCGCAGCCACTGTCGTCGGCAGGGCGAGGGCGATGAAACCCGCCTCGCCCAAGCCGGAATCGGTCGGTCAGGACTGCCAGGTGAACAGTTTGATGGTGGTGCTGATCTACGCCGCCTTTGCCGGGCTGTGGATCCTGCTGTCCGACCAGGCGGTGGCCTGGCTGTTCAGCGATCCCAGTCAGTTCCTGCTGGCCAGTACCCTCAAGGGCCTGCTGTTCGTGGCGGTCACCTCGCTGTTGCTGTATGGACTGCTCCGTCGCCTCGGCCGTAAGCAGGCCGAGATGCAAGGCAAGGGACTGGGCTGGACATTCCTGGCGATGGCCCTGATCGTCGTCGGATTCACAGTCGCCGCCATCCAGTACACCTTCGAGCAGCAGGAAGCCCGCGAATACGCCCGCCTGCAAGTCATCTCCGACCTGAAGACGCGCCAGGTTGGCGACTGGCTGCAGGAACGCCGCAGCGATGCGGAATTCGTCCGCAGCAGTGAAATTTTTGCCGAGCTGTATCGCGACTGGCGGCTGCGGGGCGATGCTGCCAGCGGCGACCGACTGCTTAGCCGCCTGGAATCGCTGGCCAAAAATCATGGCTTTTCCGCCGTGACGCTATTGGATGCACAAGGCCGGCGGCTATCGGGGTCGGCCGGCGCGCCTGCCCGATTGGCGTCGCCACTGAGAGCGGCGGCGGGGCAAGTGCTGGCTGCCGGACGTATCGGCTGGGTCGGACCCTACCTGGATCTTGCTGGGCATCCGCGTCTTGATTTTCTGGCACCGCTAGCCGCCGCCACGACGCCGGCGCCGCTCGTCGTGCTTCACGCCGATCCGGCGACCTGGCTCTATCCCACCTTGCGGACCTGGCCGGTGCCCAGCGCCAGCGGCGAAACCCTGCTGTTCCGGCGCGATGGCGAGCAGGTGTTGTTTCTCAACGAACTGCGTCATCGCAAAGACGTTGCCCTGAAGTTGCGCCTGCCGCTGGCGCGCCCGACATCGCTGGCGGCCCAGGTGCTGCGCGGACAGGCCCGGCCGGGTGAGGTGTTGCGCGGCCGCGACTACCGCGATGTGTCGGCGATCGGTGTGGTGCGCGCGGTGACCGGCACCGACTGGTTTCTGTTGGCAAAACTGGACAAGTCCGAGTTGTATGGTGAAAGCATCGGCGATGCCGCCTGGATCGGCATGGCCGGCCTGTTGGTGCTGGCCGTCATCGGCGCCGGCATGATCTTCTGGCGCCAGCGCGAGCAGTTGAGCCTGGTCGAGGCCACCCGGCAGGCCCAGGAAGAGCGTTTGCGCGCCCTCAAACTGCTGGCCGCCATCGCCGACAGTTCCGAGGACGCCATCTTCGCCATGGATCTGGCAGGACGCTACATTCTGTTCAACCGGGCCGCGGAGCGGGCAACCGGCCGGGTCGCGGAGGATATTCTGGGGTGCGACGAAAGCGCGCTGTTTTCCGCCGAAGTTGCCGCCGCCCATCAGGTCGACAACCGTTGGGTGATCGAGCGCGGCGTCAGCAAGACGGTCGAGGAAAGCCTGCTGCTGGATGCCGCCATGCGGACCGTGCTGACCAACAAGAGCCCGTTGCGCGACGCAAGCGGCAAGGTGATCGGCTTGCTCGGCATCTCTCGCGACATCACCGGGCGGAAACAGGTGGAAGAAGCCTTGCGCGCCAGCGAGGGCCGCTTCCGGGCGCTGGTCGAGCAATCCCTGGCGGGCATCTACATCATCCAGGACGGTCGTTTTGGTTACGTCAATCCCGGTTTCGCCGGCATCTTCGGCTACGACTCGCCGGAGCAGATCGTCGACCGCGTGCCGGTGGCGGACCTGGTGGCGCCGGAAGATCGCGAACGTGTGGCCGCGAACATCCGGACTCGGATAGAGGGGGATTTCAGCGACATCCACTACAGCTTCACCGGCCTGCGCCGCGATGGCAGCCGCATCAACCTCGAGGTGCACGGCCGCGCCTTCGACTACCAGGGCCGCCCGGCCGTGATCGGCTTGATTCTGGACGTCACTTCCCGCAAGGCGGCGGAAGATGCGTTGCGTGCCAGCGAGTTGCGCTTCCACGACATCGTCAACGCCTCCGCCGACTGGGTCTGGGAAATCGACGCCGAGGCGCGCTACACCTACGTTTCGGAGAGCGTGCGCGACCTGCTGGGCTATACCCCGGCGGAAGTCCTCGGAAAAACCCCGTTCGATCTGATGCCGCCGGCGGAGGCCGCGCGGTTGCATGTGCAATTCGCCGACATCGTGGCGCGACGCGCGCCGTTCCGCGACCTGGACAACATCAACCTGCACAAGGACGGCAGCCTGCGCTACGTCTCCAGCAACGGCATGCCGATCCTCGACGCCGCCGGCAGCTTGCGCGGCTTTCGCGGCCTCGACCACGATATTTCAGAACGGCGCCTCGCCCAACTGGCGCTGCTGGAAACCAGCGAACGGCTGCGTACCCTGGTGGACACCATCCCCGACCTGGTCTGGCTGAAAGATCCAGATGGCGTCTACCTGGCTTGCAACCGGCGCGTCGAGACGTTGTTCGGCGCATCCGAGGTGGAGATCGTCGGCAAGACCGACCATGATTTCGTGCCGCCGGATCTGGCCGATTTCTTCCGCGCCAAGGATCTGGCCGCCATTGCCGCGGGCGGTCCCTGCGTCAACGAGGAGGAAGTCACCTTCGCCAGCGACGGCCACCGGGAACTGCTGCACACCATCAAGACGCCGATCCATGACAGCGCCGGGCGCATCATCGGCGTGCTCGGCATTGCCCGCGACATGACCGAACGCAAGCAGGCGGAAGCGGCCGTGCGGCGGCTCGCCGACGACCTTGCCGCCACGCTGCAGGCGATTCCCGACCTACTGTTCGAACTCGACGAAAATGGGCGCTATCTCAAGGTCGAGGCCAGTAAACACAATCTGCTGGCGGCCCCGGCCGAACAATTGCTCGGCCATACGGTGCATGAAATGCTGCCGGCCGAGGCCGCCGACACCGTCATGGCAGCTCTGGCCAACGCGGCCCGCAACGGTTCGGATTACGGCCGCACGATCACGCTGCCGTTGGCGACGGGGCCTTGCCATTTCGAACTCTCGGTGGCCGGGAAAACGATGGAGGCGGGAGCGACCCGGCAATTCATCGTGCTGTCGCGCGACATCACTGCGCGCAAAGCCAGCGAGGATGAATTGATCCGCAACAACCTGGAACTGCAACGCTTCAACCGCGCCACCATCGGGCGCGAACTGGACATGATCGAGTTGAAGCGGCAGGTCAATGCACTGGCGCAGGAACTCGGGCGGCAGGCGCCGTTTTCGCTGAACTTCCTGGATGCAGACGCCGAGCCGGAGCCGAAATGAAGCCGCGCCCGCTCCTTGCCATCCTGCTGCCCTTCATTGCCTGCGGTTTGCAATGGTTGTTGTGGGACGCCTGGATCCAGCCTTATGTCTGGTTTCTGTTCTTCCCGGCGGCTTTTTTCAGCGCCTGGCTGGGCGGCCTGCGCGGCGGCATCGCCAGTACCGTGCTCGGCGCGCTGCTGGCCTGGTATGTCTTTATCCCGCCGCAGTTTTCCTTCGTGTTGCAGGAAACCGCCGCCGCCGCCTCGATCGTGCTGTTCGTCGGCATGGGCGGCCTGTTTGCCTGGTTGTTCGAACGCCTCCGGCAGGCGATGCAGCGTACCGACCGGGCACTGGCCGAGACGCGCGCGGCGAATGACAAGCTCTCCGAACTGAATCGCACGACGCTGGAACTGGAGGAATTGAAGCGGCGCGAACTGCTGCGCAGCAGCGAAATCCGTTTCGAGGCCACCTTCGAGCAGGCGGCGGTTGGCATCGCCCTGGTCGCCAGCGATGGCCGCTGGCTGCGGGTGAACCGCAAGCTGTGCGCCATCGTCGGCTACTCGCCGGAACAACTGACGGGCTTGAATTTTCAGGACATCACCCACCCCGACGACCTGGCTGCGGACCATGTCCATGTGCGGCAGATGCTGAACGGCGCTCTCCACCATTACACGTTGGAAAAACGCTATCTGCACAAAGACGGCGGCATCGTCTGGGTCAATCTCAGCGTCGCCCTGGTCGGCAAGCCGGACGGTTCGCCGGATTACTTCATTTCGATTGTCGAGGACATCTCGGCGCGCAAGCGCGCCGAGAACGAAGTGAAACGCCGCAACGAGGAGCTGGAGCTTTTCGACCGGGTCGCGGTAGGGCGGGAGCTGCAGATGATCGCGCTGAAACGCCAGATCAATGCTCTGGCGCAGGAACTGGGCCGGGCGCCGCCGTTCGATCTGTCCTTCGTCGATGTGCCGCTGCCGGCTGCCGCGAGTGCCGCGCCATGAATGTCGCCACAGCGCTCCGTCCCGGCATCACGCTCAAGTCCTATCTGGCCCGGCTGATCTGGTTGTGTCTATCGCCGTTGTTGTTGCTGGCGCTCTGGCTGGCCTATGACAGCGTGCGCAGCAGCCTGGCTCAGCGCGATCAGCAGGCAGCCAACCTGGCGCGCAACGTCGCCGTTGCCATCGACCAATACATGGAAGCCCGTATGCGTGCCCTGAACCTGCTGGCGCTGTCGCCGCTGCTGGATAACCCGGCGCGCTGGGGCGATCTGTATCAGGAGGGACGGGGTTTCCATGCCAGTTTCGGCAGTCACGTGATCCTCGCCGATGTGGGTAGCGCTGGCACGCCGATGCGCATGTTGTTCAACACCCGCGTCCCCTTTGGCGCCGCGTTGCCGCCGCTGCCCCGTCCCCTGGGCCACGCTGCCGCGCCGCTTGCGGTGGCGACGCTGCACCCGGCGGTGGGCGACAGCTTCGTCGGCCCGGTGGCGAAGGCGCCGCTGGTCGCCATCGCGGTACCCGCCGTGCGCGACGGCAAGGCGGTATTCGTTCTGGTGACCACCTTCGAAACCCGCCAGTTCCAGGACCGGCTCGATCTGTTTGCGCTGCCTGCCGGTTGGGCGCTGAGCCTACGCGACGGCCGCGGCGATGTCATCGCGCGCAGGACCCCGGCCGGTTTCGACGCGGCTCGCGAGGTCGACCCGGATGCGCGATTCGTGGTTCCTTCTGCCATCTCGCACTGGTCGGTGGTGCTGGAGATTCCGCGCCGCCTGCATCGGGCACCGCTGTTCGGCAACGGCCTTGGCCTCGGCCTGGCGCTGTTGGTCGCCACCTTGCTCGGCTTGCTCGGCGGCCGCACCGCCAGCCGCCGCCTGAGCCGGGCAGTGGCGGCGCTGGCCGAAGGCTCCGCGCCGGATGCGGCCGCGACCGACATCAGCGAAATCAGCGCTGCACGACAGCGCCTCGACATGGCCGCCGCCGAGCTGCGCGCAAGCGAGGAACGTTTCCGCCGGCTGTTCCGGGAAGCGCCGGTACCCCTGTGTTTCGTCAACAAGGACGGCGTCCTGCAGGATCGCAACCTGCGCTTCGTGCAGTTGTTCGGCTATACGCAAACGGAGGTGGCCACGCTGGCCGAATGGTGGTTGCGCGCCTATCCGGATGCGGAGTACCGCGCCTGGGTGGTGGCAACCTGGAATGCGGCCGTGGCGCGCGCCGCCGCAAGCGGCAGCGACATCGAGCCGATCGAATATCAGGTGACCTGCAAGGATGGCAGCCAGCGTAGCGTGCTGATTTCCGGCATTACCATTGGCGAGGATTTCCTGGCGACCTTTTTCGATCTGACCGAGCGCAAGCGGGCCGAGCAGGTGTTGCAGGAAGTCCAGGCCGTGACCCTGGCACTGCAGCAGCACGCCCGCCTGGCCGCCCTCAACCAGATGCAGGACGCCAATACGGCGCGGGAGCGCGCGGAAGCGGCCGAGGCGGAAATCCGCCGCCTCAACGCCGATCTGGAGCGGCGCGTATTCGAGCGCACCGCCGAGCTGGCTGCCGCCAATCAGGAACTGGACAGCTTCGCCTATGCCGTTTCCCACGATCTGCGCGCGCCGTTGCGGGCGATGAGCGGGTTTTCTCAGGCGTTGGTGGAGGATTTCGGCGATCGACTCGACGGCGATGCGCACAACTATCTCGATCAGATCGGCCTCGCCAGCCGCAAGATGGGCGAACTGATCGACGGCATTCTGGCCCTCTCGCGCAGCACCCGCGGCGAACTGCGGCGCGATCCGGTGGACTTGAGCGAGATGGCGCAACGCTTGCTGGACGAACTCGCCCGCAACGAACCGGAGCGGCAAGTGCGGGTGGAAGTGGCCAGCGCAGTCAAAACGCGCGGCGATGCCCGCATGCTGGAATCGGTGTTGGCCAATCTGCTCGGCAACGCCTGGAAATACACGGCCCGTACCGCGGCGCCGCGCATCCGCTTCTATGCCGAAGAGCGCGACGATGGGCGCTGGTTCTGCATCGCCGACAACGGCGCCGGTTTCGATATGGCCCATGCCGGCCGGCTGTTTCTACCTTTCCAGCGTCTGCACCGCCAGGATGAATTCGCCGGCATCGGCATCGGCCTGGCCACGGTGCAGCGCATCGTCCAGCGCCACGGCGGCCGCATCCAGGCGCACGGCGCACTGGGCCAGGGTGCGATGTTCTGTTTCAGTCTGAACGATGCTGCGACCGAGTCGGCCGCAAACCAGGGGTAGACCGTGCTCACGAAAACGCTGCTACTTGTCGAAGACAATGCCCAGGACGAACAACTCACGCTGCGTTCGCTGCGCAAGGCCAATCTGGCCAATCGCATCGACGTGGCGCGGGACGGCCAGCAGGCCCTGGACTACCTGTTCCGGCAAGGCGAGTTCGCCGAGCGGGACGGGCCGGACCTGCCCGCAGTGGTGCTGCTGGATATCGGTTTGCCGCGGCTGTCCGGCCTCGATGTGCTGCTCCGCCTGCGCGCCGAGCCGCGTACGGCGCTGTTGCCGGTGGTGATCCTGACTTCCTCGGACGAAGAGCGCGACCGTCTGCGCAGTTACCAGATCGGCGCCAACAGCTTCGTCTGCAAACCGGTCGATTTCGCCGAGTTCGCCGAGACGGTGGCCCGCCTGGGCATCTACTGGCTGGCCACCAACGAACCGCCGCCGGAGACCTGAAGTGGACATGGAACGGCCGTTGAACATCCTCGTCATCGAAGATGCCGAGGCCGATTACCTGCTGCTGCTGCGGCATCTACGCCAGCAGGGCGTGACCGCCGACTTTCTGCGGGTCGACAGCAATCCGGCGTTGACCGTTGCATTGCAGCGCAGGTGGGATCTGGTGCTGTCCGACTACAACGTGCCGGGCATGGAATTCCGCGCTGTCCTGCACCAGATCCAGACCTGTTGCTTCGATCTGCCGGTGATCATGGTGTCCGGCAGCATCGGCGACGAGACGGCGGTGGAATTGCTGCATCTGGGCCTGACCGATTTCATCCTGAAGGAAAACCTCACCCGCCTGGCCAGCGCCATCCACCGCGCCCTGGACATGGCGGCGGACCGCCGCGCCCGCCAGGCTGCCGAGACGGCGTTGCGGCAGAGCCAGGCCGCCACGGTGGAGGCGCAGCGCCAGGCCCGCCTCGCGGCGCTGAACCTGATGGAAGATGCGCTGGTCGCGCGTGCGCGCGCCGAGGCGGCGCATGTGGAGTCGCGCGCGTCGGAAGAGCGCTACCGTCTGCTTGCCGAAAATGCCAGCGACTGGGTGTTCTGGTATGACACGCGCGGGCACTACCAGTATGTCTCGCAAACCTGTTTCGCCATCTCCGGCTACCGCGCCGAGGAATTCATGGCGGATGCCGGCTTGATGGAGCGCATCCTGCATGCCGATGACCTGGTGCGCTATCGCGAGCACCTGCATCAAGACGGCGAAGACGATGCTACCCTCGATTTGCGCATCACCCACCGCGACGGCACGTTGCGCTGGATCGGGCATCGCTGCCGGCCCTTGCACGACGAGGCCGGCCGCTACATCGGCCGCACCGGCAGCAACCGCGATATCACCGACCGCAAGATCGCCGAGGAATCCTTGCTCAAACTGGCCCTGGCCGTGGAGCAGAGTCCGGAAAGCATCGTCATCACCGACATCGAAGGCCGCATCGAATACGTCAACGATGCCTTCGTCCACAACAGCGGCTATCCGCGCGCTGAGGTGATCGGCCGGAACCCCCGCCTATTGCATTCCGGCCTGACGTCGGCGGAATCGTATCGGGATTTGTGGGACACGATTACGCAGGGGCGTGCCTGGCACGGTGAGCTCATCAACCGGCGCAAGAACGGCGAGATCTATTACGAGATTTCCACCATTTCTCCGATCCGCCAGCCGGATGGCCGCATCACGCATTACGTCGCGGTGAAAGAGGACATTACCGAGAAAAAACATATGGGCCAGGAACTGGACCGCTACCGTCTGCACCTGGAAGAAGTGGTTGCGGAGCGGACCCGGCAACTGGAGCAGGCGCGCGCCGCCGCCGAGGCCGCCAACCAGTCCAAGAGCGCGTTTCTGGCCAACATGAGCCATGAGATCCGCACCCCGATGAACGCCATTCTCGGCCTGGCGCATCTGCTCCGCCGCGATGGCGCCAGTGCGGAACAATCGGAACGGCTGAGCAAGATCGAAGGCGCCACGCGGCACCTGCTCTCCATCATCAACGACATCCTCGACCTGTCCAAGATCGAGGCGGGGCGGCTGGAACTCGAACAGGTCGATTTTTCGCTGGAAGCGGTGCTCGACCACGTGCGCTCCCTGATCGGCGAGGCGGCCGCCGCAAAGGGCTTGCAGATCGCGGTCGAAGTCGACGCAATGCCGCTCTGGCTGCGCGGCGACATCACCCGGCTGCGTCAGGCCTTGCTCAACTTTGCCGGCAATGCGGTCAAGTTCACCGAGGCGGGCGGCATCACGCTGCGCGCCCGCCTGCTGGAAGAGGAGGCCGACCGCTTGCTGGTCCGCTTCGAGGTAGAAGACAGCGGAATCGGCATTGAGCAGGAACAATTGGCCCGTTTGTTTCAGGTGTTCACCCAGGCGGATGTTTCCACCACGCGCAAATTTGGCGGCACCGGCCTCGGCCTGGCGATCACGCGTCGGCTCGCCGGCCTGATGGGCGGCGAGGTCGGCGTCGACAGCGTGGCGGGCAAGGGCAGCCTGTTCTGGTTTACCGCCCGCCTGGCGCGCGGGCACGGCGTCGCCATCGCCAGCGAGATGCCCGACCGGGTCCGCGCCGAGGAGGCGTTGCGTCGGCGTCGCAGCGGCGCCCGGCTGTTGCTGGCGGAGGACAACGCGATCAACCGCGAGGTGGCGCTGGAGTTGCTGCACGGCGCCGGGCTGGAAGTGGATACCGCCGTGAATGGCCGGGTGGTGCTGGACAAAGTCGCGGCCGGCCGCTACGACCTGATCCTGATGGATGTGCAGATGCCGCTGATGGATGGACTTGAGGCAACCCGCGCGCTGCGCAAGCTGCCAGCCTGGGGCGACAAACCGATCATCGCGATGACCGCGAATGCCTTCGACGAGGATCGTGCTGCCTGCCTGCAGGCAGGGATGGACGATTTCGTCGCGAAGCCGGTCGATCCGGAGGCGCTCTACGCCGCCTTGCTGAAGTGGTTGCCGGAAACCGCCACCGAGGGCGTGAAACAGGCTGCGAGCGGGCAGTTTGCCGCCGCGTCAGGCGGAACCGGCGCGGCGGACGCTGAACTGGTCGCTAGCAGGCTACTGGCCGCCATTCCGGGGCTGAATGTCGAACAAGGACTGCGGACTGTGGGCGGCCGCGCCGCGTTCCTGATCGGGCTGTTGCAAACCTTCGTGCCGAACCATGCCGACGACATGACCGCTTTCCGGCAGGCGCTGGCGGCGGGCGACATCGCCACGGCGCGACGCATCGTGCATACCCTGAAGGGCGCATCCGCCATGCTCGGGCTGGAACGGTTGCACCGCTACGCTGCCGAGCTTGATGCGGTTGTCAAGGCGGAAAGCCAGCCGGATATGGCACACCCGGCACACCCGGCACACCTGATCGACGCCATTGCCGCGGAGCAGGCCGCCATCGCCAGCGCAGTCAAGGCCGCCGTGCCGCCGCCGCCATCGCCGCCGCTCGAACCGCACGCGGTGCAGGCGAACCTGGACCGGATCGAAGCCCTGTTGGCGGCGGACAACACCCAGGTCGGCCAGTTGGTGCGCGAATCCGCTGCCGCGCTGCGCCTGGTGCTGGGGGACGCCGCGGCGGTGTTCGAGCGTCAGGTCGCGGCTTTCGACTACCCTGAAGCCTTGGCAACATTGCGATCGGTGCGTGCCGCCACAGCGGAGCGTGCAGATCCGGGAGAGACCTGACATGACGCCCAAGCAAATCTTGCCGAATGACGCGCAGCCAGCCTTGGCGCATTCATTTCTGGATGTGTTGCCCCGTTTGTTTTCGCGTTACCACGCCGGTTTCGTCTTGAACGAATCGAAAGGCTGGCTCCCCTATCTGTTGGCCATCCTGTTTTCCCTCGTCGCGCTGTTGGCACGCATGCTCATCGCGCCGGCGGCGGCCGGTCTGCAATTCGTCACCTTTTTTCCGGCCGTCGCCCTCACCGCCGTGTTCTTCGGCACCGGGCCGGGCCTGTTCACCACGCTGATTTGCGCCTTCCTGGCCGGGTATTTTTACTTCCCGCCATTTCAAACGATCTCGTTCGACCTGCAGCCGCAAACCGTGCTGTCCATTCTGGTGTTCTGTGCCGACGGGCTGATCGTCAGTCTGTCGATCGGCGCCATGCATCGTTATTACGCTGGTTACCGGAACACCATCGAGCGGCTCCAGGCAACGCTGGACCAGAGCAAGCGGCAGGAAGTCGAATTGACGTACCACAAGTTCGCGCTGGATCAGCATGCGATCGTGGCGTTCACCGATGCGCACGGCGTGATTACCTACGTCAACGATAAATTTTGCGCGATCAGCCAGTATTCCCGCGAGGAACTGCTCGGACGCACCCACCGCATCCTCAATTCCGGCACGCATCCGCCGGCTTTCTTCGCCAACCTGTATCGCTGCATCACCGCCGGCAAGGTCTGGCAGGGCGAACTCTGCAACCGCGCCAAGGATGGCAGCCTGTACTGGGTGGACACCACCATCGTGCCGTTCCTCGACGCCGCGGGAATCCCCCAGCGCTACGTCGCCATTCGCGCCGACATCAGCGAGCGCAAGCGTCAGGCGATAGAGCTGACGGAACGCGAGTTGCGCTACCGCGCCGTGGTGGAAACCTCCCGCGACGGTTTCTGGCTGGTCAATCGGGCAGGCCGCCTGATCGGCGTCAACGAGGCGTATGGCCGCATGTCCGGCTACAGCGAGGCGGAATTACTGGCGTTGTGCGTGCCCGACCTCGAAGCCATCGAACAGCCGGAAGAGACGGCGGCGCACATCGCCAAGGTCTTTTTCGACGGCTATGACCGCTTCGAGACGCTGCACCGGCGCAAGGACGGCAGCGTGTGGCCGGCGGAAATCACCATCAGCCTGCTCCCCTCGCTGGGCGACATGTTCATCTTCATTCGCGATCTGACCGAGATCAAGGCGCTGGAAGCGGAGCGCGTCAAATCGGAAGAGACGATCCGCCAACTGGCGTTCCACGACCCGCTGACGCAACTGCCCAACCGGCGGTTATTGACGGACCGGCTCAAGCAGGAATTAGCCAAGGGACGCCGCAATCGGCGCTACGGCGCGTTGCTGTTCATTGACATGGACAATTTCAAGCAACTGAACGACAGCCTGGGCCACGAAATGGGCGACAAACTGCTGGTGCAGGTGGCGCAACGGCTTTCCGAATGCATCCGCGATGCCGATACCGCAGCCCGCCTGGGCGGCGATGAATTCGTCGTCATGCTGTGCGAACTGGATCTGGTGGCGGCGGCCAGCGAACGCCATGCCAGGCTGGTCGGCGAGAAGATTCTGGAAACGCTGAATCGTCCGTATCAACTGGACAGCCACCTCTACCGCAGCACGCCCAGCATCGGCGCAACCCTGTTTCTGGACGATAGCGAAACGGTCGATGCCATCTTTAGACGCGCCGATCTGACCATGTATCGGGTCAAGGAAAGCGGTCGCAACGCCTTGCGCTTTTTCGAGGGCGAGGCATCGTAAAAACCGCCTCCCTACGGTCAAACGTAGTGCTTCAGGCAGCCTTCACCTCGATCCGACGCGGTTGCAGATGTTCGGCCTTCGGGATGCGCAGTTTCAGCACGCCGTTGTTGAACTCCGCGCTGACCTTGTCGCGGTCCAGTTCCTTCGATAGCGTGAACACGCGGCGGAAGCGCGGCAGGCCGATTTCGGCGTGGCTGGCCGCCATGCCTTCCGGCAAGGCCAGCGCCACTTCACCTTCGATGCTGAGGTTGTCCGCTTCCACACTCAGGCTGAGTTTGTCTCTCGGCACGCCGGGCAGATCGGCATACAACGTGATGCCGCTCGCATCCTCGATGACGTCCACCGGCGGCAGCATGGCTTCCGGCTTGCGGCTGGTTTCGGCTGGTTTCGCGATAGCGGTGTTTTCGGTCATGGTGGCCTCCTTTATTCAATGGCGATGCGGCGCGGCGGCACGGCTTCCTTGCGGGCGATGCCGATATGCAGCACCCCGTCGCGATAGCTCGCTTCCACGGCATTGGCGTCGATGTCGTCGGGCAAGCTGACGACGCGGCGGAAGCGGCCGGTGAAGCGTTCATCGATATGCAGTGTGGCTTTTTCCGGGATGGCATCGAGCTTGCGTTCGCCGGAGATGGCCAGCACGCCTTGCTCGATCTGCACATCGAGACTGGCTGGATCGATACCGGGCGCAAACGCGTAGATTTCCACCGATTTTTCAGTGCCGCCGACGTTCAACGCCGGGAAACCGTGAGTCAGACCGCGGATGTTGGGTGACAGATCGAGCGACTGTTGCAGCTCGCGTTGCAGGCGATCAAGTTCCGAGAACATGTCGCGTGGAAAAAATGAGCGATAGATCATTTGTTACCTCCATTCAACGGGTTACGGGCGCCTTCGACGACGCTCTCAATATCAACTTAGGTCCATTTCGCGGCAGTTCAATAGCTTGATTTCGCGCGCTGCTCATCGTATTCGGCCACTGGAACGCGATATTGCAGCCGGGCCGGAACTTGCCGCCCGGGTCGCCGCTCTGCTGGGGGAAATCGAGGCCTTGTGCGCGCCGCTGCGCAGGCGTTAACGGAAGAATTCAAGCAAAGGACCCAATCCATGCCGCAGCAAGATCGTTTTCTTTCCCGTCTGTTCTGGCTGACTCTGGCCGGTGCCACGTTGATGCTGCTCTGGCGCGGCCTGCCGGAGATCGAAAGCTGGTTCGTCAGTGCGCCAGCCAGCGCACCGCGCACGGTGGTTGCGCGCGGTGATCTGGCGGCAGACGAGAAAGCCACCATAGAACTGTTCGAACGAGCGCGCGGCTCCGTGGTGTTCATCACGACCAAGGCGCAAGTACGCGATCTGTGGACGCGCAACGTGTTTACTGTGCCGCGCGGCGACGGCTCCGGCTTCATCTGGGACGATGCCGGGCATGTGGTCACCAACTACCATGTCATCGAAAACGCCAGCGAAGCGATGGTGAAACTGGCCGATGGCCGCGTCTACAAGGCGGCCCTGGTCGGCGCTTCGCCGGCGCACGATATCGCCGTGCTGAAGATCGGCGTCGGCGTCAAACAGCCGCTGCCGGTGCCGCTGGGCAGCAGCCACGACCTCAAGGTGGGCCAGAAGGTGTTCGCCATCGGCAATCCGTTCGGACTCGACTGGACGCTGACCAGTGGCATTGTCTCGGCGCTGGATCGTTCGCTCGGCGGCGAGAACGGCGCCACCATCGAGCATCTGATCCAGATCGACGCCGCGATCAATCCCGGCAACTCGGGCGGGCCGCTGCTCGATTCCGCCGGCCGGCTGATCGGCATCAACACCGCCATCTACAGTCCGAGCGGGGTGTATGCCGGCATCGGTTTCGCGGTGCCGGTGGATACCGTCAACCGCGTCGTGCCGCAGATCGTGCGTGGCGGCAAATACATCCGTCCGGCGCTGGGCATCGAGGTGGACGAGGCGCTGAATCAGCGTCTGGCCGAATTGAGCGACATCGAAGGCGTGGTGATTCTGCGTGTTACGCCGGGTTCGGCGGCGGCAACAGCCGGCCTGAAGGGCGCCACGGTGTCCCGCGATGGCGGCATCGTGCCGGGCGACACCATCGTCGCAGTCGAAGGCCAGGCGGTCGCGACGGTCGGCAAACTGCTTGCCCGGCTGGACGACTTCAAGGTCGGCGATAACGTGAAGTTGACGCTGCTGCGCGACGGCAAGAAGGTGGAAGTGACGGCGACGCTGCAGCCGGGAGTGTAAACACTAGCCGGCGAGACGCCGGAGGCCGGGAGCGCGGGCCACAAGTTCCCCCCTTTGAAAAAGGGGGGTAGGGGGGATTTATGAGACATCCGCGTAGGCCACCGCCGTCAAATCCCCCTCGATCCCCCTTTACAAAGGGGGAAGCTATTTCGCCCAAGGTAAGTGGTAGGCAAACCCGCGGGCGGGACGCCCGCGCTCCAATGCCTAAACCTTCAGCACGCCGAGCAAGTCCTGTTCGAGTCCCAGCCGGACCGAGGCCCGTTCCAGGCTTTCGCCTTCGATCACGAATACGTCTTCGGCGCGGCTGCCGAGGGTGTTGATGCGGGCGGTGAGCACGCTGGCGCCGTGCCGATGCAGCACCTGGGCGACGTGGGCGAGCAGGCCGGGGCGGTCGCCGGCGGTGAAGGTGAGCACGTAATCACGTCGGTTGTCGCTCGGCGCCAGGCTGACTTCCGGTTCCAGCGGGAAGGCTTTCAGGCGGCGCGGCACGCGGCCGCCGGGCAGCGCGCCCAGTGGCTCATGGCGCTTCAATTCGGCGGCCAGTTCGTGTTCGATGTAATTCAGGAAGTCGCGGTAGGGCACTTGCGGGTGTTCCGGATCGACCGCGTAGAACGTGTCGAGCGCGCGGCCGTCGTGCGTGGTGTGGATGCGCGCGGCCAGGATGCTGTAGCCGAGACGGGCGAAGAAGGCGCAGATACGGGCGAACAGCGCTTCCTCGTCGGGCGTGAACACCAGCACTTCGACGCCTTCGCCGACCGGTGCCAGACGCGCCCGCACGATGCTGTCGTTCTGGCTCTGCGCGGCGTTCAGCACCGGCAGCAGGCGGCGCGTTTGCCAGGCGATGTCGCGCGCGTCCTGGCGCAGGAAATAGATGTCGTCGAGCTGTTTCCACAGCGCGTTTTCGCTGTCCGGCGCGAAGCCGTACAGGCGTAGTTGCGTGCGCGCCTGTTCCTTTTTCTCCTCGATGCCATCGCTGCGCGGCGCGTTGCCTTCCAGCACCTGGCGCGCGGCCAGGTACAGTTCGCGCGTCAGCTTGTCCTTCCAGGCATTCCACACCTTCGGGCTGGTGCCGCGGATGTCGGCCATGGTGAGCAGATACAGCGCGGTCAGGTGGCGCACGTCGCCGCAGCGCGCGGCGAAGGCGGCAATCACGTCGGGATCGGAGAGATCCTGCTTCTGCGCGGTTTGCGACAGGTTGAGGTGTTGCGCCACCAGCCAGACCACCAGTTCGGTATCGGTTTCGTCCAAGCCGTGCGAAACGCAGAAGCGGCGCGCATCGACCGCGCCGAGGCTGGAATGATCGCCGCCGCGGCCCTTGCCGATGTCGTGGAACAAGGCGGCCAGCAACAGCAGTTCCTGTTGTTCGAATTCGTTGATCAGACGGTGCGCGAGCGGGAATTCGTGGGCGTATTCCGGCACCGCCAGACGGCGCAGATTGCGCAGCACCATCAGCACATGCTCGTCGACCGGGTAGATGTGGAACTGGTCGTGCTGCATCTGGCCGGTGATGCGGCCGAACAACGGAATGTAGCGGCCGAGGATGCCGAGCCGGTGCATCAGGCGCATGGCCAGCGTGACGCCCTTGGGTTCCGCCAGCAGTTCGATGAAGCGGCGATGATTTTCCGCGTCATGCCGGAAGGCGGAGTCGATACCGCGCCCGGCGCGGGCAAGCGCGCGCAACAGACGCGGCGTGCAGCCGTTGACGCCGGGTTCGCGCGCCAGCACCAGGAAGGTTTCCAGCAGCAGTTCCGGATGCCGTTCGAACAGGTCTTCCTCGGCATCGAGCAGATTGCCGGCGATGCTGTAGTGGATGAAGTCTTCCGAGTCGGAATCCTGCGCCAGGGCGCGCGTGGCGACCGGCGGCAACAGGCGGGAACGCAATTCGCCCATGACCAGTTCGTTGACCAGACGGATATGCCGCGCCGCCCGGTAGTAGCGCTGCATCAGGCGTTCGGAGGCGCGGCGTAGCGAGTCGCCGCTGCTGTTGGTCGCTTGCGTGACGCCCATGCCCTGCGCGATGCGTTCCTGGAATTCGAACAACAGGCGGTCTTCGCGCCGGTTGGCGTACAAATGCAGGCGGATGCGCAGATGCTCCAGCAGATTCAGTTCGGCGCTCGCTGTGCGGGCTTCCGCGCTGCCGAGCAGGCCTGCGCGCGCCAGCCCGTGCAGGTTATCGGCCAGATGCGCGGCGCGCGCGACCCAGATCAGCGTCTGCACGTCGCGCAGGCCACCCGGACTTTCCTTCAGATTCGGTTCCAGCAGCAGCGCGACGTCGGTATGGCGGCCATGGCGGACTTTCTGTTCGAGAAACTTGGCCTGGAAAAAGACCGCCGGGTCGATCTGCTCGTTCAGGGCATCCTGCATCCGCCGCAACAGCGCGCGGTCGCCCGCCAGCCAGCGTGATTCCAGCATGTTGGTCTGGATCGTGATGTCCTGCGCCGATTCGGCCAGGCACTCGGACAGGCTGCGCACGCTATGCCCGATCGGCAGGCCGACATCCCACAACAGCGCGATGAGCGGTTCGAAGCGGGCGCGTTCCGCTTCGCTCAGATCGTCATCGAACAGGATCAACACATCGACATCGGATTGCGGATACAGCTCGCCGCGTCCGTAACCGCCGACGGCAACCAGCGTCGCGTGCGCCGGCAGTTCGTGTGCGGCCCAGATTTCCTTCAGGGTCTGGTCGGACAGGCGGGAAAGTCCGCCCAGCAGCGCTTTCGCGGCCGGGCGGGCCAGATAGGTCTGGAACAGTTGCTTGCGCGCGTTGAGCAGGCCATCGCGCCAGGCCGCGACGCGGGCAAAGTCGGGGTTCATCTGGAAAGCCTTGCTTGTAGGTGCGAATTCATTTTCTCAATACGCGTTAAGTAGTGATGCACGAGTTCCCCCCTTTGAAAAAGGGGGGTTAGGGGGGATTTGCCGACCGTGGAGTTTGTTCATCCCGTGGAGAAATCCCCCCCGCCCCCCTTTGCAAAGGGGGGAGTCCGCGCGGAGGCTGCTGCGCCTCGGTCATCCCTACCTAACGAGAATTGAGCCAATTCATTCGCACAACAAATGAATTCGCCGTGCCGAACCGGTTCATGCGGCGGCGGCAGCCGGCGCGGTGATGAAGGCGGGGATGGCGGGTGAGCCGGCCGACAGAGTCAGTACTTCGTAGCCGGTTTCGGTGACCAGCACGGTGTGTTCCCACTGTGCCGAGAGGGCGTGGTCCTTGGTCACCACGGTCCAGCCGTCGCCGAGCATGCGGATGTCGCGCTTGCCGGCGTTGATCATCGGTTCGACGGTGAAGATCATGCCGGCCTGCAGGATCGGCCCGGTGCCGGCTTTGCCGTAATGGAGGACTTGCGGCTCTTCGTGGAAGTTGCGGCCGATGCCGTGGCCGCAGAATTCGCGCACCACCGTGTAGCCGTTCGCTTCCGCGTATTTCTGGATGGCGGCGCCGATATCGCCGAGACGGCCGCCGGCGCGCACCACGGCGATGCCCTTCCACATGCATTCGTAGGTGATGTCGGTCAGCCGGCGCGCCTGGATATTGGGTTCGCCGACGTAGAACATGCGCGAGGTGTCGCCGTGCCAGCCGTGCTTGATGACGGTGATGTCGAGGTTCACCACATCGCCGGATTTGAGTTTCTTCTCGCCCGGCACGCCGTGGCAGACCTGATGATTGACTGAGGTGCAGATCGACTTGGGGTAGGGCGCATGGCCGGGCGGCGCGTAGTGCAGCGGCGCGGGAACGCAGCCTTGCACGTCGACCATGTAGTCGTGGCAGAGCTTGTCCAGCTCGCCGGTGGTGATGCCGGGTTTCACGAACGGGGTGATGTAATCCAGGACTTCCGAGCCGAGACGGCCGGCGATGCGCATTTTTTCGATTTCTTCAGGGGTTTTTATCGTGATGGACATGGTGCGCAGAGGCGAATTGGTAAGCCGGGAAGGGCGGTCAGAATAGGGGCGAGGGCGCTGAATGTAAAGTTTGAGCGGCTTGCTCTGGAATGGTTTCTGGCAATGATTTCAAGCGGATAGCACTGGTTATTGAAGGGTTTCGGCGTCTGGAAACGCGAGTGTCATGATGTTGCGTCCGGCATCGCGTCGATACTTGATCGACCCGGCCAGGGCGCGCACCAGATTGAGGCCGACACCGCCGAGCCGTTCCGGGTCCGCAGGCAGCGGCAACGCGCTGAGCGGGTCGAACGGCCGGGCGCTGTCGCTGAAGGTGACGCGCGCCAGATTGCCGTCGATGTGCAACGCCAGGGTTACGCGGGCGTCGCATTCCTCGCCGTAGCCATGGTGGATGGCATTGGCGAACAATTCTTCGACCGCCAGTTGCATCCGTTTCGTCGTCGCGGCAGCGAGTCCGCCTGCCCTCGTTTCCCGTTCGATCCAGGCGAGCAGTCCCGGCAGGGCGGCAAAGCGCGCTGCAACGGAAATTTCCCTAGAATCGGGGGCGTTGGATGGGTTTTCAGGAGACAAGATGAATAAAGCTCGATTGGCGTTAAGTCGTGATGTACGAGTCCCCCCCTTTGAAAAAGGGGGGTTAGGGGGGATTTGCCGACCGCTGAGTTTGCTCAACCCGTGGAGAAATCCCCCCAGCCCCCCTTTTCAAAGGGGGCTCGGAAGCAGCTCCCTCTTGGTCATTCGTACTTAACGCGAAAACAGTCATGAATAAAGCAATCTGGGTGCTGGCCGCGATTTTCGCCTTTTTCTCGTTCTCCGCCACGGCGCGGGAGTTCGTTTCCGCCGGCACGATCAAAGTCAGCAAGGGGCAGGTCAATGTCATCCGCGCCGGTTCGACGCTCAAGGTAGGCGTCGGCGACCGGATCTATGCCACGGACAAGGTTCGCACCGGCGCCGACGGTTCGGTCGGCATCACGTTGAAAGACAACACCTTGCTCTCGGCCGGGCCGAATTCGCTGATCTCCATCGATAAATTCAGCTTCAACAGTTCCACCCACGCCGGCGCCATGTCGGTCGGCGTCAGGCGCGGCACGCTTTCGGTGGCCACCGGCAAGATCGCCAAACAGACGCCGGAATCGATCGACTTCCACACCCCGTCTTCCATCCTCGGTGTGCGCGGCACCGAATTCCTGATTGAAGTGGTTGGCGGCGAGGAGGAGTGAAATGCAGCGCATCGTTTTGTTCCTGAGTGTGGTTTTTCTGGCCGGCTGCGCGAGCGAACGCATCGTGCTGCTGCCTTCCGCCGACGGCCATGCCAGCGCCGTCGTGGTGCGCAACAGCCAGGGCGAGCAACGACTCGATCAACCTTATGCGGCAAACGTGCGGCGCAGCGCGTTCCACCGCGTCAAGCTGAGCAAGCCGGAACAGATCCAGAAACAGTACGGCGCGACGTTGTCGGCCCAACCGGCGCGGGCGAACCGCTACATGGTCTTTTTCGACGAGGGCAGCGATGCGCTGTCGGAGGCGTCGCTGCGCGAAATCGCGCTGGCCAAGGCCGAGATCGACCAACGGATAGCGCCTGAAATCATGGTGATCGGCCATACCGACCGCGCCGGCAGCGAGGAAATCAACGAAGCCCTGTCGCAACGCCGGGTCGAAGCGGTGCGCGGCTGGCTGCTGGCGGCCGGCATCGCCGAGACCGACATCGAAACAGCCTCGCGCGGCGAACGCGAACCCTTGGTGCCCACCGCCGATGGCATCGCCGATCCGAAGAATCGGCGGGTGGAAATCAGCGTGCGTTGAGTGGTGGCCTGCCTGTAGGAGTCCCTCGCACTCATGCCCCGCTGAGCCATGTCAGCGCCATGGGCGTCGAATTACAGCTTGTACCCGAGTGCCCATGTCGTCCCCCGTTACTACATTTCATAGCATTACGTAGCCTTCGACACGGGACGGATACCATGCATGTGGCCAAAGATGACATAGACATCAAGATGAATATTCCCGGTGCCGTGCTTCGCCAACGCATGGATTTCGGCGAGGCGACCGGCTTGGGCCCGATCAGCGGTGAATATTTCAGCCTATCGGCCGGTGTCGATACCACGCCGCTTTTTCAGGGTTTGGAGGGTGATGCCTGCCAATGCCCGCATTGGGGCTTCGTTCTGGATGGCCGGCTCACCACGACCGACGCGAACGGTGTCGAGGAAACCGTCAACGCGAATGACCTTTTTTACTGGCCGCCGGGGCACAACGTGAAGGTCGAGGCGGACGCGGAAATCATCATGTTCAGCCCCCAGCACGCGCACAGCCAAGTCATTGAGCATATGAAAAAGAAGGTAGGCGCCTGAGGCCTGTTGTTCCGTTGTTCCGCCCGTCGCCGGCTATCGAGCCGGAACCACGACGGCGGTGCCGTCGCTCCGCTGCCCCCGCAAGAGGGGCAGTCAAAAACACAGGAGGCAAACATCATGGACGCAATGAAACTCGAAGCGTTGAAAGAAAAATTCAGCGGGGAAGTCGTGCTTCCCGGCGATGCAGCCTATGAAGACGCGCGCAGGATATGGAATGCGATGATCGACCGGCATCCCGCGGCCATCGCCCACTGCGGCACCACCGCGGATGTCGTCCTCGCGGTGAACTTCGCGCGCGACAACGGGCTTCTGCTCGCGGTTCGCGGCGGCGGCCACAACATCGCCGGCAACGCCCTCTGCGACGACGGCATCGTCGTCGACCTGTCGCGGATGAAGGCCGCCAGCGTCGATCCCGGCGCGCGCCGCGTCGTGATCGAGGGCGGCGCCACGCTGGCCGACCTCGACGCGGCGTGCCAGGCGCACGGCCTCGCCACGCCGGTCGGCATCAATTCCACTACCGGCGTCGCCGGCCTGACGCTGGGCGGCGGCTTCGGCTGGCTCAGCCGCAAGTACGGCATGACCATCGACAACCTCGAAGCCGCCGAGGTCGTGACCGCAGCCGGCGAGGTGGTGCGTGCCAGCGCCGGCGAGCATGCCGACCTGTTCTGGGCCCTGCGCGGCGGCGGCGGCAACTTCGGCGTCGTCACCCGTTTCGAGTTCCGCCTGCACCCGGTCGGCCCCGACTTGCTGAGCGGCCTGATCGTCTATCCACTCGCCGAGGCGAACAGCGTGCTGCGCCAGTACCGCGAATTCGCCGCGCGGGCGCCGGACGAACTCGCGGTGTGGGCCGTCGTGCGCCTGGCGCCGCCGCTGCCGTTCCTGCCCGAGGCGGCGCACGGCAGCGGGATGATCGCGCTGGCGCTGTGCTATGCCGGCGAGCCTGCGGCGGGCGAGGCGCTCATCGCGCCGCTGCGCAAGTTCGGCCCCCCCCTGGGTGAGCACGTCGGCGTGCAGCCGTACGCCGCCTGGCAGCAGGCGTTCGACCCGCTGCTGGCCCCCGGCGCGCGCAACTACTGGAAATCGCACAATTTCGTCACGCTGGCGGACGGATTGTTCGACGCCGTCACCGCCGCCATCGACCAGTTGCCGTCGCCCCAATGCGAGATCTTCTTCGGCGCCATCGGCGGCGCCACCACGCGCCCCGCGCCCGACGCCACAGCGTACGCGCACCGCGATGCCCGTTTCGTCATGAATGTGCACGGCCGCTGGGAAGATCCGGCCGACGACGCGCGCTGCATCGCCTGGGCGCGCGACTTCTTCAAGGCCTCGGCGCCGTTCGCCAGCGGCGGTGTCTACGTCAATTTCCTCACCGCCGACGAGGGCGATCGCGTCCGCGCCGCCTACGGCCCGAATTACGACCGCCTCGCCCGGGTGAAGCGCGCCTACGACCCGGACAACCTGTTCCGGGTGAACCAGAACATCGCGCCGGCCTGACCGGAAGGCCGAGATTCCGCTACGGCTTCAGCCGGGGCAAGCCAAGACCCCGAAGCACTCAAGCACCACCCCGGAGAATCGCTGCAAGAGCACCGCTTCTCTTCAGGTCAAGGTATGCCTCGTTCGCAAATGTACCGGTATGAAAGGAATCCAACGATGCCTGAGTACGCGGGAAGCGGTAGTCACGATTGAAATCACCGACAGTCACGGACCTTATGCCAGCAGTCGTGGCAGATTGATCCTTGAGCGGTTCAACGTGTTGAATCGATACGCTGAATTGAAAGAACGGCCCGTTTTTGTCTTCGCCGACAAGGTGAGACACCTGAATCATCCGATTGCATTGGTTCTGCGCAAGGGATTCCGCCGTTAGCCTGACTGCCTTGTCGAGTGACTCATTCGGAGGAACGACAAGCCGAACGACTTGGTAGCGCTCATGCGTGAGAATTTCATGCAAATAACCGGTGATCTGTCGGTTTGCTTCGTGCCAGACACTTCCAACTCTAGGATCATCAAAGACGCTGCCGACGCCCCCCACCACCACGGCGCAACTTTGCTTCGCAGTGATATATGCCGGAATTTTGGTGGTGGCTTGGTTTGAATCATCAACACCCAATGCACGTGGCGTGGTCGGTGTTGAACATCCGACTGTGGCAATGGCCGATGCAAGTATTGCTAGCGTTCTGAAGCGCATGCTCCCAACTCCAAAGGTGTCAGTTCAAAAAAGCCCCACTAATTCTAAATAAATGGGGCGAATAAATAATCGTGCAGATATCGTGTCCGACGTGTCAGACCCATTGATTTTATTCACCAAGTGAGAAACAGGGCAGTTCAAGCAATTCCATGATTGTGCCGCGTGTCCTCCGCAACAAAATCTTCACGCCGTCTGACTGCCTCGTCGAGTTCCTCTTTACCCGCCCAGACCAGCATATCGGACAGATGTACAGACTCTTGCCGGTCCGGCACAGCGACACGGGATCTCAGAGCGCCGACACCGGACCTTCGAGGCCCGGCATCGGACCTTTGGGGTGCGGCATCGGACCTTCGAGGTGCGGCACCGGAGCTTTGGGGTGCGACATCGGACCTTTGGGGTGCGACACCGGAGCTTTGGGGTGCGGCATCGGACCTTTGGGGTGCGGCACCGGACCTTTGGGGTGCGGCACCGGACCTTTGAGGTGCGGCATCGGACCTTTGGGGTGCGGCACCGAAGCTCTGGGCTCCGACGCCGAAGCTTCGAGGTCCGCTATCGCACCTATCAGGTCCGATGCCGAGGCCCTGAGCTCCGACGCAGCACCTGCGAGGTTCGGCAAAGGGCGCAGCGTCATGGCGGAACCGCTCTCAGGCCTGGGGATTGCCGGTGCGCGCAGGTCCGCTCGACATTGTTGGACTGCGGCACTTCTTACCAACTGCGATATGGAACTTTTGATGGCTCCACGGGTACCCAATTTGTTGTTTGCAAAAGGGGGCAATTAAATAATCGAGCCTGGCCCTGAGCCTGGCCCCTTTAATTGCTTTACTTTTGCTCACGGCATACGAGGCTTATCGCAAAGGCTCGGTGGAATGATCGATTAGACCCAATGCCTCAACAGGAAAGAATATTATCAATGACTTATTGATATAATTTTGGGCAAAACTGCGGATTCAGGACTAAGTTTTACGGGAGTAGGTTTATTTGTGGTTTAAATGTATACGGTTCATTAATTCCGTATTCGATATGTTTTTTTAAGCCTAGCATGAACATACAACCCACTCTATCCAAATGCTGAAGTTTCAAGTGACTCATAAGAAACTCGGCCAGCTTAGGCCCAATTGATAAATCCTTGTTGCATGCGAGCTTAATAGCGCGAAGATACATACGTTCTGGAAAAGGGTTATCAGAGAGGTTAATATCTAGCAACCGTGACTTAATGCCATCGCTCCACTCGGTGGAGTAAATGCAATGGTCTTTGTTAAGGCTGTAAGCTGAAGCATCCACATTGAAGAATGTGGTTTTCAATAAATCTGTTAGTTCTGTTCCTTTTGCCAAGCCCTGTCGGAACGCCCAAGTGTCATCGAATGCCCATATATCGAATACCTGTTTGTTTCTGATGAATCTGAACCCGCCGAATTTATTCCTAACTGGCGAAAAACAAGCGATAGCTTTGGCTATATCTTCTCTGCTAGCTAATGATACCAAGTCAATATCCGAAGAAAATGTGCGCGCGCTACCCAATGCAAAATCCCTGATCATTCCGCCAAAAATTACGGTTTCAGGCAAATCTGAAGCAATCGTGTTAAGTGTGTCTTTTAGTGTCGCGCGTTCTAAAGAATTATGGTTGATATAACCACGTATTTTTGTTCGGACATCGGGAATTACGGCCATGATAATTTAGCGTTAAGTAATGTGCTGGTCACGGATTAACACTGGGTTGTAGCTACCTTGTGCAGACGTTAATCCCGCATAAAAATTAATTGCGAATGAATCAGTCATGCCAGAAAGCATGTCTGTAAGCAATTGACATTCCCTATAGCGGATCGGCATCGAAGCAACTTCCTCTATAGGGTTCTCAAAAACTCTACGATAGTTCTCCGAAATTTGACCATATACATAGCGGCTGAATGGGTGCAAACGGTCGGAACAAGGGTTGGCGGAATCCTCACGATCAACTATAGCTGCCCACAAGATATCCATCAACCCACGAATTACATTATAGCCCTCCAGTTCCACTTTCAAGACGGACCGGTGTGTATAGGCGTGTTTAAAACTAAATTCCTTCAGCACTTTTCGTAAGGTCTCTCCGCTGCTCATTTCTAATAAAGTTTTCTTTTCTACGCCTTTTGTGAAAGTCGATTCATTCTTTATGAATGCCTGAACCGATGCTCTCACTAACTCACCTATGGCATATACACGAAATCTTTGCATGGAAATGTCGTTGAGTTCGGCTGGTGAAAGTTTATGTTTAGAAGATCTATACTCATCATGCTTTTCTGAGCTTTGCTTACACACCCTTTCAACTACTTCATCCTTCTGGCCGTGATGTTTAAGATAATTAATCAAGTCAGAAAACGAAGCCAGCCCTTTCTTTACCGCGTCTTCAGCGTCTAGAACAACATAAGCAATATCATCGCAAGCCTCCATTAAATACGCAGCTGCATGTCTACGACCAAGGGATAAACCTACGTGACCCAAGACCTGTTCAGCGATGTGCTGCTCTGAGGCGAAGAATCCATGTTTTTTAGTGACTGCCGATTTTTTGTCAATTTTATTTGAGGTAGTCGGGTACTTCATCATGGCAGCTAATGTGGCGTATGTCAGATCAAGTCCAAAGTCGTCGTTCAACAACTGTAGTCGTGTTACAAGCCTGTACCCTTGAGCATTTCCCTCAAATCTCTTGAAGTCTTCCTTCTGTTGCACGTCGGTGAGTTGAGATAGAACTGATATTTCGTTCTCGATAAACCAACTCTGAATAGCAACTTCACCTTGGTGACCGAATGGAGGGTTCCCCAAGTCATGTACTAGACCAGTAGCAGCTAAGAGCGCTGGAAGATTTCGGTTAGCGTTCTTAATGCCTGATGCAATTTCTTTTTCAAAGACCAAAGCGGTACCAATGCTCCGCGCGAGATTCGACACTTCATGAGAGTGGGTCAACCTAGTTCGTACGCTATCGTTGGCATCAAGCGGGAAAACTTGAGTCTTGTCGGCTAGCCGACGTACTGGCGTCGAGAAAAGTATTCGGTCATAGTCACGCTCGATCTCAGTACGAGTTTCTCCTTTACTCGGATCTACTGGCGTAGCAACTCCATGACCTCGCGGCTTTTTTAATTCTTGCTTGCGACGCCCCTCATTCAGGAGTTCTTGCCACGGACTCTTTCGATTTTTTGTCATCTCATTCCGAAACATAAGTTAGGCGCTGTGTCGAGGCTGCATGTAAAACTTTTGACTGGCTGCGTCTGTAGAAAACTGGGGCAGCAAGGTCCTGTATGAACTCTACCTGAGGCAGGATCATTAGTGAAACCTGGCTATTGTTAGGTCGCCTGCCTAAGGCATGGATGGCGCTTCTATGCGTGCGCAACATGACGGAGATGGTTGGATTCAGCGTTTTGGCGATCTCGACCATTTTGTGCACGTTCACAGTGTTCGGCGACGATGAAGGGATTTTCTGTGTCCGCAAAGCCTGTCCGATGCGTCGGCCAATGCGGCCATAGCCCACCAGCACGACTTGTCCGCTGAGCAGGGACTGCTCGACTGTGACCGGCAATTGCGCCAGGGAAGAGTCGCGCTGGTCGAGTTGACGGGCCAGGGCCGAACGTTTGCGCGCCCATTTCAGCAACGGTTCGTTTGCCGCGAACAGCGCCGAGTCGGCGGCGATGGAGATCAGCTAGTGTGGTGTTGCACGCTGTCTGGAACTTATGGAAACCGCCGGTAGGGCGGAAAAGCGTAGCGCACTCGCAAGGGGCACGCCGGATTCGTATGCTGCTATAGCAGCTTACGAATCCGCTGCCTTCCGCCATTGCCCGCGCATTCGGCGGAAGGCGCTGCGCTTTTCCGCCCTACCCAGGGTAAAGGCAGACCGGGAAAGGTTTGTGAATCCGGCATTGTGGACAGACCACGTCTTCCAAGCTTAGCAATGCAGTTCAGGCCAGCGCTCCCCCTTCACGCTGGCGCGAACTGGATGTTGACTGTTTTTCCCAAGGCAGCGGCGGCGCTGGCTAATGTGGTCAGGGTCAGGCTGGGGTCAGCCTCGTCCAGCAGGCGATTCAAGGCCGCACGGCTGGTGTGCATGCGTCTGGCCAGTTCGGTTTTCGTCATTTGCTGTACCTTCATCTCTTCTCCGATCTGCCAGGCAATCACCCGCTTGAGCGCCACGGCGGTGGCTCCATCAAGCGTAGCCTCTTCATTCAGGAAGTCGTCGAAGTTACTTCCGATGTTTTTCTTGCTCACGTTCATCTCCTTCTCAACTGCTTCAAGCGATCGCGCGCTAGATCCAGGTCGGGTTTCGGGGTGGCCTGCTGCTTTTTGATGAAGCCATGCAGCAGCAGCATCGTTTGGCCTTCCAGTACAAACAGGACACGGGCGATACGGTTTTCCAGCTTGATGCGAACTTCCCAGATGTCGCCGCCCAAGTGGCCCACCAAAGGCATGCCAAGCGGCCACCCGAATTGAACCGTCTTGATGTCCTCGCCTATGGTCCTGCGGTCAATTGCCGGCAATTCCTTCAGCCACTCCCTGACCGGCTCGGCGCCGGCATCGGTGCGGAAGAAGCGAACATCAAGGATGGGGTTCATGCGTCGAATGTATCAACATTGATACGTCCGAGCAAGCCTGAGATCAGTGCATAGGTGGCTTTGAGGTATTGGGGATTACCCCCCTTCCGGGGTGACGGTCACGGGGGATCTGCCTGACCGTTTGCCTCGCCGGCACCTTTCCCGCCGGCGGCGGTCTACGCGCTTGGAAGCGGCCTTTCCACCCGTTGGCATGCGCCGGTTCTCGACGTCCTTTACCCGCGCGATCAGGTCAAACTGCCGACACGGGTATTGGACACAAGTCAATTAAAACTGGAGGAGGCTGCCATGCCTAAATTCTTTTCTACGTTAAGCGTATTGAGTGTTGCCCTGATTGCCGCCGGTTGCTCGACCCCGCAGAGCAAGAGCGACTTTGCCATGATGGAGGAGGTCTGTCCGCTGCCCGCCGGCGCCATACTCGGCGACAACCCGCCCACAAACGCCCTACCTGGCCAGTGTTTCGCCAAGGTGGCGCTTGCCCCCATATTCCGCAGCGACACTGAGCGCAAGCTGATCAAAGAAGCCGGCGAGCGCATCGAGACGATCCCGCCTGTATATGAAACGGTGATGGAACGCGTGCTGGTGAAAGAGGCCAGCGAGCGCATCGAAATGATTCCGGCGGTCTACAAGGCGACCAAGGTCCGCGTGCAAAGCGAGGAAGTGGAGGAGGTTGTGCCTGCCAAGTATGAGACGGTCAAGGAGCGGGTGGTGATCAAGGAAGCCAGCACCCGCCTGGAGGAAGTGCCCGCGGTCTACGAACAGGTCGAGGAGCGGGTGTTGGTCAAGCCCGCCTCGCAGAAGGCCGTTGAAGTGCCGGCGGAGTATGAAACCCTCACCGAGCAGAAGCTGGTGCGCGCGGCCTACACGACCTGGAAGCCGGGTACCGAAACCGCCATCCAGAAGACCGACGAAAAGACTGGGCAGGTGATGTGTCTGGTCGAGATCCCGGCCCAGTACGAGACCATTACCCGGCAGGTGTTGAAGACGCCGCCCATGGTGCGCTATGAGGCCATCCCCGCGGAGTACACGACGGTCATGAAGTCCGTGTTGAAGACGCCGGCGACGACGCGCACGGTTGAGATTCCCGCTGAATACGCGGAACGCGACGTGACGCGGTTGCTGACGTCGGCCAGCACGGTGAAGAAGGTCATTCCCGTCAACTATGAGCGCGAGGTCATGGCCCTGGTCGAGCCCGCCACGCAGAAGCGGATACCCATCCCGGCGGAGTATGGAGAACGCCAGGTGACCAGGCTGGTCACGCCCGCCCGCGAGGTGCGCGTGCCGGTCCCTGCGGAATACGCCGAGGTGCAGCAGGAAGCGTTGCTTTGCCCGCCCCGTGCGTACTGGAGCGAAATACTCTGCGACGTCAATGCAACGCCGGAAAAGATCGCGGAAATCCAGAAGGCGCTGAAGGACGAAGGTTTCTACTCCGGTGCGATCTCCGGCAGGCAGGATCCCGCGACCCTGGACGCGCTTGCCGCCTTCCAGAAGGCCGAGCAGTTGCCCATGGATGGATACATCAATGTCCAGACCTGCAAGGCCCTCGGCGTGGCGGCCAAATAGGTGGCCCGGGTCTGGGTTCGGAATCCAGTGACACAACCACCTGGATTCCTGCCTGCGCCGGGGTGACGCTTAAATCTATTTCGCGCAGTTGCCGATGCGGTAGGAGCGCCTTCCAAGGCGCGATACCCGGAACAATCGCGCCTTGGAAGGCGCTCCTACGCGTGGTGCCGACGCTCACCCGGTGGGTGACGCGAAAAAAAAACACACATGCCTCTGTCCACGCGGCTTTAGAGCGATATACACATGACCAACTGAGGTTTCCAGGTTAAATCAGCGATCAGGAGGGCTTCAATACGCTTGCCGGTCCTTTATCACCAAACCGACCGTGCGCAGGATGATTTCCAGGTCGAGATGCAGCGACCATTTGCGCAGGTATTCCAGGTCGTATTCGATGCGTTTCTGCATCTTGTCGACGGTATCGGTTTCGCCGCGGTAGCCGTTGACCTGGGCCAGGCCGGTGATGCCCGGCTTGACCTTGTGGCGCACCATGTAACCCTTGATCAGCTTGCGATAGGTCTCGTTGTGGGCGACCGCGTGCGGGCGCGGGCCGACCACGCTCATGCGACCCTGCAGCACGTTGACGAACTGCGGCAGTTCATCCAGCGAGGTGCGGCGCAGGAAGGCGCCGACCCGGGTGATGCGGTTGTCGCCGCGGGTGGCCTGCACGACCTGGGCGCCGTCCTCGCACACCGTCATCGAGCGGAATTTGTAAACCACGATGTCCTTGCCATCGAGGCCGTAGCGGCGCTGCTTGAACAGGATCGGGCCGGGCGAGGAGGAGCGCACGGCGATGGCGACGGCCAGCATGACCGGGGCGATCAGCAGCAGGATCAGACTGGCGATGACGATGTCGCTGAGGCGTTTGACCACCCCGTTCAGGCCCTTGAATGGGGTGTCGCGCACCGCCACCACCGGCATGTCGCCGATTTCGTCGACGCGCGCCTGGATCAGGTCGGCGACGAAGATGTCCGGCACGAAATAGATCGACAGGGTGGAGTCCTTCAGGTCGTCGAGCAGCTTCAGGATGCGCGGCTGCGAAGCCATCGGCAACGCGATGAAGATGGCGTCGGTGTGATTCTGCCGGATGTAATCGGCGACCTGTTCGAGCCGGCCGAGCATGCTGCCGGGGGTGAGTTCGCCCAGGCGTGCCGTGCTGCGGTCGTCGAAGAAGCCCATGAATTTCACGTCCAGATGCTTCCTGCTGACGAACTGTCCGGCCAGGCGGCGGCCAAGTTCATTGGCGCCGATGATCACCGCCGAGCGGATGCCTTCCATCGCGAACAAGCCCGGCGCCAGGATCGGCAGCAACAGGTGGGAGGCGAACCACAGCGCCGGCACCGTCACAGCCCAGGCCAGCAGCAATTCGGCCGGGAAGATTTCCAGGTTATGCGTGCCCACGCCGAGCAGGAACAGCACCGCCAGCGCCGGCAGCCATTGCAGCGCGATTTCGCGTAGCGCGCCCAGCCAGCTCCGGTGCAACGGAATGTTGCCCGGGTAGAGCATCGAGAACAGCACCACCGCCAACAGGATCTCAGGCCCGTCCACCGTCTCGCCGTAGAGATCGGTCAGTGCCAGCATGGCCGCGACGGCGCAGGCAGGATCCCAGATTGCCTTGAAGAAGCCGGCGAGGGACGTGCTGTTTTGCAGCAAATTGAGTGGGGCGGAGTGGCTGGCGGACATGCGCCGGGTTTCCCGTGATGGTTGTGTGAGTGACATCACAGTGTCGTCGCCGATTCTTACAGGTTGATTGCCGGCGAACTGGATTTGTAGGAGCGCCTTCCAAGGCGCGATGACCTGAACAATCGCGCCTTGGAAGCATTTCAACCCCCCGTTGCGGGGCCGGTGTACCGA
>JASJPG010000055.1:0-7915 GCA_031426815.1 Hydrogenophilaceae bacterium
CCCAGTAATAACGATAGGTCGCGCGGTCATGCAGTTCGCCGGCATGCTGGATCGGCCCCCAGTCGGCCTTTTGCGCGGCGAGCAGAATCGCCGCGCCGGCCGCCACTTCGCTGTAATCCGGCCGCATCGCATCGACGATGGGCTGGATCTGGCTCGGATAAATGCTCCACTGGCGCAGGAAGCCGAATTCCATGCGCGCGCGGCGGGCGTCCTGGTAGGTCGTGTACGGATTTTTCAGGTCGAGCGTGACGTTGTGCGCGGGAATCACGCCATTGGCCAGCGCGGCGGACACCACTTCGGTCTTCGCGCGTGCGATCAGCTTGTGTTCGAACTGGCCCGGGCTGCGCATGGCGCTGGCGGGAATCGCGCCGTGGTGGCCGGAAACGAAATCCATCAGGCCGAAATCGAGCACCTGCAGCCACGGCAGCGTCGCGATGCGATGTACGTCGCGCAATGCGCCGTGCGTTTCGATCAGGATGTGGATCGGAATTTCCCGTTCGATACCGTGCATTTCGGCAATGTGCTGGATGAAATCGATCATCTCGGCGGCGTGTGCGTATTCGGTGCATTTCGGAATGGTCAGATAGGCGAGTTGTTCGCCGACGCCGCCGACCAGGATATCGACATCCTGCCGCCAGGCCGGATGCGAATAATCGTGGATGCGCGCGCCGGCCATGCGCGGATGGTTCGCCGCCGTTTTCAGTACCCGCACGATCATTTCGGCGTGCTCGCGCTCGCGCCCGGCCGGCGCGCCGTCCTCGCAATCGCAGGTCACATTGAATACCGGCCCCAGCTTTTCCATCTGCTCCAGCGCCTTCATGATCAGCTTCTCGCTGCCGGCGAAATGCTCACAGGCGGGGATGATCGGAAACGGTTTTTCCCCGGCGAACAGGGCGGCATCGGGGTGTACGGGGTGGGTCATCTTGTCTCCAGTTTTCGTCGTCACAAATCCGTAGGATGGGCGAAGCGCAGCGCGCCCATCAATCCGCCGCGTCCGATGGGCCCGCTGCACCAGTTCTCGGCACGCCGGATGCCTAAGCGGCAAAAACCGCCGCCAAGGCATCCGCTGCGCTTGGCCCATCCTACAAAGACTCGGGTCTATGAACGGCGCGGCATCAACACGGTGTAATCCAGGTCGAGCACGACGTTGGGGTGATATTTGCCGTCGATCTTCGCTTCCGACAGCTCCGCCGGCGTCAGGTTCTTCAGGCCGATCATGCGCAGCCGCAACGCGGCCAGGTCATCGCGTCCCGGCAGTTCCCACTTTTCCAGCACTTCGCTACGCGTATACAGCGTGTCGCCGGCGAAGGTCGGGTTGCAGTGGCTGCCGGCGTTGATCGCCGCGATCAGCAGGGCGTTTTCCAGCCCCTCGTAACTCAGCGCGCGGCAGATCGAAATGACATGGCCGCCATAGACCAGGCGCCGGCCGAACGTGGAATCGCGCATCAGATGGGCGTCGAAATGCAGTCGCGCCGGGTTCTGGTACAGCCGCGTGGCGAAGGTGTGGTCCGACTCGTCCAGCGTCATGCCGGCCGGGTGGACGATGCGCTCGCCGATGGCGTAGTCGTCCCACAGCCAGGCGCCGCCGGTCAGCCGGGTTTCGAACTCGCGGCAATCGAGAAACTCGGGCACGACCAGACGGCCCGGGCTGACGCTGGCCGGCGTCTCCGGCACCACCGGTGTCGGCGCCGGACGCGATTTGTCGCGCTTCTTCACCATCACCCAACGAATCCAGGTCAGCACTTCCTCGTCGCTCTGGTTCACCGCGGTCGAGCGCACCCAGACCACGCCGCTGTCGCCGCTGCTGTTTTCCTTCAGGCCGATCACCGTCGATTCGGCCGCCAGGCTGTCGCCGACGTAGACCGGCGCGAGGAAGCGCACGTCGGCATAGCCCAGGTTGGCGACGGCGTTGAGCGAGATATCCGCCACCGTCTTGCCGAAGGCGAGATGAAAGGCGAGCAGATCGTCGAGCGGCCGCTTCGGATAACCCAGCGCATGCGCGACCGGCGCGGCGCAGCCGATGACATGGCGCGAGCCGGTCAGCGCCAGATACAGCGCGATATCGCCCTCGCCGACCGTGCGCGGCGTGGCGTGCACAAAGCTGAGGCCGAGATGGAAATCCTCGAAGAAATTGCCGGCGGATGTCTTGCTCATGCGGGTCTCCTATGCGGCCACATCGGTTTCCATCTTTTCGATCATGGCGTGAATCATCAGCGTGCGGCGCGCCGCCTCGACGTGCAGATTCTCCACCAGACGGCCGTCTACGACGGTGACGCCGCGCCCCTCGGCATTGGCTTCGGCAAACGCGGCGATGATCTTGCGGGCGCGCTCGACGCTGGGCGCCTGCGGCGTGAAGGCATCGTTGGCATATTGAATCTGCTGCGGATGAATCACCGTCTTGCCGTCGAAGCCCAGGTCGCGCGCCATGCGGCAGGCATATTCGAAGGCGGTCATCTCCTGCATGTCGAGATAGACGCCATCGACGATGGGCAAACCATGCGCGCGCGCCGCCAGCAGGCAATGCGACAGGCTGTGCAGCAGGGGTAGGCGATCCGGCGTGATGCGGGCGTGCAGTGCATTGGTCAGGTCGGAGGTGCCCATGACCAGGCAGCTGATACGTTCGGAAGCCCCCGCGATCTCTTCGGCGCGCAGCACCGCCAGCGGCGTCTCCAGCATCAGCATGATCGGCAGATGCTCGCCGCCGGCGGCATCCAGCGCGGCCAGCGCGGCGAGCACATCGGCGCGGTTTTCGATACGCGGAAACAGGATGGCGTCCGGCTGCAGCGGCGCAATCGCGGTGAGGTCGTCGAGGCCCCAGGCGGTATCGTGCCGGTTCACCCGCACCACCACTTCGCGCGGGCCGTAGCCGCCTTGTTGCAGCGCCTCGGCGGCATTGCGCCGCGCCTCGGTCTTGCGCGCCACCAGCACCGAGTCCTCCAGGTCGAAGATCAGCGTATCGACGCGCAGTTCGCGCCCCTTGGCCAGAAAGCGCGGCACGCAGGCCGGGATGTAGAGCATGGAACGCCGTGGGCGATAGTGTGGGAGCGCCGGCTTCCAGCCGGCAAACCGGCCAGAGGCCGGCGCTCCGATAACGGTGGTGGCGACGGGGGAGTTCATGCCGACCTCCCCTGGGCGATGGAGGGCGAGAGTTTCCGGCGGATGATCTTGCCGTTCTTGGTGCGCGGAAAATCGGCGGCCAGATAGACGATCTTTGGCGCCTTGTAGCCGGCCAGGTGTTCGCGGCCGAAGGCAAGCAGCTCATCGGCGCTGGCGGTCGCGCCCGGATGCAGCATCACATACGCCGTTACCAGCACCTTGTCGGCGGCCAACTCCTCGCCGGTTGCCGCGCAATCGGCCACCGCCGGATGCGTCTTCATGACCCGTTCGATTTCGTGCGGCGACACCCGGTAGCCGAACGAATTGATGATGTCGTCGCGGCGGCCGAGAAACCAGATATAGCCGTCGGCGTCGAAGCGCGCGTAATCGCCGGTCAGGAACCAGCGTTCCTTGAACACCTTGCCGGTTTCTTGCGGCAGGTTCCAGTAGCGCATGAACAGGCCGGGATCGTCGGCCGGCAGGCAGATCATGCCTTCCTCGCCGATGGCGACTTCGCGCAGCGTGTCCGGATCGAGCAGGCGCACAGCGTGGCCGGGCTGCGGGAAGCCGGCGGAACCGGGGCGGATCGGCCGGAACTTGTTCTCGGACAGGTAATACGACACCTCCGACATGCCCACCGCTTCAAAGATTTCGACGCCGAAACGGTCCTTCCACAAGCCCAGCATCTCATCGGACAGGTGCTCGCCGGCGCTCATGCAATGGCGCAGCGTCGGCACGTCGGCGCCGGTGAAATTCGTTTTCTGGATGATCTGGCGGTAGATGGTCGGCACGCCGATGAAGATCGTCGCGCTGTGCTTGGCGATCAGCCGAATCCAACCTGCGGCGTCGTTTTTCCCTTCGTGCACGATCACCGTCTTGCCGCGATAGAGCGGGTCCATCAAGCCGGAACCGAGCACGTAGGTCCAGTTGAACTTGCCGGAATGCACGATGCGGTCGTGGCCATCCTCCGCAAAGTCGAACCAGTATTGCGCCGCCGGCTCGCGCCCGATCATGGCCCGGTGCGCATGTAGCACGCCCTTGGGATAGCCGGTGGTGCCGGAGGTGTAGACCAGATAGGCCGGATCGTGCGATTTGGTCTTGTGTGGCGGTTCGCATCGTTCTATCGCGGCGAGGGCCGATTCCAGATGCATCACCCGAACCGCGCCAATGCCTGGCTGCAACGCAGCGGAATCCGCTGCGGCAACCCCAGCCAGCAGGACGAAACGCAAGTTTTCAAACGCCCCGGTTCTCTCGCGCAAGTCCGCCCAGGTCGCTTGATCGGTCACCAGTACCTTCGCTTCCGAATCGCGCGCCAGATAAATCACTTCCTCCGCGGTCAGCAGCGTCGAAGTAGGCACCGCAATCGCGCCACACTTCATCGCGCCGAGAAACGCGGTTGGATAAGCCAGCGAATTGGGCAACCGGATCAACACCCGCTCGCCTGCCGCCACCTCCAGATTGCGCAGCAACTGGGAAAAGCGCGACGTGGCATCGGCCAATTCACGGTAGGTCGCGGTGGAGACGCCGAGCGCATCGTCCTCGACGATCATCGCCAGTTCGTCTTGCTTGGCCGTGCCCAGATGCGCATCGGTGCAGGCGACGCCGATGTTGAAGTGCTCGGGCAGATCCCAGGTCCAGGCGGGAAAGGCGTTCGCGGCGATGGGTAGGGATTCGGGCGCGTTCATGTCAGGTCTCCATCGCTATGCGGTTTGGTGAAGCAATCAGTTTTACAAATGGGTGGAGCGCCGGCTTCTAGCCGGCTTCTTAAAAACAGCCGGCTGGAAGCCGGCGCTCCAGATGGCGGGTTCACAAAATCACCCCGTACGGCTTCTGGATTGGCTGCGCCGAAACCAGCCGCATGGGGGTTCATAAAATCACCCCGTACGGCCAGTTTTCGCGGACGACCTGCACCGGCAGCATGGCCAGCACCTTCAGCGCGAAATCGGTATCGGCGTCCGACAACGCTCGCAGCGCGTGGGCGCGCAGCAACACTTGCAGGGCTTTGCCGAACATCGGCGGGTCGAGCATTTCGCCTTCGAACTTGATCGCGCCGCCGAGCAGCGCATCGGCTTCGACTGCGGCCTTGAGCACGCGGATGTTGCGCGCCACTTCGGTCGGCGACGGCGTGTAGGCGACCTTGCACAGGTGGGTGTGGCTGGGATGGATCACCTGTTTGCCGGTCAGCCCCATCGCCGCTTCCTCGCAGGCGTGGCGATAGACCACGCGCGATTCGTCGTCGCCGTGCAGGTCGAGCCAGCGGCGGATGTCATGGGGTTCGAGGAAGGTTTCCGGCATGCCGGCCTGGCCGATCAGAACTTCGACGCCGCCGATGACGCCGACGCCGTTGATGCGCGCCTCGAAGATGATCTGATGCAGGAAGTAGGACAGTTCCTGCGTCCAGCCGCGCGGCGTGATCTGGATACCCATCGCCTTGGAGAAGTCGTGGATGCCGAACACGACATGCTTCACGGTCGGGTAGGCCATGATGTCCGGCGCGATCTTGAGCGACTTGGGATGCTCGATGATCGGCTGGATGGTGATGCGCGGATTCATCCCGGCCAGACACGCGGACAGATCGCGGATCTCCGCCGCGCCGTAGGCTTCGCCGGCTTTGGCCAGCATCACCACGTCGATGTGGTCGGCCAGATCGCGCACCATCTGCAGGTCGAGTTCGTACTCCGGTGTACGGAACGGGTTGATGCGCACCGCCACGGCCAGATCGTCGCGATTCAGACCGGGCAACTCCTGGCGCAGCAGATCGCGCGACAGCGCTTTCTGGCGGCAGCCGTCTTCCAGATCGAACAACAGGGTTTGCGCATGGCAATGCCGGGCGTGCTTCTGAAAACGCAGCGCGGCGGCTTCCAGGTCTTCGTACAGCCCCAACGCCGGCGCGTATTTCACCGGCGGGTAATAGAGCTGGATGCCGGGCCAGTAATCCCCCAAGCTGTTGGCAACCTCGCGACTCGCGATGGCCATGGCGAACTCCTCATCTCTCGATCGAACTGGCAGCAGGTCATTTGCCCGCTGCCTTGTCTTGTATGACCCGAACGCTAGTCCCTTCGTCACTGATGCAGTGCACAATAATTTCAAGCATCGGTATTGAGAAACCCAATGATTTAGTCAACTTTTCTTAGCTTATTCATAGCTCGAAACGGGCGGGTAGGTTGGGCAAAGCGACGGGCCTGGACCATACTTATCCGACCGAGAAGGAGACCCGCCATGACCACCATTCGCCAGGAAGATTTCATCCAGTCCATCGCCGATGCCTTCCAGTTCATCTCGATCTATCACCCGCTCGATTTCATTCGCGCCATGAAGGCGGCGTACGAGCAGGAAGCGTCGCCCGCCGCGCGCGATGCGATGGCGCAGATTCTGATCAACTCGCGCATGTGCGCCGAAGGCCATCGCCCGATCTGCCAGGACACCGGCATCGCCGTGGTGTTCCTGAAAATCGGCATGAACGTGCGCTGGGAAGGCAATCCGGACATCGCGGAACTGGTCAACGCGGGCGTGCGCCGCGCCTACACCAACCCGGACAACCCGCTACGCGCCTCGGTCCTGAGCGATCCGGCCGGCGCCCGCACGAACACGCGCGACAACACGCCGGCGGTGATCTACATGGAACTGGTGCCGGGCGACACGGTCGACGTCAAGGTCGCGGCCAAGGGCGGCGGCTCGGAAAACAAGGCGCATTTCACCGTGTTGAATCCGTCCGATTCCATCGTCGACTGGGTGCTCTCGGTGCTGCCGGAAATGGGCGCCGGCTGGTGCCCGCCCGGCATCCTCGGCATCGGCATCGGCGGTACGCCGGAAAAAGCCTTGCTGATGGCCAAGGAAGCGCTGCTCGACCCGATCGACATCCACGAACTGCGCGCGCGCGGCGCCAAGAGTCGCAGCGAAGAATTGCGCCTGGAACTGCTCGACAAGGTCAACGCGCTGGGCATCGGCGCACAGGGTCTGGGTGGCCTGACCACGGTGCTCGACGTCAAGATCAAGGATTACCCGACGCACGCCGCCAGCCTGCCGGTCGGTCTGATCCCCAACTGCGCCGCGACCCGCCACATCCACTTCACGCTGGATGGCTCCGGCCCGGCCGAGTTCACGCCGCCGGCGCTGTCGGAATGGCCGGAAGTGGCCTGGGATGGCCCGGCCACCGCGCGCCGGGTCAACCTGGACACACTGACCGCCGCCGACACGGCAAGCTGGCAAGCCGGCGAGCAACTGTTGTTGTCCGGCAAATTGCTTACCGGGCGCGATGCCGCGCACAAGAAACTGGCCGATCTGGTCGGCAACGGTCGGCCCTTGCCGGTCGATTTCCATAACAAATTCATCTATTACGTCGGCCCGGTCGATCCGGTGCGCAACGAAGCCGTCGGCCCCGCCGGCCCGACCACGGCGTCGCGGATGGACAAGTTCACCGACCTGATGCTGGGCGAACAGGTCGGCCTGCTCGGCATGGTCGGCAAGTCGGAACGCGGCCCGGAGGCGATCGCCTCGATCAAGGCGCATGCCGGGGTGTACTGCATCGCCGTCGGCGGCGCCGCCTACCTGGTCGCCAAGGCGATCAAGCACGCGCGCGTGCTGGCCTTCCCGGAACTGGGCATGGAAGCAATCTACGAATTCGACGTGGAAAACATGCCGGTGACGGTCGCCGTCGACAGTACCGGCAATTCGGTGCATGACAGCGGCCCACGCGAATGGCGCATGAAGATCGGCAAGATTCCGGTCAGGAAAAGCTGAAACATCGGAAGGGTGGAGTGGGTAGCGACACCACGCGTAGGAGCGCCTTCCAAGGCGCGATTGTTGCGGACTTCGCGCC
>JASJPG010000056.1:0-10408 GCA_031426815.1 Hydrogenophilaceae bacterium
ATGTCACGCAGCGGCGCGAGTCGGATACGGTGGAAATCCTGTCCGGCGTGTTCGATGGCAAGACCACCGGCACGCCCATCGCCTTGCTGATCCGCAACGAGGACCAGCGCAGCAAGGACTACGGCAACATCGCCGAGACCTTCCGGCCCGGCCATGCCGATTACACCTACAACCAGAAATACGGCTTCCGCGATTACCGCGGCGGCGGCCGTTCTTCCGCGCGGGAAACGGCGGTGCGGGTGGCAGCCGGCGCCATCGCCAAGAAATGGCTGTTCGAAAAGTACGGCACCGTGATCCGCGGTTATCTGGCGCAACTCGGCCCCATCGCGGTGCCGTTCAAGTCCTGGGACGACGTGCATGCCAACCCGTTCTTCGCGCCGGACGCCGCTGCCGTGGCTGGTCTGGAGGAATACATGGATGCGTTGCGCAAATCCGGCGATTCGGTCGGCGCGCGCATCAACGTGGTCGCGGAAAACGTCCCCATCGGCCTGGGCGAACCGGTGTACGACCGCCTCGATGCCGATCTGGCACATGCGCTGATGAGCATCAACGCGGTGAAGGGGGTCGAAATCGGTGACGGCTTCGCGGTGGTGGCGCAGAAAGGCACCGAGCACCGCGACGAGATGACGCCCGCCGGTTTCCTGTCGAATCATGCCGGCGGCATTCTGGGCGGCATTTCCACCGGCCAGGACATCAGCGCGTCCATCGCGATCAAGCCGACTTCCAGCCTGCGTATTCCCGGCCGTTCGATCAACGCGCGCGGCGAGCCGGTCGAAGTGGTGACCGAGGGACGCCACGATCCCTGTGTCGGCATCCGCGCCACGCCCATCGCCGAGGCGATGCTGGCCATCGTGTTGATGGACCACGCCTTGCGGCAGCGCGCGCAGAACGCGGATGTGGTGTGCGCGACGCCGGTCATTCCTGGACGCGTGGAGGATTGATCATGGGAAATACCTTGGAGAAAGGCGTTGAATTCACGCCTGAGGCCTATCTGGCCTGGGAAGCGGCACAAAGCGAGCGGCATGAATATGTGAACGGCGAGGTATTCCTGATGACCGGGACGACGACGGCGCATAACCGTATCGCCGGAAATATCTACGTTGCCCTGAGAAACGGTCTGCGCGGCAAGCCATGCAGTGTCTATATGGAGTCCGTCAAGCTCAAGGTCGAGGCCGCCAACTGCTATTTCTACCCGGATCTGATGGTGACCTGCTCCGACAACGACAGACTGCAACCACTGGTGCAACTTGAGCCTACGCTGGTCGTTGAGGTGTTATCGGACGCCACGGCGGGCTACGACCGGGGCACGAAATTCAATGCCTACCGGCAACTGCCGTCTTTGCAGGAGTACGTGCTGGTTGCGCAGAACAACACCGAGGTGCTGGTTTTTCGGCGCGGCGAGGGGGTGGAGTGGATCGTGCATCCCTATGGCGTCGATGAGATGCTCCATTTGCCCAGCCTTGATCTAGCGATCCCGGTCGCGGCGATCTATGAAGACACCGAATTTTCCGCACCCCTCTTGAAAGGGGATGACCATGCACGTTGAGCAGCATGACCTCGTCCATGAATTTCCCGAGCACAGCGCGGCCATCCAGATCTTGAAGTTGAGCGACGCCCGCTTTGCCAAGCTGTTCGGCCAGTACGACGGCATCACCAACGAGGTGGAAACGCTGGAGCGCGCCGATTTGCCGGTCAATGACGTGCAGAGTTTGGTGTTGAAGGACGAGTTGTACCGCGCGCTTGTCGCCCACAAGGGCTGATCGGTCGTCATGACCGGGCAGGTTGGCACGATTCCCTACTGGCGCCTGTCCGGTTTCTACTTCTTCTACTTCGCCTTCGTTGGCGCCATGGCGCCGTTCTGGGGCCTGTATCTGCATTCGCTCGAATTCAATGCGTTCCAGATCGGCGTGTTGATGTCGTTGCTGCAGGTCATGCGCATCTTCGCCCCCAACATCTGGGGGCACATCGCCGACCATACCGGCCGCCGCGTCGCCATTGTGCAGTTGGCCGCGCTGGTTTGCCTGATCGCCTTCGTCGGCGTGTTCTGGGCGACTTCGTTCTGGGCGCTGTTCGCGGTGATGAGCCTGATCAGCTTCTTCTGGAGCGCCTCGCTGCCGCTGGTGGAAGCCACCACGTTGTCGCATCTGGGCAAGAGTACCGACCGCTACGGCCGCATTCGCTTGTGGGGTTCGGTCGGCTTCATCCTGGTCGTGGTGGGATTGGGCGCGGCGCTGGATCATGCTTCGATCAAGCTGGTGCCGTGGGTGGTGCTCGGGCTGCTGGTCGGCATCGTGCTGACCTCGCGCATCATTCCCGAGGCGGAAATCGCGCGTCACGAACACGTCCACATCCCGATGCGCGACGTGTTGCGTCGGCCGGAAGTGGTGGCGTTGTTCGGCGCCGCCTTGCTGATGGCAGCGGCGCACGGGCCGTACTACACCTTCTTCACGATCCATCTGGTCGAATCCGGTTACAGCAAATCGTTCGCCGGCTGGCTGTGGGCGTTGGGTGTGGTGTGCGAGATCGGCATCTTTCTGGTGATGCCGCGTGTGTTCCGTTCCATTCGCGCGGAAGCCGTGTTGCTGGCGACCTTGATCATCGCCGCTGTTCGGTTCGCCCTGATCGGCTGGTACGCCGACAACCTGCCGGTCCTGCTGCTCGCGCAGTTGCTGCACGCGTTCACCTTCGGCGCCTACCACGCCGCCGCGCTGTCGTTGGTGCACCGGCATTTCACCGGCAAGAACCAGGCGCGCGGCCAGGCGTTCTACAACAGCATCGCGTTCGGCATCGGCGGCACCATTGGCAGCCTGTATTCGGGCGCGGTCTGGGATGGATGGGGAGCCGGCGTGACCTTTTCGCTAGCTTCAGCCTGCGCGGTGCTGGCCGCGCTGGTGTTCGCCTGGCGGGGCGGACACGCCCGCTCGTAATGAAAAAAAGCCCTGGCATTGCACCAGGGCCTGTTGCCGTCTCTGATCGCTCTGATCGTTGTTCCGACGGTAAAGCTTAAGTTCGCTGACGCGCCACCCAAGCCACCAAGCCCAACCCGGCCAGAAGCATCGCCCAGGTTTTGGGTTCGGGTACGGGCGCCAGGGTGCCGCCGTCGGCGAGCAGGTAGGTCTGGCCATTCAAGCTGGGGTTGGCCCAGGGCGCGTAATAGACATTGAGGCCATTGCCGTGGATGTTCTCGACTGTGTTGCCGACGATATCCAGGCCGGAAATCGTGCCGACATAGAGCGCGCCGCCCGGATCGTTGCTATCGATCAGGAAGAGTGCCGAATCGTTGTCGATTTCCAGGTCGCCCCAGCCGAAGTTATGCACATAGCCTGCGGTGCTGCCGCCCATATCCAGGCCGGTGATGTAGAAATCGTGGCTGCTGTTGCCAGTAAAGATCAGCTGGGCATTCTGGGTATCCCAGAGTAGGTGCTGGTAGCTGACGGACTCCAGCTTGCCTTCAATACGGAACTGGTCGCCGGCACCGCCGATCAGGTAGCCGTTTTCGGTGATGACCAGGTCGTAGAAGCTGTTCACCGACGGGTCGCTGATATACGCGTGGGCATTGGTGAACGTGCCGGTGTAGGTCGCGTTGGTGCCGGAGACTTTCCAGGTGCCGTCGTTGAAGACGTTGCCGTCTATCGTGCGCATGCCTGCCCCGGACAGTTCGACAAACCCGCGATTCTCGATGTCGGCTTTCAGGTCGCCGCCGGAATAGAGCAGCGTGCCGTCGCCGCCAGTGCCTCTTCCGTTGACGAAGATCATGGGAGCATTCAACGTGCCGCTCTGTAGGTTGTAGACGCCGACCGATCCGGTTTCGCTGGCGATCTCGATTTCACTGCTGTTGTTGTGGACACCGCCGTTCTGGTTGAAGGTGCCGGTGCCTTCTTTTCCTACTCGCACGGAGCTGGAATTCAGCACGCCGCCCTGCAGGTTGTAGGTTCCCTGGCCGTGCTCCTCGCTGTTCTTGTAGACGCCCAGCGTGAGGTCGTTGACGTTGTGGGTGCCGGTTCCCGAATGATTGATGAACGCCTGGTCTGCATCGCCGACAAATACCATCTCTGCATTGAGCGTGCCGCCGGATAGGTTGTAGGTGCCGCGCGAACCCACGTTTTCGGCCATGACCAGAATGCTGAAACCACCCGCCGTGGCGACCGTGTTGGTGCCGCCGCTTTGAGTGAAGGTGCCGATGCCGAAATCGCCGATGCGCAGCTGCTCGGTTTTCAGGCTGCCGTCTTGCAGCGTATAGCTGCCTGAGATGCCTGCCGTGCCGGCGATGTTGATGTTGCTGGTGACAATTACGCTGCCGGCCAATTGGAGGAAGCTGCCTGTCCCGCGCTGACCGATGTTGATCCAGTTCGCATTGAGGACTGCCGCCATGCTGTTTATCTCGTAGTAGCCGTCGCTCTCTGATTGTCTGGCCAGGGTGATGCTGTCGACGTCTACCTTGCCACCACCATGGAAGAACTTGCCGGTGGCGCCCCATTCGCCCATCACGATGCCGCTGTAGCCGATGGGCTGACCGTTGTTGTCCAGCACAGGACCCAGATTGCCGCCCAGCATGTGGTACTCGCCGTAGCCGTAATCGCCGACATACATGCCGCCCGCAAACTGGTGATCACCGCCGCGTTGATAGAAGTAGCCAGTGCCACTGCCACCGATTTTTTCCTCGTTGCCCAATACGCGGAAAGTGCCGTCTATCAGTGTGAACGTGCCGCTTGCGCCCAGCTTGTCACCCACCACGAACAGCGTGTCGCTGCTGGCTTGCTCGAATGAACCTCCATTCTGGGTAAAGGTGCCGGTACCTGAATCGCCGATCAAGGTGGAGTTGTAGACGGTGAGGCTGCCGCTGCCGGAGAGGTTGTAGACGCCGCTGGCGCCGGCGTCCCGCCCCAAAACCAGATTGTTTGCTACGGTATGCGCGCCCCCGCTCTGTTCGAAGCGGCCCAGGCCGCCTGGATCGCCCGCATCATAGACATAGCCGATATCCATGGCGGCGGAGTTGAGCGTGCCACCCTGCATGTCATAGAGGGCTTCCCGCGTCGAATCACGGCCAATGGCGATGTATTCGTTGTTGGTGTGTGTGCCACCAACCTGTTGGAACAATGCGCTGCCGCTGCTGCCCAGGAAGCCGCCGACATAGACGCGGTCTGTGTTGAGCACGCCATCGATAAAGCTGTAGGTCGCGTTGCCGCCCTGCTCGGCGATGGCGATGCTTTCGATGTTTGCCGTGCCGTTTAGTTGATTGAACGTGGCATTGCCTTCCACTCCCAGAAGTAGGCCGCCTGAGTTTGTTCCGCCTGCGATGGCGCCAGCGGTGAAACTGCCGCCAGAAAGGTTCAAGAAGGCGTTTTCGCCGGAATTCCGGCCAGCGACGATTGCGACAACTTTCAGGTCGTTGGCCGCCTGATTCAATGTCACCGTGCCTAGTTCCATCTTGCCGTAAGTCAGTCCGGCAGGTGAGTCGAAGGTGACGTTTGTGCCAGATAGGGTGATGTAGAGGTCGTCGTTGGCGTCAGGAAGACCCGGATTCCAGTTGGTGGAATCGATCCAGCTACTACCCGCACCCACCCAGGTCACTTCCAAAGCCTGAGCGGATAAGGGCGCGACGGACAGCCAGCCGCCAGCTATCAACGCGGCGGCTAAGGGATTGAGAACGTGATTGAACGTGCGGGCATTCATTCTGGCCTCCTTGTGCGGTGCGTATGGTTTTGATCAGGCGTCTAACCGGTTTCCTGGCTTACGAATCGATTGCAAGCCGATCAAACCCAGCCCAGTCAGCAACATGGCCCAGGTTTCGGGTTCGGGCACCGGAGTTACGCCGACGGAACCATAGAAGCTGGCCCTGGCACTGGCATTCCAGTCTTCCTCACTGTCGAAGGCCGCGTTCTGCAGCGTCAAACGGGCGAGCACGGTGGGCCCCTCGAAGCTGATGATGTCGCCGATCTGGCCGATGAAGCTGTTGCTGTAAAGGTTCTGGCCGGTATGGATGGCGCCCGGCAGGCTGAACAGGGTGCCGCTGTTGTAAGTGATCGTGAACGGGTTGGGGTACAGGCCATCCAGAATGGCGTCCTGAATCAATATCGGATCGGTGTTGTCGGCTTGCAGGAAAGCCTCCGCGCTGACGCTGATCCGCACGGCATCTCCGACCGATTCGCCCGCTCCGGGCAGGATGCGGAAGGATTGCTGCACCCAGACATCGGCGTAGGCCGCTTGGTCGAAGGCATCATTCTGGACGGTGACGGCGGTGCCATTCGTATACGAGCCATTGCCGTACAGTTCAACGAATGCGTCGATGAGGTAGGTGGCCTGTGTCGTATCGGTGGCAAAAATTGACAGATGCTGAGTTCCAGTGACCGAGGTCGACCCCGCTCCGGTATTGGCGCTAACTTTTCCTTCTCCATGCATCTCCAGGGCGATGCCAGTATCGAGGATTGGTTCGAGATGCCCGATGTCGGTAGCCAGCGTGCCAGCCTGGTCCAACCCCAGGCCGCGTTGTCCGAAGTAGAAATGGTCAAGATCCTGGGCGCGCTCCAGATAGGCGGCGTTGCCGCTGAGCGATATGCAAAGCAAGGTGTTGAGCGCAATAGCCAGGGACGTGCGTTTGAACGACATGATGTTCTCCAATCAAGATTGATCGGCTCAGGGTGTCGGTTTGATTGACCCCCGAGTGTTTGTCGCATGCTGAAATTCACTGCTAAAAATTCTGCATGTGTATTTCTTTAGGAATAGTGGATTACCTTAAGCATTATTCATTCCGTGTCTACGTGAATCCTTTATGTGATTGATTCAAAAGACTTGGTCAAATGTGAAAAGCCGAGTGAATTCATCGGGATGTAAAAAATCTCGACAAAGACGGATTGGCCTAGCCAGGTTGCTTTGCGGTAGGCTCTCGTTACGGTGCCAAGTCCTGGGGAGGGTTATCGGTGCCGCGATTCCACCCTCCATCCGGTTGCGTCCATGACCTCGATTTTTCTCTATGACACCACGCTGCGCGACGGCGCCCAGCGTGAAGATATCTCCCTTTCGGTTGAAGACAAGCTGACCATCGCGCATCGTCTGGCGGCGTTCGGCATGCATTACATTGAATGTGGTTGGCCCGGCTCGAACCCGAAGGACGCGGATTTCTTTGCCCGCGCCAATCGCATGAAGCTGCCGGCGCGTCTGGCGGCATTTGGGCGCACTCGCCGCGCCGATACGCGCTGTGATGACGACGCCAATTTGCGCGCGCTGGTCGATGCCGGCACGCCGGCGGTGACGCTGGTCGGCAAGAGCTGGGACTTCCATGTCACGCATGTGCTGGCGACGACGCTGGCGGAAAACCTGGCGATGATTCGCGATAGCGTGGCCTGGATGAAGGGGCAGGGTAGGGAGGTGGTGTTCGACGCCGAGCATTTCTATGACGGTTTCCTGGCCAATCCCGACTACGCCATTGCTACCCTGCGTGCGGCGGCCGAGGCGGGCGCCGACTGGCTGGTGTTGTGCGAGACCAACGGCGGCAAGCTGCCGTGGGAGATGGAGGCGATCACCCGCGAGGTGGCGATGCGGCTGCCGGGCGTGCAACTTGGCGTGCATTGCCACAACGACACCGGCTGCGCGGTGGCCAATTCGCTGGCAGCGGTACGTGCCGGCGCAAGGATGGTGCAGGGCACGATCAACGGCTACGGCGAGCGGGTCGGCAATGCCGATCTGGTCACCATCCTGCCCAATCTGCAATTGAAGATGGGCTTCGAAGTGCTGCCGGATGCGCGTTTGCGCGAACTGACTTCGCTGTCGCGTTTCGTCGCCGAGGTGGTCAATCTGAAGCACGACGACCACCAGCCTTACACCGGCCATTCGGCTTTCGCGCACAAGGGCGGCATCCACGTCGCGGCGATACTGAAGTCGCCCGATACCTATCAGCACATCGATCCGGAACGGGTCGGCAACGAAATGCGCGCGGTGACTTCGGAATTGTCCGGGCGCGGCAACATCCAGTTGCAGGCGCGGCGCATGGGGCTGGATCTCGATAACGAGGCGGCGCAGCACGTGCTGGGGCAGATCAAGCATCTGGAACACGAGGGCTTCACTTTCGAGGCTGCCGAAGCCAGCGTCGAACTGATGTTCCACCGGCTGAACGCGGCTTACCTGCGCCCGTTCGAACTGCTCGATTATTTCGTGATCACCGAGCGCCGCCACGGTCGCGGCCTGCTCGCCGAGGCGACGGTGAAGGTCAAGGTCGGCGAGGTGGTGAAATTCACCGCCGCCGAAGGCAACGGCCCGGTCAACGCACTGGCGACGGCCTTGCAGGAAGCGCTGGTGGAAGCCTATCCGGTACTGCGCACGGTGCATCTGACCGATTACAAGGTGCGCATCCTCGCCGGCGGTGCCGGCACTGCCGCCAACACGCGCGTACTGATCGACTTCCAGAGCGGCGCGGAAAGCTGGACCACGGTGGGTGCCGGCCCCAACATCATCGATGCCAGCTGGCGGGCGCTGTCGGACAGCATGGAGTACGCCCTGGTGCGGCTGGGCGGGTAGCCGGCTCGCTTCCGAATTTCAACAGCGAGGAAGCCGGCGAGACGCCGGCGCTCCCCAAACCTCCCCGTTATGCGCGGTCCGCCAGGAGAAGGTCGGCCCCTTCATGGGAGCGCCGGCGTTGTTGGGCACGAGCCGGCGAAGTGGCCCGTCTTGGGTTCCCCCATCGCCTAGCCCCCCTGCAACGTGAAATAATCCGCCTCTTACTTCAGCAGCCACGAATTTGCCATGACCTCTCCGCAAACGCTCTACGACAAACTCTGGGACGCCCATGTCGTCCATCAGGAAGCGAACGGCACCGCGCTGATCTATATCGACCGGCATCTGGTGCATGAAGTGACCAGTCCGCAAGCCTTCGAGGGTTTGAAACTGTCCGGCCGCAAGCTGTGGCAGGTGAAATCGGTGCTGGCCACGCCTGACCACAACGTGCCGACCAGCCTACGCGAGGCTGGCATCGTCGATCCGGTGTCGCGTACTCAGGTGGAAACCCTGGACGCCAATTGCGCCGAACTCGGCCTCAACGAATTCCGCATGGACGACAGCCGCCAGGGCATCGTCCACGTGATCGGCCCAGAACAGGGCTTTACCTTGCCGGGTGCGACGCTGGTCTGCGGCGATTCGCATACCAGCACGCACGGCGCCTTCGCCGCGCTGGCTTTCGGCATCGGCACCTCCGAAGTCGAGCATGTGCTGGCGACGCAATGCCTGTGGCAAACCAAGTCGCAGAGCATGCTGGTGAAGGTCGACGGCGATCTGCCGCAAGGCGTGACTGCGAAAGACATCGCGCTGGCGATCATTGGCAAAATCGGCACCGCCGGCGGCACCGGTTATGCAGTCGAGTTCGGCGGCGCGGCGATCCGCGCGCTGTCGATGGAAGGCCGCATGACCCTGTGCAACATGGCGATCGAGGCCGGTGCCCGCGCCGGTATGGTGGCGGCCGACGAGAAGACCATTGCCTACGTCGAAGGCCGGCCGCAGGCGCCGAAGGGCGCCGACTGGGAGCAGGCTGCTGCGTATTGGCGCACGCTGCATTCCGATCCGGGCGCGGTGTTCGACGCCGTGATCGAACTGGATGCCGCTGCGATCAAGCCGCAGGTGACCTGGGGCACCTCGCCGGAGATGGTGTTGTCGGTCGAAGACAAGGTGCCGAACCCGGCCGATGCGCCGAATGCGGTGAAGCGGACCGATTGGGAACGCGCGCTGGCCTATATGGGTTTGACCGCCGGCACGCCGATTGCCGAAATTGCCATCGACAAGGCCTTCATCGGCTCCTGCACCAATTCGCGCATCGAGGATCTGCGCGAAGCCGCCGCCGTGGCGCGCTGGGCATCGAGCCAGGGACGCAAGGTCGCCGCGAATGTGAAGCTGGCGATGGTGGTGCCGGGTTCCGGCCTGGTCAAGGCGCAAGCCGAGGCCGAGGGGCTGGACCGCGATTTCGTTGCAGCCGGTTTCGAATGGCGCGATCCGGGCTGTTCCATGTGTCTGGCGATGAACGCCGACCGCCTGGAACCGGGTGAGCGATGTGCCTCCACTTCCAATCGCAATTTCGAAGGCCGTCAGGGCCAGGGCGGCCGCACCCATCTGGTGTCGCCGGCGATGGCGGCGGCGGCGGCGGTGTTCGGACATTTTGTCGATATTCGAGAGGTGATGAGATGACAACCCCACAGAAGTGGATTCTGTTCGGCGTAGTGAAATTGGCGGTGCTGGCCGTGGCTGTCGGCGTCGTGTTCAGCATGTATGGCTGTAACACCGTGCGCGGCGTTGGTCAGGACATTGAAAAGGCCGGCGAGGCCATCAAGAGAGCAGGCAGCTAATGAGACCCTTTACTTCCATTGATGGGCTGGTCGCGCCGCTGGACCGCGCCAACGTCGATACCGACGCGATCATTCCGAAGCAGTTC
>JASJPG010000057.1:0-15437 GCA_031426815.1 Hydrogenophilaceae bacterium
ATTTGGATTAACAGCTGCCGGTCATCGGCTTGGCATGGCGGGCAGGTCGTCGGCCATTGCTGCCGATCGCGGACTAGTCTGTGTAAGTCAGCAACTGGGCGGTAATCTGCCCTTCATGGTTTCTGGAATTTTAACGACAGCTTTCTTACCGTCTCACGCGAACTCACGAACAAGGTGCTGATGACCATTTCATCGGCAATGGCGGCATAGTAATTCTCAGGCTGCTAGGCCCGATCTGAAGACCTTTTACCCTTCAAGCGGATCGGCGCAACAAAAGCAAAGCCAGCGCCGCCGTACTAAAGATGGCGCCGGCAATAAAAGTGAAGGCCGCGCCAAGGTTGTCCCAAAGCAAGCCGGCCAAGCCGCTGGCAATCAGCATGGCGAGGCCGCTGGCAAGATTGAAAAAACCGTAAGCCGTGCCGCGCAGTTCGGTTGGCGCGGTGTCGGCGATCATGGCGGCCAGTAGTCCCTGCGTCATTGCCATGTGCAGCCCCCACAACACGATCCCCACCCAAACCAAGCCCCAGTGGCCGTCCCAAGCCAGCGCCACATCAGCCATGATCAGGAGCAGCAAGCCCCAAGCCAGCAAGCGCGTATGGCTCATGCGATCGGCCATCCTGCCGAAGGGATAGGCGGCTGCCGCATAGACCACGTTCATCACGATCAGCACCAAGGGCACGAACGCCAGCGGCAGACCACCAGCTTGCACGCGCAGAACGAGAAAGGCTTCAGAGAAACGCGCTAGCGTAAAGGTGGCGCCGATCCCGACTACCCACCAGTAAGCCGATGACAGCCGGCGTAGGTTTTCGCGTCGGATCGGATTGACGCGTTTGCCGTCCAGATGACGCTCGGGCTCCTGTACGCCAAAAATCAGCAGCGCGACGGCGAGAAAAGCCGGAATCACCGCCACCCAGAATATGGAGCGAAAATCGTTGGCCCACAGCAGCATGAGCCCCATGGCGAGAAGCGGGCCAAGGAAAGCGCCCACCGTGTCGAGGGATTGGCGCAGACCAAAGGCGGCGCCGCGCACCTCGGGCGGCGCATGGTCGGCGACCAGCGCATCACGCGGTGCGCCACGAATACCTTTGCCGACACGGTCGATCATGCGCGCCGCGATGATCAGCCCGGACCCACCGGCAATGGCGAACAATGGTTTCGACAGCGCCCCCAGTCCGTAGCCAAGAACCGCCAAGGGCTTGCGCTTACCCCACCAGTCCGAGAACGCACCGGAAAACACCTTGACGATGAGCGCCGTCGATTCTGCTGCTCCCTCTATCAGCCCAATGGTGAACGCCGAGATGCCCAGCACGGTGAACATGAACACCGGCAACAAACTGTGGATGAGTTCCGAGGAAACATCCATCAGCAGGCTGACGAAGCCGAGCGCCCAGATGGCGCGAGGAATTGGTGGACGTTGATCACTCATAGCGATGTCGGGACTGGCGGGATGGCGCGTCTAATGCTCAAAATCATTGCCCAATGATCTTTATGTAACCCGATGCGGTGACCGTCCCGTTTCAGGTCAGGCCGCTGACGGTTGCAGTGCGATAACGGCCATGCCGATGAGCGCAATCGTCGCACCCAAGGCATCCCATCGGGTTAATGAAACGCCATCGACGAATTTCAGCCAGAGCAGCGCGACAGCGATATACATACCACCGTAGGCCGCATACGTTCTGCCTGCAGCCGTGGGATGCAGGGTCAGAAGCCAGGCAAAAAGCGCCAATGAGACCGCAGCGGGTATTAACAGGAACAGCGATTTACCTTGCCGAAGAACGAGCCAGGGGAGATAACAGCCGACAATTTCCGCCAGTGCCGTGATGGCAAACAAAAGGCCTAGACGTAGCAGTTCCAATGGTCGCTCCATTGTGATGAATCTCCATTGTTGCATAAGCATCCGGGGCACCAAGCGGCAAAGCGAGACCGCGCAATCTGGCGGCAGGAACGACAGGTCACTGATCGTACGCCGCGAGGACGGGTAGCTGTCCGTCCGGCCACCCCACGCGTGCGCAACGGCCGACGGCTCCCGGGTCGGCCCGAGTCTGCGACCGGATGCTCTACCCGACGGGCGCGGCCGCGAACGAAGCTACTTCTGGCGAAACAGGGGTTTGCGTCAACCTGGCGGCTTGCATCTTTGCTTAACTTCTCCGGGCATTCGCCCGCAAGAAGCGAACGATTCCTTCAATGCCGGCCTCATCGGGCATCGGCTTGTTCATGTTGTTCGCGTTGATCTTCATCCGTGCCACCACACCCGGCAACTCGCCGGCCGTGTGCTGGCTTGGATCGGGCAGGCCGTGACACTGGCCGCAGGCATTTCGGAACACGGCCGACTCCGGCATGTCGGGCTGCGACGCCGCCGGGGCGTAGGGGCGCATCGCATGGGCCGCGATGTAGCCGGCGACCGTGGCCGAGACCCAGATGGAGGCCCTGGCCGACGAATTGCTGGATTACAAGTACAAGTTCCAGACCTTCTTCGAGCAGGCGGCGCTCTTGGTGGAAGGCGGCGACGTGGATTTGCCGGAACGCCTGCGCGCCAAGGCCGGGCTGGACTTTCTCAAGCGCCTGGATCAGTACGCCGAGCACGTCGAAGCCAGCCGCTTCGTCCCCGCCGATGTCTGGCTGGGCCGCCGCCTGGTGCCGGACTGGTACCTGGCGGAGACCTGGGCCAAGCATCGGGGCCAGCCTGTGAAGGAACGTCTGGACCGGGTGGCCTCGGCGGTGGAGCAGAACATGGGCATCCACTATCACCACGACCTCCAGCCCGAGGAGCGGCGCGCGCTGAAAGAGGCGCTCAAGGGCATGTACCGGAGCACCACCCTGCGCGACAGCTACAAGCAGTTTTTCGACTGGCTGGGCCGGCCCGAGCTGTTCCGCCCGGCCAAGGGCGGCCGGCTGGAATACGCCGACGTCTTCCCGCTCATCCACCTGAAAAGCCGGCTGGAGGGCCTGCCCCGTCACCACCGCCAGGTCAAGCACCTGTTGGTGGACGAAATGCAGGACTACACCCCGGTGCAATACGCCGTGCTCGCCCGTCTGTTCCCGTGCAAGAAGACTATCCTGGGCGACGCCAGTCAGTCGGTGAACCCGCTCGCCGGCTCGACGGCGGAGGCCATCCGCGCCGCCCTCAACCAGGGCGAGTGCGTGCGCCTGAACAAGAGCTACCGCTCCACCTGGGAGATCGCCCGCTTCGCCCAGCGCATCTCGCCCAATCCGGATTTCGTTGCCGTCGAGCGCCACGGCGAGGAGCCCCGGGTCGTGGCCTGCAAGACCCGGAAGGCGGAGATCGACCTGATCCGCGCCGAGATCGCCGCACACCAAGCCTCCGGCCACACCAGTCTGGGCATCGTCTGCAAGACCCAGAAACAGGCCGACCGGCTCTACAAGGCTCTGGACGGCGAGGCCGAAGGGCTGCATCTGCTGGACGTGCACAGCGACGTGTTCACGGCCGGCGTGCTGGTCTGTTGCGCCCACCTGGCCAAGGGCCTGGAGTTCGACCAGGTCATCGCGCCCCACGCCGACGCCGAGAACTACCGTTCGGAAATCGACCGCAACCTGCTCTACGTCGCCTGCACTCGGGCCATGCACCGGTTGCTGCTGAGTTGCGTCGGGGAGCCGACGGGGCTCATCGCGGCGGCTTGACCCGCTCGCCGAACAGGCGCGGCACCCACGCCAGATAGACCACCATGCCCAACACCACGCTGCGATGTCCACGGGGCTTCCCTTCGGCGCCCTCTCGGCCTTATTCTGCTTGAGTCACAATATCGTCGATCAGGCGACGCGGGAGGCTTCCATCACTGGCCTGCTCTATCATCAACTCAATTCTTGGCCATAGGCCCGCCATGCACGAACCCTTCGCCGAGATTGCCCTGCTGCTGCTGATTGCCGCCTTTGCGGGCGCCATTTCGGTCAAGCTGCGGCAGCCTGTCCTGATCGCCTACATCGTCGCCGGGATCGCCGTGGGACCGGCCGGCCTTGGCCTGGTCCACTCCCACGACCAGATCGACCTCCTGGCCCAGGTTGGAGTGGCCGTGCTGCTGTTCCTGGTCGGCCTCAAGCTCGACCTGCAACATATCCGCCACATCGGCCCCGTCGCCCTGGCCACCGGTCTGGGCCAGCTGACCTTCACCATCGTCATCGGCTTCGCGCTAATCCTGCTGATGGGCAAGGACTGGCTGACGGCCTTGTACGTCGCCGTGGCGCTGACCTTCTCCAGCACCATCATCATCATCAAGCTGCTGTCGGACAAGCGTGAGCTCGACTCCCTGCATGGCCGTATCGCCGTCGGCTTCCTGATCGTCCAGGATTTGGCCGTGGTGCTGGCCATGATGGTGGTGAGCGCCCTGCGCACGCCAGACGGTGGCGAGACGGCCTGGCTTGAAGTCCTGGGCACCATCGCCGGACGTGTCGTGGCGGCCGGCGTCCTGATGGTCTTGTTGATGCGCTACATCCTGCCCCCCATCACCCGCACCATGGCCAAGTCCCAGGAACTGCTGCTCATCTTCGCCATCGCCTGGGGCACCGCCCTGGCGGCTCTGGGTGAATGGGCGGGCTTTTCCAAGGAGGCGGGCGCCTTCCTGGCCGGCTTTTCCCTGGCTTCCACCCACTACCGGGACGCCATAGGCGCCCGCCTCACCGGCATCCGCGATTTCATGCTGCTGTTCTTCTTCATCGACCTCGGTGCCAAGCTCGATTTCTCCAGCCTGGGCAGCGAGCTGTGGCCGGCGGTGGGGCTCTCCCTCTTCGTCCTCATCGGCAACCCCCTCATCGTCATGGCCATCATGGGCTACATGGGCTACAAGAAGCGCACGGGCTTCCTGGCTGGCCTGACCGTGGCCCAGATCAGCGAGTTCTCCATCATCTTCGTCGCCATGGGCATCTCGCTCGGCCATGTCGGCACGGAGGCCCTGAGCCTCACGACCCTGGTGGGGTTCGTGACCATCGCCCTGTCGACCTACATGATTCTGTATTCCCACCCCCTCTACGAGCGGCTCTCCCCCTGGCTTGGCCCGTTCGAGCGGCGCTCGCCCCATCGCGAACTGGCGGTGGAGCAGCAGGCCGTGCCCGAGACCCGCCCGGACGTGGTGGTGTTCGGCCTCGGCCGCTACGGGCAGCGCCTCGGCAAGCGCCTGGAGGAGGCCGGCGTCGTCGTCATGGGGGTGGAGTGCGACCCCGAGGTGGTGCGGCACCTGCGCCACAAGGGCATGCAGGTCCACTTCGGCGACGGCCAGGATGCCGATTTCGTGGAAGGCCTGCCCCTGGACGACGTGCCCTGGGTGATCAGCACGCTGCCCGACCTGGAGTCCAACCAGGCACTGCTGCATGCCCTGAAGGTCCGCCGTTACGCCGGCGAGGTCGCCGTGGTGGCCCGCGAAGACGGCCACGGCGTGGCCCTGAAGCGGATCGGCGCCCCGATCGTGCTCTATCCCTTCCGGGATGCCGTGGATTTCACCGCCGAACACTTCGCCAACCTGATCCGTCCCGGGAGGAACCCCGCATGATGAACCTGACCCGCATCCTGGTGGCCACCGATCTTTCCGCCCCCGCCCGGCACGCGGCGGCCCGGGCGGCCCGCCTGGCGGCGGAGACCGGGGCCCGCGTGGAACTCTTGCACGTGATCGAGGCCTCCCCCCTCGCCGAGCTGCGCGCCCTGCTCGGCGAAGAGGACCCGGAGGCCGCCCGGCGGCTTGTCGACCAGGCCCGTGAAGGCCTGCACCAGCTCGCCGCCGAGGTGGGCGAGCCGCACGGTATCAGCCCCGGCGTGACGGTGGTCGAGGGCAATGTGCTGAACGAGATCGGCAACCGGACCGACGCCGAGGACGTCAGCCTGGTGGTGATCGGCGCGCGCGGCGCGAACTTCGTCCGCCATTGGCTGCTGGGCGCCACGGCGGCCCGCCTGCTGCGCAAGCTGCGCCGTCCCGTCCTCGTGGTGCGGCAGGTGCCGCATGAGGCCTACCGGTCCGTGCTGGTGCCGGTGGATTTCCTGGCGCATTCTGACCATGCCATCCGCGTGGCCAGAAAGATTGCCCACAAGGGGCGGCTCACCCTGCTGCATGCGACCGAGCTGCCCTTTGAAGGCCGGATGCAGCTGGCCGGGCTGGAGGAGGAACGGAAGATGGAGCTGCGCCTGGCCGCCTTGCAGCAGGCCAAGGACCGCATGCGTGCCCTAGTGGCCCGGCACGAGCATGAATCCGGCCGGCTCTGGTCGCTGGTCATGCTGGGCGAGCCCACCTGGCGCATCCTGGAGCAGCAGGAGGAGCAGGACGCCGACCTCATCGTCATTGGCAAGCACGGGGCCAGTATGGTCGAGGACTTTCTGCTTGGCAGCATCACAAAACATGTGCTTACTGAAGCGAGTTGCGATGTCCTCATCACCCACTGATCCCTGTGCACCCAGGAGGCAAGGCTGGATTTCCGCCCGCCGGGAATAACGATTGGGACTCTTGTGTCGGAGCAACAAAAAAGGGGGCTTTCGCCCCCCTTCGGTGCGACCAGGTAACGATCAAATAATGCCCGGGTTGCCCGCCATGCCGATGATCTTGGGCTGGTACAGCTTGGTGTTCTTGATGACCTTCTTGGTGCGCAGGTAGTCGGCCACAACATCCCAGATGGGGGTGCCGGTGACGCCTTCGTTCACGGAGGCCCAGCCCGCCACCTTGTACTTCTTGTTGGCATCCAAGGGCTTGCCGTTGACACGGAGGTCGGACAGTCGCCTGCCTATGCTCTCGCCGGGACGGATGGTGTACTCGATGCCGCCGGTACGCACCATGTCGCCCCCCTGCTGGTAGTAGGGATCGGCGTTGAACAGGTTATCGCAGACGTCTTCCATGATGGTCTTGATGGTCGCGCCGGTCATCTCATTGAGCGTGGTGGCCGGATAGGTCAGGGCCATCTGGTCCATCATGCGTTCGTAGGTGATGGGCTCACCCGGCATGATGCTGGTGCCCCAGCGCACGCCCGGGGAGAAGGCGGCATTGGCGCCCTTCGCTTCCATCAGGGCCTGGCAGATGATCTCGTCCCAGGTGCCGTTGAAGTTGCCGCGCCGGTAGAGCGTGTCCTCGTTGTAGGCCAGCACCTCGCTGAGCTTGGCTTCGAAGGGGGCGCGGATCTTCTTGATGAGTGCCTCCATCTGGGGATCGGCCGCCAGGAAGTTGGAGAACACGGGCAGCAGGCGGTAGTTCCAGCCAGCGACCTTGCCGTTCTTGACGTCGAAGTCCATGACTCCGAGGAACTTGCCGTTGGAACCGGCGTTGGTCACCAGGCAGGTGCCGCCGTTGGGGGTCTTCACCGGCACGGGCTGGTACACGCCGTCATGGGTGTGGCCGCCGAAGATGGCGTCGATGCCGTTCACCCGGCTGGCCATCTTCAGGTCCACGTCCATGCCGTTGTGGGACAGCACCACCACCACCTTGGCGCCCTTTGCGCGTGCCTCGTCCACGAACTTCTGCATGGATTCATCGCGGATGCCATAGGACCAGTCGGGCACCATGTAGCGGGGGTTGGCGATGGGGGTGTAGGGGAAGGCCTGGCCGATGACGGCAACCTGCAAGCCGTTCATCTCCTTCATGGTGTAGGGCTTGAAGACCTGGTCGCCGAAGTCGTTGGTGATGATGTTCTGCGCGACGAAGTCGACGCCGTTTTTCGCGAAATCGTTCTGCACCACTTCCATCACCCGGTCGGCGCCGAAGGTGGCTTCCCAGTGGGGGGTCATGACGTTCACACCCAACTGGATGCAGGCGTCCACCATGTCCTGGGCATTGGTCCACAGGGAGGTGGCGGAACCCTGCCAGGTATCGCCGCCATCCAGCAGCAAGGCACCGGGACGGGAGGCGCGCATCTTGTCCACCAGTGTCTTCAAGTGGGCAAAGCCGCCCACCTTGCCGTAGGCCTTGGAAGCAGTATCGAAATCGATATAGGTGAAAGCGGCGGCATCGGCCGTGCCGGGCTTGATGCCGTAGTGCTTGAGGAACTTGTCGCCCACCAGGTGGGGCACCTTGCCGTTGGCTGAACCCACCCCCAGGTTCACGCTGGGTTCACGGAACCAGACGGGCAGCAACTGGGCATGGCAGTCGGTAAAGTGCAGGAAGGAGACGTTGCCTGCAGCAGGAGCATCGTAAAAATGGCTGGGCAAGTTGCCAGCCAGCACGGCCTTGCTGTCAAGCACCAGGCCGGATGCGGCGGCGGCGGCCAGGACCTGGAGGAATTCTCGACGGGACATTGACATGGGTTGTTCCCCTTTGTTTGAGCGTGGGGCATTGTCGTGGCGATGGTCGTGCCGATAAATGATATTTATGGACCAAATCGCGGCGCGAAGGTCAGCCGAATTTTGGTAATCAACGCATTGCGGAGCGAAATGGGACGGCACTCCAATGACCGGATGGCCGATGACTTGGCATCCGCCGCACTTTTGAATAGCGGCTCGGCCCCAGACAGCAGCCCGTCACGACGCCGAAGGTTGAGAGACTGCAGTGGGTCGATTGGTTTAGTAGGGGTCGTCTCAGAAAACGGAAAATAAAGCACGTTAAGGCTGGCGCGGCCTGTTGCTTGCCCGCTTGCCAAGAGCAACCCCGGCGGCGATTGCCGACAGCTTGAGGTAGGTGAAGAGCCCTTCCCCGGCTTCCTGACCGCTCCATTCCGCACGGGTCGGGAAGGCGCCGGCCGTGAGCGCGGCAAGCGTCGCCAGGCCGGCAAACAGGAAGCCGGCCCCCATGCCGTGCCGCCAGGCGACTGGCGCGACGGCCAATCCGTAGATGACGAGGCTGCGCACCGGCGCATCGCCCGCCAGGCTGACCGCAATCGTCAGCAGCAGGACCGCGAAGCCGATCCATAGCTGGGGCGATACACGCGACAAGCGATTCACGGCACCTTCCCGTACCGCTCCAGCACATGCCGGCTCATGCCTTTGGCAAGCTCATCCTCGCCGAGAAAAACCTTCTCGGCCGCTTCCCGCTCCAGCAGGCCGGCCTCTTCCTCATTGTGGGTACGGACGACCGTTTCGATGCCGGGATTGAGCGTGCGGGCGGTCTTAATCATCTGCCGCACGTCGAAGGTATCGGGCGTGGCCACCACCAACATGCTGGCCCGGGCGATGTGCGCCTGGATCAGGACCGCCGGATCGGAGGCATCGCCCGAGACGGCCGCGATGCCCTTGGCCCGCAGCCGTTCAACCATCTCGCGGTTCTGCTCGGCCACAACAAAGGGAATGCCTTGTCCGGCGAGGGCATCGCCGATGCGCCGGCCGACCCGGCCGTAACCCACCAGAACGACCTGCCCGGACAGGTATTTTTCATCGGTCGACATAGGCAATTCGGCCAAGGGGTCGCCAGGCCGTTCAAGCATCTGGGCCAGTGTCGAGCTGGACCGTATCCAGCCTTGAAGCGGCTTTACGCACGCAAAAACCAACGGGTTGATGGCGATCGAGATCAGCGCACCGGCGAGAATCAGGCTTTGGCCTTCGACCGGAAGCAGCTTCAGGCTCACGCCGAGCCCGGCCAGGATGAACGAGAATTCGCCGATCTGGGCCAGGCTCGCCGATACGGTGAGCGCCGTATTCAGCGGGTAGCGGAAGGCGAGCACCAGTGCGGCGGCGGCAAGCGACTTGCCTACGACGATGATGCCGACCACGGCCAGGACCTGGAGCGGCCGCTCGACCAGCACCATCGGGTTGAACAGCATCCCCACCGAGACGAAGAACAGCACTGCGAAAGCTTCCCGCAGCGGCAAGGATTCCTCGGCGGCGCGATGGCTGAACTCGGACTCGCGCATCACCATGCCGGCGAAGAACGCGCCCAGCGCGAAGGACACGCCGAACAAGGCGGTCGCGCCGTAGGCGATGCTGACGGCGGCGGCCACGACGCACAGGGTGAAGAGTTCGCGGGAGCCTGTGCGGGCGACCTGCCAAAGCAGCGCCGGGAAGATTCGGCGGCCGACCACCAGCATCAAGGCGATGAACGCCGATACCTTGACCAGCGTGATGCCCAGGGTCTGCCACAGGCTTCCGCCATCACTACCCGGCACAGTGCCGCCCAGCCAGCCAGCCAGGGGTGGCAGCAGCACGAGCACGAGCACCATGGCGAGGTCTTCGACGATCAGCCAGCCGACGGCGATGCGTCCATTCATCGACTCCAACTCACCGCTCGCCTCCAGTGCTCTGAGCAGCACCACGGTGCTCGCCACCGAGAGCGCCAAGCCGAACACCAGCGCGGCCCCCAGCCCCCAGCCCCAGGCGGCGGCGACGCCGGCACCGAGCGCGGTAGCGACGGCAATTTGCAGCACGGCACCGGGCAAAGCGATCTTGCGTACCTCCAGCAGATCGTCGAGCGAGAAATGCAGGCCGACGCCGAACATCAGCAGCATCACGCCGATCTCGGCGAGCTCGCCCGCGATCTCGGTATCGGCGACGAAGCCGGGCGTAAACGGGCCGATGAGGACGCCGGCCAGCAGGTATCCGACCAGCGCCGGAAGTTTGAGCCGGGCGGCCAGGACGCCCAGCACGAGGGCCAGCCCCAGGGCCGTGGCGATGGTAGTGATGAGGGGAACGCTATGGAGCATCAATGCGCCCCTTGCTTGCATCGCATCTGCTGTGATCGAGCATGATGATTCCTCGGGGAATGTCAGACTGAGCTATACCCCAGCCTGATGTCAGAGTATGACGTTTATAGGCGTCAGAATAGAGTCAGATTCTCTATAGATTGACGCCAGCCGTCAAGGGTCATAGACTTCTTTCTGACATATTGCCCGCAGGAGACGACCTTGCACGGTCAGCGTATCGGATACATCCGGGTCAGCAGCTTCGACCAGAACCCGGAACGGCAGCTTGAGCAGATCGCGGTGGATCGATCGTTCACCGACAAGGCATCCGGCAAGGACACCCGGCGTCCCGAATTGGAGGCGCTGCTCGCCTTCGTGCGCGAGGGCGACACGATGGTGGTGCACAGCATGGACCGCCTGGCCCGCAATCTGGACGACCTGCGGCACATCGTGCAGAAGCTCACCAAACGCGGCGTGCGGATCGAGTTCGTCAAGGAGAACCTGACTTTCACCGGCGAGGATTCGCCGATGGCGAACCTCATGCTGTCGGTCATGGGTGCTTTTGCCGAGTTCGAGCGGGCCTTGATCCGCGAGCGCCAGCGCGAGGGCATTGCATTGGCCAAGCAGCGCGGCGCCTACCGGGGCCGCAAGAAGTCTCTGAGCGACGAACAGGTCGCCGAGTTGAAACGGCGCGTCGCAGCGGGCGAGCAGAAAGCAAAGCTGGCCCGTGAATTTGGCATCAGCCGGGAAACGCTTTACCAGTATGTGCGAGAAACCTGACCATGCCGCGCCGTTCGATTCTGTCCGCCGCCGAGCGGGAAAACCACCTGGCGTTGCCGGAGACCAAGGATGACCTGATCCGGTACTACACCTTCAGTGACACTGACCTGTCCATCATTCGCCAGCGGCGCGGGCCTCCAAACCGCCTGGGCTTTGCTGTGCAGCTTTGCTACCTGCGTTTCCCCGGCATCATTCTGGGCGTCGATCAGCCGCCGTTCCCGCCGCTGTTGAAACTGGTTGCCGACCAGCTCAAGGCGCCGGTCGAGAGCTGGAGCGATTACGGCCAGCGGGAACAGACGCGGCGCGAGCACCTGGTCGAGCTGCAAACGGCGTTCGGCTTTCAGCCCTTCACCATGAGCCACTACCGGCAAGCGGTGCAAACGCTGACCGAGTTGGCCTTGCAGACCGACAAGGGCATCGTGCTGGCCGAGGCGTTGGTCGAGCACCTGCGGCGGCATTCGATCATCCTGCCCGCCATCAACGCCATCGAGCGCATCTGCGCCGAGGCCATCACCAGCGCCAACCGGCGCATCTACGCGGCCTTGTCCGATCCGCTCTCGGACATCCACCGGCTTCGCCTTGACGACCTGCTCAAGCGCCGCGACAACGGCAAGACAACCTGGCTGGCCTGGCTGCGCCAGTCGCCCGCCAAGCCGAACTCGCGGCAGATGCTCGAACACATCGAACGCCTCAAAGCCTGGCAGGCGCTCGGCCTGCCCGCCGGCATCGAGCGGTCGGTGCACCAGAACCGCCTGCTCAAGATTGCCCGCGAGGGCGGCCAGATGACGCCCGCCGATCTGGCCAAGTTCGAGGCCCAGCGGTGCTATGCCAGCCTGGTGGCACTGGCCATCGAGGGTACGGCCACCGTCATCGACGAAATCATCGACCTGCATGATCGCATCCTGGGCAAGCTGTTTAACGCAGCCAGAAACAAGCATCAGCAACAGTTCCAGGCATCGGGCAAGGCGATCAACGACAAGGTGCGCCTGTACGGGCGCATCGGCCAGGCCCTGCTGGAGACCAAGCAAAGCGGCGGCGATCCGTTCGCCGCCATCGAGGCCGTTATCCCCTGGGACACCTTCGCGGCGAGTGTCACCGAGGCGCAGAAGCTCGCGCAGCCCGAGGATTTCGACTTCCTGCATCGCATCGGCGACAACTACGCCACCCTGCGTCGCTACGCGCCGGAATTCCTCGCCGTGCTCAAGCTGCGGGCCGCGCCCGCCGCCAAGGACGTGCTTGCGCGGCATGAACGCCGACAACGCCCGCAAGGTGCCCGCCGACGCCCCGACCGGCTTCATCAAGAGGCGCTGGGAAAAGCTGGTGATGACCGACACCGGCATCGACCGGCGCTACTACGAGCTGTGCGCGCTCTCTGAACTCAAGAACGCGCTACGCTCGGGCGACATCTGGGTGCAGGGGTCGCGCCAGTTCAAGGATTTCGAGGACTACCTGGTGCCGCCCGAGAAGTTCGCCAGCCTCAAGCAGTCCAGCGAATTGCCGCTGGCCGTGGCCACCGACTGCGATCAGTACCTGAGCGAGCGCCTGGGGCTGCTGGAGGCGCAGCTTGCCACGGTCAACCGCATGGCGGCGGCCAACGACCTGCCGGATGCCATCATCACCGAGTCGGGCCTGAAGATCACGCCGCTGGATGCGGCGGTGCCCGACAACGCGCAGGCGCTGATCGACCAGACGGCCATGATCCTGCCACACGTCAAGATCACCGAATTGCCCGCGACCGTAGCTTCGAGCAGCAGCGCTACCGGGCTTCCGGCCTCAACCTGGTGACGGCAGCCATCGTCCTGTGGAACACGGTCTACCTGGAGCGTGCCACCACGACTCTGAACGGTCACGATGCCGCGCTGTTGCAGTACCTGTCGCCGTTGGGTTGGGAGCACATCAACCTTACCGGCGATTACGTCTGGCGCAACAGCGCCAAGCTGGGCGCGGGGAAGTTCAGGCCGCTACGGCCGCTGCAACCGGCTTAGCGTGCTTTATTTTCCGTTTTCTGAGACGACCCCTAGTAGCGTTTTTCGGTAAGCAACCGCTCCGATTTATCGCAGCTGATTTTTCGTTGGCGAAGGTCGAATGGCAGCAATGTGATGTCGAGCGGCCGCCCGATTAGCAATCCACCACTGACCGCTCAGGCCGAGGTGCGGCCCGCCAAATATTTGTTGCGGCTGACTCATGAGCGACAGATAGCAGACCTGTAATCCCTGGTTTTCTCGGTCTGTTTGCTGACCGAACCTGGCTGGCAAGAGATTTGACCTTGCCCCCAACCCTAACCCGCTCGCTGGTTAGTGGTTAAGTTGCAGCGCTGCCAGCCGCGCGTAGAGCCCGCCTTGATTGCGCAGATCCTCCGGTGTACCGGTTTCCACGATTCTTCCTCGTTCCATCACGATGATACGGTCTGCTTTTTGCACGGTGGCCAGCCGATGCGCGATCACCAGCGTCGTGCGCCCTTGCATGGCCGCGCTGAGACCTTGCTGCACCAGGATTTCCGATTCCGCATCGAGGGCGCTGGTGGCTTCATCGAGCAGCAGCAGCGGGGCACCTTTCAGGATGGCGCGAGCAATTGCAATTCGCTGGCGCTGGCCACCGGACAAGCGGGTGCCACGTTCCCCCAGGAAGGTCTGGTAGCCCTCGGGCAAACGGTCGATGAATTCGTCCACCAGGGCAGCCTTGGCTGCTTGCTGGACTTCCGCGTCGGTTGCAGTGGCGCGACCGTAACGGATGTTCTCCAGCGTGTTGGCAGAAAAGATCACCGGGTCTTGCGGCACGATGGCGATGCCTTTACGAAGGTCGTGCAGGCTCAGTTGGCGGATGTCCTGGCCGTTGATCCGGACGCAACCTTCCGATACGTCGTAATAACGCAGCAGGAGCTGGATCAGGCTGGTCTTGCCAGCGCCGGAAGGGCCGACCAGGGCGACGCTCTCGCCGGGCGCGATTTCCAGGCAGATGTCGTCCAGGGCATTGATTTGCGGGCGGGCCGGATAGCGGAAGGTGACGTGTTCAAAACGGATCGTCGCGCGTGCCGGCTGAACCGGTGTTTCCGGCTTGGGCGCTTCCTGGATGGCCGATTCCGCGTGCAGTAGTTCGAGCAGCCGCTCGGTTGCTCCGGCGGCACGCATCACGTCGCCCCAAACTTCCGCCATGGTCCCGACACCGCCGGCCACCAATGCCGCGTAGAGGACGAAGGAGGCAAGTTGGCCACCGGTCAGAGTGCCCTCGGCGACCTGGCGCGCGCCGATCCAGAGCACGAAGATGATCGTTCCCATCACGGCGGTGATGATCAAGGCGGTGAGCGCCGCCCGCACACGGGTGCGTTTGATCGCGGTCACAAAGCTGGTTTCGGTGCGCTCGGCGAAGCGCCGGGCTTCCTGCTGTTCCTGGGTATAGGCCTGTACCGTGGGCATGGCGTTGAGGATTTCGCCCGCCAAAGCCGAGGTGTCTGCGATGCGGTCTTGCGATTCCCGCGAGAGCTTTTTGACCTTGCGGCCGATGACGATGATCGGCAGTGTCAGCAAGGCCATCAACCCCAGGTTCAGCGAGAACAGATAGAGGCTGGTGACGGCCAGCATGATCATGCCGCCGATGAACTGGAACAGGCTGCGCAAGCCCATCGAGATAGAACTGCCGACCACGGTCTGAATCAGCGTGGTGTCGCCGGTCAACCGGGAAAGCACTTCCCCGGTCTGCAAGGTCTCGAAGAATTGTGGCGACTGGGACAACACCCGCGCATAGACGGCACTGCGCAGATCCGCCGTCGCGCGCTCGCCGACCCACGACACCGTGTAATAGCGCGCCGAAACGGCCAGCGCCCAGAAACCCGCCAGTCCGAACAGGGCAATAAAATGCCCGTTCAGGCTCATTGCACCGAGCAGGCCGGCACTGGACTGCGCGCGGTTGCCGAAACCGAAATCAATGAGATCGCGAAACGCCAGCGGCACCAGCAGAATGGTTGCGGAACCCAGGCACAACAGGAAAAAGGCCAGCACGAGTCGCGCCCGGTAGGGCCGGAGGAACGGCCACAAGCCTTTCAGCGTCGACAGGGAACGCGGGCTGGTTGGAGGGTTTGGGGTATCAGGGCGCATGCGCCATTGTCATTCATCTCGAAGCACCCTGAACTTAAG
>JASJPG010000058.1:0-3391 GCA_031426815.1 Hydrogenophilaceae bacterium
CCAACCCATTGAATTACAAAAACAATATGCGGGGAAACCTCAGGGACAGACCACGTTTTATTCTCCCTTGTTTCTTCGTGTACCCACTCGGGGTCTAGATCAGCGCCGTTAGGCCAAGTCAGTACGCCAAGTTCAAGACTTACCCGGCTGAATAGTTGTTCATCCTTGAGTTCTGTAAAAGATACCCGCTCGTTCGCTCGAAACCAACTGCGACATATCAACAATGCCGCTCGTGCCATCGTTGCAGCCCGCATAGGGCGGAAAAGCCGACCGGCGCCTTCCGCCGAATGACACACAGTTGACCTCGCGCAGTGCATACGGCGGAAGGCGCCGGCAAAAGACGCCGGCTGTTCCGCCCTACATGGGATACCAACCGGCGCTACGGTGCGCACGGCGCACCCTACCGGCGTCATTGCGCACCGTTGTTCACCCCACCGCCTACTTCACCGTCACGAACATCGCATCGACACTCTTGCCATCCACCGTGTGCAGGCTGATCCGATGCGCACCGGGGGCGAGCGGCCAGAGCAGGCTGCCGTCGGCGTCGAGCCAGGCGGGGTCGGCGGGTTTGCCGTCGACATGCCAGGTCAGCGCATGGACGTCGCCGACGAGTCTGAAGCGGACTTTCTGGCGCTCGGGCGGGATGTCGGGGTCGCGCGCCAGGATGGCGCCGTTGCCGGGGCCTTCGATGCGCGGCGCAAGGGTTTCGCTGTGCGGCATGACGATGCGATCCAGTTCGGTGCCGACCAGGAACAGTTCGCGCCGTTCCGGTTCGATGGCCGGTTCGAACTGCACCAGTCGGCTTGCCACGCCGAGCGGCGGCTTCGGCGGTTTGGCCGGGTGGCCCTCTTGCAGGCGGTTCATCACTGCTTGCCAGATCGGCGCGGCGCCGCTGATGCCGGATACATCGCGCATCGGCGTGCCGGAGGCGTTGCCGACCCAGACGCCGACCGTGTAGCGGTCGCTGTAGCCGAGGCACCAGTTGTCGCGCATGTCCTTGCTGGTGCCGGTCTTGACCGCCGCCCAGCCGAGGCTTTCGAGCGGGCTGGACAGGCCGAAGGTGAGGCCGCGCGCGGCCTTGTCGGCCAGGATGTCGCTGACGATGTAGGCGCTTTCCTTCGACAGCACGCGTTGACCTTTAGCCTTGCCGGCCTTTACCGGCAGCCAAAGTACCGGGCGCAGGACGCCGGCGTTGGCGAGGCTGCGATAGGCGTTGGCGAGTTCCAGCAGTGTGGTTTCGCCGCCGCCCAAGGCCAACGAATAGCCGTAGAAATCGCTGTCATGGATGAGGCTGTTCAGGCCCATGCGCTTGAGTCCGGCATGGAAGCGCTCGACGCCCAACAGCAGCAGCGTGCGCACCGCCGGCACGTTGAGCGAGGCGCCGAGGGCGCTGCGGGCGCTGACCCAGCCTTTGAAATCGCGTTCGTAGTTCTGCGGCACGTATTGGCCGAGCGGGGTATCCAGCGCCAGCGGGCTGTCTTCCAGCGGCGAGGCGGCGGTGAGCAGACGGCGTTCGATGGCGAGGCCGTACAGGAACGGTTTCAAGGTCGAGCCGGGCAGGCGCTGCGCGGTGACGCCATCGACTTCGGCAGCCTGCGAGGTGGCGTCGCTGGAGCCGACCCAGGCCAGTACTTCGCCGCTGGCGTTGTCCAGCACCAGCACGGCGCCGTCCTCGACCTGGCGGTCGCGCAGTTCGACCAGGTGGCGTTTCAGGGTATCCAGCACGAAGGCTTGCAGGTCGGCATCCAGACTGGTGCGCAGACTCTGGCCGGGCGCCAGGTTCAGCCGCCGCGCCAGATGCGGCGCGAGTTGGTGATCCATCGCCAGACGCGGCTGCCGGATCAGGGCGGACAAGGTGCGGCTGGTCACCGCGCGGCAATCCGCCTGGCCGATCTGGTGCGCCACACCACAGGCCCGTTTGGCGACCAGGTCCGGCTTGGCGTTGGGGCCGCGCAACAAGGCGGCGAGGACGCTGGCTTCGGCCCGGTCGAGACCGGACGGATGCTTGCCGAACAGGCCTTTGGCGGCGGCGGAAATACCCGCCAGTTCGCCACGGAAATTGGCCAGATTGAGGTAGGCCTCCAGGATCTGTTCCTTGCTCCAGCGCTTTTCCATCTCGCGCGCCGCGCCGATCTGGCGCCACTTCTGATCCAGGCTGCGGCCGTCGGCGTCGCGATGCAGGCTGGGGTCGATCAGGCCGACCAGTTGCATGGTCAGCGTCGAAGCGCCGCGTTGTCGTCGTTCAACCAGATTGGTCCAGATCGCGCCGACCATCGCCTTCCAGTCGACTCCAGCATGGCTCATGAAGCGCTTGTCTTCCGACGCGATCAGTGCGGCGATCATGGCCGGCGACAGGTCGGCCAACCCCACCCAGGGCAAGTGCCGGCGTTCCTTGTCGACCCGCACGCTGTGCAGCAGTTGGCCGTGACGGTCGAGCAGCCAGGCCTCGGAGGAGATATGGCTGGCGCGCACTTCCGCGAAATTCGGCTGCGCGGCCTGAGCGGACGGCGCCAACAGGAACAGAAACAGCAGCGCAGGGCGCGCCGCGCGCGGGAAGGTGATCAAGGTTTCACTTCCATATCCGCCAGCGGCACTTCGCCGAACAGTTCCGGTGCATACATCGCTTCGACCCGCGCGGTGGGCAGGTTGAAACGGCCTTCGTTGTTCAGGCGCAGGGTGTATTCGACGCTGAACTGGCCTTTCGGCACGAAGCTGTAATAGGCGCGAAAACTGTCGTGGGTGCGTTCCTCGTAGGCCGGCCAGACCCAGCCTTCGCGCTTCTCGCCCTGCGCCAGCAAGGCGGAATCGCCGCCGAGGCCGGTGCCGAGGATGGTGGCACCGGACGGGATCGGGTCGAGCAGCGCGACCCAGCCCATGTCGGTCTGCGCGTCGACGTTCAACGTCACGCGCAGCACGTCGCCGCGATGCCAGACGCCGGGCTGGCGTTGCTCGATGGGCGTCACCGTGCGGGTGATGCGGTAGCCGGCGTTGAGGGGTTGCTTGAGCGGAATCGCGGCCTGGCTGGACAACGTCACCCAGGGCCGGCCCGCGCCCTGGTGGCTGACTTTCAGCATCTGCTGATTCGCCGGCCAGGGCAGCAAACCGGTGCCGCCGGTGGCCTTGCTCCAGTCGCGCTGGTTGCTGTGCTCGCCCAGGCTGGCTTGCGTCACGCCGCTGACCGGGGTTTTCTCCAGCTTTTCCGAGAAGCGCTTGGTCGCCAGCACGCCCCAGGCGTTGGCCACCGTGGTGTTCCAGTAGCCGTGTTTCTGGCGCGCCAGCGAGCCGCGCATCAAGCGGCCCAGATCGGCGGCCGACCAGGCGTCGTCTCCCAGCGTGGCCAGGATCATGCGGTTGGCATTGCTGTCGCCGTTGACCATCAGCCACCACCAGT
>JASJPG010000059.1:0-66392 GCA_031426815.1 Hydrogenophilaceae bacterium
GAAGGAAGCGCTGGCCAAAATCGATTGGTCGGTCCTGCCCCTGGAAAACAGCATCAAGTTCGTGAGCGGCAAGGGCGAGCGTGTTCTGGCGGTGTTCTCAGACCCTGACTGCCCCTATTGCAAGAAGGTCGAAGCGGAACTGGCCAAGCTGGATAACGCAACCCTCTATCTCTTCCCGTTTCCCATCCAGTCGTTGCATCCGAACGCCGTGGCCAAGTCCACCGTGATCTGGTGTGCGAAGGATCGCGCGCAGGCCTGGCGTGATGCACTGACCGGAGGGAAATTGGTGGGGAAGGGTGACTGCGAGAACCCCATCGCCGCCAACGTGGCGCTGGCGGAACGCCTGGGGATCAACGGCACGCCGACCTTGATCGCCAGGGATGGACGCCTGCTACCTGGCGCCGCTTCCGCAGACAGGATTTCCGCATGGCTCGACGCTGGGCGTTGATCCTTGCCTTGGGCTGCCTCGCCATGCCGGCGAGCGCCGGGCATCTGGGCGTGTACGGCAATACCTGGGAGATCGCCGAACCGGACATGCTCGACGCATTGATGGCCAAGCTCAAGGCGATGGAGAAGTCCGGCAAGCTGAAACAGCTTGAAGAGGTCGCCAAGCGCCGGGCGCTGGCCACCATCGAGAACCCGCAGCCGGTTCCAGGTATTGCCACGGCAAGAAAGTCCCGGAAATGGACGTTCGATCCGTCGATCAGGATTCAGGAGACGGTCAAGGATCACCTGGGCAACGTCATCGCCCCGGCCGGCATGGTCGTCAACCCACTGGCGTTCACCTCGCTGACCAAGCCGTTGTTGTTCATCGACGCACGCGACAAGCGCCAGGTGCGCTATGCCAACGCGCTCGTGGACCGGGAGCCGAGGGCGAAGGTCATCCTGGTCGGCGGCAGTTGGCTAAACCTGACCCGCGCATGGAAGCGGCAGGTGTTCTATGACCAGGCGGGATTCATCACCGGCCGGTTCGGTATTCGGCAGGTGCCTGCTGTTGTCAGACAACAAGGGAAGGTGTTGGCAATTGAAGAACTGGCACTCTGAACGCGCCGGGCGGCGGTTGGCATACAGCTTGACCTTGTGGGTCGGTTTTGTGGTTGCCTGGGTGGTCTTTGTTTCGAAGGCGTATGCCGATCCCACTTGCTACGGCAGGTTTCCGAACTACGTGACCGATGTGTGTTGGTCGTGCGCATTTCCGATCAAGGTCTTCGGCAACGTGGCGCTGATCTCGCAAAGCCAGGAAGACACGGCCAATCCGGACACAAAGCTTTGCGCCTGCGGCAATCCACCCACCATCGGCACGACGATTTCGTTCTGGGAAGCGGCGCGCATGGCGGATGTGACCAAGACGCCTTACTGCTTCGTTGGCCTGGGCGGCGTGAAGATCGACGCCGGGGTGAACTCCATGCAGTTCGGCCAGATCGACAACCACAGTTCTGGTATTCGCACGACCCGGGGAGCGTTCCGACATGTGCATTGGTATGTGAACCCGCTGATGACGCTCCTGGGCGTTCTGGTGGACTCACATTGCACCGAGCACCAGGGCTTCGATATCGCTTACATGTCGGAGATCGACCCGTCCTACGGCGACGATGAGTTGGAGGGCATCCTGAATCCGGATGCGTTCATCTTCGGCGGCGTGGTGGCGCAGGGAGCGTGCTCTGCGGATTGCGTTTCTTCGACTGTCGGGTTCGGCCGTTCGGAGATGTTCTGGTGTGCGGGCTGCAATGGCTCGCTCTATCCACTGGGCGGAAGTATTCAAACCTGGATCGGTGGTGTGCAGGGTTCCTCGCTGATGGTGCAGCGTGCATCCGCGCGGCTGCACCGGATGCTCACCAACTGGTCGGCCTACGGTAGCGACGGCTTGTGCGGTTACTACCCGCAAATCCTGATGGACAAGACGCAATACAAGTATTCGATGCTGTACCCGGTTCCCCAGACCAGGAAGATCGCCGGGCGCTGTTGCCAGCCCTTCGGGCGTTCAACCATCTTGTGGGGGGCGGGGCGGGAGATCCCGCAGATCGGTGAAGACTTCAGCTATCTCATCTTCCGTAAGCGGAATTGCTGCGAGGGGGCCAGCCTGTGAAGCACGTATCGAATGCGGGATTGTTTCGGTATGCGGCCTTCGCTTTGGGATGCCTGATTGCCAGCCATGTCGGCGCTGCCCAACCGTTGCCGTCTGACGATGAGATCAAGGCACGCATGCGGGCGCTCTCCGGTGGGGTGCCGGATGCCCTGGACAGGGCAGGGCGGGATGCTCCGAAACCGGGTGAGGTCAAGATCGACGCGCCGCCGGCCCTGCCAGCCAATCGACTGGTCGACCTGGAAGCGCTGGCCCGCCAGTTCAACGGCGGCAGGCCGGCTGTTCAGAAAACCGGTTCTGACCTGATGGTGTTCGTCTCGCTCTCCATGCCTGAGCACGTCATCAAGGCGTTGGCCAGGCAGGCGAAAGAGGCTGGGGCGGTAATGGTGCTGCGGGGGTTGAAAGGGGGCTCCTGGCCAGAAACCTGGAAGGCGCTTGCCGCCCTGAACCAGGGCATCGGCGCGGAATGGATCATCCATCCCGAGGGCTTCAAGCAGTTCAAGGTCGCCAAGGTGCCCAGCATCGTGCTGGCGGATGGGCGCACGGCTTCCGTACTGGAAGATGGGTGTGCCGAGGCCGCTTCCTATGCGGCGCTGGCGGGCGATGTCTCCATCGAGCAGGCGCTGGGCATCATGAAGGTGCGCGGCGAACCTGTAATCAGCCAGTTGGCGGTGGACCGCCTGGGCCGACTCAGGCGGGCGCCATGAGATCGGTTGGCCGTATCCGGCAGGTTGTGGTCCTGTTGTGCCTGTCGTTGCAGGCAAACGCCGACGATCCAGGTGTCGTGTTCAACGATGCAAAGACGTATGCCCAAGGCACGGTCGATGGAACCGGAGGCATCGTGAGCGCCGAGCAGGCTGCCGCGTTGCCCCACTACACCACCAGTTCACCGGTGCCTTCCTTGGCGCCTGGAAGCGTTGGCCTGGGTAGCGCCGGAATCGGAAAGATCAACGGATGCGAAGGCCAGAATGACACCGAGTGCGCGGCGGTAAATTTCCTGGCGAAGAATCTGGATACGCGTCTGCGCTTCAACCTTGATCCGGCGACAGACCCTACGCTGCAAGCAGGGAAGCAGGTCTTGGCGGACCCGAATGCGGTGGTCGGTGCTGGGCTGGATGGGGCAGAAAGCATCTGCTCGAACTGGACCGTGACGGATCCGGCGACTGTCACAACCGAAGTGTGCAATGAGTACAAGACCGTGGGCGAGGTGGTCTGCCAGAAGGCCCTGGTGGTGACCGTTACGGTCAACGAATCCTGCACACCAGGCACCTGGTACCCGGCAGGGTCGGGTCTGCTCACCTTGATCGATGCCTATTGCGAGCCGGAGCGGGCCGATGGCCAGCTCTCCTTGCGCTTTACCCCGGATGGGCTGCATGGCGTATGCCAGTATGGGTATGCCACCGTTCCCAAGGCGCCCTTCACCATCGTGGCCGGTCAGGATTTCTGGTTCGAATACGTCTGCGACGAGTTTTACTGTCCCGGGTACGTAAAGCACAACCTGTTGACCACGGCCATCAATCACTGGAAGGGGGCATGCACCGTTCCGGTGGATATTGGATACGGTGTCGGGGCACAAGGATGTACTGGAGATACCTGCACCTATGTCTTCGAGTATCAGGATTACCGATGGGGCCATCACGGTGTTCTCCCAACCAACCCATTCGTCAACCCGAAGCACACGGTGACCGAAACGGATGTCTGGGACAACCAGTGCCTCGTGTTCGAGAACAGGTCGAAATGAAGTACGCATTTAGGCTGCTCGCCGCCCTGCTGGGCGTGATGGCGGCAACTGCCCAGGCCAACGATTGCACGAACACTGGTTCGGTGTGTGTGGAGGGGCCGCAAACCCGCAACATCTCCGGACTCAGCGTGACTCGGGATTGTTGGCGCTATCAGGATACCTATCTGTGCGTAGACCCCGATATGACGAGCGATTGCCAGGAATTACGCGACCGGGGTTGCGGGCAGATCGGGACCCAGTGCATCGAAGTGGCCGACGACGGCGCGTGTGTCCTCTCGGAAAATACCTACCAGTGCCAGGCCTCGCCCGCCACGACCAGACAGGTCGAGGACTGCTCACCCCGGTCGTTCTGCGCCAACGGTGAGTGCTTCGATACGGGCTTCGAACCCGATGCCGATTTCGGCAAGGCGGTGGCGGCGATGGAATCGGCGAGAGAGGCGGGGACGTACATTGACCCGGATACGCTCCGACTTTTTACGGGGGCTGCGTCGAAATGCTCTAAGAAGCTGGGTGGCCTGGTGAACTGCTGCAAGGGCGGCAGTGGGGGAGGGGGAGGGATGAGCAACCAGGCGCTAGCTGGCCAGATGCTGAGCAATGCGGGTGAATACGTTTCGAGCGTCGGTAGCCCATACATGTACGACGCTATGTTCAGCAGCGACATGCCTTGGTTGATGGACAAGGCCGTCGATGCCTGGTCGTCGAATGCCTGGTCACCTTCGTTTAATCCCAGCTTGAGTTTTTACGGAGTGACTGCCCAGATTGGCGGGGCGGTTCCGGCGGGTGCGACGGCGCTGGGATCCGTCGGTAACGTGCAGCTTTTCTTCAATCCGACAACCTTCTACATCGCCATCGCAGTCATGGTGATCCAGGAATTGATCAGTTGCGATCAAGCAGATCAACTCACTGCGATCAAGAAAAGCGAGAAGCTCTGTGTCGCGCTCGGCAGTTATTGCTCAAAGAAATTCCTGGGTATTTGTCTGAAAAAAAAGGAAGGCTATTGCTGCTTCAATTCTCGTCTGGCCCGGATCATCCAGCAGCAAGGGCGCGCACAACTTGGCAAGAGCTGGGGTAGTGCGAAGTCGCCGGAGTGCTCCGGGTTCACCCTGGCAGAGTTCGAGAGCCTGGACTTCAGCCGAATCGATCTGACGGAGTTCATCCGCGAAGTCCAGCCCAAGGCAATGGACGTGCAGGCGCTGACGGAGCGGATGAATTCGCGCGTACAGACCATGGCGAATCAATAAGTGACAGGGAGCATCAGCATGAGAAAGACTGTTCATTTATGGGCGCTTCTCAGCCTGGGCCTGGCAGGGGCCGCAAGCGCGGCAGAAGTGGTGGCGCCGGTGGGCATCAAGACAAGTACCGTGGGAATAGTGGGCACGCCCTCGACATTCTTCTCCTCCCTGTTCGGCAGCAGGTATGGCGTGGTGTCACCAGATGCGCCGGAGTTGGCGTCGAGGTTCGCGGGCAGGTTGGCCAAGCGCGGGTATAGGCTATACGAGGGGTCTGATCTGAACAGGGACTCCCAGTACGTGATCATTCGGGACTATCGCGGCAAGGCTGCCGATTACGTTCCTCAGACAGCGGATGCCAACTCCGGCGCTGGCGGGTGGGGGAGTGCGCTAGCCAACCTGGGGGTGGGGGTGTTGATTGGGAAGAACCTGGGTCTAATCAACACCCATAACCTGCTCATGAGCGATGCGAATACCGTGGCTAATCTGGTGCAGCGAACTGCTGAGGCGTATGGCGATCCTAGGCAGAATGAAGAGCGTGCGAAAGCCACAGAGGGCGTCAAAGATGAGCGCAATCTGGTGGCGTTTCGGTTGTGCTTTCGCGGGCAATGCGCCCATGCGTTGAGTGCGGGTGACGCCAGCCTGGATGCTCTGGAAGAAGCCTGTTTCAGTGACGGCATCTTGAAGCTGGCGAAATTAGAAACGGATGACGAATGATCTCGATCATGCGCTGCATATTCGCTTCTTCGTTGATGCTTATTCTGGTTTCGAGTATCCAAGCCGCGTCTTTGGGCGCGTTGATGAAGTCGGCCATCAACGCATCAGACGGGCGAGCCTTGGGCGTGTTGAATGATCCCGTGGCGGGCTTGATCGCCAATACCACCGGCAGCGCCGCTCAGGTGACGGCGCGGATTGAGACCGTTAGTGTGTTCCACCAGGTGGGTTGCCGTCGTCTCAAGGCCACTTTGAGCCAGCCCGTTGTAGGTCAGCCGGAAGCGGTTTTTATGTTCGAAATAAACCTGTGCCTTGATGGAACAGCGCCTCAAGATGGAATTGACCTGACGCAGGTGGCTGAAAAATTAGGCGTGCACCAGTCGGTGCGTTGATGCGTAACATACCCAACTGCGTGACGCTCCCCATCCGCTAAAGCGAATCGAGAACGTCACTTCTCCTCCCTGCCCCGCGCAATGCGGGGTTTCAGCCGTCCTTCGGGGCGGCTTTTTTTTGGGTGCGCCCAGCATGGGCGCACTCTTGTAGGTGAAAGTCCTGCCGTAAGTTGACCTTGCCCCTGAATTCCGGACTCCATAGGCTGACCATTATGCGGACTTTCTGCCTTGCTGCTGGTCCGCAAACCAGCATTGCTCGAAGGTCATTGGACTGACGTAACCCAGCGTCGAGTGCAATCTCTTGTGGTTATAGAACGTCAGCCAGTCCATGACCTCATCCATGGCCTCGCGCCGGGTTGCAAACTTCCTGCCGTACAACCTGCCGACCTTCAACCGGCTCCATAAACTCTCAGTCGGCGCATTGTCCCAGCAGTTGCCCTTGCGGCTCATCGAGGATTGCATTCCATAGTCCTTGAGCGCGCCCTGAAACGCATGGCTGCAATACTGGCTGCCGCGATCCGAATGGAAGATCAGCCCAGACTCCGGTCGTCGCCTGAACCATGCCATGCGGAGCGCATCGGTGACCACGCTGGCCTGCATGTGCTCTCGCATGCTCCAACCCACGACCTGGCGGCTGAACAGGTCGATCACCGCCGTCAGGTACAGCCAGCCCTCATCGGTTGCAATGTAGGTGATGTCGCTGGTCCACACCTGATTCGGCGCTTCAGGGGTGAAGTCACGATTCAACAAATTCGGCGCAATTGGCAGGTCGTGTTTGCTGTCAGTGGTCACGACAAATTTCCGCTTGCCCCGTGCCTTGATGCCGTTCCGCTGCATCAGCAACCTGACACGCTCTTTGCCCACACGTATGCCTCGGGCCTGCAATTCTTTCCACATTTTCGGCCAGCCATATTCCTCTTTGAATTCGGCGTGGATGGACTTGATGTGAACCAGCAGGGCTTCGGCGCCCATGCGCTGACTCGGCCCCGCTCGGTTCGGTGCATCTATCTCTTTGCGTCGCCTGTGCTCAAAGTAGCCGCTGGCGCTGACACCGAGCACTTCGCAGGCGAGCGTGATCGGCCATTGCGATTTATACCGGGCAATCCAGGCGTACTTCACAGCACTTCCCGCGCGAAGTACGCCGTCGCTTTTTTTAGGATGTCGCGTTCCATCTTGAGCCGCGCGTTCTCAGCTCGCAGACGAGCCAATTCCATTTGTTCGGCGCTCACGGGTTTGTCGCCAGCACCCGTGAGTTGGCCTTTGCTGCTCAGTCATACCCAGTTGCCCAGCGTCTGCTCTGGCACACCCAGTATCTTCGCCGTCACCGCTGCTGTCTGCCCGCCTTTGACCAGACGCACGGCCTCCAGCTTGAATTCCAGGGTGTATTTGCCTCGTGTTTGGCCGTCTTTCCTTGTGCTCATTTCTTCATCTCCATTGCCTGTATTTAAACATCAGCTATGGAGTACGTTTTTCGGGGGCAAGGTCAAGTTGATCACAGCGAACGAAGCGAAGCGCAACTGCACAAGGGCGACCGAGTGTCGGAAGGAAGCGTGGGGCGAAGCTGCTAGCCGATGAACAAGAACCGGATAGAAGGCGCTGGGGAGCAGGGCGAGCGGGCCAATAACCGCGAAGCTCTCGTGATCGAGGCGAAGTGGTGTAGATCCGGCGGTTGTGCAGTGAAGGAGTGCGTCCTTACCTGGGGAGATCTCGCCTCATGGCCGAAAGGCCGACGTGGAAACACGGAGCGAGAAGTAAGCAGAGGCCATAGTAGCCGTCGGCAAGGGGCGATGGGCCGAAGGAATAGGAGGGGAAGCCCTTTGATTATCGAAACTGGAGCGTCTCAGATGTTCGCGAAAGCGAAGCTCGCCGGTACGGCAGATAAGGTGAAGCCTGATAGGCCACGGCAGCGAGAAACCAGTATCGCCGAATCAACAACTAGCGACCTCAGGCAGTCGGGTCGGGTGTAACACACGCCCGGCGACCTCAACTGCTCCAACCGCCCGGTGCGGACCCGCATGTCGGGTGGTGTGGGAGGGGATCGGTCAGATAATCTGACCGCCCCTATCCCGATGCTCAGTTCGCGTTAAGTAGTGATGGGCTCATGCTATGAGCCCATTGGAGCGGATAGTGGCCTCATTGCATAGGTCGGGAGACCGAGATGAGGCAACGGGAACTGGCAAGGTTGATAAAGTCACTGGAACACCTGACGTGCGCGCATCGGCAAAAGGTTGCGGCGGAACTGGCGGTTGGCGCGAGGAAAGCGGCATCGGTGGCCATCGTCGAAGGTCGCTTAGAGGGCAAGCCGCGCTGCCCACATTGCCCCAATGAGCACGTGGTCAGAAACGGAACGGCGCACGATTTGCAGCGTTACAAATGCCGGGACTGCCGGCCCGGAAACCCCAATTTCAGTGGTTTTTCTATTCGCTGTTTCCGTGAAAGGCACCTTTCGCACGCCCCCCGTGTTTACGCGGATTTCTGGTCCGCAAGCTTGAGCCGTAGCTTGGGGAGTGACAGGTTCAACTCGGTGCTGCATCAGACTTCGGATGGTTTCCTTTATGACCGGGCGGCGCTTGCTCGTCGGCGGGTACGTCCCGCGACCAGCCGCCCCCCATGGCCTGGTAAAGCGCGGTGGTATCAGCCAGCCGCAATGCCTGCGCCGCGATGAGGTTGATTCGGGTTTTTTGCGCTTGCTGCTGCGCAATGAGCAGGTCGAGATAACTTGCCGCGCCCAGTGCATAGAGTTGTTGCGTCAGCCGCAACGATTCCTGCGCGGCACTGTTGGCGGCGGCATGAGACACCAAGGTCTGCGCGTCGTGATCAAGCGCGCGCAGCACGTCGGCGACTTCCCGCAGTGCTTGCAGGACGGTTTGCCGGTAGTGGGCGGCGGCGGCGTCGAATCCCGCTTCGGCCGCCCCCACCTCGGCGCGCAAGCCGGGATTGAACAGGGGTTGCGCCAACCCTCCCGCCAGGCCCCAAACCAGCGAGCCACCATCGAACAGGCTGGCGGCGGTGAGGGCTTGCGCGCCGAGATTGGCGCTCAACGCGATACGCGGATACAGCCTGGACACGGCCACTCCGCGTTGCGCGCTGGCGGCGGCGAGCAGGGCCTCGGCGGCCTGGATGTCCGGGCGTTGTCGGGTCAGCTCGGAGGGCAGGCTGACCGGCAACTCGCCGGGCAGGCTGAAGTCGGCCAGGGTGAATTCCGGCATGGCCGCGGTAGCGGGCGGCTGGCCGGCGAGGATGGCCAGCAGGTGCCGGTTCTGTTCCAGCTTGAGGCGCAGCGGCGGCAGTCCGGCGCGCGTCTGTTCCACCTGGGTTTGCAGCGCCAGGACATCCCGCTCGGAGGCCGCGCCCAGCGTCAGGCGCTTGCGGGTCAGCCCCAGTTGTTCTTCCTGGGCCGCCAGGATGGCCGCGCTGGACTCGATCTGCCCGGCCAGTTGCGCCTGAATGACGGCCGTGGTGACCAGGTTGCCGATCAGGGCCAGGCGCGCCGCTTCGAGCTGGTGGCGTTGATGCTCGGTTTGCGCCGCCAGGGCCTCCAGCGCGCGCCGGTTGCCGCCGGCGAGGTCGAGGTCGTAACTCACCGCCACGCTGGCGTTGACCAGGTTGTAGGTGCGCTCGCCGCCGGGCAGGCCGGCGGCGGCATTGTTGACGCCCTGGCGCTGCGCGCCGAGGTTGGCGTTCGCCTGCGGATACTGTGTGGCGCCGGCCTTCGCTTCGTAGTTGTGCCGGGCCTGGCGCAAGGTGGCCTGGGCGGCCTCCAGGGTGGGGCTGGCGCGCAGGGCCGCTTCGATGAGGGCATCCAGCTTGGCCGAGCCGAACTGCCGCCACCATTGGGCGGCGACGGGCGCGCCCTCGACAAAACGCTGCTCACCGCCTAGCGCGGTCGGCGCGGCGACGGTCTGTGCAGGTAAGGCCGAGACGGTGTAACCGGCAACATCGGGCGCGGCGGGCGACTTGAAATCAGGGCCGCTGGCGCAGCCGGCCAGCATGCCGGCACACAAGCCGATCCAGATCGAGCGGGGCGATGGGCGGATATAGGGTAACGAGCGATCTGTTTGCAATTTCAGTTCCTTTCTTTCACATCCACCCCAGGCTTCAACCGGTCATACACGAGACGAAACGGGACCGGTCGAGCTTCGGGAGGATGGGCTACCGCGGAAATCACGAGTTGGTCTGTGTCGGCATCGATCTGGTAATGCTGAACCAGCTTTGAGCCATGGCTCATGGTTGACTCGACCACCAGCACGGCGCCTTCCCAGCCCGCAACGGCCACCCGCTGCCGCAAGCCGCCGTTGGCGGAGACGCTGGCGCCGCGAAAGTCGGTGAAGAGGCGCTGACGCTGCTCGTTCTCGTCGGCGATCAGCAGCATCGGATCCGCATGGGTGATATCGAGCTTTCCCGCAGCGGCGATCAGTGCGGTCGTCTCGTGGGATGGCATCTCGCCGCGCCCCGCCTTTCCTTCTGTCGATCCACGTCCATGGCGTCCGCCGCCCATTCCGCCGCCTCGGCCTTGTCCGCTGGAACCGCCTCCCATCCCGCGTCCGCCGCCATTGGCAGGTTGCATCGTTTGCATGGCTGCCTTCAGCTTTTCCAACGGGTCATCACTGGCCTGGGCATTGAGCGCCCAAAGCCCGGAGAAATCCGGTCTGGATTGAGCCGCCGCGGCAAGGGCCAGCGGGGGCGCATCCGTCGCGAATGCCAGTGTCGGGCCAGTGCCGGCGGCCAATGCCAGACCGATCCAGAGCACGCTGGTGTAGCGTTTCCGGCCAGCATCCGTCTCTGGCGGCAACCGTTCATCGTCGCCCTGGGCGGCGGGCCCCGGCAAACTTTCCAGATCGGCTAACAGGTAGTCGCGTGTGGCTTGCCACCACTTCCGCAAATGCTCGGGCTTGAATCCATTGGTGTTGTCAGCTTGCATACCGTGTCTCCCGTAGCTGTTGCGAGGTCAGCGCGCCCCGTAGAAGTGCTCGACAAACGGTTTGCGGAATTCCCGATGGCAGCCATAACAACCGGACTGAATGGACTGGAAAGCGGCGATGGCCGCCATGCCATCCTTGTTTTTTGCGGCTTGGGCCAGTTCATGCGCGGCCTCGTGGGTCTTCCGGTCATGGCTTTTGTACTTGCCCATGTCCGTGCCGACGAATCCCAGGATGCGGGTCTTTTCCATCAAAGGCGGCTGGGGATGCTCGGCGATCAGGGGCGCGGTCTTTTCGACCAGCGCCCAATCCTCGCGCGCAATCGCCAGGGTGACGGTCTGCATGTGCCGACCCAGGTCCTGCATGATGCCGCGCAGGGCGAGGGGCTGGGCGGGTTCGGCTTCGGCCAGCGCCGGAGCACCAGGTACCAGCAGGGTGATCCCCATGCTCAAGGCGTATGCGGTGAAAAGGGAGCGTTTCATGGTCTTGTTCCTCGGAGTGGGATGGGGTTGGGTCAATACAGGGTTTCTCACAGGCCCAACTGGATGGCGATGCCCCAGTAGCGCACGTCCTGTGGATAAAACTGGCCATACGGCGACTGGCCGTCGTAGTACTCCAGCAGGGCGTTCCAGCGGCGGCCGCTGCCCTCGGCGAGCGGCGCGAACTCCAGCCCCGCCTTGGCGCTGATCTGGGCCGCCCAGTCGTTCTGCTGCCAACGCTTCATGTCCAGCCCCGCCACCCAGCGCGCGCCGCCCAGGTCACCCAGGCGGAAGGCGACCTCGCGCCCGCGCCAGTCGAGGCCCGCGTGCAGCAGGGTTTGGCCGAGATCGGCCGGGTCGCGGTCGAACAGGGTTTCGCCGCCGCCATAGAGACGCAGATTGCCGAAGTCGTAGGCGACGATCGCCTCGATGGCCTCGAAACTGAGGTTTACGCGCTGCGGCTGTGTGCTGAGCAGGAATTCGTCGCCCAGGTGCGAACTCTGGTGATACAGGCGCAGGCGTCCCGACCAGTCGCCGCGGCGCCAGGTCAGCGGCAGGCCGATGACATAGTCGGCATTGATCAGATCGGAGGACGCCGCTTCCAGGTCGAACTGGGCGAACACCGCGCCCGCGATGCCAAGCTGCCAACCCTCGCCGTTGCCTGTCTCGCGGCGCACAAGGCCGAAGTGTTCGCCGAAACCGACCGCGCCGAGGGTGGTGTCGCGCAGCGCGGAATCGACCTGGAGCGCGCTGACGAAGAAGCGGGGTTCCTTGGGGTCGGCGCGCAGCGGCGCGAACAGTTGCGTGGTCGGCAGCGGCGTGGTGCGCGGCACGTCGTCAACCGCCATCCGCGCCGGTTCTGGCGTTGTCAAAGCCGGTTCGGGCTGCCGCGCCGGCTTTGGCGCCTGGGCGCGCAGTGCCTGAATCTCGGCGCGGAGTTGGCTCACCTCGGCGCGCAGCCTCGCCACCTCCTCGTTGGCAGGCGGATCGGGCTCGGCGGCCGACACCGGATGGGTGGCCAGAAACAGCGGGAGGAGGTAGTTGATACTGCTTTTCATGCCGTCAGTGCCTTGTCGCCCTCGATGGATCGGCCCTCACCCGCTTCTTCGTGGGTGCGGCCGTCGCGGATGGTGTAGATGCGCTTGAAGGTGGGAATGATCTTTTCGTCGTGGGTGACGACAATGATCGCGGTGGAAAACTGGCCGGCCATGTCTTCCAGCAGGCGGATCACGGTGAGCGCGCGTTCGCTGTCCAGCGGCGCGGTGGGTTCGTCGGCCAGAATCACCGGCGGCCGGTTGACCAGGGCGCGGGCGATGGCCACGCGCTGCTGCTCGCCGCCGGAGAGCTGCGACGGCATCGCCTTGGCGCGGTGCTGCACGTCCAGCGCCTCCAGCAGTTCCAGCGCCCGCTTGCGCGACTCGTTGTTGGGCCGACCGGCCAGCATGGGCAGCAGGGCCACGTTGTCGGTCACGTCGAGGAAGGGGATCAGGTAGGGCGCCTGGAACACGAAGCCGATCTTGTCGCGGCGTAGCGCCCGCAGGTCGGGAATCTTCCAGGCGTTTTCATAGATGATCTGCTCGCCCAGCGTCATGCGCCCGGCGCTGGGTTCGATCACCGCGCCCAGGCACTTGAGCAGCGTGCTCTTGCCCGAGCCGGAGGGGCCGATCAGGCCGACAACCTCGCCCGGTGCGACCTGCATGTCGACGCCCTTGAGCGCATCGACGGCGGTGTCGCCGGCGCCGTAGCGTTTGGTCAGGCCTTCGATGCGAATGCCCTGGCTATAGCGTTCATTCATGTTGTTATCCACACATCGTTATCCACCGATGGCCTCCGCCGGGTCGACCCTGAGCGCGGCGCGGATCGCCAGCACGCTGGCCAGCACGCAGATCACCACCACGGCGGCGAAGCCGCGCGCCGCGTCGCCCGCTTCGAGCAGGACATATTTAGGAAAGAACGGCGCCCAGAAGGTGGCCGCCACCTTGCCCACCACGAAGCCGATCAGTCCCAGGCCCACGGCCTGTTGCAGGATCATCGCGGCGATGGTGCGGTTCTTGGTGCCGATCAGCTTCAACACCGCGATCTCGCGAATCTTGCCCAGGGTCAGGGTGTAGATGATGAAGGCGACGATGGCCGCGCTGACGATGGCCAGGATCACCAGGAACATCCCGATCTGCCGGGCCGAGGTGGCGATCAGCTTGGCGATCAGGATTTCTTCCATCTGCGCGCGGGTGAACACGGTCAGCCGCTGCCAGCGGCGGATGGGTTCGGCCACCGCCTCCGGGTCGAAGCCCGGCTTGATCCGCACCAGCACGGCATTGACGTAAGGGTTGACGCTCTGCGAGGCGAGCACCGCGTCCAGCACACCCGGCACGCCGGGCCGGTTGAGGGCCGGGTTTTCGGCGGTGCGGGCGCGCTGCCGGACGATGGCGTCGTTGTCCTTGAGAAACTGCGCCTCCTGAGCGTCCTTCAACGGCACGAACACCATGGGGTCGCCGCCGGAAGACACCATGCGCCGCGTGAGCCCGACCACCTGGTATTCGTTGCGCCGGATACGGATGCGCTCACCCAGTTTGAAGCCGGTGGCGAGGTCGGCCACCGCTTCGTAATGGCCGCGCGTGATCTGCCGGCCGGCGACCAGATAGCCGGGTTGACCAGGCTCACCCGGGCCGCCGGGCACGATGCCGACCACCATCGCGCGCACATCCTTCTGGCCCGGCCCGCCCGCCCGCCGCACCTGCATGTTCAGGTAGGTGATGTTGGCCGCGCGCGCCACCCCCTTCATGGCGAGGATGCCGCGCCAGGTGTCGTCGTAGAGGCTGGAGGATTCGGCATACGGACCGAGGGTGTCCTGCTGCACCACCCACAGGTCGGCGCCGCTGTTGTCGAGCAGCGCCTTGGCATCGTCGACCATGCCGCGATACACCCCGGCCATGGTCAGTGTGACGCCGATCAGCAACCCGAGGCCGACCCCGGTGAAGACGAACTTGCCCCAGGAATGCAGGATGTCGCGTCCGGCGAGACTGATCACCGCGCTGCTCCTGACAACACTCCCGGCAGGCTGTCCACCACCTTGAAGCGGCTGTCGGCGGTCAGCGCCTTCTGGCTGTAGACCACCACGCGTTCACCCGCCTTGAGTCCGTCCAGAATCTGCACACGGCCATCGAGATCGGTAGTACCCAGCTTGACCGGCGCGAAGCGCAAGCGGTCGTCTTCAACCACGAGCACCCCGGTTTGGCCATTCAATTGCCGCACGCTGGCGTTGCCGACCACCGGCCGCGCCGGCAATGCCGCCAGCGCCACGGTCACCTCGGCCAGCTCGCCGATCGGCGGTAGCGGCTCCGGCAGGGTGTCGAACACCACCTTGGCCAGGCTCTCCTCGGTCACCGAATCGGCCAGCGGCTCAACCCGAGCCACCCGCCCGGCGAGGATTTGCCCGGCAAGGCTGCGCGGCACGATGCGGGCGGACAGCCCCTCGCGCAGGCCGGTGGCGCTCAGTTGATCGAAGCGGACGTTGATCCACACGCTGGCGGGGTCGATGACCTCCACCACCGCCTGCCCGGCGACCAGCGTGGTGCCCGGGTCGGCGGCGCGCACGCTGACCAGGCCGGCGACCGGGGCGATCAGATGCAGATTGGCGCGCTGCCGAATCAGGCCATCGCGTTCGGCGCGGCTGCGCAACATTTCCTGCCTGGCGGCATCCAGATTGGCGCGTGCGGCCCGGATGCCCGCCTCGGCGATCTGGTGTTCCTGGCGTTTGGCCTCGACCGCTTCCTCGCTGACGGAACGCGCCTCCAGGAGTTTTTCATACCGCTGCGCCTGGGTTTCGGCAAAGCGTTTGCGCGCCGAGACATCCTGAATCTGGGCCTCGGCGGCCAGCACATTGGCCTGGGCGCGCAGCAACGCGGCCTCCAGGGCGCCGATGCGGTCGTCGAGATCGATCGGGTCCATCTCGCCCAGCACCTGGCCCGCCTTGACTCGGTCGCCCACCTGCACGGCGACTGATTTGATCCGCCCGGCGACGGTCGGGCCGATCTTGTAGGTGTAGCGCGCCGTCACCGTGCCGATGCCGAACAGGGCGGGGCTGATGGACTGGCTTTCCACCGTGACCACGGTCACCGGCACCGGTGCCAGCGGCCCCGCGCGCAGGCCGACATAGACGAACAGGGCGAGCAAGGGCAGCAGCACCCCGGCCAAGGCCAGCGTTCTGCCATGCGTTGACAGGAATTGTTTCATTTCAGTCCTCATTGCGTTTCTCGATGCCGCGTTGGTAGATGGCGAAGACGCCGGGGGCGTCGGTGCGGATGCGTTCGATGTCGCCGGACAACATGGACTGCATGACCAGGCCCTGGATGGTGCCGATGAACAATGTCGCCGCGGCCTGGGTGTCCGCTTCCGCCGCGATCTCGCCGCCCGCCTTGCCCGCTTCGATGCGGGCGCGAATCCGTTCCGCGTAACGCTGGATCAGGGTCTGGGCCATCCGCTTGGCCGGGCTGGCTTCGGCGCGTTGCAACTCGCCGAACATCATGCGCGGTACGCCCGGATGTTCGATGACGAAGTCGATATGGCTCATGAACATGGCCCGCATGGCTTCCAGCGGGGATTCGATGCCCCGCGCGGCGCGGTCGATCCGGCTCAGCAGCCGCTCCGCCATCCATTCCATGACCGCTTGCCAGATCGCGTCTTTCGACGGGAAGTGGCGAAACAGCGCCCCCTGGGTGACGTTCATGTGCTTGGCGATCGCCGCCAGGGTGATCTCGCTGGGGTTGACCGACCCCGCCAGTTCGACCACGGCCTCGACCGTCACGGCGCGCCGCTCGTCGGCGGGAAGATGTTTGGAGGGGGAATCCATGGGGAAGCCAATAAAGATAGTAAACGGTTACTATCTTATGCCCATCGCCAACCCTGTCAAGCCGCACCTGACCGGCGACGGGCGAACCAGGCGATACCCGCCCACAACGCAGTGCGCAGTGTCATGGCTGCGGCAGTGCGCGACTCGAACGGCGTGCCGACCAGGATGAACAGGCCGAAGACGAGAAACACCAACGTCGTGGCGGTCGCGATTGCCAGTGCCAGACGCGGCGCCCAGGGTTGCTTGGTCGCCAGGCCGACCGCCGCCGTGACGTAGGCGAATCCGGCGAGGAAATTGAACCAGACGACGAAGGGCAGGTAGTTGCCTGCTGCCTGGCGCGCTGTCTCGTCGCCGAACAACACCCGGCCGCCGCTGACGATGGTGGCCAGGCCGAAGACCAAAGCGATGGCGGCGACGGCGTACAGGAAAAAGTGCCCGCGAATTTTGTTCATGCAAGATCCTTTGTGTGTGGCGATGCCGGTCAGAAACGGTATTTGATGCCGATGGTTGTCGCGACTTGATCCCTGCTGCCCAGGGCCGCCACGATGGGACTGTCGGCCGCGTCGCCGATCAGCCGTGTGTAGCGCAGCGAGGCAAAGCCGCCCCACTCTCGGCTGATCGCGTAATCGGCCGAGAGGCTGGCGCCGACTTGCTTGAAGCCTGATCCGGCGGCGTATTGGGCGATGCCGGAATTCGCCGACTGTGTCGCGTCGATGCCGTAGAAGGTGTTCATGTAAGCCGTCGAGGCCCAGGCCGTGTCGAGGTTGGCGCGCAGGCGCAAGTTCTGTGCGACCGGCATGCCATACCCGACGGAAAGATTCACCGTCGCGCCGCCATCGCCGTTGCTGACATCCTTGCGGACATCGGCCCGCGCCTGCCAACCGTCCTTGCGGAAGCGGATAAAACCGCCAGCATCGAGGCCGTGGTCGATCTCGCCCAAACCGCTCAGCGCGTAGTCCTCGTCGCGGCCGCGGCGCAGGGCCAGCAGCGGTCCGACGCTGATGCTCAGGCCTTGCGCTGTCGTGTGCTTCCATAGATTGGCGCCCGCCTTCATGCCGGTGAGAAAGAACGTGTCGCCGTAGAAGAGGTTGATGTTGGGCGTGATCCGCGTTTCCATCTCATTCGAGCCCTCGTAGGCGGGCCGCACGCCCACGCCGAGGCCGACACTGCCATGCAGACCCGCGGGCTGGGCCGGCGACATGACCTCTTCCGCCATCGTCGGCGCGGCGACGAGCATCGACAAGGCCACGCGGACGATGTCGGTGCCGGTCATTCTGGATAATTTCATGAAGCGTTTCCTCGTTCACTGGGGTGTGCGCATCATCGCGACTGGCTGTAACCACACCACCTCGCTGGCGTATCGGCCTGTATCCGTTTGTTTCACGGCCGACACGCCGTTTCGACCGGGAGGCGGCGCGAAAAAGAAAACCGCCGCCCGACGGAATCGGGCGGCGGCAAGGGAAGTGCGCTCGAAGGCGGTCGAGCCGTCGATCAGGCGCTCACAGACAGACCGGCGCTGCTGGCATTGTTCCCGCCAAGGCCATAGGCCTGTGCCAGGTTCATGATCTGCATCAGTACCTCGGCCTCGCTGCTGGTGTTCGTGGTTGCGGCAGCGCTCTGCCCAGACTGCTTGTAGGCCCGGGTTTCATCGAAGCTGACCTTGCCGTTGCTGTCGGTATCGACCTGATCAAAGTTGTCGAGGAGGCTGGAGAGCATGCTGGCGCGATTGCTGTCGGCATTGCCGATGGAGGCCAACTGGCTGGTCAGGTCCTCCTGGCTCAGGCCGGCATCATCCCCGCCCCTTTGCATGCCCATGCCAGCCATGGCGCCGCTCATGCGCATGTTCTGAAACTGGTTGTCCAGGGCATCCGACAGTTTCTTGATGCTGTCGGACATCTCCTGCTGGGTCACCTTGCCGTCGCTGTCGCCATCCAGGGATGCAAAAACATCCTCGGCGCTGGAGCTGCTTGATGCGGGGACGCTCTGAAAGGCGGTCTGAAGATCCGATTTCTCGATATAACCCTTGCCGCTGGTGTCGAGTTTTGAAAACAGCTCTTCCGCCATCTTTGCTGGATCCTGACGCTGCATCCGACCCATGCCCTGCATCATCATGGAGGAATTTCCTCCGATACCGCCGATTGCGTTGCTCATGATTTCTCCTTGAAGGCCTGACGGCCGTGGTGGGTATGGCTCAGAAACAGGCTGGACCTGTCATATCGAACCCTCGAAGAACACCCACATCATCGCGGCGTAACGTATCGGCGACGTATCCTGATGTATCGCTTTGTTTCATTCGACTCCCGCAATGCGGCAATCTCGGTGTGGTGTCCGCCAGGTTGCCCCAAACCCATTCAGCGGATCGGCCGGATCACTTCAATCATGCGGCCCCTCTGGCAGGCGCGGCACGCCGACCCAGGCCGCGAGCCCGCCCTCGGGCCGGTTCTCCAGCCAGACCCGCCAGCCGTTGGCCTGGGCGAGCTGGCGCACGATGGCCAACCCGAGGCCGGTGCCGCCGGTGGCGGGATTGCGCGAGGACTCCACTCGGTGGAAGGGGCGGAACACCGACTCCAGCTGGTCTTCCGGGATGCCCGGCCCCCGGTCCAGCACGCCGATGCGGCAAGCGCCGTCGCCAGGCTCGGCCCTGAGCTCCACGGGGCTGTCGCCGGCGTAGCGCTGGGCATTGGCCAGGAGATTGGCCAGTACGCGGCGCAGGGCGGCGGGCGGCACGACAAGCTGGAGATTCGGGCAGCGCACAAGAACCTCGGCGCCCGATTCCCGCGCCCGCTCGGCCAGTTCCTCCAGCAAATCGGCAAGGTCTACTTGGGCCGCCGTCTCCTGGCCCAGGCCGCGCGCCAGGTTCAACAGCTCTCCGACCAGGCGGTTCATCTCCTCGATATCCTGGTCCAGCCGCGCGGTCCAGGCCGGGTCGGGGCGGCGCTCCAGCATCTCCAGGGCGAGCCGCATGCGCGCCAGCGGCGTGCGCAGGTCGTGGGACAGGCCCGCCAACAGGGTGGTGCGCGCATCCAGCAGGTCTCGCACCTGACTGGCCAGCTCGTTGAAACGGCGCGCCAGGGCGGCAAGCTCGCGCGGGCCGGTTTCGGGCAGCAGTTCGGGCGTCTCGCCGCGTCCCAGGGCGGCGGCGGCGAGACCGAAACGCTCGAGCGGGGCGACGGTGCGGCGGGCGAGCCACCAGGCCGCGAATCCCGCCAGCACGAGGCCCGCGGCCAGGGTCGACAATCCGGCGGCCACGGGCTGGGGGCCGATGCGGTCATGCGAAAAACCGACCCATAACATTCGTCTGCCGCTGGGCAAACCGACCCAATGCCAGGTTTTGCCAGTTTTTTCAGTACTCGCCAGGGTGATGGCCGTCCCGGCGCGCCGGGTCAACTCCGACTCCAGGAGGCGCAAATAGGGACCGCCCTTGAGCGTCTGCGTGGCGACAGCAGGCCGGCGAGTGGCGAAGAACAGTCCATGCGAGGCCGCCAGTTCCCGCTCGAAGGCGGGCCGGGTGTCGGGCGGCAGTTCGCTCCAGGTCTGGGTGGAAAGCACCATCAGCCCGGCCAGGTCGCTGGCCGCGCCGCGGGCCATGGGCAGCAGGAGAAAAAAAGCCACGGCCAGCGCGGCCAGGATCTCGAACAACACGAACACCAGGGCAAGCCGGATCGCGTTTTGCTGGCTGAGGCTCAAGGCGGGCCGCATGGCGGGTCAGGTCCCGGCGCCGCGCGGGTTGAACAGATAGCCCTCGCCGCGCACGGTGCGGATGTAGACCGGGTTGGCGGGGTCGGGTTCGAGCTTGCGTCGCAGGCGCGCCACCCGGAGGTCCACGGTGCGGTCGTTGGGGTCCCATTCGTAGCCCTTGAGCAGGTCCATCAAGATGTCGCGGGTCAACACCCGATTGGGGCGCTCGGTGAACGCCTTGATCAGATCGAATTCCGCGCCCGAGAGGCCCAGATCGATGTCGTCCTTGAGCAGGCGCCGAGCCGCCAAGTCCAGGCAATAGGGGCCAAAGCGGTAGGCCTCCTGATCCGGCATGGATGGCGCGGCCTGGGCGCGCCGCAGCAGCGCGCGCAGCCGGGCGAGCAGTTCGCGCGGGCTGAAGGGCTTGGCCAGGTAATCGTCGGCCCCCATCTCCAGCCCCACCACCCGATCGGTCTCCTCGCCGCGAGCGGAGAGGATGAGAACGGGGATGGCAGCCGCCGCGCCCGCTTGCGCCCGTAGTGTCCGGGTGAGCGTCAGGCCGTCCTCGCCGGGCAGCATCAGGTCCAGCACGATGGCATCCGGTCGGGCCTGTTCGATGGCACGCCGCATTCCGGCCCCGTCGCCGGCCAGGTCGACGACGAAGCCGGTGTCGGTCAGATAGGCGGAGAGCAGATCCCGCAACGCGGGATCGTCATCCACCACCAGGATGCGCGAGGGTGGGTTCATGGCGGCAGTGTAATCGCGGCGCCGGCTGGCGGACTGGCTGGCTACGCACTGATACAAAGCGATACACGCCGCTACATGGGTGCAAACGCGCGGCTACACGACCCGCCCAGAATGGGCAGCGTCGAAACCGAAGCGAACTTGCCCTTGAATCTCGAATGGCCATGAAAAACGCAATCCTCCCCATCCTGCTCTGTGTCCTGCTCGCGCCGGCCATCGCCGTTGCGGCAGACGGCGCGGGGGAGGGGGCGACGCGCCGATCGCTGGACCTCTCACTGCCACGCGATGTTCTGCCCGAAACCTGGAGCCCGCCGTCCGCTGGAATTGGAAATGTCACGCCACTGCCCGACCTGGGCGGCCCGCGCATGGGCAATTCCAACCCCACGCAGCACGGCGGACACCGGGGTGACCTGCCTTACGGCGCCGGTTACGAAGCCAGGCAAAGTGGTGGCGGTGGCCATGGGCGGGGCGGGGGACGGGGGCGCTGAAGTTCGACACTCCTCTACATTGATCGAAAGGAAAGCATCATGAAAAAGACTGTTCTTCTCACCCGGATTGCCTTGGTGGCGCTGGCCACCCTGACCCTGACGCTGGATGCCCAGGCCCGTGGCGGTGGGGGCTGCGGCACGGGTGGCATGAGTCAGGGCGGCTACGGCCAGATGGGCGGCCAGAGCCGGGGCCAGCAACCAGGCGACATGACCCGCTCCCGCGACGCTTCGCAGGATGGCGCCATGCAGCAGGACCGGCAGATGCGCCAGGAGCAGAGGCAGGCCGAGGCGGACGCGGGAACCATGGAGCAGCGCCGCGATATGCGCCAGGAGCATCGACAACAGGCTACCCCAGCGGCTGAGACAACGACCGTTACGCCTTGAACGGTATCTCCTTCCTCGCAAGGAGGGGGGATAACCCCCCATTCACCAGGTCAGTTGCTCCAACCAGACACCCAGCATCCGGGCCCCGGCCGCGCGCAGGCCAGGGCCGATTTCATGGCTGCTCCGCCGTAGCGCGGCGATGTCGATGCCGGCGGCGGACAACTCGCAGGTGTGGCCGATCAGCCATTGCTCGATGCGGCGGCTATCCGCCTCCGCATGGAACTGGAGCGCCAGGACGTTGTTGCCCAGGGAGAAGGCCTGATTCTCGTACACCTCGCTGCTGGCCAGAAGTTGCGCGCCTTGCGGAAGGTCGAAGGTGTCGCCGTGCCAGTGCAGCACCGGCTGCGAAGCAAGCGCGGCGAGGCAGGAGCGCTCTCCCGCGTCGGTGAGGCGGATGCCGCTCCAGCCAATTTCCTTCTTGCCGCCGGGATAGACGCGAGCGCCAAGCACCGCCGCGATGAGCTGCGCGCCGAGACAGATGCCCAGGGTGGGGCGTCCCGCTGCCAGGCGATTTTCCAGCGCCAAAAGTTCTTCCTTGAGGAACGGATAACGCTCGGTTTCGTAAACCCCAATGGGGCCGCCGAGGATTACAGCAAGATCGGCCTCCCGCATGGAATCCGTTAGATTGTCGATGCCGGCGTCCAGGGTGGATACCGACCACCCCCGTTGCGCCAGCACTTCGCCAAAAATGCCCGTGTCTTCGAAGGCCATATGGCGGATGACTGCCACACGGCGGGGTGTCACTGGATTGACCATTGCCATTCTCCCTGCTTGAAAAAAAAGATAAGTTGCGCCTTGCGGTATTCGCCCGCCATGAAAGCGGAAGCGCGGCGCGGATGCCTTGACTTCGCTCAGTGCGCGGGATGTGGCAACCGGGCGGTGCCGGCGGCGACAGGCGTCAAACGACCATTTTTTTGAATCCACCATGTGTCTTCGCAGCGACCGTTGTACATCCCTTCGCCGCCTCGCCTTATCGGCCGCGATGGCCGACGGCCGGTTGCGCTTCGGCGTGGTCGCGCAGCCCAACAAGCACGGCCCTCCTGTCCTTTTTCGCTGATGTAGCGATGACCGCGCCCCGGCGCGGACTTCATTCATTTCCAGGCGAAGAAGGGCCATAAACACCCACACCATACAATTTGCTTCCGCGACCACGCGGCCCCCCGTTTCCGACGTCGATCCCATCGTCGGCGGCCGCGTCGAACTACAACTCCTCACCACCCTCAAGTGCAACCTGAAATGCAGCTATTGCTCGCTGGGTGTGGGCGAGGTTCTCGGCTCCCAGACCGAGCTGAAATACGACATCGACCAACTGGCCGCCTTCGTCGACAAGCACCTGCGCGATAAGGAGGTCTATGTCACTTTCTATGGCGGTGAACCGACGCTGAACCGGGCCATGATGGAAAGCGTCATGCGCCGTTTCCCGGAATTCCGCTTCCAGTTGCAGACCAACGGCACGCTGTTGGACAGCCTGCCCGACTGGATGCTGCACCGGTTGTCCAACATCCTGGTCTCCATCGACGGCGGCGAGCGGACCACGGACGGCTATCGCGGGCGCGGTGTCTGGCGCCAGGTGTTGAAGAACGTGGAACATGTGCGCGACCGCCTCGGCGGCAGCTTCACCGCGCGGGTGACCTGGGGCCACCCCGACACCTCCTTCGAGGAGCTCGACGACCTCGCCGAATCTTTCGATTACCTGTACTGGCAGTTCGTCGCCGACGAGCAGTATTTCGAGGATTCCCTGGACAAGCGCAAAGCCGTTCTGGTCCAGCTCATCGACAAGTTCTTCCGTCGTACCGACAAGCTCTACCCGTTGATCCCGATCATGGGCATGGTGCGCAACAAGGTACTGCCCAACCGCGCCGTGGAGCGCTACGACGGCCAGACCCAGTGCCGCGTCTCCACCCACCTCATCAACGTCATGCCGGACGGCAAGATATTCCCCTGTCCGGACATGATGTACGCGCCCGCCATGCAGATGGGCGAGATTCAGGGCAACTGGCTGCAGAAAAGCCCGCTGCAACCGCACCCGGACATGCCCTGCGCCCCCTGCGAGGCGTATGCTTGGTGTCGCGGCAACTGCATGAAGAACCTCTACCTGGGCTACGTGAAGAAGGACGAGCGCTACCGCGCCAACGTGGTCGAGCCGATCTGCGAACTGGTTCGCTTCATGGGCCGCGAGATCGACCGCCACGACCCGCACGCCTGGTTCGCCCAAGCCGCGCTGCCGGTGCGCAAGCAACTGATCGACGCGGAGGTTTACGAGTACGTCGAGATCATGCCGTGAGAAAGACACAAAGATTTCCGTTGAATCCCAAACACCCCGAGCGCATTTGCTGGGGGTGCGACAAGTACTGTCCGGCGGATTCCCTGATGTGCGGAAATGGCTCCGGCCGTACCGAGCATCCGGCCGAGATGCTGGGCGAGGATTGGTATAAGGAAGGAGACTGGGGCTTGGATGCCGAGGAGGCGGCGGAAAAGCCCGTGAGCCCACCCTGATGCCGCCCGGCGGAGATCACTCCGCCGCGTCGGCCAGGCCGTATTGCTTCAGCTTTTTCCACAGTGTCGTGCGCGACATGCCCAGCTTTCTCGCGGTCGCCGCGCGGTTTCCCCCGTTTTCCCGAAGCGCCCGCGACAACACTTCCTTTTCGTTTCCTCTCTGCTCGGGCGGGGCGCGATAGTAGTGTTGCACGAGGCTGGAGGGGGGCACCCGCGCGGACTCCGCCCGTGAATCGGCGATCGCATGCCCGGATTCCCGCACTTCGGGCGGAAGATGATGCGGCAGCACGGTCGTTCCATCCGCATGCACCAGGGCATATTCGAGCGCATTCGCCAGTTCCCTGACATTGCCCGGCCAGTCATGGGCGCAGAGGGCGTCCAGCGCCTCGGCGGACACCTGGACGTCGCGCCCCTGATGGCGGCCGCGCATGTTGGCGAGCAGGGGATGAACCAGCAGCGGAATATCCTCCCGGCGTTCGCGCAGGGCCGGCACATGCAGAGGAAGCACACGCAGCCGGTAATAAAGGTCCGCCCTGAATTCCCCGTTGCGCACCATGGCGGGCAGGTCGCGGTGCGTCGCCGCGATGATCCTGACATCGACCTTGCGCGTCTGGTTCTCGCCCAGCCGCTCGATTTCCCGCTCCTGCAACACGCGCAACAGCTTGACCTGGACGCTCAGCGGCACCTCGCCGATCTCGTCGAGCAGCAGCGTGCCGCCGTGGGCGGCTTCGAATCGCCCTTCGCGGGCCGCCGCCGCGCCGGTGAATGCCCCACGGGTATGGCCGAACAATTCGCCTTCAAGCAACTGTTCCGGAAACGCCGCGCAATGCACCCGCAGATAAGGTCCCTTGGCGCGACTCGAATTGTCGTGCAGCGCGCGGGCGACCAGTTCCTTGCCGGTGCCGCTCTCCCCGGTGATGAGGACGCTCGCCTCGCTCGCCGCCGCAAGGAGGATCTGGTGGAACAAATCCTGCATCAGCGCGCCGTGCCCCACCAGGCCACCCAACTGCATGCGCTCGCTGGCCGCCTCTTCGAGCCGGACTTCCTGGGTGCGGTCTCGTAAGACCACGGCGCAGTAGGCAAAGTCGGCGTCCGAAGGCAGCACCATCGCCCACATGCGCAGCGGCACCAGTTCACCGTCCGGCCGCTGGACCACGAGATCCTGAACCAGTTTTTCCCCGTTCATACTCGCCATCAGCGTGCAATTGCGTTGTATCTCGCAATTCCGGGCGCAGGCGGTGCCCTGGAACAGGCCGGGACAGAGCTGGTTCAGAATCTCGTCGTGGCGCCGGCCCAGCATCCGCCGCGCCGCCTCGTTGACCGCCACGACCTGGCGGCGCTGGTCGAGAAAGAGGATGCCTTCTTCAAGGTTGTCGAGGAAATGCGTCAATCCCGCCAAGGTAATCATCATGCCGCCCAAAAACGTTCAGTATGAACATCATGTTAACGTTCATGTTGAACGATGGCAATGCGGAAATGGCTTGTAATTATAGATAACGTATTGATTATTAACAATTCATGTGTTGGCACGGTTACTGCTATAAATGGTTTGTCCAGTTAGACATCCACGCCTCAACCGTTAAAGGAATGAACGCCATGAAATTAGCCAAACTCGCCCTCGCCCTGACCGCCATCACCCTGCTGTCCTCTCCGGCCTTCGCCGGCGGGATCGAAGACGCCGTGCTGGCCAGCTTTGAACGTGACCTGAACTATGAGGCGTCGCACCAAGTCGTGCGGCCGACGGCTCAGGCGGAGATCGACCCGCTGGTCGAGGCGCTACGCGCCGCGCTGGCCAGTCCGGCCAAACCGGATGCCCACGCGGCTGCGGCGGTCGGCCGCAATGGCGGTTGAACCCGGATCGCCGGTTCATCGAGTTGACCGACATCAACCACCATCGCGCTTTGCCTCGTTATAAAGAACAGCCCGCACCCGGACCAGAGGGTCGGGTTGTTCCGTTCATCCATTCCTCGATCTCACCGAAAGGTAGCGTGCCATGGCCGCCCCCCTGTTGGTCGAAATCGGGCGCTTCACCGAGTCCTTCATCCGCAAAATCGACCTTGTCAGCGCCGGCACCGTGCCGCGGCGCGTGGCTGCGCTGATGAGCATGCTGGTGGCGCGCCATGGCATCGCGATAGGGGAAAACGAGGCGCGTCTGCCGTTCAGGCTGACGCTGGAACAGATCAGCTCCATTGTCGACAGCCGGCTCGAAACCGTGGCCCGTGTGCTCGCCGAGTGGAAGCGCCAGGGCTGGTTGCGCATCGACGTCGATGGCTTTCATTTTGGGCAACTAGACCAACTGGCGGCCCTGCTCGCGGATTAGCGAGGCGCCCGGGCTGACAGCGGGGCGGTGTTCCCGGCCATGAGCCCCAGCGGCACGAGCTATACGGAGTGGGCGGTCATGTCCCTGATGGCCGGGAGGATCGACTCCCACCAGACGCGCTCGGCCTCGGTGCTGGAAAAATCCCGTTTTTTCAGTTTTTTTACCCCCAGGGCGGACAAATCCACGCCGCGGGTGGCCTCGATGCCGGCCTGCTTGAGGCAGGCGTGTACGCAATGCAACGGACAGCCATCCAGGGCCAGGATCAGCCGCGGTTGCCTGGCCACACGCAGCAGCGCGGAAACGCCGCCACCGACCCCGGCGATGCAGGACATCTCCGCCAAGCCTTCCCGGTCCAAACGCAATGCGAAATGATTGGCCATCTGCGCCGCGCTCGAACAGCCGGAGCAGGAATAAACCAGAGGTAAGCCAGCAGGTTTCATATTGGGATTGCAATATTAGGCAGCACTCTTAGGCAGCACTCCCGCTGCACATCCCACGATACCTGGTTATCGTGGCCGTTATATTACGGGGATCCGCGCACGGCGAAACAGCGAAAGCGCGTGGCCAGCGCGTCGAGCCCAGCCCGTTCCCGGTCGCCCGCGCCGATCTCGGGCAACCTCGCCCCGCAACCGGCTGGCCGATGCTCCTGGATCACCAGGCGGTCGGCGCCCGCATTCCGTATCTCGTCCGATAGCGCCATCAGATCGGCGGCAGACAACAGGTCCGGGTGCCAGGTGCAGCGCAGTTCGTGGTCCACGCCGGATGCCAGGATCAGGCGCAGGCTCTCGAACACCGCTTCGCCACTGCCGGGGGTGTCGGTTATGTGGGGATAAACGGCGCGCGACGCCTTCACGTCCAGTCCGATCCAGTCGACGAGCGGCAACACCCGCGCCAGGCGTTGCGGATACATGCCGGCGCTGTGCAGGCCGATCTGGAACCCCATCGCTTTGGCTTCACGCATGGCGTCGGCGAGCCCGCCTTGCAGGGTGGGTTCGCCGCCGGAAAACACCACACCGTCGAGCAGGCCACGCCGGCTTTCGAGAAAACGCACCAGGTCCGGCCAGGCATGGCTTTCCGGCCCGTCCGCCGGCAGCAGATGCGGGTTGTGGCAGTAGGCGCAGCGCCACGGGCAACCCTGGCAGAACAGCACGGCGGCGAGCCGGCCGGGGTAGTCGGTGGTGGTGAACGGCGTGAAGCCGCCAATGCGCAGCGTGGTCATGGCGATAGGCCAGTTGGGATGTCGGCAAAGGATTACCGACCTACTTGGTTCAGCCGTGCGTTTGCGTGTTCAAGCCGCAGCTTGCTTCCCGGTAGAAGCGACGCTCGGCATATTCGCCTTTCTTGCCGGTGTTGAAGCTGGCCACCGGGCGGTGGTAGCCCATCACGCGGGTCCACACCTCGCAGGGCTGGCGTTCCTCGTCTTTCAGTTCGATGTCGATCTGGTTGAAGTCGATTGGTGCGTTCATGGTGTCTCCTTGGTTTGAGGGGGGTTAAGGGGTTTCAGGCGGCCTTGAGTTGGCGTTTTTTCGCCAGAATTTCGGCATCGCACTTCGGGCAGAACTTGTGCTCGCCGGAGAGATAGCCGTGGGTCGGGCAGATCGAGAAGGTCGGCGTGATGGTGATGTAGGGCAGGCGGAAATTGGTCAGCGCCCGCTTGACCAGGGTCTTGCAGGCCTCGACGCTGGAGATGCGTTCGTTCATGTACAGATGCAGCACGGTGCCGCCGGTGTATTTCGCCTGCAAGGCTTCCTGACGGGAGAGCGCCTCGAACGGGTCGTCGGTCCAGCCCACCGGCTGTTGCGATGAATTGCTGTAATAGGGCTGCTCGGCCGTGCCGGCCTGCAGGATGTCGGGCCAGCGCTTGCGGTCCTCCTTGGCGAAGCGGTAGGTGGTGCCCTCGGCCGGGGTAGCTTCCAGGTTGTAGAGGTGGCCGGTGGCCTCCTGGAATTCGACCATGCGGGCGCGGACGTGGTCGAGCAGGCGACAGGCGAAAGCGTGGCCCCAGTCCGAGGTGAGGTCGTGTGCGTCGTCGCTGAAGTTGCGGATCATCTCGTTGATGCCGTTGACGCCCAGCGTCGAGAAATGATTGCGCAGGGTGCCGAGGTAACGCTTGGTGTACGGGAACAGGCCCTGGTCCATCAGGCCCTGGATCACCTTGCGCTTGATTTCCAAGCTGTCGCGGCCCATTTCCAGCAGGACGTCCAGGCGCGCCAGCAGGCCTGCCTCGTCACCTTTGTGCAGATAGCCCAGGCGGGCGCAGTTGACCGTGACCACCCCCAGGCTGCCGGTCTGCTCGGCGCTGCCGAACAAGCCGTTGCCGCGCTTGAGCAATTCGCGCAGGTCGAGCTGCAAACGGCAGCACATGGAACGCACCATGTTCGGCTTCAACTCCGAGTTCACGAAGTTCTGGAAATAGGGCAGGCCGTACTTGGCGGTCATGTCGAACAGCCGGTCGGCATTCTCGGAATCCCAGGGGAAGTCCGGCGTGATGTTGTAGGTGGGGATCGGGAAGGTGAAGGCGCGGCCCTTGGCGTCGCCAGCGGTCATCACCTCGATGTAGGCGCGGTTGATCATGTCCATCTCGACCTGCAGCTCGCCGTAGCTGAATGGCATCTCCACACCGCCGATGATCGGGATCTGCTCCTTCAGGTCGTCCGGGCAGGTCCAGTCGAAGGTCAGGTTGGTGAACGGCGTCTGCGTGCCCCAACGCGATGGCACGTTGAGGTTGTAGACCAGCTCCTGGATGGCCTGGCGCACCGCGTCGTAACCCAGTTTGTCTTTGCGGATAAACGGCGCCATGTAGGTGTCGAACGACGAGAACGCCTGCGCGCCGGCCCACTCGTTCTGCAGCGTGCCGAGGAAGTTGACGATCTGGCCGACGGCGGAGGACATGTGCTTGGGCGGGCCGGCCTCGACCTTGCCGGGCACGCCGTTGAGGCCCTCGTGCAGCAGGGTGCGCAGCGACCAGCCGGCGCAGTAGCCAGCCAGCATGTCGAGGTCGTGGATATGTATGTCGCCCTCTCGGTGGGCCTCGCCCACTTCCGCGGCATAGACGTGCGACAGCCAGTAGTTGGCGGTGACTTTGCCGGAGACGTTCAGGATCAGACCGCCCAGCGAGTAGCCCTGGTTCGCGTTGGCATTGACACGCCAGTCCTGGCGGTTGAGGTATTCGTTGATCGACGATTCGACGTCGACCAGGGTCTTGCGGTCGGCGCGCAGCTTGGCGTGCTGCTCGCGATAGACGATGTAGGCGCGGGCGGTCTTCAGGTGGTTGGCGGCGATCAGGGTCTGCTCCACCACGTCCTGAATCTGCTCGATGGCGGGCGGCTGGCCATGAAAGCGATGGATCAACACCTTGGTGGCCTGGGCGGTGAGCAGGTCGGCTTCGTCGGCGCCAAACTCGCCGGAAACCTGGCCTGCGCGCAGTAGCGCCGCACGAATTTTCTGGGCATCGAACGCCACGCGGCGGCCATCGCGTTTGATGGCCTCGCGCGGCAATGTAAGAACGGACTGGGGTGGTACGGGCTCGGTCATGTTGTCTCCTGTTTTGGCATCAAGACACTATCGGTAGCGTCTGATCAACAGATTAACAACATATATAGTTGATGCAGCTATCCATCTGTCGCGATTTTTGTTTTCCTTGCCTTAGGTCAAGTGGGTGGGGGCGATTCATGAAGCCATCCGTTCTGCCGCATTTGGATAAGGCCTGTAGTGGCTACTCTTATCCCGGCAAAGGACTACAAACCCGACTAGATTTGTCTGGTATTGGCGCTATGTTTAAGTTGTGTTTCCACTTGATAGGAGTCAGACATGGCCGACCAAATCCAGATTGCTATCGACCGGGACGTTCTTGAGCGACTGCAACAGCTCATGGTCCCTCCCATAAGCGACCCTAACGCGGTCATCAGATCTTTGCTTTATCACGATGGGCATGCCAGTCGTGCTGCCGTCGCGCTGGAAGCGGATGAGCACCACTTCACCTTTGCTCAGGAACTTGAACGCTCCAGTCAGGGCATTTACGAGTGTGGCGGTGGGACTTGAGCTCACGCGGTAGCCGTCAGTAGCGGAACCAAAAAAATTCAATTGACCGGCCACTCCCCATGGTGAGCGATCTCTTGTAAGCGGGCCAATATGAGTTAACGGTCTTGAAATTATTGGGGAGAAATAGTGTATGTACCCTGTTTGGTGCTAAGCGACACGCTTTCGATACTAAAAGTCGGAAGCGAGGTGACTTGGCAGGGAAAATTGCGCAAGCTGTTCGACCCCACCACCGGGTCGAAGCATTCGCCGTCGATCAGACGGTTGGCATCCCCCGCCCCATCCGCGTATTGCCACCAGCCGTACTGAGCGCACACCACTTCGGGCGCGAGGTGCCGATCGAGCCGGGCGCGGGCGCGCATGCTGCCCATCGACGTGGTCACTTCCAGCCAGTCGCCGTCGCGGATGCCGCGCGCGACCGCAGTTTCCGGGTGAATCTCAACCAGGGGTTCGGGCATGCGCTTGCGCAGTGAAGGCTGGTTGCGCTGCTGGCTATGGCAGTACTGCGGCCACTTGGCGGTGGTCAGGGTGAGCGGAAAACGCGAGTCGTGCGGCACGTTGGGGGCGACAAAATCAGGTAACTGGTCCAGGCCGACAGCGCGCAGACGCTCGCTGTGCAATTCCAGCCGCCTACTGGGGGTGGCGAAGCCGCTCTGCTCGTATTTGCGGTAACGGGTTTCCAAAGCCAGGTTGATGCCGCCCGGCGCGGCGCGCAGGGCTTCCGGGGTGAGGCCAGCCGGCGCCAGCATCTGCGCCAGGGCCGCTTCCGGGTCGCCTCCGAAGAACTGATCGGCCAGGCCCAGGCGCTTGGCCAGTTCGAACACGATCCAGGTGTCCGACTGGCTCTCGCCTTGCGGTGGTGCCAAGGCCGGGCGCAGTTGCACCTGGGCCTCCGCCGCCGCGCTGACCTGGAAGCCGGCTTGCAGGCCTTCGCGTTCCCAGGCGCTGCACACCGGCAACAGGAGGTCGGCGTAGCGCGCGGTCGGGGTCTCGACCAATTCGGTCAGGGCGAAGAAATCAAGTTGTTCCAGGGCCGCCTGCGTCAGTCGGGTATTGGGCTTGGAAAGCAAAAAGTTGCTGCCGAAGGAGATAAAACAGGTGACCGGATAGGGTTCGCCTTCCACCACGGCGCGGAACAGATCGCGGCTGGCGATCCAACCTTTTTGCGGCGGCCCTTGCGGACGTTCGTCCATCCCCAGCGTGAGCGCCCGTTCCTCCGGCGTGACCCAGCCGAAGCCCGTGACATCGGCTACTGAGGGTTTGCTGAACCAGACGTTGCCGCCGGGCGTGTCCAGGCAGCCGGTCAGGCTGTAGAGCGCGGCGATGGCGCGGCCGCTCTGGGTGGCGTTGCTGTGCTGGCAGGTGCCGGTCCAGGTGAAGAATGATAGTGGCAGGTTGTCAGCGATCAGGTTCGCTGCAGCCTCGACCTGCTCAGCGGGGATGCCGGTCGATTCCGCGACACGAGCGGTGGGCCAGGCGCGGCAGCGTTCGGCGAGGCGTTCGAATACAGGACGGCAGGTGATCGCACCGCGCAGCGTCTGTACCGAGTAACGTCCAGACAAAGCTAGGCGGGTTTCCGGAGCGGCATTGGGCGGGTGCGGCGGGCAGGGCAGGGCGGCGCCCATCGCCTCGTCCCAGGCCAGGGGGCGCCCCGCATCACCGTCCGCGTGCAGATCGGCTTCGCTCAGCGGGCGGCCATCGTCCTCTGCCACCAGGAAGGGGGAATCGCTCCAGCGCAGTAAAAAGTCGCGGTCGTAGCGCCCTGATTCGATCAGCAAATGGGCCAAGCCGAGCGCCAACGCGCCATCGCTGCCGGGATGCGGGCGCAGCCACAGGTCGGCGGCTGCGGCCAGGCCGGCGCGGCGCGGATCGACCACGATCAACCTGGCGCCGCGTTTCTGCGCCTGCCGCACCGCCGTCGCCTGCGCCAGCCAGGAGGTGGCCGGGTTGAAGCCCCACAACAGGATGCAGCCAGTCTGTTGGTAATCCGGCATGCCGATACCGGCGCCGAAGGTGTAGGCCGGGGCGAAATCCTTGTGCCAGTTGCAGTTCTCAGTGGCGAAGACCAGGTTGGGACTGTGACAGGCGTGGGCCAGACGGTGGACCCAGGCGAAGCTGTCGGCCACCGCCGTGCCGCTTGGCGTGGCCACGCCGAAAGCCAGCGACAGGGGGGCTTTGGTCATTGCGGCGCGCATCTTGCCCGCGACCAGGTCGAGGGCTTCGTCCCAGCAAATCCGCTCCCAGCCCGGATCGGCCTCACCCTTGGATCGAGTGCGGCGAAGCGGATGCAGGATGCGATCCGGGGCATACACCGCTTCCGGCGCCGCCTTCGCCTTGACACACAACGCTTGGCCGGTGGGATGCGCCGGGTCGGGATCGACCCGGGTCAATATGCCGTCCACTACCGTGCCCACGCAGCCACAGCGGGAGACACACAGGGCGCAGTAACCATGGCGTAGTTCAGTCGTCATAGTGCATTCCGGATCCTGATCAATTATGGATTGTCGACCCTCTCCCGCATCACCGGCCGAGGGGGCAGATGGGCATGATTCATCGCCAGATGATAAATCCGCAGCAGGTCTTCTTCTGTAATGTCGATAAAGGAATCGATCTGTGACAGGGCGTAAACCAGATCGCTGTGCGCAATCATCGCTTTCTCTTCGATTTCCGCGGGCATGCAGGTTGGGTTCAATTTCGCTATCCGGAGTGGATAACGGCGGTGCTGGAATGGCGCGTTGAACAGCATGGCCACGCTCAACAGCACCATCACATTGAGCAACAGGGGTACCACCAGGTAGGCATAACCCAGTGCATGCACCGTTTCCCCGCCCATCACCACCGCCAGCGCCGCCGCCCCGCCCGGCGGGTGCAGGCAGCGCAGGTAGTACATCGCGGTAATGGACAGCGCCACCGCCACCGCCGCGGCCGTCAATGTGTCGTGGATGAGCAGGACGCAGGTGATGCCGATGGCGGAAGACAGTATGTGCCCGCCAAGCACGGGCCAGGGTTGCGACAGGGGGCTGTGCGGCGCGGCGAACAAGAGTACAGCGGAGGCGCCCATTGAGGTGACGACCAGGGCGGTTCCCTGCCCACCCAGCACGCCGTGGCTGATGATCAGTACCCCGAGGATGCCGAGAAAGGCGCCGATGGCTGAGAGCAGCTTCTCGACATGGCTGGCTGGATGTGGGTCCTGGCCGGCCCAGCGGCTCCACATTTTCACGATGTTCATTCCATCCACCTCTCTCGAATAGGGGTGAGCGCAGTGTATGAGCTCGAACTTATATTCGACAAACGATATTTATTGACGATTAATATCGGATTATTGAATGTAATTGGGATGATTGATGGATATCGAATTCGCTCGCACGTTTCTCGCGGTGGCGGCGGCCGGCAATTTCGTCGGTGCCGCGGCTCGCCTGCATATCACCCAATCCACCGTCAGCGCCCGCATCCTGACCCTGGAGACGCAAATGGGCGCGCGCCTCTTCCGGCGCGGGCGTGGCGGCGCGGAACTGACCGCCGCCGGGCAGCGTTTCCTGCGCCACGCCAAGACCCTGGTGAGAACACTGGAACAGGCCCGCCACGATGTCAGCCTGCCCAGCGGCTTCAGCGGCGGCCTGACCCTGAGCGGACGCAGCGCCTTGTGGGAAGACTTCCTGCCGCGCTGGGTCGACTGGATGCGCAGCGCCATCCCCGATGTGTCGCTGCGCCTGGAACTCGGTTTCGAGGAGGGCATCATGCAGGGACTGGTCCAGGGCATCGTCGACATCGGCGTCATGTACACCCCCGAAAGCCGCCCTGGGCTCGCAGTGGAGCACCTGTTCGACGAGTCTCTGGTGTTGGTCACCAGCAATCCGAACCGCCCCTGGCCGGACCCCGACTACATCCATATCGATTGGGGTATGGAGTTTCATGCCCAGTTCGGCGCCCGTTTCCCGGACGTGGAAACGCCCGCCCGCATCGCCAACATCGGCTGGATCGGGCTCCAGTTAATGGAATCGCGCGGCGGATCGGCCTACCTGCCGCAGCGCACGGTATGCCGTTCAATCGAACAGGGGCGCTTGTGGCGGGTGCACGAAAGCCCGCTTATTACGCTGCCTGTTTATATGGTGTTCCCGATTGACCGGGATGAGGCGCACCTGGCGCGCGCGGTGCAGAAACTGCGCTCACTCGGCGCGGAAGAACGAGCGAAGTAGGCGCCGGATAAACATCTTCCCGGCCAGATGCCGGATGCTGTCTCCGGACAAGGTCGACAGAAGGCGCGAAATAGCGGGTTGGATCATTTCTTGGGCTGATTTCGCCTGATCTAGGGAAAGTCATGACGTGTCATGACTTTCATCATGGTTACAAATCAATGTTTAGGTCACAGTGCCTTTTTTGCAAAACAGACATCCATTAAAAATCAATGTGTTAAATATGATTTAATATTGGCATGCATATTGCTAGTGCGTTATCTGGCATGGCCCGGATCTGGATGGGGCGTGTGCAGAAATGGCAGTGCTTTTTCAACAAGGTCAACTGGAGATCGTATGAACACAATGCGTAGGACCGTATTGAAGGGTGCCGGCGGGGCCGGTGTTGTTAGCGTAGCTCTGGCTGCGGGAATTCTGAAACCAACGGCGGTGTTGGCCGCCGACTGGAACAAGGCCGGTTTTGAATCCAAAGATTTGGGGGGCGCTCTGGGTACGATAGGCGCAAGCGGCGCGTCGCCTTCCAGTGACATCAGCGTCAAAGCCCCAGATATCGCCGAAAACGGCGCCGTCGTTCCGGTTGAGATCAGCTCCAGTATTGCGGGTACCGAATCCATCGCCATTGTCGGCGAGAAGAACTCGCTGCCGCTGATTGCCGTGTTCAACCTGAGCAATGGCGCGCAAGGCTTCATCTCCACCCGCGTCAAGATGGGTACCACGTCCAATGTCATCGCCGTGGTCAAGGCTGGCGGCAAGGTCTACAAGGCCCATAAGGAAGTCAAGGTCACCATCGGCGGCTGCGGCGGCTGAGCCCAAGCGCACCCCGACCCCACCCGACACCGAAACAGGAGCAAGAAAATGGCAGAACCGATGAAGATCCGCGCCTCCATGTCTGGCGACACCGCCGATGTGAAATGCCTGATGAACCACCCGATGGAAACTGGTCTGCGCAAAGACGCCAAGACCGGCGCCGTGGTGCCCGCGCACCACATCACCAACGTGACCGCCAGCGTGAACGGCAAGCAAGTGCTGGATGCGCAGTGGGGCGGCGGCATTTCCAAGAACCCCTACCTGGCGTTCAAGGTCAAGGGCGCCAAGGCCGGCGACAAGGTTGCCGTGAACTGGGTGGACAACACCGGCGACAAGAATGCCGCCGAAGCCACCATCAGCTAAATCTGAGGCACTGCGAGTCGGCGGCGATGCACTCGCCGACTCGCAAGCTCGCCGCACACGTTATGCCCGCACACGTTATGCCGCAAGAAACCGATCTTCCACCCCAGGCTTTCCTGCAAAGCCTGGTCGACGCCCACCAGGAGCCCTTCTGCCTGGTGGACGAGCAATACCGGATCGTGGCCGCCAACCAGCGCTATGCCGAGCTTTATGCCGGCTTGGACAAACTGGCGGTGGTGGGGCGCAAATGCCATGAGATATCCCACGAATCGGACGTGCCCTGCGACGCGCACGAGGAGTGCCCGTTGCGGCAGACTTTCGACCAGGGCCATCCCTTCCAGGTGGTGCATCGCCATTTCGACCAGTACCACGAGCCCGACTATGTGACCGTGCATGCCACGCCGATCTTCAACGCGGCCGGCGAGGTGGTGTTGATGGGGGAGAGGATGTCTTCCATCAGCCATGGTCGGGATCTGTGCTTCGACGCGGAAAAGATGGTGAGCGGCTGCTGCCCTTCGTTCATGCGCGTGCTGGACAATCTGGCCTCCGTGGCCGAAACCGATTTCCCCGTGCTGATCCTGGGGGAAACCGGCAGTGGCAAGGAGATGGCTGCTCAGCTCATCCACCGCAAATCCCGCCGCGCCGACAAGGAATTCGTCATCATCGACTGCACCCAGTTCACGGAGGAGCGCTTCGCCAGTGAGCTGTTCGGCCATATTCGCGGCGCCTTCACCGGCGCGGTCGAGAACAAGATGGGCCTGTTCGAACTCGCCGACCGGGGTACGCTGTTCCTCGACGAGATCGGTGAATTGCCCCTGGTCAGCCAGGCCAAACTGCTGCGCGCCCTGGAGACCGGCAAGTTCCGCAGGTTGGGCGAAACCCGCGAGCGCCACGCCGACGTGCGTCTGGTGTGCGCCACCAATCGCGACATCCAGGGCATGGTCAAGCTGGGCGAATTTCGCTCGGATCTGTACTACCGCATCAACTGCATGCAGGTCGAACTGCCGCCATTGCGGCACCGCAAGGGCGACCTGCCCGAGTTGATCAATTATTTCCTGGATCGCGCCGGGCACCGCCACGGCATCGGCGAGGCGGCCTACGAAGCCCTGCTGGTCTACCCGTTTCCGGGCAACATGCGCGAACTGCGCAACATCCTCGAACGGGCCATGGCTATGGCCCGGGGGGCGCGGCTGGAGATCCAGCATCTGCCGGCCGAGGTTACGCGCCGAGAACTCGTCCCGGCAGTCCACCCGGTGCATGCGGAAAACGATTTCGTCGCATGCGCGGATCATGAGCTTGATGAGGCCGAACACCTGCGCGAGGTGCTGCATAAACACCGCGGCAACCGCCGCCTGACGGCCCAGGAACTGGGTATCACCGAGCGCACCCTGTACCGTAGGCTCAAGGCGCATGGCATCGAGCAATAGGCGGCGCCGGAATCACGAGGAGACCCCCATGACCAAGAATGAAGCCTTGAGCCAGTTGCGCCACGCCAAGTCGGCCCACATCCGCTGGCGCGCCTATGTCCAGGCCATGGTGGCCGGCCTGGAGATCGAGGAGCAACGCGCGCCTGTGCATCAGAAGGATTGCGATTTCGGCCGGTGGTTTTACGGCGAGGGATTCAAGGCCTTCGGCCACTGGCAGATATACCAGGACGTGGAATACGGCCATGAACTGCTGCACGAGGTCTATCACATGCTGCATCGTGTCCTGGGAGAGGGAGACCTGGCCCGCGCTGCGATGATCATGGAGCAATTGGTGGGCATTTCCCACTCGCTTCTGGCAGTGCTGGACCTGCTGGAGGAAGAAATCCGCCTGGCGGCGACGGACAATTTTTGACGTACCCCCGGCCGTGCCGGGCTGCGGACGAGATCTGCGCGGTGGCCGTCGGAGCCCCCATTCTTCTTGGGCCAAGAGCGCTCATGTACACGAGGGGCCGCCCGGATTTTACCGTTCCCTGAAACCTCATCCTTCGGCCCGGTTGCCCGACTTCCTCTGGGGACTCATGGGAGAGGATCTGCTGTGGAACACCCCCTCCGTCATGACTCCATGTCATGACATATCCGCGTCGACTTCATCCCATGACTGACGCGATCGAACAAACCTCCATATAAAACAACGATGTAGCTTGCCTATTCTGTTGGCATGACTATTGCTAATAGGGTAAGACCTGGTCCCCTATGTGGAGTTGACGATGATGCCTGCCATGCCGCCCCGTTCCGGTTTCCCGGTGCTGCTCTGCGTACTCGCCGTTCTGGCACAGGGGCTGGCCATCGCCAGTGAAGTGCGCATCACCCATGGTCTGCCCTACACAGAGGTGTTGCACGAGGGCAAACCGACGCGCATCGAGCGCAGCCCGGACACGGAAAACATGCTCGACCCGGACTATTCCCTTACTTCGCGCCCCTGTCCGCCCTACTGCATCCAGCCCATGCAGCTTGGGCCCGGTGTGGAAACCCTCGGCGAACTGGAACTGATCGGCTATCTCCAGCGCGTGGGCCGCGATGCCGGCGTGCTGGTCATTGACTCCCGCGACGGCGACTGGCCGCTGCGCTCGGGGGTCATCCCCGGCGCGATTTCGTTGCCTTGGCAGGAACTGCACCCGGCCCATGCCGGAGCCGAGAAGATCGCCGAGATACTGACCCTGCGCTTCGGTGCGGTGCGCCAGGAGGGGCTGTGGAACTTCGAGAACGCCAAGACCCTGGTGTTCTATTGCAACGGTCCCTGGTGCGGGCAAGCCCCCACCAACATCAAGCAGTTGCTGGCCCTGGGTTACCCCGCCCACAAGCTCAAGTGGTATCGGGGCGGCATGCAGGACTGGAAGATGCTGGGGCTCTCTACGGTCGCGCCCCAACCCAACGCGACATCCCCCACCAAGTAAGGAGTATCCCTTGAAGAAACGCACACAGGCCTTGATCGCGGCCAGCATGCTTGCATCGCTGTCGGCGCAGGCGCAGACACCGCCCGCCAACCCCTACCTCATGCAAGTCCCCGGTATCTCCCTGCCCACGCTCTCTCTCCCTAATGTCTCCTCCTACCTGGGGTTGATTGGGTCGATGGCCACATTCAAGCCTTCCGTGGCAGCCAAACCCTATTCGATGGCGCCCTCGCTGCCGCGTGAACAGAAGATCGCGTTGATGCAGGCCATGATGGCGATGATGCCGAGCATGGGCATCCGCGATGCGATGAGCTTCATGTCCACCAAATACAAGGCCAAGGACGGCCTGACCTTCGAGGACGTCAAGACGTCGATGGAATTGAGCGCCAACAAGCTCAACTTCAAGAAAGTCGGCGAGAGCCCGATGTGGAAGGACTTCCAGGCGGTGCTGGGCGACATGGAAGCGCCGCGCATGGAGGTGTTCCATTACTGCGACATCGCCGCCGGCCGCGAATTGCTGAAGGCATCTCCGGAATCCATCGCTTACCTGCCGTGCCGCATTGCCATCATGGAAGACGCCAACAAGGCGATCTGGGTCATCACGCTGGACTGGGATATGGCCTGGCTGGACACCGTGCAGGGCAAGATGGGTGTCAACCCCGAGCTGGGCAAGTTCGCCAAGGACATCAATCAAAAGATGGACAACATCATGCGGGCCGCCGCTAACGGCGATCTGTAATTCTCCCCACCTGGAAGGAAACGACATGAAAAAACCCTCGCTGACCCTGGCCGCGCTCGCGCTTGTGCTGGCCCAAACCGCAGCCGCCGAAGACCCCGCCGCCACCGCCGACCGCATGCTCGACCCGACGCGCAATACCGCCGCCTTCAAGGACCCGAAGGCGTTTGCGGAGTGGTCGCAACAGATGATGAATCCGGCCACCTCGATGGCGCTGGCGCAGAAGGGCATCGACCCGAATACCTATCTGCGCATGACCGCCGGCATGATGAATCCGGCGACGTTGCAGAACTACATGCAGCTGACCGACCCCGCCGTGGCGATGAAATGGATGGCCGCCGGCCTGAATCCCAATTTCTACACCGCCTTGCTCGGTCAGGGTTTGAACCCGGCCAACCTGCTGCCCTGGCTGACCGCGCCGATGAGCCCGCAAGCGATGAACATGGGCATGCAGATGCTCAACCCGGCGATGTACGGCAACTGGTTGACCGCACCGGTCAGCCCGCAGGCGGTCAACACGATGATGGCCCCGATGAACCCCAACCTGTACACGAACTGGCTGGGCGCCGGCATGAATCCGCAGACCTATGGTTCCTGGGGCGCGCTGGCGACGCCGCTGGCAGTACCGGCCCTGACGCCGTCAGCGGCGAGCAATCCATTCGACCCAAATATGCTGATGAAGATGCTGCCCATTCCTGCTGTCCTGCCTGCCGCCAAATAACCCACCCCGAGAGGAGTCCCTCATGAAACAACGATCCCTACTGTTGGCCGTCATCGGCCTGGCCATTGGCACCGCGCACGCTGACGACGCCAAAATTGAAGCCCTGGCGCGCAGCTGCAACAGCTGCCATGGCCTGAACGGCGTTTCAGTCGGGCCGACCATGCCCAGCATCGGCGGCCTGTCCGAGTCGTATCTGAAGAACATCATGCTGCAATGGAAGAGCGGAGAGCGTTACTCCGCCACCATGGGCCGCCACTTCAAGGGTTACAGCGACGATGAACTGGCCGGCCTGGCCGCCTACTTCTCCAGACTGCCCTGGACGCCTGTCGTGCAGCATGCCGACGCCAAGACTCTGGCGCAAGGCAAGGAGGCCAGCGAACGCTGCGAGACCTGCCACGGCGCCACCGGCGGCGCGCCGGACGACGCTGACACACCCCGTATCAATGGCCAGTGGGCGGACTACATGCATCTCGAGATGCTCAAGTACCGCACCGACGCGGTGAAAATGCCGCACAAAAAGATGCGCGGCAACAGCAAGAAGCTGGGCGAGGCCGACGTGGAAGCCGTCGCCAAGTACTTCGCCGCCCAACCCAAATAAGGAGAACAGCATGAACCCATTCAATCGTCGTAACTTCATCAAGGCCGCCATCGCCGCCGCCCCAGCCTCCGCCTTCCTCACCCTGCCTGGCACCGCCTACGCCGGCAAGAAAGCCCGCATCGTCGTCATTGGCGGCGGCTTTGGCGGCGCTACCGCCGCCAAGTACCTGAAACTGATGGACCCGGCCTTGGATGTCACCCTGGTCGAACGTCAGAAGACCTACACCTCCTGCCCGCTGTCGAATGAAGTCATCTCCGGCCACGGCAAGATCGAAGACCTGCAAGTCGGCTACGACGGCCTCAAGAAACGCGGCATCAACGTCATCTTCGATGACGCCACCGGCATCGACGCCACCAAGAAGATCGTTAGCCTCAAGGGCGGCAAGACCCTCAACTACGACGCACTGGTCGTCTCCCCCGGCGTTGACTTCAACTACGCCGCCATCGAGGGTCATAGCGAAGCCCTCGCCAACAGCACTCACCCGCACGCATGGAAGGCCGGCCCGCAGACCCTGGCGCTGAAGAAGCAACTGGAAGGCATGCAAGACGGCCAGACCTTCGTCCTCACCGTCCCGCCCGGCCCGTTCCGCTGCCCGCCCGGCCCCTACGAGCGCGCCTCGCAGGTCGCCAGCTACTTCAAGCACCACGGCATGATGAAGTCCAAAGTGATCATCGCCGACGCCAACGACTCCTTCTCCAAGAAAGGCCTGTTCGAGCAGGCCTGGAAGCGGCAATACCCCGGCATGATCGAATGGGTCGCTGGCGCGGCTGGCGGCAAGGTGGTCAAGCTGGATGCCAAGAGCAACACCGTCTCCAGCGACTTCAACGACTACAAGGGTGACGTGGTCAACATCATCCCGCCGCACCATGCCGGCGCCATTGCCAAGCACGCCGGTCTGGTCAATGACAAGGGCTGGTGCCCGGTGGACATGCTGACCATGGAATCCAGCATCCAGAAAGACATCTGGGTGGTGGGCGACGCCTGCGTGCATGGCGAACTGCCGGTCTACGCCGCGCCCAAGTCGGCCCACTCCGCCGCGACGCAGGCCAAGGTGGCCGCCGGTGCAATCATCGCCAAACTCAACGGCCTGCCCAATCCGGAACCGTTCTTCGTCAACACCTGCTACAGCATTACCGCGCCGGAATGGGGTTTCTCGGTCGTGCATATCTACCGGGTGAAGGACGGCAAGCTGGCTTACATCGCGGAGGCCGGCGGCATCAGCCCGGTCAATTTGCCGGAAGACCAGTTGGTGCTGCAACGCAAGCTGGAATCCGAGTACGCCATTGGCTGGCTGAAAAACATCATGGCCGACGCCTTCGCCTGAAAGGAGTGAGAGATGCACATCAATCGACGTGATTTCCTGAAGTCCAGCATTGCCGCCAGCACGGCGGCCACCGTGGGCATGCCGCTGTCCAAGCAGGCCGAGGCCGCCGTCCAGACAAGCGAGAAGGACTGGCAGTGGGACAAGGCGGTGTGCCGGTTCTGCGGCGTCGGCTGCGGCATCATGGTGGCCAGCAAAGACGGCCGCATCGTCGCCACCAAGGGCGACCCCAAGGCGCCGGTCAATAAGGGCCTGAACTGTGTCAAGGGCTACTTCAACGGCAAGATCCTGTATGGCAAGGACCGCCTGACCCAGCCCCTGATGCGACTGAAGGACGGCAAGTACGACAAATCCGGGGACTTCGCGCCGGTGAGCTGGGACCAAGCCTTCGACGAGATGGAACGCCAGTTCCGCAAGGTCTACGCCGAAAAGGGGCCTGCCGGCATTTCCATGATCGGCTCCGGCCAGCAGACGGTGATGGAGGGCTATGTCTCCAGCAAGCTGATGAAAGCCGGGTTCCGCTCCAACAACCTGGACAACAACGCCCGCAACTGCATGGCCTCCGCCGTGGCTGCCTTCATGCAAACCTTCGGCATCGACGAGCCGGCGGGCAACTACGATGACGTCGAGCACACTGACACCATGGTGCTGTGGGGTGCGAACATGGGCGAATGCCACCCCATCATGTGGTCGCGCATCACCGACCGGCGCCTGTCCCACAAGCCCTGCCGCATCGTCAACCTGAGCACCTACCACAACGCCTCGTCCGAGCTCGCCGACCTGGAAATCATCTTGAGTCCCAACGGCGATCTCGCCATCCAGAACTACATCGCGCGCGAAATCATCGCCCGCGGCGCGGTGAACTGGGACTTCGTCAACCAGCACACGATTTTTGCCACCGGCCCCAGCGACATCGGCTACGGGTTCCGGCCGGTCGATGCCGAGAAATACGCCGTCGCCGCCGAGCACGATGTCGTGCGCAACGAAAAACGACACATACTCGGCCGCGATGAAGCCATTGCCCAGCGCCGCCAGGCGGGCGAGGCGGTGGAACAAAAGAACGCCGCCACCGCCGACAAACACTGGAAGATCGGTTTCGAAGACTTCAAGGCGGCGCTGGAGCCCTATACCCTGGACTTCGTGGCCGAGGTGGCGAAGGGCGATGCGGATGAGCCGCTGGAGGCCTTCAAGGCCAAGCTCAAGCAGTTGGCCGACCTGTACATCGACCCGAAGCGCAAGGTGATTTCCTTCTGGACCATGGGTTTCAACCAGCACCAGCGCGGCACCTGGGTCAACGAGCAGTGCTACATGAACCACCTGCTGCTGGGCAAGCACGCTCAGCCCGGCAACGGCGCCTTTTCCCTCACCGGCCAACCCTCCGCCTGCGGCACCGCGCGCGAGGTGGGCGTGTTCTCGCACCGCCTGCCGGCCGATATGGTGGTGGGCAATCCGAAACACCGCGAGCACGCCGAACACCTGTGGAAGGTGCCGCCGCGCACCCTCAACCCCAAACCGGGCGCCCACATCACCGAGATCATGCGCGGCCTGGAAGATGGCGCGGTGAAATGGTGCTGGATCCTGGTGAACAACCCCTTCCAACATCACCCCAACGCCAACCGCGCGCTGATGGCGGCGCGCAAGGGTGACAACTTCATCGTCGTGTCCGACGCCTACCCCAGCGTCTCCGCCAAGGTGGCCGACCTGATCCTGCCGGCGGCCATGATCTTTGAGAAATGGGGCGCCTACGGCAACGCCGAGCGCCGCACCCAACAGTGGCGCCAGCAGGTGCTGCCCCCCGGCCAGGCGCGGGCGGACATCTGGCAGATGCTGGCCTTCGCCCAGCGCATCCGACTCAAGGACGTCTGGGGCGAACAGAAGCTGCCCGGCCTCAAGGCCGCAGGTTTCCCCGACGGAAAGCTGCCCAGCGTGCTGGATGAAGCCGGTAAGCATGGTTACACCCCCGACACCACCCTGTACGAGGCGCTGTTCGCCAACCACGACAACAAGCGGTACAAGTGGCCCGATCCCGTGGCCAAGGGGCACGGCAACCATGTGGCCGACCTGCTCGGCGACGGCTGGTTTCCGGAAAAGGCGATCTTCGAGGAATACCGCACCTTCGGCAGCGGACACGGCCACGACCTGGCGCCTTTCGACGTCTACCACGACGACGATGTGCGCGGCCTGCGCTGGCCCGTGGTGGAAAAGGACGGCAAGTGGGTGGAGACCTTGTGGCGCTTCAACGAGCAGTACGACCCCTATGTCAAAAAGGGCGTCGGCTTCGACTTCTACGGTGATTTCGCCAAGGCCATCCCCAGCGGCAACCTGGACGGCGTCACCGATGCCAAGCCGGTTGGTCTGCCGGGCAAGGCCAAGATATTCTTCCGCCCCTATGCCGCCCCGGTGGAGCGGCCGGATGCCGAATACGACCTCTGGCTGTGTACCGGCCGCGTGCTGGAACACTGGCACACGGGCACCATGACCCGGCGCGTGCCGGAATTGCACCGGGCCGTGCCGGCCGCCGTGCTGTGGATGCATCCGGCGGACGCGGAAAAGCGCGGCTTCAAGCGCAACGACCTGGTCTGGGTGGAATCGCGCCGCGGCAAGGTGCGCGTTCGCATCGAAACCGGTGGACGCAACAAGATGCCGCGCGGCTACACGTTCGTGCCGTTCTTCGACGAAGGCGTGTTGATCAACCGACTTACCCTGGATAGCAACTGCCCCATATCCAAGGAAAACGACTACAAAAAATGCGCGGTCAAGATTTACCGAGCCTGAATCCAACGAGTGAGGAAATTTCCATGAAACTCAGAATCGCATTGTTCGCGGCCGCCGCCTTGTTGGGTACCGGGCTGCACGCCGATACGGAATCGCTGCGGGACGACACCATTGGTCTGTCCAAAACCAGCGTATTCGAAGACCCGGCCCCGCCCGAATTCGCCTACTCTTCGCTCAGCCCCAAGCAATCCGGCGTGTTGCCGCGCGCCTTTGAAGACGCACCGCCGCAGATTCCGCACCGGCTCGACAAGTACCTGCCGATCACCGCCAAGCTCAACAAGTGCCTGGAATGCCATGACGTGCCGGAGGAGATCGGCAAAAAGGTGAAGGGCGAACCGACGCCGACGCCGGTGAGCCACTATGACAAGCATGGCAATGAACTGAGCATGGCCAATCGACGCCATTTCTGTACCTTGTGCCATGTACCCCAGGCCGAGGTGAACGCCTTGGTGGGCAATACTTTCAGGAGTGAGTAACCGTGAGTCGCCAGCGCGGCTTTCACGTAACGTGTACACCCCCGAGGGGACACGCCAAGCCATGAAGACACTGGAGCAACTCGCCATCCAGGGTGAACTGCCCAGCCCCAAGGGGGTGGCCCTGGCCATCCTGGAAATCTGCCGCCGGGACGATGCCAGCCTAGCCGAGGTGGCGCGGATCGTGGAGACCGACCCGGCTCTCTCCGGCCGCCTGCTGCGTCAGGTCAACACGGCCGCCCATGGCGGCCGGCCGGTCGCCGCCGTGCCCAAGGCCATCCAGCACCTGGGGCTGGGCGCCGTGCGCCGTCTCGCCCTGGGGTTCTCCCTGGTGGAACACTGCTCGACGGGTGCCTGTCAGGGGTTCGATTACCCAGGTTTCTGGTCGCATTCGCTGCTCATGGCCGTGGTCATGCAGGAGCTGGGCCGCGTGGTCCAGACGGCGGCCCCAGACGAACTCTTCATATGCGGCCTACTGGCGCGAATCGGCCGCCTGGGGCTGGCCACGGCCTACCCCGCTGAATACGCCGCTCTGCTCGCGGAGGCATCTTCGGCGGAAGAATTCGCGCAACGGGAGCGGGATCAACTGGGCGTGGACCATAACGGACTGACCGCCGCCCTGCTGCTCGATTGGGGCCTCCCCAAGCCCCTTGCCGAGCCGGCCATGCACCACCAATGGCCAGAGGCGGCGGGTTTTTCACCCGACTCGCGTCCCTGGCGACTTGCTCACCTGCTGCATCTGGCCGGACGCCTTGCCGACTTGGGTCAGGCCGCCGAGATGGAGCGCGCCAACCACGTCGGCGGGCTCGTGGAACTCGCCGATCGCCTCGGCTTTGACGCGGAGACGCTAGGGGTGCTGACCGACCGGGCGATACTGCTCTGGCGGGAATGGGGCAAGCTGCTCGATATTCAGGCAGCCGATCTCCCCGCCTTCGCGGTGATGGCCGAGTCGAAGCACGCCGTCCCAACCGCGGAAGCAGAGGCTTGCGCCCTGCGCATCCTGCTGGCGGAAGGCAACGCCACCGCGCGTCTCCCCCTGGAAAAATTGCTGGAACGGGAAGGCGGGCACACGGTGCGGAGCTCGGGCGAGGGCAGCCAGGCCCTGGTGCTGGCCGTGGAAATGCTGCCCCAGGTAGTCATCGTGGATCGCTACCTGCCCGGCATGGATGGCTTGGAGTTCTGCCGTGCGCTGCGCACCACGGAATGGGGGCGCATGCTCTACGTCCTGGTGATGACCACCCAGGTGGCAGAAGCCGCCCTCAACGAAATTTTCGACGCGGGCGCGGACGACTATCTGCTCAAGCCGGTGACGGCGCGCGATCTACGCGTGCGCCTGCGGGCTGCGGCACGGCAGGTGCGGCTGCAGCTGGATTGGGACGAAGATCGGACTCGGCTCAGGCACCTCACTGCCGAACTGGCCATCGCCAACCGCCGGCTGGAACACGCCGCGCTGACTGACCCGCTCACGCAACTGCCCAACCGCCGCGCGGCCATGACGCTGCTGGAACAGGCCTGGTGCGCCGCCACCCGCACCGGCCATCGCCTGGCCGCCATGATGATCGATGTCGACCACTTCAAGCGCATCAATGATGCGCACGGTCACGCCGTCGGCGATGCCGTCCTGCGCGAAGTGGCCCAGGCCCTGCGCGCCGCCACGCGCCGGGAAGATAGCGTCTGTCGCGTGGGCGGCGAAGAATTCCTTGTGGTCTGTCCCGATACCGACCTTAAGACCACCCTGCATTTCGCGGATCGCCTGCGGGAGGCCGTCCAGTCCCTCATGATCGAGACGGGCCGGGGAATCGAGCGCATCACGATTAGCGTCGGCGTGGTGGGGCGGGAAGCCGACATGACTGGGTTGGAGTCCCTGGTCGCCGCCGCTGACAATGCGCTTTATGCCGCCAAACATGCCGGTCGGAATCGCACCTGCCTGATAGCCAAGGGCAAAGTGCTTTGCGGGAATTCATAGTCGAATCTTCATTTCGGTAATAAAACATGCACTTCGAGATTCGTAGTAATGGGGATACGTCCGTGATCTGTCTGGATGGGCGCTTTGTATTCAACAGCCACGCTGGTTTTCGCGAGGCCTATGAACAGGTCTTGGCATGCGGCGAGACGCGTGTTATTCAGTTGGATATGGGTAAAGTCGAGTATCTGGACAGCTCGGCCCTGGGCATGCTGCTGCTGCTGCGAGAAAAGGGACAGGCCCAGGACAAGACAGTTCGAATCCGCGGGGCGCAAGGCATGGCGCGTCAAGTGCTGGAAGTGGCCAACTTCCACAAGATCTTCGACATGGTGCCCTGATTTCCGCCTGGGCCAGCCAGCCTGGCGCGAAATGGCGGTTAGGTGCCGTCCACCTGGATCCGTTGGGGGAGTCGCCGCGCCTGTTCGGGGCCGCGTTCTGGCCGCCAGTCCAGCTTGCAGTCATGCTCACTGGTGGGTAGTTCCGCGCCACCTGCGCTGGCGTTCGCGAACCACGCAGTCTTGGCGCGTCTCGAAACGTTTCCCATGCCCCCGCTCGTTCTGGAAGCTGTTAAACCAGCTCTCGGTTGGCACATCGTCCCAGCAATTGACCTTGCGGCTCATCGAGCAAGTCATTCCGTACTCGACCAGCTTAGCCTGGAAGAGTTGGCTGGCGTTCTGGCTGCTTCGGTCGGAGTGATGGAACCCAAGCGCCGGCCGTCAGCGGAACCACACCATGGTCAGTGACCACCTCGGCGGCAGTTTGCCCGGACTACAGGTCGTAACAGTCCGTCACGCCGGTGCCCGCCAGACGATCGAAATAACGGGCGCGGTAATAGTGGCGCTTGTGGGTGGCGTCGTCGGTGAAGGCGGCGCGGTCGTGCAGCACATTGTTGCTGACCAGTCCCATGCCCGACTCCAGGCGGCCGCGGTAGATGTAGGGCGAGTCGCTGTTGAGCAGGTTCCGCAGGGTGGCCAGAGCTTCCTGGCTCATGGCGTCGTCGGTCCACATCACGTTGTTGACGCGGATGGTGTAACGCATGTGCAGGTCGCCCGACGGCGTGATGCTGATCACCGGGCCGGGCTCTTCCTGACGGGCCTCGGCGCCGCCTTCGTCGATGCGCGCCGGAATGGTCATGACCTTGCGGCCCATCAGGGCGCGGATGTAGTCGGGGTTCTTCTCACGCAGCAGGATGTAGGCGATCTCGTGATCCATCAGGGCATTTTCCCCGCCGGTGGCGGCCTGCTGCACCACGTGCAGGTTCAGGGCATGGATCTGCTTGGCGGCGGTGTTGTAGTAGCCGTCGGTATGCCAGTTGATGGCGCGGTTGGTGTAGGGGATGTACTGCTGGCGGATGCCGTCGGTGCGCACGGTCAACGAGGTCAGGCCGGTTTCGTCGGCCAGCCAGTTCTTGTTCAGATCCTGCAGGCCGAAGCGGCGCCCCATGGCGAGCGGAATCTCGGGGTCGGGATCGGCGCCGGTCTTGCTTGCATACAGCACCATGTTCGCCTTGCGGCAGCGCGCTAGCAGGGCGGCATGCTCGTTGTCCGTCAGGGTTCGGGGATCCTTGATCTCCACCAGCAGGTCACCCAGGCCCTTGGGGTAGTCCTTGAGTTTCTGGTCGCGCCAGCGCTGATACAGGTTATCGTCGTCGAGGCTGAAGGGGGAGGGGGCGGCTTGAAGTTTCTGCTGTGGATTGGCCATGTAAGCTCCTGTGTGGCTGGCTTGTGGGTGAATGGAAAACGGCCGGCAGCCTGACTTGAATCAGCACAGGGTGTCATTGACTGATATCAACGGAGGTTTTCTTGGAATGGGTTCTCGGTGCCAGTTTCCGGGCACCAGCCCCATTAACTCGACTTTGTCAGATCCCGCCCAGCCTAGGTGGTGTTATCGGCAGGGAATGCAGCCCCCGTTTTTTCTGGCCTGACTGGCCTTGGCGGCGAGCCGTGTCTGGGAGAGGATGTCGGCGAGATATGGAGTGGTCATCTGCCGCCTCGGTAACATATGGGCGATGGTGGTCACCAGATCGTGGAGTGAGCGCATGGCCATCTTCTGCTTGACCAGCAACGGAGAAGCCTCCAGGGACGAAACCGCGGGCGAAGGGCAGGCGGCTGGAAGTCTCCACGCACTTATGGGGATATGGCCGATAACTTGCCATCCACGCTAGACCAGCGACTAGCGGCTTCCGGAGGTGCCCTGGTCAGTCCAAAGTGCATTTTTCCGGACAGCGAATAATTGCCACCATCCGGCCAACTTGCCGCATGCCCGGTCCACGCTAAGTTGGCCACCCGAGCTACCACATCAAGTCGTCCGGGATCTGGAAGGCAGAATACGGATCGTCCACATCGACTTCGGCGCTGGTCTTGTTCACCCGAATGACGAGCGAGGGATCGCGCTCGGCGATCTTGTCGGCGATGATCTTGGGGACCAATTCGGTGGCGCCGCCCTGGCAGACGATCACCAGGTGCCCGGCCACTAAATGCGCCTTGACCGCAGCCGACACATACAGTCGTTCGATCTTGTTGCCGTGGGTAAAGTTGTAGGCAATGTCGCCAGTGCCCTTGCTCTGGCGATTCGTCTGCACCATCTGGGTAATTTGCGCCTGGATCGCTTTTTGGGTGGCCGCTGCATCGCGCTGGGCATTGAGTTCCCGTGCACGCTCGGCATTCTTGCGTTGGGCTTCGAGTGCGGCCAGGCGCGCATCATCAACAATTTGTGTGCCGGTCTGGCGCTCGACCTTCTTCTGCTTGCTCTTCTCTTGGTGGGCCTGTTTGATTTTTTTGTTGTCGATCAGGCCGGCTTTTAAGAACTGGTCCTGCAAAGAAGCCATATGTGCTGCTCCGTAAATAGGGTTCGCTGGCCCAGGCAGAGGCGCCGGCTGACAAAGCGGAGCAAGCATAACAAATAGTCGATTCCGCAGACCCGCGATCGGCCTTGCTGGCGACTCCGGTACATGCAGCCATGATGGATATTGAGTCCTATGAGGAAGCCTGCTTATCAACTTCCACCAGATCTGCCGTGGTTGCGAATGTCGCGGCTTGAGCCAATGCGGGCTCCAGAATTGCGCGGAGTTTCGTCACCACCTCGGGCAGCGGTGTGATGGTGAGTTCATTCTTTTTCAGGAAAGCATGCCACATGGCCTGGCGCGATGAGTCGGTCGCAAACTCATCCGTCAGTCCAACGGGCAATGCGGCAGGAACGGGCATGCCTCGCCGGAGAAAGGTTGCCGCGATGGCTCTCGCCAGCGTGTGGGCATTGAGCGCTTCACGGTCCAGCAACACCCACAGATCCAGGTAATCCTTCAACCGGCTGTTGGCCATGCCAAGCAAGACAATGGCATGAAGTTTTTCCGAGATGACGGTATAGACGGGGTATGTCCGCAGCCGAGGTGCCGGTAGGTCTGCAATCAGCACTGGGTAAACAGCGTGAACCGGGCCAGGCGTGACCGCATCACCGAACCCGATGTCGATCTGCGTCTTGCAGCGTGCCTTGGCGAGTTCACCTGTGATCAGCACCCGAGCTCCAGCGTACCCTGCATCTTTGCGGATCTCCTCCACATTGACCGTTGCCGGATCGAAGACGATGCCGTCCTCAACCTCGACACTGGCGATGTCACGGAATGTCTTGGCAATTGATTCAAGGTCGCTTGGACCGAAGCCGAGTAAATCAGCATCCCGCGTAGTCCGGTGAGGTAGGTCGTACCAGAGCGTGAACAGCAACGCCCCCTTGAGCAGAAAATGATCGGCGTGTGCCGACTGGCTCAAACGGTAGAGGATTCGCTCAAGTGCGAAGCGCACCAGCACTTGGTTGAAATCAACGCCCTGGGCCTTCGCGACATTCAGCAGGCGTGCCCGTACCGATGCGGCAAGATCCTTGTTCATTCCACCGCCTCAAGATACGGGCGCATGACATTGGCGACCCGACATATCTTGGCGAAGTGCCAGAGATCGTCGGCTGATGCCTTTTTCTTCGCCCGTGCGTCTTTCAGTGCTTCCAGCGCCACGTCGAGTCCGATCTTGTTGCGATGTTTGAAGCAGTCAGCCACGGTCTTGGCCACACCGTAGACCCGTAGTTTGACCTGATCTCGCTCAACGACCTCGATCCCCTCGGAATAGGCGTCACCCGCATACTGAACCATCTTGATCGGCGGGTAATCGATCTTCGGCGTATGACTGCCACGCGGCATGGCAATCCATACTTGTCGCGGCAGCTGGGTGGTCAGTTCATGGAACTGCAGCGCCGTAAGCAGGCAGAAGACTGCCTGTGGAACTTTGGTTGCTATGGCAGCCAGGCTCTCGTGTTCAGAGGGGTGACTGTCAGGCAGCCGGTAGAGGCCGCGTCCGGCTTTCTCCAGTAGACCGCTAGCCGTCATGCGCGTCAGGACTATCCTGGGAGCCCCGATGTCATCAAGGTCGCTGGGGCGTAGCATCCCCCTCTGGCGAAGCAGATCAAGAACGCGTTGGGTGTGGGTGTCTTGGCGCATGGCCGACTAAGTATGTTCCATATTATCGTCGAATGAAAATAAATGACGAATTATAGGAACAGTCTAGTCATTGGTTGCACTTGCTCCGGACACCGAGGCGCTCGGATGAACTTCCACGCTGTAACCACGCTGAAGCGCCTTGATCGACGTCGTTGCGACACGCGTTCCAGCAGGCGCGGATCTAAACCGGTTGAAGGGCCTTTCCATTCCAGGGAGTAGTCGTCCGTCCTCGCTTCGGAAGGCCATCAGAATTTGCCTTGGACTTCAGTTGTCATTCTCCGATGCTGAATGTCGAATTCTGTGTTCAGATTTCTGCATCAGCTTTCTGCTTCGGCATTCCGATCAACGTGTCAGATAAGCTAGCGTGCCCACATAGTCGGGTAACGCCCCGCCAGGATGGCTTCCGAGCCACATCGTGGCAAATGCACGGGCTTTCTGCATGCGCTCTTCCGCCAGGCCGAAGAGTGAGATGCCTGGCAAATGCAAGGATTGCTCTTTCTGGGTGAGCACCATGTGGATCAACGTCCACCCGGCGGCGAGTTCCAGGTGCTTGTCTATCCCCAGACCATTTCCATACAGGTAGGCGATCAACCGGGCGGCGTCCGCATTTCGGCGACCGGCGGCTTTGTCTAGCCAAGTCATTGCCTCTTTGTAATCCCGTTTGTCTTCTACCAGCATCCGGCCAACGTAGTAGGCGCCGATGGGGTCGTTATCATGCGCCGCCTGCCGGAACCAGCGTCTGGCCTCCGCGATTTCCTTCCGGCGATAGTGGTCGAGTCCGATGCGGACGTAGGCCTGGGGGATGCGCTCCTTGGCGACTGCTTGCCGCATGTACCTCATCGCGGCGTTTTCGTTTCGTTCCACGCCACGGCCGAGCAGGTAGAGCAGTCCGAGGTTATACGCCGCAAGGGGTTCCGACCTGGAGGCGGCATGAAAGTAGTGCGCGGCCAATTTAGGATTCTTGGTCAGCCCGTGTTGGCCACGATCCAGGAAGACGCCGATGCTGTTCTGGGCCTGGGGGTTGCCCTGGCGAGCCAGCGTCATGAGTCGCGGGAGCGCTTGAGCGTCCCCGCGCACGAGTTTTCCGTATTCAACATCGGCTCGGGCATCCTGGTAGCCCCCCGTCAGGAAGCCCGTGAAGCCCGACAGCCCCTGTCCTGCATGGTCACTTTGGGCTGCGACTGACTGGGTGGCAAGAAGGGCCAGGAGCAGGCCCGCACAGAGATGAGTGGACATGGCGACTTCTTTTCTTGAAATGCAAACACATGCAACGGTATCATTATTAAATGTTTACATGCCGTTCGCGCTCCTTGCTGGTCGTTATGGCGGCCTCTGCCCATGCTTGGCCGGCGCTTGCCGATATGGATGCGTGCATCAACCAGGCCGCGCAGCGGTATCGGGTCGATGAGCGACTGATCCACGCCATCATCCAGGTGGAATCCAGCGGTAATCCCTCTGCGTTGAACCGTAACGCCAATGGCAGCGAAGACATCGGCCTCATGCAGATCAACTCTTCGTGGTTGCCCGTGCTGGGCCGCTACGGCATCCAGCATCACCACCTCTATGACCCCTGCACCAATGTTCACGTCGGGGCCTGGGTGTTGGCCGGGAACATTGCCCGTTATGGCCCCACCTGGCGGGCGGTGGGCGCCTACAACGCGCGGTCACACGTCAAGCGGAAGGGCTATGTTGCCAAGGTCTGGCGCCGATATAGGACGACCAAGGAAGCGGAATCGTGAGGTTGATTGGCAATTTGTTGGGGGGTTCTGCCGCATTGTTGTTGGCGTTGTGGTTGAGCTGGGTCTTCGTGACGCCGGTTGATTGCGAGCGGGTACGCCGTGGCGCTGCTCCGATGCGGGCCTTGTTTGACACGCTGTCCTGGGGGGTACGCCATTGGGCAAGCCCGGAGGACAGGATGGATTTCATCGCGACCGGGATGGAATGGGATTTGAAGTCGCAGCGTTTCCTTGCGAAACAGTTCTATGGCGACGCGTTGGATTGCGTGCAGGCGAGCGGGCAGGGGCGGGCGCATGGGGCCTGATTTATTCATTTCCACGTCCGCAAATGACCGTGAGGCCGTCACCCTCCTCAATGATCTGTTCCATGAAGCGGTGGGGCAGGGCGTGTCGGACATCCATTTCCAGGAGCAGGAGGGCGAGTGCAGGGTGCGCTACCGTTTGCCCGGCGGTCTCGTCGATCGCCTCGTTCTGGCGCGCCACACCGCCAGGGTGGTGGACGACAAGATCCGTTCGCGCGCCCAACTCCCAGCCGGCGAACGGAAGAGTCCCCTGGACGGCCGCATGCGGCTGCGCTTTTCCGATCGGCGGCTGGACGTGCGCGTGGCCATTTCCCCCAATGTCTCCGGCCAGCTCACCGTTTGTCGCTTGCTCGACCAGGCAAACGCCGCGCGCCGTCTGCTAGACATCGAGATGACCGTGGCCGTGCGCGCCAGCATCCATCAGATTGTGGAAGAGCCCAACGGCCTGTTTCTGGTGACCGGCCCAACCGGCTCCGGCAAGACCACCACGCTCTACGCCATCATCAACGAATTGAACGACCCCGGGCGCAACATCATCACCATCGAAAACCCGGTGGAGTACCAGGTCGCCGGGATCAGCCAGATCAATATCGACGGCCATGTGGACTTCGCAGGCGCGTTGCGTGCCGTGTTGCGGCAAGACCCGGACATCATTCTGATTGGCGAAATCCGGGATGCGGAGACCGCCCAAATCGCGGTACAGGCAGCCATCACAGGCCACCTCGTATTGGCATCCCTCCATGCGAACAACGCAGCAATGGCGGTGACGCGGATGGTTGATCTCGGGGTCGATCCGGTCACGCTGGCCGCGTCCCTGCGCGGCGTCACCGCACAACGCCTGGTGCGCAGGATTGCCGGCGCACCGGTGTATCAGGAGCCAAACGAGGCGGAGTTGGCGTGGTTGCGCCAGCATGGCATGCGCTTCCGCCAGCCACCGCGCTTTGCCACGCCGCCGCAGTCGATGGCCTATCAAGGCAACGTTCCAGTGATCGAGTTCATCGTGGTGGATGCCGGCGTGCGCCGTGCCGCCACCAATAATGCTGGCGCACAGGCCATCTATGCGGCGGCCTCCCTGCAACCGCAATTCGAGACGTTGGCGCAGGCCGGATCCCGCCTGGCCCTGGAGGGGCATACCTCACTCAGCGAAGTCCGGCGTATCACCTCGGACGTGGATGTGGTCGCGGCAGGCGAGTCCCGTCTGGGCAACATCCTGGTCTGGCTGGGGATCGTCAACACAGCCGAGGTCACAGAGGCCATTGCGCATGTGATTCATCAACGCCAGCGGGGGAGGCTGTTGCGGCTGGGCGAAGCGCTGGTCGAACTGGCGTACTGCACCCCTTCTGAACTGTTGAACGGCATGGGACAGTCACCGGCGGCTTTTGTCGTTGCCGAGACCCTGATGGATAAGGCGGTTGTGCCGCGCGAGGCCGGGTTGGAAGTCATCCAGGATTGGCGTTCGGGGGGCGGTTCGCTGTTCGGCATGATGGTCGAGGCGGGATTATGCGATTGGGAGGACATCCATGAAGCGACGGGCATTCCTGCTGGGGAGTAGCGCCTTGTTGATGCAGGGACGCGGAGTTGTGGCACCAGCGGCGGCCCCAGCAGCATCAGTGCTGAGTAAAGCCGAAGGGCCCTATTCAGAAGTGGCGCCGGTCGGCGAGGATGCGCGCCGGTGTATCGCCTTCTTCCAGTTCAATTGCCCGCACTGCCGCGATCTGCATCCCTTGCTCGGGCGCTGGGGACGCAGTCTGCCCAAGGGCGTGGGCTTTGAATTCTTGCCCGTGGTGACGTCGGATCGCGGACAGATCATGGCGGCACGGGCCTGGTATGCGGCAGTACTGGCTGCACCCTCGCGTCTGGATGCCTTCGCCGAGCGCGCCTACACGCTGGTGCAGGATGGCCGCATGAGCCTGGATGCCGGTGCAACCTGGGAAACCGCAGCCCGGCATGCTGGTGTAAGCGATTTCATGCGGGCCTGGGAGCGGGTGCCGGTTGATCGCATTGGGCGCGCGGTGGAGAAGCTGGCGGCCTACCGCGTCCAATCCACGCCGTCGCTTGCTATCGCCGGGCGTTATGTCGTTACGCTGGACACTACCCAGGGCGATGCCGACCTGTTTCTCCGCCTGTCCAGCGGCCTGCTGTCCAAGTCCATCACTCTCCGTTCTTCCTCAACTTCCTGATTCCTGAATGTGTTTTTGGGACATTGGTTGCATTGTCACGTTAAAACAATAACAATAGATGCAACGGTATATATACGGATTGTTTGTAAATGTTGCTGAGGTGTCTTTCCATGCTCTGTGCCCTGGTGGCGATGCAGGCACAGGCCGATTCGGGTGGGCCAATGCGCTTTGTGCGCCAAGCGTATCAGGCGCCCTCGGACTTCGCTCGGGTGATGCCTTCTGAGGAAACGCTCATTGATGTTGCTCGCGGCCCCCAGCGCATGGCTGCCGGGCGCACGTTCTGGATCAGCGTGGAAAAATCCTCCCGCCCAACCTTGGCGGAGTTGGATGCGCTGCTCAAACCGCCCGCACCGGTGTCCGAAGTGATCGATGAGGCCTGCGCGGAAGGGGGCGCGTCGTTCCCGTTCGGGAGCAGCCGTATTCAGCAGGCCAGCAACCTCGAAGCCGTACTGGATCAGATAAAGCAAACCGACAACCGCGTTGTGGTCGTCGGGCATACCGACAGTGTGGGTAGCGACGCTTACAACTGCCGGTTGGGTCTGAAGCGAGCACGTGCCGCAGCGGCGTGGTTCGTCGACCATGGCGTGGCACGTGAACGCATGGCCATCGGCAGCCGTGGCAAGCGCGAACCGTTGGTTGAAAACCAATCCGCAGCCGGCCGCGCCCAGAACCGCCGGGCTGCGGTGTGGCTTCAGGTCACCCAAGACTCGCCATGAGAGAAATCGATGTTCCGCGTTACATCGACTCCCAGCCGCAATTCTTCTGGTGGGAACTGGATGAATTCGCCCTGGCCATCGGGCTCATGGGGGTCGGGATGCTGACGGAGACCCTGACGATCATGTTCTTCGTCATCGTCGTCGTATCCGCCTGGTTGAAGCGGTTCAAGAGCAACAACCTGGACGGCGCAATTGTTCATATCGCCTACAAGGCGGGCCTCACACCACTCAACGCGGTCTACAAGGATGGCTTGGTGCCGGAGTTGTACGCATGAAGCTGTCCGCGATGATGGGTTCCTGGGAGAAGGCGAACCGTTTTTCCCATCTGTTGATGCTGTCGAATGTCGCCCTGGCCATGACGTTGATGGGCGCCGTGTATCTGGCCATCGGCAATCGAGAACGTGTGGTGCTGGTGCCGCCCCACCTGGACACCAAGGTCAGCGTGGACATGTCCACGGCCAGCAGTGAATACCTGAAGAGCTTTGGCCTCTATATCGCCACCCTGGCCGGGAATATCACACCCTACAACGTCGAATTCATCACCGACATCCTGTCGCGTCACCTGGATTCCAGGGTCTATACCGCCGTGCGCACCCGGTTAAAGGCGGTGGCCGACGACCCGGTATTCCGCAGCAGCGGCGGCGCTTCCTGGTTCGAGGCCAAGCGGCTCGATTTCGAGAAGGAGACGTCGCGGGTCTTTGTCGTGGGGCAGCTCAATACCTTGAGTGCGGGCAAATCGAGTGCCGATGTGGCGCCCGTGGTTTACGACCTGAAGATCGAGATGCGCGATGGACGGCCGCTGGTGACAGCACTGGACAGTTACGAGGGGTCGGAGCCGCACACCTTGAAGTGGCGGGCGTCACCCGCCCACGAACAAAAGCCAGCCGAAGCCAAGGGGGAAAAATGAGGGTCAGCTATCGTCTGTCACACGTCGTTATCGCACTGACCTTGGCAGTGTTCCTGGCGGCCGGGCTCGCGCAGGCAGATGAACGAGGGGATGCTTGCTCCAATCCGCCAGGCGTGTCGGCCAAGCCGAATCCTGGCTGCAAGGTCGCCAAGCAGGCCACCGCCAAGGAAGGAATGCAGCGGCTCAAGCCCGAGGTGGGCAAACCCGTGCCAGGCAAATCTGAACCCGCCATGCTGCCCGGCCTGGGCCTCCTGCCTGGTGAAAAGCGACCCATGATGGCCAACGTGGTGCGGGTGACCAGCCACTACAACGAAGTGCTCTACGTCAGCGCGGGCTTCCCGAATCGCATCTCCACCCCGTTCGCCGCGCCGAAGTTGATCGACAACTCCGAGGTGGAATGGCAGGTACAAGGCCAGAGCCTGTATATCTCGCCCAAATCAGCAGAGAAGCCGGTCGGGATCTTCGTCACCGGCGCAGGGGCGAACGATCCCGTGGTGTCGCTCACCTTGATCCCGAGGAACATCCCCGCGCAAACCATCATCCTGCAAATGGATGAAGACCCGTCTTCTGCTGCGGCATCCAGTCAGCCAGGGGAATCCGAAGCCAGCAGCTACACGGATCGTCTGCGCAGCATCCTGCGCCATGTCGTCATCGGCAAGACGCCGGCCGGGTTCTCGGAGGGTCTCCTTCCGGTCGCCGTAGGGCGCATGGACGCGCTGCTCGTGATGCCGGAGAAGCGTTACTCGGGTCAGCACCTGGATGTCTTCAAGTACCGGGTAGAGAACGTCGGCCAGACAGAGATCGAACTGGCCGAGTCGTCGTTCTACCGTGACGGCGTGCGCGCGGTGTCTATCTACCCCGTCATCAAACTCCGCAAAGGCATGTCCACCTCGGTCTTCGTCCTGTCGGACAAGGCGGCTCTGGCGGAAGCCTCGGCTGAGCCAGCCCTTGCCCACGATGAGAAAGGTGCTGTCCGATGAGCGACGGCGGCAAGTTCAGGGCATGGTGGGCAGGGCTTTCGCCGGGCAAGCGCAATGTGCTCGGCGTGGCGGTACTGTTTGGCACGCTGGCCGGTGCGGGCTGGCTGATCAGTCCGAAGGATGCGACGACGCCGGATGGCGCGAAGTCGGATATCAACAGCACCCACCTGGTCATGCCCAACCGCAAGAACATCACCCAGGAAGGCCTGGCCGCCGGCCTGGAAGCGACAGGTAATCGTATGAAGTCGCTGGAGCGCGATCTGGGCGATACCAAGCTCCAGAACGCCGCACTCCTTAAAAAGCTGGAAGGGGACGTCCCCGGTCAGACAGGGCTGAACCCTGAAGTGGTGCGTGAAGTCGCGGAGTTACGCCGCGACCTGGAGGCGATGAAGACGGGGAAAGCAGGTCTTCCTGCGCCGGGGCTGCCAATGCCTACACTGGATGCGCCGTTGCCCCCGTTTCTTCCAACAGGTTCGGCACATTCAGCGCACTTCGATGCACCCCTGCCGTCGACCTCGGCGGCAGAGCCAGCCAAGGTTCGCTTGCGAGTCGTGGGCGCCACCTCATCGGACATGCCTGCCCTGGCTGCCAGCCAGGAATCCACCCCGATGCCCTACCTGCCAGCCGGCGCGGTGTTCGAGGGGGTGCTGCTCAACGGCATGGATGCGCCGACATCGAGCGTGACGCAGAAACAGCCGGTTCCGGCCCTGGTGCGCATCAAGAGCGAATCTCTCATCCCCAACCTGATGAGCATGGGCGATGGAGACATCCGGGAGTGCTTCCTGGTGATCGGCGGGCACGGCGTGCTGGCCACCGAGCGCGCCCAGCTGCGCACCGAGACGCTTTCCTGCGTGCGCGAGGATGGCCGGGTGATCGAGGCGGAACTGGAAGGCTATGCGGTTGGCGAGGATGGCAAGGTCGGCATGCGCGGCCGTCTGGTCTCCAAGCAGGGGGCGATGATTGCCAAGAGCCTGGTGTCCGGGTTTCTGGCCGGATTCGGCCAAGCCATCGCGCCGAGCCAGGTGCCCCAACTCAACGTCACGCCGGGGAGCTCCGCCCAATACCAGTCGATCGACATGGGCGCTGCGGCTCAGGCCGGCGTCGGCAAGGGGATTTCCGAAGCCTCGAAGATGGTCGCCCAGTTCTATCTCGACATGGCCAAGGAGATGTTTCCGGTCATCGAGGTGGACGCCGGCCGCAAGGTCAGCATCGTGACGCTACGTGGCATTCAACTCTCACCGCGCGGTTTTGCTCATGACTCCGCGAGGGACACCATCGCCGCCAAGGGCGCCAAGAAATGAACCCCATCCGCCTGTTGCCACTGACCCTCGTTTTGATGCTGACTGGCTGCGCCAACGTCTTGAACACGGCGAACCACGCTGAATTTGCCTGTCCCGGTATGCCGGACGGCGTGATGTGCAAAAGCCCGTTACAGGTCTACCGCGCTACCGATGACGCCACCCATGACACCACCCCGGACCGTGATTCGCTAACAGCAGCGCCAGTAAAAAGAAGCGGGGCCCAGACCTCGCAGGCGGCCTTCGATGATGGCTCCGGCCTGGTCTCCCGCCAGACCGAGAAGGCTGCCAGAGACAAGCCGCCCGCGCTGCCGTTGCCCCTGCATCTCCCCACGCATCTGCCTATCGCTCAATCCGCGTCGCCAAATCTGCCGCTCCCCATTCTGGAGCCCGCCAAGGTCATGCGCATCTGGATCGCGCCCTGGGAGGACAGCAAGAAGGATTTGCACTGGCCCAGCTACCTGTTCACAGAAATCCAACCGCGCAAATGGTCGTTCGGCAAAGCGGAGTTCACGGGTTCGCGTCCGGTCATACCGCACCTGATGGTGACGCCGAGCGCGCAACCCGCTCTGCCTGACCGGCCTGAGTCCGGTCGGGTCGGGTCTGTTCAGCCTGTTTCTTCGCCACAGGCTGTCACCGACATTCCGGAAGCGGCATTGCCGCAGGCCGGCGATGCCTTGCTGGGCGGTCGTTAGGCGGTCTTTAGCAAAGAAATGGCGATTTTTACTTTGTCTCTTGGAGATGTACGCATGAAGTTCAACCAGCAACACATTCAACTGTTCGTTCTCGCCGCGCTGTGTTTGGCCGTCACCGAGCCCGCCCTGGCCGGTGCGGATGCCACTTTCTCGTCGGTATCCACCCTTGTAAAAGACTGGATGGAAGGCTCGCTCGGCAAGCTGTTCGCGTTTGGCGCACTGGGCACTGGCCTGGGGATCACGATCGTCAAACAATCGCTGATGCCGGTGGTGGTGGGCGTTGGTGTATCCATCGCGACCTACTACGGCCCTGGCGTGCTGAATACCGTCGTTGCCGCCACCCTCTGACGAGAAGCCTCCGTGTTTGGGTTCTTGTCATCGGTTTTGCCTGGCGCCGACTCCGGCGGCCAGGCGCACTCTGCCAGTCAAAACCGCACGCCCTGGCGACGTCTGAGCGTCAGGGGGTGTGACACGGGCTACCAGGTATTTTTCTGCGCGGATGAAGACACCGGCGAGAAATACCTGGGCGCTTGTTTCGCCAGTAAGCCCGCCATGATCGGTGGCGATGAAGGCACGGTGGATCGGTTCCGCTCGGCTTTGGGGATTGCCATGCCCCCGGGGACATTCATTCAGATTGGCATCTTCGCCAGTCCGGATGTTGAGGAACCCCTCGACCGCTATGCCGCAAACAAGGCGTCCTGCGACAACGATCTGTTGGCCGCCATGGCGACCAAGCGCAGGGATTTCATCCTTGAAGGCAAGGAGCGGCCACTCGTCTCGCGCTCCGGTGTGCTGCTCAATAGCAAGACCATCATCGTCACCATCAAGATTCCGTGCTCGGACATGCCTGACCAGGCCCAGGTCAAAGAGGCGCATGAAGCCGCCGAGAGGTTGTCCGGTGGGCTGAAGTCCGCCGGACTCTTCCTGGAGCCTCTTGGCCCGCATGGCTATCTCAAGCTGCTTCGACGTATCACCCATGTTTACGATCCCAACGAGGATTGGTATGACGACATGCGGCCGATCCGGGAGCAGGTCTATGGCCCAGGCGATGTGATCGTCGATGAAACGCGCCGGCTGGGTTTCCACGACCGCTATTTCGCCAAGCTCATGTCGGTTAAGTGGTACCCCAAGCGCACCAGCCTGGGGGTCATGAGCCATCTGATCGGCGATCCGGCTGGTCTGGCGAACCAGATCACCGAACCCTTTCTGTTGATGCTCACGCTGCATTACCCCGATCAGGTCAAGAAGATCGGGGATGTCCGCCGCCGCCACACGATGATCAACCATCAGGCTTATGGCCCGATGGTGAGTCTGATTCCCTTGATCAGCTACAAGAAGGCCGGCTTCGATACGCTGATGCACGAGATCGAAGGCGCGGGCGCCGTGCTGGTCGAAATCAATCTGACCCTGGCCGTGTTCTGCCGAGATTCGGATCGCCTGGACAAGCTGGTGGCGGGGCTTTCCGCGTATCAGGCCTCGCTCGGCTTCGACATGCGTGAGGACAAACGCATCCTGCGTCCTCTCTGGGATGCCATCCTCCCGCTCAACACGTCTCGCCGCGCCATCACCAACCTGTTTCGGTTTCAAACGATGGCGGTGTCGCATGCCATTCAGTTCCTGCCGATATTCGGCGACTGGACCGGGACGGGCAGGGGCGGCGCCTCGGTGTTCGTGTCACGCCGGGGCGAGCCCGTGCTGTTCGATCTCTACGACTCGGCCACCAACTACAACGCCGTGATCATGGCCGAGGCCGGCTCCGGCAAGTCCTTCGTCATGCAGATGTTGATTGCTGACTACCTGGCGTTGGGTGCGAAGTGCTGGGCCATCGACCTGGGCCGCTCCTATCTGAAGCTTAATCGGGCCGTGGGTGGGGAGTTCATCGAGTTCTCGGAATCGAGCCGTATCTGTCTCAACCCGTTCACCCATGTCATCGACATCGACGAGGAGATGGATCTGCTCAAGGCTACGCTGGCCAAGATGGCAGCACCGGAAGGTGGGCTGGACGATTACCGCCTGGCGATCCTTGAAGAGGCCATCAAGAGCGTCTGGAACCACTACGGCAACACCATGACGGTGTCGGAAGTGTCCGACTGGTGCAACGTCCAGGATGACAACCGGATTCGCGACATCGGTCGTCAGCTTTTTCCGTTCACGCGGCTGGGTTCCTACGGCCACTGGTTCGATGGGGTGAACAACCTGGAATTCGACCGGGATTTCGTGGTGCTCGAACTGGAGGAGCTGAAGTCCAAGCGGACCTTGCAGCAAGTCGTCCTGCTGCAGCTTGTCGCCAAGATCAATCACGAGATGTACCTGACGCGGGGGCGCAAGAAGATTCTGGTCGTCGATGAGGCCTGGGATCTGCTCGACGACCCGACGATGGCCAAGGCGATGGAAGGCGCCTACCGGCGCGCCCGGAAATACGACGGGGCCATCGTGATCGTCACCCAGAACATCGCGGACCTGTTCACGTCGCCCAACGCACGCGCGATCTACCAGAACAGCGCCTGGCAGCTCGTGCTTCAGCAACGTTCCGAAGCCATCGATGCGGCCATCGAATCGAAGCAATTCAACATCGAGCCTTACGGGGTCAATGTCATCAAGTCGGTGCATACGCTGCCCGGCAAATACTCGGAAATCATGATCAAGCGCTCGGAAAACGATTGGGGCGTGGTGCGCCTCATCACCGACCGTTTTACCCAGGTGCTCTTCTCGACCAAGGGCGCGGAGCGCAACGCCATCCTCGATGCCATCGAACACGGTGAGAACGTGACGACGGCTATCGAGGCATTCATCGCCGGCCAGCCGGCGGAAAACTGACCTGAACAGGAGAGAACGATGCAAAACAATGAAGCGAGTGTGCAAGGCCGGGCTGGGAGTGCCAGTAATACCCGGCGCGACTGGATCATCCTGGGGATGTTGTTGGCGGCCGGCATTCTGACGCTGCCGTCAGGGGGTGACACCAGCACGGTCTCCGCCGGGATTGCCGGAGTCTGCTTTGGGGCAGCAGCGATGTTGATGGTCTTCCGCTTCGGCAAGAAGCAGCCGGAAGACGTGAAGTAGGGGCTGGTGTTGTACGGTCATCCTCCCCAGCCTGCTGGCGATCCACCTGGCCTGCAAGCGCCTGACCAGGTTATCGCCACGCCTGCTACAGGCAACCCCGGCGGCAATGGCGTCGGCTTCCTAGCCGCCTCGTTGATCGCGTTGGCGGTGTCCGCCTTTGTGTTCTTCGTGCTGGCGCAGTACGGGGGAAGGGTCGGCCTGGCGCCGGTTGCCCAGCAGGGGGTGTGGCTGCTGGTGCTGGACTCGAACCGGATTGTGAATACCGCCATGCGTCGTGTCATGGCAACGCCTGGCGTCACACCGCAACAGGCGTCAGCGGCTGGTGTGCAGATGGCCCAACAGCTCGATGGCGTGCTGGGGGAATACCGCAGCCGTGGTGTCATCGTCATCAATGCCGCCGTAGCCGTGGCCTGGCCGGCGGAAGCGGACATCACCAAACAGGTGGCGGATCGTGTTGGCGTCGCACTCGAATAAGGCGCTGGCCTGGTGCGCGGCGCATCCCCGTGTGCGCATCGGCATCCAGGCCTTGCTCATCATCGCCCTGGCATTCCCTCTGGCGGGCTGGGCCACCAGAGTTGTTTCACGGCACTACACCCTCGGTCTGGATCTCCAGAAGCGGACTTGCCTGCCCTGGACCGCGTATCTCATCCACCATGCGCAGCCGACCCGGATTCATCGTGGTGAACTGGCAGGCTTCTATCCCAATGGCAAGATGGGGCCGTCCTTCGAGGGCATCCTGGTCATCAAGCAGATCGCAGGCATTCCGGGCGATGAACTGTGGGTCAAGGACGACATGTTCTACGTCAACGGCCGACGGATCGGCCCGCTGGATCTGCTGGCCAAGCTACAAAAACCCTCGGGCTACTTTGATCGTCGCGTCGTCATTCCCCAAGGGCACTATCTCTTTATCGGTACGCTCCCGCGTGCCTATGACGGCCGCTACTGGGGGTTCGTGCCCCATCGGGACATCGTGGCGAGTGCGAGGGCGCTATGGTGAAACGCACTTCCACCAGTCAGTTCAGTGGCGCCTTCGCGGGGGCCATTGCTTGTGCAACAGCGCTCCTCCCCGTTGCTGCCACCCCTCTTCTGATGGGGCTTGCTGTTCCCGCCTGGGCCGACCAGTCGGGACAGGCATTTTTCCAGGGCAAGGAAGAGGGGTGGTTCTGGTACAAGGATCCGAAAGAAGGCCCGGTGCAGGCGCCGCCGAAGTCGAAGCCGCCGCTGCCGGCCAAGCCGAAAGAGACTGAGCCGCTGTCCGTTGAATGGCTGAAAAAACAGATGCCGGTGCTGCTGGACCGGGCCATCGACAACCCCACGCGCGAGAACGTCGAGGCCTACCTCTACGCGCAGCGCCTGGCGATGGACAAGTCGCAGCGCTTCGCCGAAATGTCGCAGCGGGTGGTGTATTCCGATCCATTCCTGGATGAGAACAACCGGGTGCCCATCGCTTCGTTCGCCAAGTCGTCGTTCCTCAATGGCATCGACCAGGCTGCGGATGCAGGACTGAAGCACCTGGCCACCGTGGCCGGGTTGTGGGTGTTCTTCGACTCACGCTGCCAGCATTGCCGAGTCCATGCCGAAACCATTGAGGCGATGCGCAAGAAGCATGGCTTCGTTGTGAAGTACATCTCCCTGGATGGCAAAGGGCTGCCCAATATCCCCGCCTGGGTGCCTGACCTGGGACAGTCCGGAACCCTCAACGTGCGAATGACCCCGACCACCGTGCTGGTGGCGCCGCCCAACCATTTCCTGGTGGTCTCGCAAGGCATGATGGCCCAGACACAGATTGAGGAACGGATGCTGGTGGCGGCCGAGAGTGAGGATCTGCTGCCTCAGGAACTGCTCGCTGAAGTGCGACGTTATGACCGGGGGGTGCTCAAGGCTGAAGATACTCGTGCTGCAGGGGCCGACGGAGATGATCCGGTGGCATGGGTAAAACTGCTCAAGGACAAGTTGAAGGGGAGGTATTGACCATGGGTCAAAAAACGCCCTTTGACGGCCATCGCCAAGTGGTTACAGGCAGTGTCCACCTGGCTGCGTGCGCATTGAAATCAAGCGTGCGCAAAAGAATGGATCGAAACCAGTTTTTCCCGGATGCTGGATTCAGCCGTTTTCAGGTCGAAATCTGCCTGCAAATTCAGCCAATACTGTGGCGACTGCTCAAGGGCGCGTCCGAACAGCAAGGCAAGTTCCGCCGTCACCGGGCGCGAGCCCTTGATGACATGCGATATCCGCATCGGCGATACGCCGATTTCGCGTGCAAATCGCGCCTGCGACACCCCCAACTCATCCAGCGTCTCGGCCAGATACTCGCCAGGGTGGATCGGGGGCAAACCGTTGTTGACCATGTTGGATGCTCCTCAGTGGTAATCGACAACTTCGACATCGAAGGCATGAGCGCCCTCGAACCGGAAACAAACTCGCCACTGGCCATTGATGCGAATGCTCCATTGCCCAGCACGATCACCCGAGAGCTTTTCCAGTTGATTGGATGGCGGCAGGCGCAAATCTTCAATCCGGGTTGCGGCATGAATCTGACTCAGACGCATTGCAGCCCGTTTCAGAATTTCGGTCGGCAAACGACGGGATTTCCCGGTGGCGAAAAAGCTTTCCGTTTCGGTGTCAGCGAACGTTTGAATCATAGGCTGAAATGTAAACA
>JASJPG010000060.1:0-27760 GCA_031426815.1 Hydrogenophilaceae bacterium
TCAGCGCCGGCATGGTCACCGTGAATGCCGGCATTTCCAAGTTTTCCGGCATCGTCCAGGCCGACACGGTGATCACCAATTCCGTGATCAGCGCCGCCTACACGCCGGGCGCCGGCAACATCTGGTGAAGCCATGAAACATGACGCCATCTGGACCGCGCCCGATGCGATGCGCCGCGACAGCGGAAAACCGCGTGGCGAGGCGCAGGCGCCGGCCCTGTTGCGCTTCGCCGACGACAACTTCATGGATGCGTTGCAGGCCATGCTGCGCGACGCGCCGGCGCGCCTGCCGGAATACCTGGCGCGCTTCGAAACCTGGCGCGACGGCCTGCCCGATCCGGCGCCGAGCAAACCGGCCGGCATGCTGGCGAAGCGGATGGGGTTGCAGGCCCGGACCGCGCCGCCGGAGAGCAAGCGCAGCGTGCCGGCGCGTCCGCCCAAGCTATATCAGCCCGCCCACCAGCGCCACTACCTGGTCGCCGCGCAGCTGGTCTGCGAAACCGCCGGTTTCCCCGACCGCGCCATCGACCGCGGCCAGCAGGAACAGGTCGGTTTCGTGCTGCGCCGCCTGCTGCCGGCGGCCGGCCAGGAAAGCGCAGCGCCGGAGAACTGGGACGAATACGCCTTCGTCGCCGGCACTTGGCACAAGGCGCTCGGCGAAAAACTGCTCGCCGACGACGAAGAAATCCTGCCGCTGTTTCCGCTCAACTACGCAACCGGAACGGCGGCGCAAACACGGCCGCGCCGCCTGCTCGCCGGGCTGATTCCGGTCGGCCGGCGCGAGGCCTATCTCGGCGCGCCGACCCAAAACGGCAACCAGATGCCGGCCGACGGCGAAGATCCGCGCCTGGCCGTGTTCGACGCCGACGTGGCCGGCCCCTGGCAGAACCTGCTCGACCGGGTGGCCGAGTTCAATGCCGGCAGCGTCAATCTCGCCAACGATTTTGCCGATCTCGACCAGGACGCCGGCAAGGCCTACAGCGCCCTCGGCCGCGCCCGGCGCAGCCTGCGCAACCAGATCCAGACCGCCTCCTGGTATGTCCTGCTCGACCTGCTGGCGTATCTGGAAAAACACCTGAATTCGGTCTGGCGCGTCGTCACCGGCCAGGACGCGGCGAGCGGCCTCAACGCCACGCCGGCATTGGCCGCGCTGTGGAGTGCCCTGAGCGCCGCCAGCCAGCCGGGCGGCAAGATCGACAGCCTGAGCCTGGCGCAGACCCTGCGCGACGGCATGCTCAACCCGAAGCCTTTGCCGGCCACGCTGGCCGAAGCGCTGCAGGCAATGGCCGGCGGCCTGCCCTACACCGCTGCCAAGGCACAAGCCGTGGCGGCGGCGCTGGAGCGCGTCGCGCCGGCTTATGCCCATGTCGACCCGCACGCAGACTGGCCCGCGTTCATCTTTCCGCTGGCCGATCCACAATTTTCCGTGGCCCCGTTCGCCCCTCCGCTCGATAGCGCCGGGGTGACCGCGTTGCGCGGCAAGATAGCCGCCGCGCTGCCGGCGCTGGAGCACCCCGCCCGCATCGCCGCCGCACCGGTGGGCAGCGCCGCCAACCTGGCCTGGTTCCGCATCCGCTGCGTGTTTCGCCGGCCGGGGTGCGAACCGCTGCACGCCAGCCTGCTGTCGAACCCCTCGCAGGGTTTCGAGATGGCCGGCTTCTTCGACCCGGACGCGCCGGCGCGGCCGGTGCGCATCGGCCTGCCGATCGACCCGACTCCGGCCGGCCTGCGCAAGTTCGACAAGAAGACCTTCCTGGTCATGTCCGACCTGCTCTGCGGCCAGGTGGCGCGCTTCAAGAAACTGACGCTGGGCGACCTGGTCCGCTCGGTGCTGCCGTGGCCGCTGCACAAGAGTCTCGATGTGGGCGGCCCGACCGCCTGCAAGAAGGACGGCGGCGACATCGGCATGGTGTGTTCGCTGTCGATTCCCATCGTCACGATCTGCGCGCTGATCCTGCTGATGATCATGGTCAGCCTGCTCGATTTCATCTTCCGCTGGCTGCCCTGGTTCTTCATGTGCCTGCCGATCCCCGGCCTGAAAGGCAAGAAATGAACGCCGCCTCGCTCGGACAAGGCATCGCCTGGCCGCTGCGGGTCGATGGCGACGGCCGCCTGGCGCTGTCCGCCGACGCCGACAACGTGCGCGAAGCGATCCAGGTCATCCTGCTCACCGAACCGGGCGAACGCGTGCGTCTGCCCGAATTCGGCGCCGGACTCGGCCGTTTCCTGTTCGAACCCAACATCGCCGCCACCCACATCGCCATCGCCCGCGCCATCGGCCAGAGCCTGGCGCGCTGGGAGCCGCGCATCCGGGTGGCGCAGGTCGAAGTCGTCGCCGACCCCAGCGATCCGCACGCCGCGCTGGCCAGCATCGCCTACCGCCTGGTGAGCAGCGGCCAGCCGGCGCAGATGAATTTCACCGTTCCCGTCGCCGCCTGATGGAAAGCCGACCATGCCCATCCAACGCCCCAATCTCGACGACCGCGACTACCGCCAACTGGTGAACGAAGCCCTGGCGCGGGTGCCGGTGCATACGCCGGAATGGACCCAGTTCGGCGAGGCCGACCCCGGCGTCACGCTGCTCGAACTGTTCGCGTTTCTGAGCGAAAGCCTGCTCTACCGCGCCAACCAGATTCCCGAACGCAATCGCCTCAAGTTCCTGCAACTGCTCGGCCTGCCGCTGCAACCGGCGACGCCGGCGCGCGCGCTGGTTACGCTGCGGAATGCGCGCGGCCCGCTGGCGGCCGAGACGCTTGCCGCCGGCATCGTGCTGAAGGCCGGGCAGATTCCGTTCCAGACCGAACGCGGCCTGGAAACGCTGCCGGTCGAAGGCCAGGCGTTCTTCAAACGGCCGCTGGACAACCCGGACAGAGCCTTGCTGGAAGCCTATCGCGACCTGTTCCGCAGCCACTACCCGGAACGCGCCGAGGCGCCCATCGCGCTGTACGAAACCGTCGCGCTGGCGCCGAACCAGGGCATGACGCTGGCGGCGAACCGGCTCGACGGCGTGCTCTGGATCGCGCTGTTGCGCCGCGCCGCCGACAAGAACGTGGCGCTGGACGAGGTGCGCGCCGCCCTCGCCAGCCACACGCTGAGCCTGGGCCTGTGGCCGGAGGTCGCCGGCGCCGGGGTTTCCAACACAGCCAGCCGCATCCTGCCGCCGGGCGGTTACCTCGCCGCCGACGCTGAACTGGCGCTGGATTTCCATCTGCCGGCGGCGGATGCTAGCGGCAATCTGGTCGCGCTCGACGCGCGCCTGGTCGGCGATCTGCGCAACGGCCCGGCCTACGCCGAAATCACGCTGCCGCAGGCGGCGGCGCTGGTCTATCCGGATCGCCTCGACCCGCTCGAAGCCGGCGTCGGCGACCTGCCGCCCAGCCTGGAAGACAGCGACCTGGGCGCACGCCTGATCACCTGGCTGCGCATCGCGCCGCGCCAGTCCGCCGGTTCCAGCGTGCAACTGCGCTGGGCCGGCCTGCACGCGCTGCCCGCCGTGCAGGTGCAGAGCATCCAGGGCGAAGCACTCGGGCGCGGCAGCGGCGCGCCCGATCAAACGCTGCGCCTGGCGCGCGAGCCGGTGGTGGCGGGTTCCGTGCGCCTGACCGGCGGCGGCGTCGACGGCCCGCTCGCCTGGCGGGAAATCGACGACCTCTACGCCGCACCGGCCGAACTCGCCGGCGGCGCGGCGGCGCGCGTGTTCCAGCTCGACCCGGAAAGCGGCGAGATCCGCTTCGGCGACGGCCTGCGCGGCGCCCGCCCCGCCTTCGACGCCGATCTGCGCGCCGACTACCGCATCTGCCAGGGCGGCAAGGGCAATGTCGCCGCGCATGCGATCAACGCCGGCGCCGGCCTGCCGCCCGGCTTCACGGTGGACAACCCGGTCGCCGCCTGGGGCGGCAGCGATGCCGAGAACGCCGCCGACGGCGAGAAGCGGATCGCCCAGCATCTGCGCCATCGCGACCGCCTGGTCACGGCGGAAGATTTCCGCGACATCGCCCGGCGCACGCCCGGCATCGACCTCGCCCGCGTCGAAGTGCTGCCCGCCTACAAGCCGGAGATGGGCGCCAGCGCCGCCGGCGACGTGCCCGGCGCGGTGACGCTGCTGGTGCTGCCGCGCGGCGATGCGCGCAACCCCGATGCGCCACAACCCGACCGTGCCTGCCTCGACGCGGTCTGCGCCTGGCTGGAACCGCGCCGCCTGATCACCACCGAACTGGTCGTCACCGGCCCGCGTTATCGCGACATCTGGCTGTCGGTGGGGATCCGGCCGTATCCGGACGTGGCCCTCGCCGAAGCCGCGCAACAGGTCAAGGACGCACTCGCCGCCTTTCTGTCGCCGCTGCCGGACGATCCGGACCGGGCCGATGCCGGCGGCACGCCCGACATCACGCCGGGCGGCTGGCCGCTCAACACGCCGGTGATCCGGCTGCAACTGTGGGCGGTCGCCAGCCGCGTCGCCGGCGTCATGCTGGTCAACGACTTCAAGCTGGCGCTGGACGAAACCACCCTGCGCGAAAGCGAGGAAGTCGTCTGCACCGGCCTGCAATTGCCGCGCATCGTCGGCATCGAAGTCAGCGCCGGACTCGCCGCCGACCTCGCCACGGTGCGGCGCCGGCAACAGGGCGAAAGCATCGGCGTGCCCGGCGGCGGCGCGCCGTTGCCGCTGCCGTACATCCCGGACAGTTGCCGGTAACGGGCATGGACGCCAACGGCAGCCGCTTCCATCTGCTCCTCGGCCAGTCCGACTGGGGCGCCTGTCTGCGTGAAGATGAAAACGGCGCGACGACGCCGCTGGCGGCAAGCTGGGCCGAGCAATCCGCCGCCAGCCTCGGCCAGTTCGGCTGGGATGCGCGCCAGCAGGCGCTGATGCTGCCGGCCCTGGCCTTCCGGCTGCGCGACGCGCCGCGCGAGGGCGATCTCGACCCGGCCCAGCGGCGCGGCGCGGATGCCGACGCACACGGCCAGATCTACTGGCTGGAAGCCGACGGCATTCATCGGCACAGCCCCGGCGACGGCCGCGACAGCCGCTTCTGGCCGCCTGAAGCGACAACATACGCGGCACCATGCCAGGCCGGCGCGTTTCAGCCGAGCGCGCCGGCGCACAGCGCAGCCGACCTGCACGGCCTCGCCGTGCTGGCTTCCGGCCATCTCGTCGTCGGTTTCCGTAGTGCGACGCCCGCGCAGGCATCCGGCCTGCTCGTGTTCGACCTACATACAGGCGGACCGCCGCGGCGTCTGCTCTGGCCGGCACCGCCGTCCGGCACGCCCGCCTTCCGCCCGGTCGATCTGGCCGCGCGCGGCGATGGCGGCCTCTGGCTGCTCGACGCCGGCCCGGATCATTGCCGGGTCTGGTCGCTCAACCGGCAGCTCAACTGGCTGTCGCTGCAAGAGCAGGCCGCCACGGACGACGTGTTTGCCTCGTTCGCGCTGGCCTTGCCGGCCAAACAAGCGGTGGCGCTAGCCGCCGCCGACGATCTCGCCTGGGTGCTGGACAACGCGCCGGTGCAAGGCGCCTGCGGCCTCTGGCGGATTGCTGCAAAAACCGGCGCGCAACGCCTGGAAACGCTCGCGCTGATCGACCTGCTCGAAGACGCAGCACAAGCCGGCTTCCAGTTGCTGGGCCACGATCTGCTCGCGCTGCCGGATGGTCGCCTGCTGCTGGTCGGCCAGGACGGCAACCAGGCCTTCGCGTTCCAGCCCGGTCAGCGCGGCAGCCAGCCGGTGCTGGACGCGCTGCCGGAATATCGCCCGCTGCGCCGCTATACCCCGCGCGGCCTGATCCTGCTCGCCGGCCGGCCGCACTACGCCAGCCAGGGCCACTGGATTCCGCTGCTGGAACAGGCGCGGCCGCGTCATGTCAGCCACTTTAGCTTGTTGACGCCGAGCGATGCGTCCGGCGCGCTGCCGCCGTTCGACGGCGCACAGCCGGGTTGCGTCTGGCATCGCGTCTTCCTCGACGCCTGCCTGCCGCCCGATTGCGGCTTCGAGCTGGCCAGCCGCGCCGCCGAACAGATCGACGAACTGGCGCTGATGCCCTGGCAAACCGAGCCGACGCCGTATCGGCGCGGCGCCGGCAGCGAACTGCCCTGGCTGCCGGCCCCCGGGTTGTCAGCCACATCGCGGCCGCACGCCGGCACCTGGGAAACCCTGCTGCAGAACGCGCGCGGCCGTTATCTGCAACTGCGCCTGACCCTGCTCGGCAACGGCCGCGCGACGCCGCGCATCAACGCCTTGCGCGTCTACTACCCGCGCTTTTCCTGGCTGGAACACTACCTGCCCGCCGCCTGGCGGCGCGACCCGGTTGCCGCCGCCTTCGTCGACCGCTGGCTGGCCAACCCGGAAGGTCTGTTCACCGCGCTGGAAGACCGCTTGAGCGCGGTGCATTGCCTGTTCGACGCGCGCAGCACGCCGCCGGAATATCTCGACTGGCTGGCCGGCTGGTTCGGCCTCGCCCTCACCGAGGGCTGGTCGACGCAGCGCAAACGCCTGCTGCTGCGCCATGCCGACCGGCTGTTCCGCGAACGCGGCACGCACGACGGCCTGCTCCGCGCCTTGCGCCTGGCGGTCGACCCGGACGCCGCGCTGGATGCCGGCCTGTTCGCCGGCCGGCCCGGTCCCGGCCCGTGGGGCATCCGTCTGGTCGAACATTTCCTGCGCGGCGCCGACGACTGGCCGGAAAGCTGGGACGCGGCGTCCGCCACCGCCTATCGCGCCTTCCTGGCGCGCCGTTACGGCCATATCGAGCAACTCGCCCAGGCCTGGCGCCTGCAAGCCGCGCCACCCGCCGATTTCAGCGCCGCGGCCGGCACCGCGGCGGACCCGGCCGAAGGCAGCGCCGGCGCCGACCGCACCCTGTTCGCCCGCGTCATCCAGCCCGCCCGCCGGCGCGCGCACCGCTTCAGCGTGCTGTTGCCGAAGCAGGACTGCGCCGGTTACGAAAATTCCGCCGGCACGTTGCACGAAAAAGTGCGCCAGGTGCTGGCGCGCGAAGCGCCGGCCCATACCGTCTACGAAATCGCCGAATACGACCTCGCACTGCGCGTCGGCAGCGCCCGCCTCGGCGTCGATTCCATCCTCGGCGCCGCCGCCGGCTGGACGCCGCTGGTCATCGAACAAAGCCATCTCGGCATGGCCTTTCTCGCCGCCGCGCCCGCCCCCGGCCGCTTTCCCGCCGACAGATACCCGATCAGTCAACACGCCGAGCAAGACAGGAGACCATCATGAGTTGCCAGACCGATTCCCCGTGCAGCGTCACCCTCAGCAGCGCGCCCAGCCCCGACAAGCGCGTGCGCTACGGCCTCGGCATGTTGCTGGGCGTCGCCGATTTCGAGCAGGAACAGGCCTGGTTCCTGGCGCAGGATCGCGACCATGTCCGCGCCCTGCACGGCTGCGGCGTGGTCTGCGGCCTCGGCGTCGCGCTCGCCGGCGTCAAGCTGGCAGTCGCCGCCGGCCTCGCCGTCGATGGCCTCGGCCGCACGATCCGGGTGCCGAGCGAGCAATGCGCCGATCTCAACGCCTGGCTGGCGGTGGCGGCGAACCGGACCGCCATCGGCGCGACCGGCACCAAAACGCTGCACGTCGTATTGCGCTACTGCGAATGCGCCACCGATCTGCAGCCGGTGCCCGGCCAGCCCTGCCGCACGGCCGAAGAAAGCCAGAGCGCGACGCGCATCACCGCCAGCTTCAGCCTCGATCTGGCCATGCAGGCGCCGACTTGCCCGGAAGAAGCCGCGACGGTGCGTTTCGGCCACTGGCTGCGCCGGCTGCGCGTCGGTTCCGGTACGCCGTTGCTGGATGCGGCGGCCATCGCCGCCGAACTGGCTGCACTGGCCAAGCCGGAAACCGTGCCCGCCGACACGCCGCTGTATCTGCCGGCCGATCAGGCCGAAACGCTGATCCGCCACGCCCTCGCGCTGTGGGCGCGGCAGGCGCGTCCGCTCGCGGGTTGTCCGGATGCGTGTCCCGAGGGCACAGCGGCCGATGTCGGTGTGGCGCTGGCCAGCCTGAGCTTCACGCTGGCCGCCGATTTCACTGCCGGCGACGTCAAGTTGCTGCCGGTCGACCCGCCCGTGCTGCTGTCCACCCGGCTGATCCAGGAGGCGCTGCTCAACCTGGCGCAACAGATCGCCGCCGGCGACAGCGTGCAGCCGCTGGTGTTCGGCGGCGCCGGCGCGGCGGGCAGCGACGCCGCCTACAGTCGCGCCGACCACGTGCATCCGCTGCCCGCCTTGCCGCCGCTGCCAGCCCTGGCCGGCGACGTCGGCGGCGACCTCGCCGGCAACCGGATCGACCTGCTGCAAGGCAAGCCGGTCAAGGCCGAGTCGCCGCAACCCGATCAGGTGCTCACCTTCAAGGACGATGTCTGGCAGCCGCTGCCGCTACCCGCCGGCAATGGCGACACGGCGCCGCAGGATGTGGTGCTGCGTCCGGCCGGCCTGCCCGATTACGCCATCGTCGCGGCCGGCGTCATGGCCTCCGGCCGTTCGCTCGGCCCGGTCTACAACAAGCTGGACGCCAAGGCGGCAGGCGACGGCCTGCTGCTGCTCACCTTCGCCGGCTACAAGGCGCCCTCCTCGCGCACCCGCTTCGCGCTGCTGATCAAGGCGCTGCCGGTGCTGCACAAGGAGTTTCCCGGCCTCTCCGTCTCGCTCGCCGCATTCCAGGCGGAGGGCTTCGTGCTGGAGATCCTCAGCAACGGCAAGCCGGTCGCCGAGAGCGTGCTCGATCAGGTCTTCGTCCACGTCGAAGTCAGCCAATACAGCGCTTGAGGAGAACGGTCATGGCCCAATGCAGCGAAGCGCTACTGGATGCCGGCCAGGTCTGCCCGGAACTGGCGGCGCAGCGCGTCAACTTCTTCAGCGGCCGCCTGCTCGGCGCCGACGATCTGCGCCAGGAACAGAACGCAGTCAGCCAGCGCGACCGCTGGCTCGGTACCGCGCTCGGCGCCGGCGTCGCGCATGGTTTGCGGGTCGAACGCGTGGCGGCGGGCAAGGATCTAGCCGCCAACCTGTTGCGGATCGAAGCCGGCCTCGCCCTCAACGGCTGCGGCGAACCGCTGGCGCTGGATCGAAGCCTGCACCTGCGCCTGGCGCCCGCCGTCGCAGCATCCGGCGCCGGCGGCTTTGCGCCGTGCGGCAGCGAAGCCGGCTTCGTCATGGACCGCGGCGAAGGCTATTACCTGATCAGCCTGGCGCCGGCCGTCGGCCTGAGCGGCGAGAAAGCGCAGGAAGTCGGCCGCGACGGCCAGCTCATCGCCTGTGGCGCGCGCTGGCGGCTGGAAGGCATCAGCCTGCAAGTCGACAAGATCCCCGCCGCCGCGCTGCCGAGCGCCCTGCGCACGCCGCCGCCGAGCAATCCGGCCGCGTTGAGCCTGGCGCGCAGCCTGCTGGCGCAGCGCTGCCTGGGCGACGCCGTCGGCGCGACAGTGCTGGGCCTGCCGGCCGACGATCTGTTGCACAGCGCCCAACTCGCCGCGGCGGAACGCGTGCCGCTGGCCGTCGTCGCCTGGAACAGCGCCGGCATCGCCTTTGTCGACCGCTGGGCGGTACGGCGCAGCCCGTCGCCGGAAGCGGACCCGCTCTACTGGCCGCCCGGCGAACATCGCGCGGCACAAGCCGAGGCGATGCAGCGCCAGTTTCAGGAACACCTCGCCGACCTGCTGGCCGGCGGCTCAACAACACTGGTCGCCGGCGACTGGTTCGTCCGCCTGCCCGCAGTCGGCATCCTGCCGCGCGTGGACAGCGAAGCTGGCCTCAACGCCAAGACGTTCTTCGCCGGCCTGCCGACGCGCGCGCTGTTCCTGGCCCGTGCCGCGCTGGAAAAACTGCTGCGCGACGGCATGGCCTACCCGCCCATCGACCTGGCCCGGAAACCGGCGGAACTGATCTGGCTGTACCAATTGGTGGAAGACCGCAGCGTCCTGGTCTTCGCCAGCGGCCACCTGCCGCCCGCCAACCCGGCCCGCTTCGATCTGGCCCGCTACAACGCAGCGCGGTATCCGGACGGCGATATGAAATGAACCCACCCTTCGTAGGAGCGCCTTCCAAGGCGCGATTTGCGCCGGCATCGCGCCTTGGAAGGCGCTCCTACAGGGCTCGCATTGATCCAGATTCATAAACAGACTCAGGAGAACCATCATGGCCTTGGACATCAATTTCAACGATGCCAGCAAGAACAGCACCAACGAAACCATTGCGATGGCGGAGAAAGCGGTCCGGGAAACCGCCATCGAGCACAAGGACGCGGCGGTGCTGGAAATCCTCAAGAAACAGGACCCCGACACCTACCGGTTGTACCTGGCCAAGGCGGAGCAGGCGGCGGCGTTGCCGCATGTGAAGCCGGGCGACCTGATCACGGCGGAACTGATCAACGCGCTGATCGACCGCATCAACGCGCTCGAAGGCATGGGCGAAGGCGTGCTGACCCTGGGTCCGCTGGCGTTGCAGTCGCATACGCTGATCGCGCTGGCCGGGGAGGTCGAAACCGGCGCCGGCCTCTGGCTGGACGGCGAGCGTCTGCTCGACAAGAACGGCGATGCCGCCAATCTGGCCCTGCTCGATGGCGCCACGCTGGCGCTGCGCCTGGCTATGGTTGGCGACGGGAATCAACTGGAGGCGGCCCTGGAGGCGCTGGCGGCGAATAGCAAAACGATCCTGCCGCGCAAGGGCGATGTGATGATGGCTCAAGTCAGTTCGACACAGAAGGACGGCGATGCCGGTGCCACCCTGCGCAGGCAACAAACCCTCATCGGCATCATCCAGCAAGACAATGACATCGAGCTGCCGCCCTTTCTGGACAGCATCCAGTATGAGCATCTGCCCTTCTCCTGGGGTCTGTACAACAAGCGGCTGAAACGCTTTGTGCTGGGCGGGGCCAGCGAAGATGTCCGGTTACGCAACGAACTGTCGCAGATTCACGAACCAGCATGACTCCCCAGCAACCGCCGCCCTGGCTGACCCAGACGCTGCAGCAGGCCGCGGCGCTGGCCAGCGTGCCGGGACTGCAGGCCGACAGCATCCTGTGCGTGCGCCGCCTGCACACCCGCCTGGATACGCAGCGCCTGCGCCATGCCGGCGGCCTGCTCGCCAGCGCCGACCAGCTTTCCCGCCAATTGCGGCGCCATGCCAGCGCGGCGGCGCGGCCGGCGCACGGCGGCGTGTCCGCTGAGGCGCCGGCGGTGCTGTTCGACGACCCGGCCGAGATGCTGGCCTGCGCCGCGCGCGATTGGCTGGACGGCTGTTTCGGTGCGCAGTGGTGGTGGCAAAGCCTGCTCGCTAGCGGCGCGCTGACGCGGGGTGCGGTCGCGCTCTGGCAACGCCATCCGGCCCACATGCCCGCCGCTCTGGCGAGCCTGAACGCACGCGCCGGCGAGTTCGCCGGCCGTCTGGGCGCGGCCGACGCCGAGCAGCTCGGCAAACTGCTGATCGATCTGCATGCCTTGCCCGCGTCTCGCCCGATACAACCCGACTGGATGCCACAACTGCCCGGACTGGCGGCGGACGACCCGCGCCAGCGTTTCCTGACGCTGGGCCTGCTGCTGGCGCATGCACCGGGGTTGGCGCGGCTTGCTCAGGCGGCGCAAGTGGGCGAAGCCGGGGGGCCGGTCGAAACAAATGCCGACAGCGCGGCGGCAGCCGTTGTCTCAGGTCAAAGTCGACATGCTCCGGCGCCGATGCAAGTCGATACCGCCGCGTCGCTTCGTCCCGGAATGACGCCCGTCGAGGCAAGCGCCAAATCGGAAGGACTGGACCCCGGCCTGCGCCGGGGTGACGGAGTCTTTCATCGCGCGGAGCTGGGCCGGCAAGGCGGCAATACGGAATTGCCCCCGGCGACCCCGATCCAACCGCGTCCGCAAGAAACCGCCCCATCTTGGGCGGCACCGGCAAACCCGCCGGCAGGATTGCGGCAAGCCGTTCCGAATGCAGCCCCGCGCTCAACAACGCACGACGCCCGCCTCCCTTCGTTTGCCGATGAAGCCGCGCCCGTTCCGCCGCCCTACGCCGCCTATCCGGCGCGGATCGAAACCCGCTACGGCGGCGTGCTCTACCTGCTCAATCTGGCGCTGCATCTGGATTTCTATGCCGACTTCGCGCATCCACGCAGTCCCGGCCTGGCGCTGTCGCCGTGGGATTTCCTGGCGCTGCTCGGCGAACGGCTGGCCGGACGCGCGTTGCGAAACGATGCGCTATGGCCGCTGCTGTGCAGTCTGGCCGGCGAAGACGAAACCGGGCCGGATGCCAGCGCCCGCCAGTTCATCGCCGCGCCGCCGCTGCCGGCCGCGCTGCACCTCTATTTGCGCCCCCCCGTAGGTACGAATTCATTCGCACACCCCGCGCCGACCACCTGGGCGGCCTGGTTGCGCCAGTTGCTGCCGCCCTTGCGCCGCCGGCTGGCCGCCGCGCTGGGCGTGCCGGCGCGGCAAATCGGCGGCGTGCTGTGTCGCCAGCCGGCGCGCATCCGCGTCGCGCCGGGCAGGCTGGAGGTCTATTTCAGCCTGAACGCGCACCCGCTTTGCATCCGCCTGGCCGGACTGGATCGCGACCCCGGCTGGATTCCCGCCGCCGGCCGCGAGGTGCGTTTCTTCTATGACTAAGCTGCCCGATTTCTCCAGCCTGGCGGTGACGCCGCGCAACCATTTCCGCTTGCTGTTCTTCGCCGCCGCGATCCAGCTCGCCGCGCGCCTGGAAACCGGCGCGGACGGCACTGCAGCGCCGACGGCATTCCTGCAACGCTATCTCGACGAAGCCGGCGCCAGTGGGCTGGATATGCTCGCGCTGGCCGGGCTGGCGAGCAACTGGCTGGCCAATTGCCAGGCCTGGGCGGGCGACGCCGAGTTGCCGCTGAATCGGTTGATCCGTGCCGCCGCGCTTTCCCCCGCCGCGCTGATGGCGCTGTTCATGGCCGGGCTGCCGGAAGAGGACAGCCGCTTCGGCGACCTGTACGCCGAGTTGCAGGGCGGCGCGCGCGAACCTTCGCCCGGCCTGCTCGCCGCGCTGGCCGAAGCGGACGTGGCTGACAGCCGAGCCAGCATCGCAGCCAACAACCTGGCCGACAACATGGCAGACGCATGCGCCGACTCGGCCGACACGCAAATCCGCCAGCTGCTCGACATCGGCCTGTTGCAAACGCTCAACCCGGAAACCGCGCGCGGCAACTGGCGCTTGCGCGTTCCCGCCGTGCTGTGGGACGCGTTGAGCGGCAGCGCCGGCAAACTGCCCGTCGGCTTGCGCCACACTCCGGCATGGGCCGCGCCCCGGCTCGACCAGCTCGCCTTGCCGGACAGCCTGCAAAGCGGGCTCGAAATCCTGCCCGCGCTGCTGCGTTCCGGCGCGGCCGGCACGCTGATCCTGCGCGGGCCGCATCACAACGGGCGCGCCACGCTGCTGCGCGCGCTGGCCGGAGAAATGAGCCTGGGCACGCTGGAAATCATGCCCGCGCTGCTGTTCGACGGCGTGCTGGCGCAGATCGGCCTGCTCGCCAGCCTGCTCGGCGCGCTGCCGCTGTTCCGCCCCGAACCGGCGCCCGGCGAAGCCTGGCGGCTGCCCGAACTGCCCGGCTGGGACGGTCCGGTCGGCGTCGTGCTGGGACGTCAGGGCGGCATCCAGGGCCCCGGCGCGGAGCGCGCGTTGACGCTGCGTCTGCCTTGGCCCGACGAGTGGGCGCGGCGCCAGCTCTGGCTGGCGCATCTGCCGGAATTGCACGGCGCCGCGCTGGCCGACGCGCTGCGCCTGCGCCTGACCAGCGGCCGCCTGGTCGCCGCCGCCAGCCTGACCCGGCTGCAGGCCGCGCTGGCCGGACACGACACGCCGACCGCGGCCGATCTGCAGGCCGCCTGCCGCAATCTGGGCAGTGAGGCGCTGGAGCCGATGGCGCAGCCAGTGCGGGTGGACGGCGACTGGCGCCATCTGGTGCTGCCCGCGCATGTCGTCGAGGAATTGCGCGCCTTGGTCGCGCGTTGCCGCCATCGCGAGCGGTTGCGCGAAATGGCCGGGGCGGCGATCCGCGACGGCCTCTCCGCCGGCGTGCGCGCGCTGTTCAAGGGCGCCAGCGGCACCGGCAAGACGCTGGCGGCCGGCGTCCTCGCGGCCGAGCTGGGCCTGCCCTTGTATCGGGTCGATCTGGCGGCGGTGGTCAACAAATACATTGGCGAGACCGAGAAGAATCTGGCCCGCTTGTTCGACCGCGCCGAAGAACTCGACGTGATTCTGCTGTTCGACGAGGGCGACGCGCTGCTGGCCAAGCGCACCGAAGTGACCAGCGCGCACGACCGCTACGCCAACCTGGAGACCAATTACCTGCTGCAGCGGCTGGAGGGCTATCAGGGCATCGTGCTGATCGCCACCAATTTGGGCGAGAACATCGACAGCGCTTTCCTGCGCCGGATGGATCTGGTGGTGGAGTTTCCGCGTCCGGAGAGCGAGGCCCGCCTCGCCATCTGGACGTTGCATCTGCCCGAGCGGCACCGCGTCGAGGCCGACTTCCTGCGCGAAGCGGCGCAACGCTGCGTGCTCGCCGGCGGCCAGATCCGCAATGCCGCGCTGCATGCCGGGCTGCTCGCGCTGGAGGCGGGCGGCGAGTTGACGCGGCGGCAGCTGGAAGCCGCGATCCGACGCGAATACCGCAAGAGCGGTGCGGTCTGCCCGTTGCGCAGCAGCCCGGCGGAGGCGCGGCCATGAGCGTGGCCTACGCGACACGCGCTCCATCGCGAATGAGCCCGGCACCGGCCCGGAAGCCTGCATCCTCGACTTCCAGCGGCACCCTGCCCACCGCCGTGCGCCTGCGTCTGGAACGTTCCTTCGGCGCCGATCTGTCCGGCATCCGCGTGCATGCCGATTCGACGGCGGCGCGCGACCTTGGCACGCGCGCCTTCGCCCGTGGCGCCGACATCCATCTGGCGCCCGGCAACCGCGCCGACGACCTGCGTCTGATGGCGCACGAGACCGCGCATGTATTGCAGGCAAGAAGTGCCGCCGTCATGCCGTTGCGCCTGGGCGGCGAGCACGGCGCGCTGGAAGCCGAAGCGCGCCAGGCGGCTGAATGTGTCGCGGCGGGCGGCCGCTTCAGCGTGCAAGGCCGCGCCGGCTCCGGCGCTGTACAGGGCTGGGGCATCGGCAACATCATCGACCGGGCGGTCGCCTTCCTGCGCGAACGCGCCCGCGACATTCCCGGCTACGACCTGCTCGGCCTGATCCTGGGACGCGACCCAATCACGCAACAACCGGTGGCGCGCAACGCGACCAATCTGCTGCGCGCCTTGCTCGGCCTGGTTCCCGGCGGCACGCAGATGTTCGCCAACCTGCAACAGGCGCGCGTGATCGAACGCGCCTTCGACTGGGTCAACGGCGAACTCGACCGCCTCGGCCTGACCTGGGCGTCGATCCGCGCTGCCATCGACCGCTTCCTGGCCAGCCTGGGCGCGTCTGATCTGCTCAATCTCGGCGGCGTGCTGAGCCGTGCGCGCGACCTCTTCGCGCCCATCGTGCGGCGCGTCGGCGCGTTCGCCGTGGCGGCCGCACAGCGCATCCTGGAATTCATTTTCGAGGGCGCGCTGGCACTCGGCGGCGGCGCGGCGCAACGCATCCTGGCGCTGTTCCGCCGCATCGGCGCCACCTTCAGCAGCATCGTCAACGACCCGGTGCGCTTCCTGTCCAACCTGATCAATTCGGTCGTCGGCGGATTCCAGCGCTTCTCCAGCAACATCCTGGAACACCTGCGCAACGGCCTGTTCGACTGGCTGCTCGGCGCCATGGCCGGCGCCGGCCTGCGCATGCCGCGCCGCTTCGACCTGGCCGGCATCCTCGATCTGGTCCTGCAAGTGCTCGGCCTCACCTACGCCCGCCTGCGCGAACGGCTGGTGCGCCTGATCGGCGAACCGGCGGTGAACACACTGGAACAGACCTTCGAGTTCCTGCGCACATTGGTTACCCAGGGCCTCGCCGCCGCCTGGCAGCAGATACTGGAATTCGCCAGCGGCCTGGTCGACACCGTGCTCGCCGGCATCCGCAACTTCGTGCTGACCCGCATCGTGCAGGCCGCCGTGACGCGATTGGCGACGATGTTCAACCCGGTCGGCGCGGTGATCAACGCGATCATCGCGATCTACAACACGGTCCAGTTCGTCATCGAGCGCGCCCGCCAGATCGCCGCCTTTGTCACTTCCGTGCTCGACTCGCTCGACAACATCGCGCGCGGCAACATTGCCGCCGCCGTCGCCTACGTCGAACGCACGCTCGGCCGCATCCTGTCGCTGGCGATTTCCTTCCTGGCCTCGCTGATCGGGCTGGGCGGCATCGCCGGACGCATCCGCGAAATCATCGGCCGCATCCGCGCCGTGGTGGACCGCGCGCTGGATCGCCTGACCGCATGGATCGGGCAGCGCGCGCGTGGCCTGGCCACGCGCGCCGTAGCGACCGGGCGCGCGGCGGTGGCGGCAGTCGCGCAGTGGTGGCGGGCGCGCCACAGCTTCCGCACACCGGCCGGGCAGCAGCACGCCATCTTCCTCGACGGCGATCCGCCCAATGTGCGGGTCGTCGTGCAAAGCGACCGTGCTTTTCTGGAGGCTGCCATCGCCCGGATTCCTTCAGGACACGCCAGCAAGGCACCGGCGGAAGCATTGCGGCGCGAGATCGAAAGCAAGATTCGCCAGATGGATCGGCTCGGCGCGCGCGGTCGGGGCGGCGCCGCCAGCGACCCGGCCCAGCTGAGCACGCTCTCCACCGCGCTCAACACCGATCTGCGCCAGATGGCGCAACTGCTCGGCCAGGCCGGCATTCTGGATACCGCACCGGCGACTCTGCCTAGGCCGACCTATCGCTTCGCCTTCAGCGGCGGCCGCGCCACCGGGGCGGAAGTGGACAACCTGACGGCGAACCGGCCGATGGGTTCGGCGCCGTACCAGAACCCGGTCGGCTGGAACTACCTCGGCGCCGCCGGAAAAATCCAGGGCTCGCCGTTCTTCCGGCGGCTGCATCTGGTCAACCATCGCCTCGGCGGCCCCGGCCAGATTCAAAACCTGGTGCCCGGTTCGCAGGCCAACAACTCGGCGATGGAATCGGATTACGAACGTCCGATCAAGGACAAGGTCGGGCACGAGCCGATGCAGGCCGGAAAAACCGCCGTGGTGCGCATGCGCATCGGCGTGGCGTATGACCGCCCCGCGGCGACGCTGAGCGCGGGCGGCATTTCGATCAATGCCAACGACATCCCGTCGCGCCTCCGTTGCGCCTGGAGCTGGCAGGAAACAGTAGGCGCGCCGTGGCAGCAGGGCGCCACCGTGCCGTTGCAAGTTCCGCTGTGACCCAGGATCGAGGTAGCCATGCACACGATATGCATTGAAGCGTCAATGATCGGATACAGACGCCCACCTTTGAAAAAGGGGGGCTGGGGGGGATTTATGAGACATCCGCTTAGACCACCGCCGTCAAATCCCCCTCAATCCCCCTTTTCCAAAGGGGGAAGTTGCGCGCCTGCTGCTCCGTCCGCGCAGTTGGCCGCAGTTGGCATTTACGGCCAGCCGGGTCTTATAAACCGCGCCGGATAAGCCCATGTCCGCCAAAGCCGCCCAGAAAGCCGCGCCCAGCGCCACGCAGCAAGCCAACCCATTCACCGGCTTTGCGGCGCAATCCGCCGGGTCGCCGCCAGCGCCGGGATCGCGTGCATTGGCGCTGGCCTTCGCCCTGCTCGGCGCGGCGCTGCTGCTGGCCGCCCTTGCCGGCGCCTGGCTGCAACCGTTGCGGTCATTGCCGCGCGTGCAGACCGATTCGACGCCGGCCGACTTGGACTGGTGGGCGTATCCGCTGGAATCGAATGCCGCGCTGCGCCTGCCCGCGATCCAGGGCAATCTGCGCGGCGTGTTCGCGCTGGCGGATGCCAAGCGGGTCTGGGCAGTCGGCACGGGCGGCTTGATCCTGCACTCACCCGATGGCGGCAACAGCTGGCAACAGCAGCATCCGAAGCCGGCGGCAAAAATGAATGCCACGGTGGGTGTGGCCTGGCCCGAACTGATCGACAGCGCGCGGGCTGCGCTACCGAGCAACCAGAAAATTCCGCCGGAATGGCAGCAGAACGCGCTGCCGAACTTACCGCCGGAACAGCGCAGCATCCAGCAGGCGCCCGCCACGAAAGGCGAGCCCGCCAATGCGAATGCCCCGGCCGAACCGATCCAGAAAACCGCGCCGCCGGTGCAGCAATTCAGCAAGGAACCGCTGCCCAGCCGGACCGCCAGCGTCCCAGCCAAGAAACCGCCCGTCGCCAAGGTCAGAAAGCCGGTCGCACCCGCCGCAACAGCCGCCAAACCGGCGCCGAAAACCGCCGTCGCGCCGCCGGGCGATGACGTCGATCTCTACGCGGTGTTTTTCCTGGATGCGAACAACGGCTGGGCGGCGGGCGAGCAGGGCATGGTCTGGCGCACGCGCGACGGCAGTGCAAGCTGGCAGGCCGGCTTCGTCGGCGAGCGGGTGCGCCTGGTTCGAGTCCGTTTCGACGCCGGTTTTGTGCTTGCGACCGGTGCGGACGGACGCAGCTTCCGCAGCAGCCTCGGCGCCGATGACTGGCGCACGAACGGCGCCGACGCCGCGGCAGGCCTTGTGCAAGCAAACGAGACGCGCACAGCAGCCGGCTGGTGGCAGGCCGGCGCGCAAGGGCTGCTGCGCAGCAGTCGGGATCGGGGCCAAACCTGGCAACCCCGCCCCAGCGGCACGCACGCCGATCTCGCCGGCATCGCCTTCGCCGACGCCCGGCACGGCTGGGCGGTGGGCGATATCGGCACGATCCTGCACAGCAACGACGGCGGCCAGACCTGGCGCGCTCTGACCGGTGGCGAGCACGCGCTGGCCGCGCGCAACAAAGGTGAAACCAATCACCGCAAGCCGGCGCCGTGGACCTGGCTGGCGCTGCTGCTCGGCATCGGCCTGCTCTCCGCTGGCGCGCGCAACATTCGGCTGGCCGCCGGCCCGACTGCCGAGCAAACCGGCATCGCCGGCCTGTTCGTCTCCGACCAGCCCCTGAAGCCGGGCGACACAGACCATCTCGGCCACGCCAACATCTCGCGCGGGCTGGCCGATTTCATTCGCAACCGCAACACCGAACCCGGCCTGACGCTGGCGGTGACCGGCTCCTGGGGCAGCGGCAAGAGTTCGATCATGCGGCTGCTGGAGGACGACCTGAAGCGCGCCGGCTTCCGTCCGGCCTGGTTCAACGCCTGGCATCACCAGCAGGAAGGCCGCCAGCTCGCCTCGATGTTCAACACCATCCGCCATCAGGCCGTGCCGCCGATCCAGCTGCCGGCGGCCTGGCGCGTGCGCGCCCTGCTCTACTGGAATCGCGGCTGGCTGTACCGCTTGCTCGCCTTCGGTTTGATAGGGCTGGTGCTGCTCGGCCTGTTCGAAACGCAAGGCCAGGAAGCACCGTTGACCCAGCTACGCCAGTCAGTGATCGGCGCGCTGATCGATGTGCGGCCGGTGGTGCTCACTGGAACCGGCCTCGACACGCTGCGCAAGGGCGGCGTGCTGCAGCCGGCCACGCTGGCGACGCTGTCCGCCAACATGGTCTGGCAACCGCGGCCGGCGGCGGGTGAAGGTTGCCGAGAGATCGCAGGAGAAAGCGGCGGCGGCGATTGCCGCTTCGACAACATCGATCAGCTGTATGCCAGCCTGAACCGGGCGCTGGCGCCCGCCAGCCTGACCGACGAGGAAAGACAAGCGCTGGCGGCGGCCGTGCAGCACCTCGGCGACTCGCAACGCGGCATGTTCGGCGTGCTGCTCGCCCTGCTCATCCCGCTGCTGCTGGGCAAGGGGCTGGCGGTTTACGGCCTCAACTACCTGGACATCCTCAAACGCGTGCTGCCGGATCGCGGCAAGGTCGAAGGCAAGGAGGCGGTCGGCACCATGGAGAGTTTCCGCACCGAGTTCTGCCACCTGACCCAGGCGCTGGACGGCCGCCTGGTGCTGTTCATCGACGACCTGGACCGCTGCGATTGCGCCACCGTGCGTGAGGTGCTGGAACTGGTGAACTACCTGGTCAGCGTCGGCCGCTGCTTCGTCGTGCTCGGCATGGCGATGGAACACGTCGCCTGCTGCATCGAACCGAAGTGCAAGACCCAGCAGAGCGACGGCTACGCCATGCAGTACCTGAAGAAACTGGTGAACATCGAAGTGCCGGTGCCGAAAGCCGCCCTCAGCGGCATCCGCGCCATGCTGGAAGGCCAGGCCAAAACCGGCGAACGCCCACCCGACAGCGAACCGGCCCGGCGCTGGGCAACATGGACGCTGAGCCTGGTTTTGCTGGCTGTATTGACCTGGAGCATGCAACGCACCTGGACGCAATGGACGGAAGTACAGCCAAAAACCTTCCAGACCGCCGCCCCGCTTGCCGCGCCAGCGGTGCCCAGCGGCCGCGACGCGGCAGTTGCCACAGCGCCGGCCAGCACCGCGCCGGCAGCAATCGAAGCGGAACCCCCGGCCGCAGCGAAAGGCCCGGTCGGGCTGTTGCCGCCGCAGCAAACAACCCGTCTCGGCTGGACCGTCGTGCTCAGCCTGCTTGCCCTCGTCGCACTCGCCGCCGCCATCGTCTGGCCGACCCGCGCCCGCTGGCTGGACTGGCTGCATCGCCACGGCATCCTGCGCGCAATCCGCATCGGCCTCGGCGGCGTCGAACGCAAACGCGACACCCCCGCCTTCATCGCCGCCCTGGAAGGCTGGCACGCCGTCATCGTCGCCGGCGACCCGACCCCGCGCGGCATCAAACGCTTCGTCAACCGCGTCCGCTTCCTCGCGATGATGGAACAGGCCCTGGAAAGCGACCAGATCCCCGAAGGCGTCCTGGTCGGCCTCGCCGCGCTGCATCACGCCAAGATCGCGCTGCCGGAAGACATCACGGGCCTGTCGGACGCGGCGGAGTGGCGGACAAGCCAGAGCGAAAGCCTGGACCCGACGGAAAGCCAGGCCCTGTTCGAAGCGATCGAGACCGCCATCCAAACCACCCCCGACTGGCCGCCGACGCGGGAACACAGCGAGCGATTCCTGCATATGGTCGAGTACATGCATGTGCGGTGAAGGTGGGGATTGGCGCGGTGAGGCGGCCAGCCTTTGCCGACGGTACTCGGAGGTCGCCCGCCTATCGATCCAGCGGACTCACCACCCCGCGCCCGCCCTTGTTCAGCACATGCGTGTAAATAAAGGATTTAAGTGGCCAGGCTCAGGGCAGGCTCGATTATTTGGTGTTATTTATGAACAGAATTCGACCCTGGCCGACCCTGGCCCCTTTAACTAGACCTCTTAACACCATGGACGACAGCCATCTCGACTACGATGAGCACGACGATGTGCCCTATGAAAGTTGGGACAAACTCGACTTCAGCGTCATTACCATGGGCATGAAGAAACTGCCCTTCTTCAAAGACGATCTTTACCTTGGCATGCAGGCGATGAATGTTGGCGTCGTCGACTCTGTAGTGACCGAACAGGAGTACGCCTTACTACGCGAATGGTTTGAGATCGAACGGACCCCAGGCGAACTGGCGATGGCAGTGTCGGCTTTGTCTCAAATGTGGATCTACGGCCTTTACGAAGTACTCCGCATGTGGCGAGATAGGCGGTATCAGTTTGAGAAACTCCGCCAAAACGGCGGCATAGACCCAAAGATTGTGAGCATGACTGATGATGAACCGCTGAACCTGACGATTGAAGTCCGGAAACGCCAGTTGCTTCGTTACAAGGACGACTCTGCCTACCGCGCAAAGATTGATGAGGTGTGGACGAGATTGGAGCCGGTCTATCGAATGACTGAGCTGTTCCGTATGAATCTTGCCAAGCACTGCGCGCCCGGCAAAGACGGTGTAGTTCCACGGGCGCCTGGCTATGGGCGCATCAATCGTTGGTGCGGAGCAATGGACTACGAATTGGTCGACAAGGATGGCTACTACTCATTTCTTAATCGTCGAAACATCGCCGATGCACTGCGCGCTGTCGTCAAAGAGGTCTAACACTACGTTCGAGGCGACCTGCGCGAAAAGCCGAGCAGGCGCCTCAACTCCACGTTGGGCGCAATGGTTATCTGATTAGCACGCTGCCTCAGCCACTTTTGAATCGGGCGGCGCCCCGCCGCGAGAAGGTTTGTCGGCAAGGGATTGCCGACCTACTGATAAAACCGCTCTGTCGTGGGGCGGCAATGCCTTGTGGTTTGGCGCCTTGCGGCGCATCGCGCCTTGGAAGGCGCTCCTACGCGCGCCACAGCTTGAGTTTGTCGGCAATCCCTGGCCGACTATCTTCTCGCGGTGGGGAATCTTCGCCGCTTTATTCGAAGGCAATCGGACGGGTGGATCGGCGGGATGGGATTTCCGCTCTACGACTACTGTTTTGCACCACATTGGCGCGGTAGTTACGACTTGGCCTAAGTCGCTGCCGCCTCGTCATGACCCTCGCCCTGGATCGGCAGCCGGAGGGTGAAGGTGGTTCCGCGGCCGGGTTCGCTCACGGCGCCGAGCTCGCCGTGATGTTTCCTGACGATGTTGAATGACAGGTAGAGCCCCAGTCCGGTGCCCTGGCCCACGGGCTTGGTGGTGAAGCAAAATCAAAGGGACCAGGCTCGATTATTACTAATGGACATTAAGAAATTAATCGAACCTGGCCCGAATGGCTCGGTCGTATCCGTAAATGGGGTCTGACACGATTACGTCTATGTCCGATTACTTCCCCGATTACCTTCCGAATATCTGCCCCGGCGCATCGCGGCTTGGAAGCCGCTCCTACATGCCCTTGGCCGGGAACGTGAATAGCGCTGTTGGATTTTTTTACAGTGCGGCCGCCGGATTCCCTGGACGGTAGATAAAACTACGCAAAATCAAGCAGATAGCGTTTGTGGCCCGATTTTTGCTTTCATGGGTGCAAGCCTGTATCCGGGAAGCGTGTAAGGCATTGATCTACATAACTTTTCCCACGTCATGGCAGCAACCCTTAGTGCCTATTACTAGGCATGTTCCGTATCCATTTGGAGAAAACGCAATATGAAATTCCTTTCCACTCTTGTCGTCGCTGGACTGAGTCTGTCCGCCCTGTCCTCCCAGGCTACCGTGCTCACTTTCGATGCCTACGCTCCGGGGACTATTCTCACCAACGAGTACGCCGCTCAGGGCGTCAACTTCACCGGCAACGCGCTGGTGTACACCCAGGCGCCGTTCTATGTGAGCCCGGTAAACGGTCTGGCGGCGGGTGGCGCGGTGTTCAGCGCGGTTTTCGACTGGGATATCGACAACGTCGAGGCCACTTTCCTGGACTCCGAAATAGGCAGCAACGTGGGAAGCATGTTGGCGTATGACTTCAACAACGTCTTGCTGGGTTCGGTGACGGCGACCACTCCGGGCGCTATGAGCGTCACCCTGTCGCTGAACCTGGCAGGCATCCGTCGGGTGGATTTCCTGGCCGCCGACGACGGCGCCGTGGTGGACAACCTTACCTTCACGCCTTCCGCTTCGGCCGTCCCGGAACCCGCCACGCTGGCGCTGTTGGGCCTTGGCCTTGCCGGGCTGGGCTTCATGCGCAGATCCGCCTGATCCCGCGCATTCGCCTACGTCGACGGCAACCAATCCATTGCTCCCCCACACATCCCCATGAGGCCCCGCATGTCAATTCGTCCTGCTCGCATCGTATTTTCCATTCTGCTCGCCACTTCCGGATTCGCCCCCGGTTTGGGGACGAGCGCCGCCTATGCGCTTCCGGTCGTGAATCAGACCGGCAACCTGGCTTACAACGGCAACTTCGAGTCCGGTTTCCAGGGCGATGTCACCTCCGGTTACGCGCAATCCATTGACTCCGCATTGGATTCTTGGAAGCAGTGGGGCAATACGGTAAATACCACGTTGATCACGGACTGGGCTGCCAGTCCGCTGATCGAGGGCGACCATCTGGCGCACATCACGGGCAACCTGAACGATGGCTTGTATCAGTACAGCTATGGTTTTCATGGCACCTATACGCTGAGTGCCTGGGTGTATGCCGTGACCGGCTCGGCGCATCTCATCATCGCCGGCAACAGCGGTAGCGCGACCATTCTGGGCAGCGCATCCACGCTGACCGGCGAATGGCAATACCTCACCGTCAGCGCCAACATGAACGGCAGCCTGGGCGGGCCGGTGCTTTACGGCGCCAGCAACGATTCGGATTTCTTCATAGACGCGGTGTGGTTCAACCAGGGCGCCAACAGTGCCTCGCCGTTCGATCCTTCGACCGGCTTCAATCCCAATGCGCCGGTGCCCGAAGCCGAAACCTGGACGTTGCTGCTGATCGGCCTGGGCTTGGTTGGCTGGAAGTTTCGCGCGACCAAATCCCGGAATTAAGCTGACTTGATCTGGCCGGCTCCTATTTCCCGGCAGGCTCCAGGCCGCGAATCTGGCGGCTCGCCGCCGGGAAAGGCGATTTAGCCGCTGCGAAAAGAGTGACGAAGTCGTAAGTAAGTGCTTTGGCGCCTTGCGGCGCAGCGCGGCTTGGAAGCCGCTCCTACCCGGCGGGATTCTTCGCCGCTTCATGCAAAGGGCAATCAGACGCGGCTTGGTCGCCGCTCCTACGCAGAGGATCCACCGGGCGTGTCACGGAATCTTTACAGCAGAAGCAAGGTTCAACGACTGCCGGCGCGGTGTGCGCAAACATAACCTGTGCATCGGATGGATCCGCCATTGCGGACCGAGTCAGCTGGTAGGCGAGGAACGATGACCATCGAGCAAGAAACCTGCAATCCATTGGGAATTTCATCGCGTGCACCGCGTTCCCGTGCGCCTGACGGAAGCCTGGCAGATTTCGGCAGGCCGCTGCTCGCGGTGGAACGCTGGCTGCTCAAGGCCATGCTCAGGTCGCTCGGCAATCCTGCGGTGGCCTTGATGGCCTGGGATGGCAGCACGGTAAGCAGCCCCGGCGTCGGCCCGGCGCGCGTCATGCTGCACCTGCGCGATCCGGGCGCATTGCTCCGGCTGGTGCTCGATCCGGAGTTTCAGTTGGGCGAGCTGTATAGCGGCGGACGCATCGAGGTGGAAGGCGATCTGACCACGCTGATCGAAACCCTCTTCAGCGCGCAGGGCATCCGCCAGGGGTTGCGCAGCCGTTTATGGAGCCGCGTGCATGCCCCGCGCTCCAACCTGCTCGGTCAGTCCACCGCCAACATCCAGCACCATTACGACCTCGGCAACGATTTCTATCGGCTGTGGCTCGACGCGCAGTTGCTCTATACCTGCGCCTACTTCAGGGAGCCGTCGATCCAGTTGGAGCAAGCCCAGATAGACAAGATGGATCATGTCTGCCGCAAGCTGCGATTGCGGCCCGGCGAACGAGTGGTCGAGGCCGGTTGCGGCTGGGGCGCGCTGGCCCTGCATATGGCCCGCGAATATGGCGTGCAGGTCCGCGCCTACAACCTTTCCAGCGAACAGATCGCCTATGCCCGACAACGCGCCAGAAGCGAGGGGCTCGCCGAGCAGGTCGGCTTCATCGAGGCCGATTACCGGGCGATCCGGGGCGAGTTCGACGTGTTCGTTTCCATCGGCATGCTCGAACACGTCGGCCGTCGCCACTTCAACGAGCTCGGCATGGTGATCGACCGCTGCCTCGGCAAGCATGGCCGCGGCTTCATCCATACCATCGGCACCGACTATTCGGGGCCGTTGAACCCCTGGATCGAGCGCCGGATTTTTCCCGGCGCCTATCCCCCCACATTGCGCGAAATGATGGAAGTGCTGGAACCGGCCGGGATGTCAGTGCTGGACGTGGAAAACCTGAGACTGCACTACGCCAGCACGCTGGAACATTGGCTGGCGCGCTACGAAGCGGCGACGGATCGCGTCGAGGCGAAGTACGGGTTGCCTTTCGTGCGCGCCTGGCGGCTCTATCTGGCCGGCTCTCTGGCGGCCTTCCGCTGCGGCAATCTGCAATTGTTCCAGGTACTGTTTCAGCGCAACGGCGACAACCGGGTTCCCTGGACACGCGCCTATCTCTACGACGACCGGGACGCGGCATGCAACGTACCGATGTTCTGATCGTCGGCGGCGGCCCGGCCGGGGCTTCCTGTGCCTGGGCCTTGCGGCGCGCCGGGCTGGATGTGACGGTGCTCGATCTGGCACATTTTCCGCGCGACAAGGTCTGTGCCGGCTGGATCACGCCGGCCGTGCTGAGCGCCCTCGCTATCGATCCGCATGAATACCGCCGCGAACATGTGCTGCAGCCGATCAACGGGTTCCGCATCGGTCTGCTCGGCGGTTTTCTGAACCGGAATGCGGCCACCGATATCCATTACCCCCACAGCGTCAGCTACGGCATTCTCCGCCGCGAATTCGACGAGGCCTTGCTGGTTCGTTCCGACGCGCGGCTGTATACCGGCGAGCCATTGACTTCGTTGCGACGGGTGAAGGAGGAATGGCTGGTCAACGATCGCATCCTGACGCCGATGCTGATCGGCGCCGGCGGCCACACATGCCCGGTGGCGCGCGCGCTGGGCGCCCATCCCGGCGGCGAGTCGGTCGTGCTGGCCAAGGAAATCGAATTTCTGCTGCCGGAAAGCGCACGCGCCGATTGCAAGGTGCGCGGCGAACAGCCCGAGCTCTATTTCTGCCATGACCTTGCCGGCTATGGCTGGTGCTTCCGCAAGGGCGACTATCTGAATATCGGACTCGGACGCGAGGATCGCTGGGAATTGTCCAAACATGTCGAAGCGTTCATCGCCTTTTTGGTGCGTGAACGCGGTGTCCCGCCGCCACCCATGCATCTGCACGGCCATGCCTATCTGCTGCATGGCCAGGGCAAGCGCAAGCTGCTCGCACATGGCGCCATGTTGATCGGCGATGCCGCCGGTCTGGCCTATCCGCACAGCGGCGAGGGCATCCTTCCGGCAATCGAATCCGGGCTGCTCGCGGCCCAGACCGTGATCGAAGCGGCAGGGGATTACCGCAAGCGGCAACTGGCGCCCTACATCGAGCGACTGCGTTTGCGTTACGGGCACGGCGACAGCTTGATGTCCGGCGTACCGGCCTGGGTGCGCGTCCCCCTCGCCCGCATGCTGTTCAGCTCTGCCGGCCTGGCACGCCGCGTCATCCTGGAACGTGGCTTCCTGCACCCGCAACAGACTGCGTTGTCGCCGCCCCCGATCCAGGCGCATCAGCCGGGCTAGACCGGGCGCAATCTTGATATCCCCCATGGAGACGAGCATGTTCAAAAACATCCTGGTGCCGATCGATGGCAGCGATCTGTCCCAAATCGCCATTGAAAAGGCTTGCGAATTAGCCAAGATGTGTCGTGCCCGCTTGATCTTTTATTACGCAAAGCCGGGTTATCTGCCCGATTACATTGCTGGCGAAGTCGGTTTTGGCGTGGTCGGCGAGGACGTCGCTTTCCTCAACACGACAAAAAAGCATGCCAGAGCGATTTTGAACAATGCCGGACAGGCCGCGGCCTTTGCCGGCATCGAATACGAAACCCTGAGCACGGAGTTCAACTCGCCGTATGAAGGCATCATCGCGGCCGCCGACAACAAGGGGTGCGATCTCATCTTCATGGCATCGCACGGCCGCCGCGGCGCCAGCGCGCTGCTGCTCGGCTCGGAAACCCAGAAAGTGCTGACGCACTGCAAGATACCCGTGCTGGTCTACCGCTGAAAAAGGTGCAACCACACCGCCATTGCACCTTGAAACCGCAATTGGCATTGAATGCGCCGATATCTCAATCGCTTGCAGCGGTCATGATAGGGGTAGGGAAAGGGTAACCCCTCCCCTCCCTCCGAACCGTACGTGCGGT
>JASJPG010000061.1:0-9611 GCA_031426815.1 Hydrogenophilaceae bacterium
GCGCGCATCCCGTTCCTCGACATCAACCAGGAACGCGAATTCGGCTACGAGGGTTACACCGGCATGCTGGAACTGGCGCGGCAACTGGCGCTGACGCTGCAAAGCCCGGTGTGGGAGGCGGTAAGGAAGCTGGCGCCTTGGAAGAAGAGCGAGGCAGTGGGGGTGGAGATGGTGAATCCTATTTATTGAGTGCTCGGGATTACTTTCTTTGCCCACCAGCTTTCCATTGCCTTCCCTTGTCTCCCACTTCTGCTTTAGCCAGAACCTGAAAAGCTGCAATCCCGTTGCTGATCTCATCCGTGAGGGGGCATACAAACATTTCGATATCTTCGAGTGGAAGAAGTCCATCGACCTTATTCAGAAAGTTCTGGAGGGTTGACTCATTTATGAAGGCCATGATGCGACGCTCAAACCGTGCTCGTAATAAGACACACGCATCCACGTGAAGCTTACGGGTGCCCCCCGGCTTAAATGTCATGCTGGTCGATACGAGCAAACCAGTCTTTTCATCTTTTGATACACCATCAAAAGCGAAATGTACGGGTGAACTATCAGCCCGATGTCCAACCTGAACCCGCTTAGGCTCCAGTATTTGACCGATTCGCTGCGACACCCAGTCCACCACGAATGGTTCTACGGTTTTTGTGAGAAATGAGGAATCAGCCATAGATCACCCCAGCATCTCCATCAACACCGAATGCCACAACGCGGCGTCGATCTCCCCCATCTTCCCCGCCAGCCGCGCCTTGTCCACGCAACGAATCTGGTCCAGCAGGATGCGCGACTTCTTGCCGGCGAACTTGACTTCCGGCCGGCAACCCAGCGGCTGGCCTTTGCTGGTCAAGGGCGCGACGATGACGCGGGGCAGAACGGCATTCATGTCGTCGGGCGAAATCACCAGCGCCGGGCGGGTCTTGCGTATCTCTGAGCCGATGGTGGGATCGAGGTTGACCCAATAGACCTCGCCACGCTTCACCATTGCCAGTCTTCCTGCTCTTTCGGCGTGTCGACCATCTCCGCCCAGACGGCCTTGTCCTGCTCAGGTTTGTAATGATCGAACCATCCCGAACGGGCGGGTTTGATCGGGGAAATGACCAGACGGCCGTTTTCCACGGTGAGTTCGATCTCGTCCTCGATCTCGCACTCGGCCAGCAGGGGGGCGGGGATGATGATGCCGCGTGAATTGCCGATCTGACGCAGGGTGGATTTCATGGCACAGCCTCGAACCCGTTGAATGTGTTAACAGTGTTATAACTTTTATCACTGTAGCAGTGCAAGCCAAGCTTGGGCTGGCTTTATTCAGGCAGCGGGCGCCCAATCCGACAGCAGGATGATCCGGCCTTCGCCCTTGGCCTTGTCGAAATAGCGCTGGTCGGCGGTGATGAGGGTGGCGCCTGGGGTATGCAGGGCGACAGCGTGATAGAGCGTGTCGAACAGGTGGTGCCGGTGGCGGATGGCCAGTTCCAGCGCGGTTGCGTGTATCTCAGGCATGTCGACGGTAGCGCGCTCGATATTCAGCAGATCAAGCAGATCGTCCTGGGCTTCATCCGGCTTGGTGCGTGCCAGCACAGCGGCGACCTCGGCGATGAAATGGGGCGGTTGAGCCAGTTTGAGCTTCCCCAGAACCGCCTCTTCCAGAATTTTCAGGGCAAGGTCGGCATGGTCTTCATCGGGTCGGAAGAACAGGAACCACTTGATGGCGACGCTGGCGTCGACAACCGCAATCACGGACGGCCTGCTTCACGCGCGGCGCGAAATTCTTCTGCGGTGATGGCGGGTGCGTGTTTTCTGCGCTCCAGGATGCGCTGGTAGGCCTCCATGCCTCGCTGTTTGCTGTGCGCCCGCTCCACCGCCTCCAGCATCAGGTCGGCAATGATGGCGCTCTTGTTTTGGCCCTGAAAGGTCTCGTTGAAGACCTGTTTCACTTCTTCGGGGACACTGAAATTGACGGTGCTCATGAGCAGCTCCATTGGCATTGTTGAAGATTTCAACAAACCCATTGTTATGGGGCAACGTGCAGGTGTCAAACCTGCTGCCCTATAAACCCTGTAGCCCCTTGCTGCTGCGCGGCAGTCGCCCATCGCTGCGTCACAAAAACATCATCATTCTGTCATCTCGAATAACTAAAACATCCGATGTCGCGATTGGGACCGAACGAGTGACACGTTCTCAAAGGAATCGCCGCTCCGCCCAGTTGCGCAAACTTCCTCCCACGCCCGAGTGTCCGGTCCACCGGCAACAGAAGTACAAGGAATTACATGCACATTCTCAACGCCAAGAAGGCTCAGATCGAATCCAACCTTAACCAGCTCTTCGACGAAGTCGGCAACGCCATCGAGAGCGCCGTCGGTTGTCTGACCAGTCGCGATTTCGAGGCCTGCGATCGCCTGATCGGCAACGACAAGTTGATCAACGATCTACGACGCATGATCGAACAGGACTGCCTGGTGGCCATCGCCTCGCAGCAACCGGTAGCCCGCGATCTGCGCGATATCGTTGCGGCCAGCCACATTGCCTCGGAGCTGGAACGTTTGGGCGATTACGCCTGCGATATCGCCGCCACCGTGAAAAGAATGGATGCGGCAAGCCTCGATGCGCTGGGCCTGGAAAATATCCTGGCCATGTCCCGACTCGGCCAGGAAATGCTTGCCGTCGCGATGCGCGCCAACCGGGAGGGCGACGCGCAACTGGCACGCCAGATCACTGCGTTGGACGACAAGATGGATGCGCTACTCAAGGAGACCATCAATCTGATTCTGGCCGCCATGCGCAATAGCCCGGAACTGGTGAACAACGGCACCAGCGTGCTGTGGATCGCGCACTATCTGGAACGTTACGGCGACCGTGCCACCAACATCGCCGAGCAGGTCGTGTTCCGGTTGGAGTGCGCGGCGGCGGACCTGGGCTGAGCCAAGCCCTGCGACGCATGGCGTTTTCATGCGCCGCAATCCGGCAGGGTCCGTTCGCCACGCCAGACAAACTGTTGGATAGTCTCTAAAGGCTGCACAATCCCCGCCCGACCGCGATTTGAGCGGTTGCAATCCAACTGCGTGGAAGACGCCCATGAGAATTCCCAAAAGACTTGAACCCCTGCTTGAAGACGGCCTCATCGACGAGGTGAACCGTCAACTGATGAGCGGCAAGGAGGCGATGGTCTTCGTTGTCCGTAGCGGCGACGAGGTGCGTTGCGCCAAGGTTTACAAGGAAGCCAACAAGCGCAGCTTCCGGCAGAGCGTCGATTACACGGAAAACCGCAAGGTGAAGAACAGCCGCCAGGCGCGCGCCATGGCGAAAGGCACGCGCTACGGCCGCGAAGCGCAGGAGGAGGCTTGGCAAAGTGCGGAAGTCGACGCCTTGTATCGCCTGGCCAGAGCCGGCGTGCGCGTGCCGAAGCCATTCAACTTCCATGCCGGCGTGCTGTTGATGGAACTGGTCTGCGACGAACACGGCAATGCGGCGCCGCGCCTGAACGATGTCGAGTTCACGCCGGAACAGGCGCGGACGCATTTCGCGTTCTTGCTGCGCCAGGTCGTGCTGATGCTGTGCGCCGGGGTCATCCACGGCGACTTGTCGGAATTCAACATCCTGATCGGCGCCGATGGCCCGGTCATCATCGATCTGCCGCAAGCCGTCGATGCCGCCGGCAACAACCACGCCAAGGCCATGCTGGAACGCGATGTCGCCAATCTGTCCGGCTATTTCGGGCGCTTTGCGCCGGAATTGCTGGCGACTGAGTACGGCAAGGAAATCTGGGCGCTGTACGAACACGGCGAACTGCATCCGGAGGTGCAACTGAGCGGCCGTTTCGCGCAGAGCACCAAGCCGGTGGATCTGCACAGCGTCATGCGGGAAATCGACGATGCGCGCGCGGAAGAGGCGGCGCGGCTGCTACGCATGCAGCCGGCGGAATAAACGCATCGACAGGTTTCAAATTCCGGGAAAGATCTATGCTGAATGCTCTTTCGGACCTACGTTGAGCGATGCCAAATAGCCGCCCCCACCCGCCCGCAAACCAGACTCGAACCAGCGCGTTGACCAAGGCCGCGCTGCTGGATCGGCTGGATACGTTGCCCTGTGCGCCGAGCCGCGTCCTGGAGGCTTGCCCGGCGGAGCGGCTGACCCTGGAATTGGGCCGCTATCGGGCCGAGCTGGAAGCCCAGAACCTGGCGTTGCGGGAATCGCAGCAAAAGACCGAGGAAGCGCGCGATCGGTATAGCGATCTGTACGACTTTGCGCCGGTGGGTTATGTCACGCTGAACCGACAAGGCTGTGTCGAGGAAATCAATCTCACCGGCGCCGCCATGCTGGGCAGCGAACGCAAGGATGTTCTCGGCAAACCGTTGCTCATGTGGTTGCAGGCGGAATCGCATGCGGTCTTTCTGCAGCACCTGCGGCGGGTGCTCGGATCCAATGAACATGTGGTGGACACGGTTCTGTTGCATAACGACAGCGGTCCGCCCTGGCATATCAACCTGGTCAGCAGTGTCGTCGTGGCGCATGGCCCGGATGCGCGGCAGGCCTGCCGCACGGCGTTGATCGACATCACGCCGCTCAAGGAAAAGGAAACGGAACTGACCCAGTCGCGCCTGCAGTTGCAAGAGCTGTCGGCGCATCTGGATCGAGTCAGAGAGTACGAACGCCGCCATCTGGCCCGCGAGATTCATGACGAACTCGGCCAGAAATTGACCACCCTGCGCTTCGAAGTGGCCATGCTGAGCGCCGAACTGGGTTCGCCCGCGCTGGATTTGCCGCGTACCGCGGCTTCATTGCTGCGACAGATCGACGACTCCATCGATTCGGTGCGCGCCATTGCCTCGGACCTGCGCCCGGCGGTGCTCGATCTCGGTCTGGCCGCGGCGGTCGAGTGGCAAATCCAGGAATTGCGCCGCCGCACCGGCATGGCCTGCAACCTGATGATCAGCGGCGAGGAAATCGCCATGGACAACGACCATGCCACGGCGGTGTTCCGGATCGTGCAGGAATCGCTCACCAACATCATCCGCCATGCCGGCGCCAGCCAGATCGAGTTAAATCTGAGTTATCGAGACGATGCGTTGCATATTCTGGTACTCGACAACGGCGTCGGCATGGCGCCGGATGCGCTGCAGAAATCGCGTTCGTTCGGCATCGCCGGCATGCGGGAACGCGTGCGCCTGCTCGCCGGCACGCTGAAGATCAGCAGCAGTCCCGGGCACGGCACACGGCTGAAGATCGTCATTCCGCTGGCGCAGCGACTTGAGCAAAACGACAGCAGCCACGATCATGAAGACGTTGGTTCGAACTCAACGGCACCACGACGAGGGGAGAAATCATGACAATTCGCGTACTGATTACCGACGACCACGCCATCGTGCGTGAAGGTCTGCGCCGGATACTCGCGGCGAGTCCCGACATCGTCGTGGCGGGCGAAGCGGCCGATGGAATATCCGCGTTGAAGCAGATCGCGACCTGCCATCCCGATGCCGTGCTGGTGGACATTTCGATGCCGGGCATGAGCGGTGTCGAATTGATCAATCGGATTCGCGAGGAACATCCGCAACTGCCGGTGCTGGTGCTTTCCATGCACAAGGAAGAGCAATTCGCGGTGCGTGCGCTCAAGGTGGGCGCATCGGGCTATCTCACCAAGGATTGCGCACCCGAACAGTTGGCGCAGGCCATCCGCAAGATTGCGGCGGGCGGCAAATACATCACCCCGGAAGTTGCCGACGCGCTCGCCAACGCCATCGTTCCCTCTCCCGTGGATACCCCGCACAAACTGCTGTCGAACCGGGAGTTCCAGATCTTTCGCATGCTGGTAACCGGCAAATCCATCAACGACATTGCGCAGGATCTTTCCCTCAGCGCCAATACGATCAGCACGCATAAACACCGTCTGATGAACAAACTTGGCGCCGACAGCAATGCCAGCCTGGTGCATTACGCCATCAAGCATGAGCTGATCCAGTAGGCACTCGGCGGCTTGCAACGCGAGGCGTAGGTGCGAATTCATTCGCACAACCAACGCCCACGTAGGGAATTCACTACAGCAAAACCAAGATCGAACGACTGTCGCCGCAAGCGCATCCCCCCTAACTTTCGTACCAGGCAAAACAAGCCTGTGATTTCAGCGGTTGGGGAGGTCCAACGTTGAATCGAAGCGAGAGGGGGGTCGGTATGGATGAGGTGCTGCGGCGTGTTACCCGTCAGGACGCGGCGGCCGCGTTGATTTCGCCACAGGAACGCGAAAATGCGGTTCAGGTCATGCTGGAATTTCTGGCATGGCTGGAAAAATCGAAGGATTTGACGCTATGTCAGGCCTTCAAACCCCAGTTCGACTGGTATATGCCGTCCTCCGCCAACAAAGAGAGACTGGCGCACGAGTTTCTCGGCAATGGCGTTCCGGCTGTTTTCACCCAACTGGAAACGGGACAGCCGACATGAAGCAGACCGCCAAGCCGAAACTCAACATCGGCATCAGTCATGTCGACACCGACGACTATCTGGTGATGATGGTTTCCAACGAAGCGGGCTGCGTCTTTCACCAGATCCCGCTGGCCAAGGCGCGCGCGCTTTCGCTGGAACTGATCAAGCAGGTCTACCAGGCGGAACTGGTCATCGGCCGCAACGGCAAGTCCCGATCCGGCAAGTCATTTTCATTTCATCTGCAGTCGCGGCATCCAACCTGATGCCCCTCAGGCCGTGATCGCAGCGCCATCAGAAGGAGTCCATCATGGCCAACATCAGCCGCTACACGCAGGTCTCGGAGCTGATCGACGAGATGTTCAAGAACATCATGAGCCGGCCCATGCGCTTCCTGGAAGACGAGTCCGGCATGCAGATCCGTTCGGACATCGCCGAGGATGAAACAACCTTCACCATCAAAGCCGAAATACCCGGCATGAAGAAGGAAGACATCCAGGTCAGCATCGACGGCAATCGGGTCACCATCAGCGCCGAGAGCAAGAAGGAAAGCGAAGAAAAGGCTGGCGCCAAGGTGATCCGCAAGGAACGCTATTACGGCAAGGTATTCCGCAGCATGACGCTGGATTGCGATGTCGACCAGGACGCCGCCGATGCGCAATATGCCGATGGCGTGCTGACCCTGATCCTGCCCAAGAAGGCGAGCACTACGACGAAAAGATTGACGATCAAATAGCATCGAATCTGTTCGACGCGCAGGGGCGCGGCAACACATCCAGGCTCCATCCCAGTCGCTTGATCAGCGCTTCCCGTGAGCGATATTCCCTTCAGATGCCACAACACCGCCCCGCGCAAGGACCTGGATGAGCCCGAAATCGACAGACCCGAACACGCTGAGGACCAGCGCCGAGGCGCGGTTGGAGCACATGCCGCCAGCCACGCCGGACCGCCCCGCCGAAGAGCTATTGCACGAACTCGAAGTTCACCAGATCGAACTGGAGATTCAGAACGAGGAGTTGCGCCGCACCCAGGCCGTGTTGGAGGAGTCCCGCGACCGTTACATGGATCTGTTCGAATTTGCCCCGGTCGGCCTTTTCACGCTCACCAGTACCGGCTTGATCGGCGAGGCCAATCTGACTGGCGCCGCCTTGCTGGGGATAGAGCGCAAGCGTTTGCTGCACAGCCGTTTTTCACGCTTCATCGCCGCGAAACACCGAGACCATTGGCACCAGAAACTCATGCACATGCTGCTGCATGGCGGTAAACATCATTCCGAACTGGCCATGCAGCACGCGGATGAGTCGGCCTTTGCCGCCAGCCTGGATTTCATGTCCCAGAGCAACGGCCAAACCCTGCCCGTAGTGCGCATCGCGCTGGCAGACATCAGCGAACGCAAGCGCGCCGAGGATGAATTGCGCATCGCCGCCATCGCGTTCGAATCGCAAGCAGGAATGCTGGTCACCGATGCCGACGGCATCATCGTCCGGGTCAATCGAGCCTTTACCCGCCTGACCGGCTATAGCCCGGAAGAAGCAACGGGCAACACGCTGGCGCTGTTCAAATCAGAGCGCCACGACGATGCGTTCTATCAGAACCTGTGGTCCACCCTGAAGAAGGAAAAGTACTGGCAGGGAGAAATCTGGATCCGCCGCAAAAACGGCAAGATCTACGCCGAATGGATGACGCTTTCGGCGGTCGGCGAACCAGTCGGCCAAGCCACGCATTACGTCGGCAGCATTTCCGACATCACCCAGAACGTCGAGGCGCAGGCCGAAATTCATCGGCTGGCCTATTACGACCCGCTCACCCAATTGCCCAACCGGCGTCTGTTGCTGGACCGGCTCGGCCAGGCGCTGGCCGCCAGCAGCCGCAGTGGCCGCCATGGCGCGGTGTTGTATCTCGATCTGGATAATTTCAAAACGCTCAACGACACGCGCGGCCACGATATCGGCGATCTGCTGCTGATCGAGGTCGCACGACGCCTGCACGATGCCATCCGCGAAGGCGACACCTTGTCCCGTCTGGGCGGCGACGAGTTCATCGTGGTGTTGGAAAACCTCAGCACGGAAGCCAATGAAGCGGCCGCCCAGGCCGAGTCGGTCGGCGAGAAGGTATGGCAAGCCCTGGGCAGCCCTTACGAGCTCGACGGCAAGGCATTCCACGGCGCCGCCAGCCTCGGCATCGCCCTCTTTCACGGCCATGACGAGTCGCTCGAAGCGCTGCTCAAGCAGGCCGACCTTGCGCTCTACCGGGCCAAGGACAGCGGGCGAAACTGCTTGCGCTTTTTCGATCCGGACATGCAGTCCAGTCTGGAAGTGCGCAACACACTGGAAGCCGATCTTCGCCTGGCACTGCAGCGCGGACAGCTGCAACTGTATTACCAGGCGCAGATCGACCACGCGCGTCGGGTGATCGGCGCCGAAGCCCTGTTGCGCTGGCAACATCCGGAACGCGGGCTGATTGCGCCGGGCGAATTTCTCGCGCTGGCGGAGGAAACCGGCCTGATTTTGCCCATCGCCCATTGGGTGCTGGAGACCGCCTGCGCCCAACTCAAGACCTGGGCCGCACACCCGGCCACGCGCGAACTCCGCCTGGCGATCAACATCAGCGCCCGCCAGTTTCGCCAGACAAGCTTCATCGACGAAGTGAAACAAGTGCTGGAGAGAACCCAGGTCGACTCGAAATACCTGAAATTCGAATTGACCGAGCGTCTTATCGTCCACAACGTGGCCGACAGCATTGCCAAGATCGAGGCGCTACAGACGCTGGGAATTGGCTGCTCGATGGACAACTTCGGCACCGGCTATTCCTCGCTCTCCGACCTGAAACGCTTGCCGCTGGAGCAATTGAAGATCGACCGCTGCTTTGTCGGCGACCTGGCGAACGACAGCCACAACGCCGCCATCGTGCAGACCATCATCACGATGGGACAGACGCTGGGCATGAATGTGATCGCGGAAGGGGTGGAAACCGAGGCGCAACTCGAATGCCTCAATCACTACGACTGCGCCAGCTACCAGGGCCACGTCTTCAGCCAGGCGGTACCGCTGGCGGAGTTCGAACATTTATTGAGCGCAGCGGCCTGAACGGCGCCACAAAAAAAACCGGGGGCATTGCTGCCACCCGGCAACCCCAGTTTTCTTGCTTATATCAGTGGCGACACCACTCGTAGGAGCGCCTTCCAAGGCGCGATTGTTCCAGACTTCGCGCCT
>JASJPG010000062.1:0-6625 GCA_031426815.1 Hydrogenophilaceae bacterium
GCATACAGGCCAGCAGCTATCTGTTTCCCCTCCTCCAGACCTGGCCGACCGCGAGCCGTAGCGCTGAAACATTGTTGGTCAGGCGCGATGGCGACTATGTCTTGTTCCTCAACGAGTTGCGTCACAGCAAGGGCACGGCGCTGACGCTGCGCCTGCCGCTTGCCACAACCAACATGCCCTCCGCCATAGCCATTCGCTCCGGCGGTGCCGCACGCACCACTGAGGGCGACGACTACCGCGGCATTCCCGTTCTGGCCGCCCTCTCCAGCGTGCGCGGCACGCAATGGATCATGGTGTCGAAGATCGATCGCGACGAGGTCATGCAACCGCTCAATATCCTGGTGAGCTGGGTCAGCGTCATTGCCCTGTGTGCCGACCTCGCCATCGGCCTGACCTTGTTGCTGCTGTGGCGCCAGCAGCAGCGCAGCCACCGGCAGGAACTCCTGAGCCGCACCGGGGAACGGGATCGACTGTTGAGCATGTTCTTCGACCTGCCCTTCATGGGCATGGCGATCATCGATGCCAACGATGGGCACTGGCTGCATGCCAACGACCGCCTCTGCGAAATCCTGGGTTTTCCACATGAGGAACTGCTGGCCGACACGACCTGGCAACAACTCACCCATCCTGACGATCTGGCGACCTGCCTGGCCGAATACGGCCGCATCAATACCGGCGAGATCGACGGCTACCAGTTGGCGACGCGGCTATTGCGCAAGAACGGCGGCTACATCGATGTCGCCCTGGCAGCCAAATGCGTGCGCCACCCGGATGGCAGGCCGGAATACATCGTCGCGACGCTGCGCGATATCACCGATCGCAAACGCCTGGAAGAGGCCACCGCGGGGAAGCAACGCGCCACCGGGATGCTGGAGGCAATCGCGGCGGCCTCCACCGATGTAATTTTCGCCAAGGATGCGGCGGGCAACTATCTGTTCTGCAACACCGAAATGGGGCGCGGACTGGACATGAATCCGCAGGATATCGTCGGCAAGAACGATACGGCGCTGTTCTCGCCCGAGCAGGCGGGCAGAATCATCGCGATGGATCGGGAGATCGTCGCCAGCGGCGAGACGCGGACGTTCGAGGAAGCCATCGCCAACACCGATGGCGTGCGCACCTTCCTGACCACCAAGGGGGTGATACTCGACGGCGAAGGGCGCAGCCTCGGCATGTATGGCATCGCGCGCGACATCACCGAACGCAAGCAGCAGGAAATCGAGTTGGCCGACAGCCGCACCCGCCTGGCCGGCATCATCCTGTCGGCGATGGATGCAATCGTCACGCTGGACAACGAGCAGTGCATACGCCTGTTCAATCCGGCTGCCGAACGGATGTTCGGTTACACCGCCGCCGAAATGATCGGCCGCCCCATCGACGCGCTCATTCCGGCCTCGCTGCGCGCGAAGCACAAAACGCACATGCAGCGCTTCGCCGCCGAGAGCATAACCAGCCGCAACATGCGCTCGCTGGGCGAACTCCGCGCGCTGCGCCGCGACGGCTCCGAGTTTCCCATCGAGGCTTCGATCTCCATCGTCGAGGCGGCCGGAGAACATCTGTTCACCGCCATCCTGCGCGACATCAGCGAGCGCAAACAGGCCGAGTCCATCCTGCGCGCGAGCGAACAACGCTTCCGCAACCTGTTCGAGCAGATCCCGACGCTGGCGGTGCAGGGCTACGACCGCCAACGTCGGGTGATCTACTGGAACGACGCCAGCGCAAATCTGTACGGCTACACCCAGGCGGAGGCGCTGGGGCAGCCGTTGGAGGATCTCATCATCCCGCCGGCGATGCGCCCGGGCGTCATCGCGGCCATCGCGGACTGGATCGATCAGGACATCCCCATCCCGGCCGGGCGAATGGAATTGCAACGCCAGGATGGCAGCCTGGTGCCGGTCTACTCCAGCCACGCCATGCAATGGAACAGCAAGGGCGAGCCGGAGATGTATTGCGTCGACATAGACCTGCGCGACCTGGAGGCGCTGCAAGCCGCCCTGAGCGAAAGCGAACAGCGCTTCCAGACCATGGCCAACTCTGCGCCGGTGCTGATCTGGATGGCCGGCGTCGGCGATAAGTGCAGTTGGTTCAACCAGCAGTGGCTCGACTTCACCGGCCACGACCTGACGCAAGAATTGGACAACGGCTGGGCCGAGGGCGTGCATCCGGAGGATCGGGCGTATTCCCTGGCGACTTACCAGGAGAGTTTCGCGCGGCGCGAACCGTTCGAGCTGGAATATCGCTTGCGCCGCGCCGACGGGCAATATCGCTGGCTCCTCGACCGCGGCGTGCCCCGTTCCAGCCCCAGCGGCGAGTTCCTCGGCTTCATCGGCTCCTGCGTCGACGTGACCGCACGCAAGCTGGCCGAGGATGCGCGGCGGGTCAACGAGGAGCGGCTACGCATGGCCCTGACTGCGGCCAACGCCGGCATCTGGGACTGGGATATCGGCAACCGACAGGTGATCTGGTCACCGGAGAATTTTGCCCTGTATGGCCTCGACCCGGACGCCGGCATGCCGCTCCAGGCAGAGTGGGAACGCTGCATCCACCCCGACGATCTGGCCGGCGTCAAGCAAGCGCTGGAGGATGTGCGTTTGGGACGCACGCCGGAATACCGCACCGAGTTCAGGGTGCTCCACCCGGAATTCGGCGAGCGCTGGCTGTCCGGCACGGGCCGCATCCAGCGTTCGCAGGACGGCACACCGCTGCGCATGATCGGCATCAACCTGAACATCACCGAGCGCAAGCGGATCGAACAGGCACTGCGGGAAAGAGGCGAAGATCTGGACCGTGCCCAGGCCGTCGCGCGTATTGGCAGCTGGCGGCTGAATGTGATCCGCAACGAGCTGACCTGGTCGGCGGAGAACCATCACATCTTCAGCATCCCGGTCGGCACGCCGTTGACCTATGAAACCTTCCTGGCCTGCATCCATCCGGACGACCGCACCGAGGTCGACCGGGCCTGGCAAGCCGGCATGCGCGGCGAACCCTACGACATCAAGCATCGGCTGCTGATAGAAGGCCAGGTGAAATGGGTCAGGGAGAAGGCCGAGCTGGAATTCGATGCCGACGGCAATCTGCTCGGCGGCTTCGGCACCACCCAGGATATCAGCGAACTGAAAGCGGCCGAACAAGCGCTCGAAGCAGCGCGCGCAGCGGCAATCGAAGAAAAAACCCTGCTCGAAACCGTGATGCAGACCCTGCCCGTCGGGGTGGCCATCGTCGACAAGCAAGGCGGCAATATCCGCCACAACACCGACTTCGAACAGATCTGGCGGGGTCTGCGTCCGCTGCAAAGCGTGGACGATTACGTCGACTACCATGCGTGGTGGGCCGACAGCGGTCTGGCGGTACAGCCGCATGAATGGGCCTCGGCGCAGGCGATAGAGACCGGCCAGCTGGTCACCAATCAGATGTTGCGTATCCTGCGTTTCGACGGTTCGTTTGGCTATGTGCTGAACAGTGCCGCCCCGTTACGGAACAGCAACTTCGAGATCATCGGCAGTGCCGTGGTCGTGCAGGACATCTCGGAATTGAAACGCACCGAACAGGCCCTGCGCGACAGCGAAGAACGCTTCCAGCTCGCGGCCGAGATCGGGCGTTCCGGCACCTGGGACTGGAACGTAAAGACCGGCGAGGTGATCTGGTCGCGCGGCCACTACGAGGTCATGGGCTACCGGGAAGGCGAGGTCAAGCCGAGCTTCCAGGCCTGGGTCAATCGCATTCATGTGGACGACCGCGCCAAAGTCGATGCGGAAATTCATCGTTCCATGCTGGAACACCAGGAATACGTTGCCGAGTTTCGGCTGATCTGGCCGGACAATTCCGTGCACTGGATGAGCGCCCGCGCCCGCCACGAGTACGACGCGAACGGCGACTGGAGCCGCATGCTCGGCGTCATGGCCGACATCACTTCGCTCAAGCAGGCCGAACTGGCCCTGCGTGCGGCCGATCAGCGCAAAGACGAGTTTCTCGCCATGCTCTCGCACGAGTTGCGCAACCCGCTGACGCCGATCCGCAATGCCGCCCACGTGCTCGGCCGACTCGACGTGAACGAGCCGCGCGTGCGCTGGGCGCAGGAAATCATCGAACGCCAGGTCACCCATCTGACCCATCTGGTCGACGAGTTGCTCGACGTCTCCCGCATCGCTCGCGGCAAGGTCAAGCTCAAGGTGACGCAGATCGATCTCTCCGATCTGATCCGTCAGGCTTGCGAAAGCGTACAGCCGCTCATGGCGGCCAAGAAGCATCGCTTCGAGGTGCGCATGCCGGCCACCAAGGTAATGCTGGAGGGCGACCTGGTACGCCTCATCCAGGTGCTGCAGAACCTGCTCAACAACGCCGCCAAATACACCCCCGACGGCGGCCATATCGAATTGAGTGGCCGCCTGCTCGAAGAAGAGATCGAACTACAGGTGCGCGACAACGGCATGGGCATGCCGGCCGAACTGCTGCCTGGCGTCTTCGACCTGTTTATTCAGGGCGAACGCACGCTGGATCGTTCGCAAGGCGGCCTCGGTATCGGCCTCACGCTGGTGCGCCGGCTAGTGGACCTGCATGGCGGCCGCGTCGACGCATACAGCGCAGGTGCGGGACTCGGCTCCACCTTCACCGTCCGGCTGCCGCTCGCGCAGATCTCCGCCGACATTGCCGTACCCACCGACAGCAAGCCGGCCGGAACCCAGACATCGCAACTGCAGGTGCTGGTCGTCGACGACGACCCGGTGGTGGCCGAGAGCATGGTGGTCTTCCTGGAACTGGAAGGACACCAGGTCCGCAGCGCCGATTCGGGCGACGCGGCGCTACGGGTGCTGACCGAGTTCTGGCCCCAGGTAGTGCTGCTCGACATCGGCCTGCCCGGCATGGACGGCTATGAAGTCGCCCAGCGAATCCGGCAACTGCCCCGCGGCGACACCTTGAAACTGGTCGCGGTGAGCGGCTACGGCCAGGAAAACGCCATGGCACGCAGCCGACAAGCCGGTTTCGACCGCCATCTGGTGAAACCGGTCGACCCCGAAAAAATCAGCGCATTGCTGATGGAGATCGGCGCGGGCAACGCGTGAACGATTGTTGGGCCGGCTTCTGGTGTCCCCATCCACTACCCGGTAATGGCCTCGCGCACCCAGATACAAGCGGCTTCCGGTATAGTCGGCGCACTCGCTGGCGATGTTGGCGAGAACTTTGAAAACCGCTCGGAAAGACTCATGACAACACGGATAACCTGGCAAACCGCTTCAGATTTCCATTTTTTCCCGGCAGGCGAAAAAAAACGCGCGGTAGCTGGAAAAGCTACCGCGCGTTTTGTGTTGGGCTTCTTGGTGCCCAGGAGAGGACTCGAACCTCCACGCCCTTGCGAGCGCTAGGACCTGAACCTAGTGCGTCTACCAATTCCGCCACCTGGGCCAAGAAGGCGCGCATCTTAACGAGCTGAATGAATTCATGTCAACGAAAAAAACCACTTCCGTAAAAAACACAGCAATCGAATCACCCTCCACTCCCGCAAAAACCGGTGCGCCGCGCCGCGGCCAGAAGGCTTTGCGTTGGCAAGACCCGCATCTGGAGCGCGAGCGCGCCAAGTATGGCGATGCGATGCCGAGCCGGGAATTCATCCTGCAATTGGTCGCGGAAGCCGGCGGCCCGGTCGATAGCGAGGAGTTCGCGGTCCGTCTGGGCATCGAGGCGGCCGAAATGGATGCGTTCTCGATCCGCCTGCGCGCCATGCAGCGCGACGGCCAGATCGTCATCAACCGGCGCGGTGCGCTGTGCCTGCCCGACAAGATCGACGTCAAGAACGGCCATGTCGAAGGGCATCAGGACGGTTTCGGCTTCTTCGTGCCGGACGACAAATCCGGCGACATGTTCATCCACGAAAAGGAAATGCGCGGCGTGCTGCACGGTGACCGCGTCATGGTGCGCGAACATGGCGTCGACCGGCGCGGCCGCAAGGAAGGCAAAATCGTCGAGGTACTGGAACGGGTCAACAAGACCCTGGTCGGCCGCCTCTACCGCGAACGCGGCTATCAGTGGGTGGTCGCGGAAAATCGCCGCATTAGCCAGGACATCCTGATTCCCGACCATGCCGACCTGGGCGCATCGAGCGGTCAGGTGGTGATGACGGAGATTGTCGAGCAGCCGACCAAGCACGCGCCGCCGGTCGGCCGGGTGACCAAGATCCTCGGCAGCTATGCCGATCCGGGCATGGAAATCGAGATCGCGCTGCGCAAGCACAATCTGCCCAACGAATTCCCGCCGGAAGTGCTGGCCATGGCCGGGAAACTGCCGAAGACCGTGACCAAGAAGGATCTCGGCGTCAGCGAGGGCATTGCCCGCGAGGACATCCGCGAACTGCCGCTGGTCACCATCGACGGCGAAGACGCGCGCGACTTCGACGATGCCGTCTATTGCCAACCGGAAGGACGCGGCTTCCGGCTGTGGGTCGCCATCGCCGACGTGTCGTATTACGTGCAACCCGGTTCTGCGCTCGACAAGGAAGGCTACGATCGCGGCAACTCGGTGTATTTCCCCCGCCGGGTGATTCCGATGCTGCCGGAGGAAATTTCCAACGGGCTGTGTTCGCTGAATCCGGAAGTGGATCGCTTGTGCATGGTCTGCGAGATGGAGATTTCCA
>JASJPG010000063.1:0-3226 GCA_031426815.1 Hydrogenophilaceae bacterium
GTCTGGCACGTAGATGCCGTTGCAGATGGGAGGAGTCCATCCCATTGCAATAACCGAAGGGCATTGCGCCGTATGTTTTTGCGTGCACGGGCAGGTGCAATGCGCTTCGCTTATTGCACCCTACGGCTATAGCCCCCGACGGGATGCGTCATATCTCAAACTCATCTGACTTGATCGATCTGCGCCATGTCTGATTACCGCCGTGTCTGGTATCCGGTCGGGAGGTATTTCTTTACCGTCAATCTGCTGCAACGCCACGGCAACGATTTGCTGGTATGGCATTTCGCCAGCTTGCGTGAGTCGGTGCGGACGGTGAGGAAACGGCATCCGTTTCACATCCATGGCTGGGTGGTGTTGCCGGAACATCTGCATTGCGTGATGGAACTGCCGCCCGGCGATGCGGATTTCGCCACCCGCTGGCGGTTGATCAAAATGGGGTTTTCCAAATCTTTGCCGGCTACCGAACGGGTTTCACAGGTACGTGCGGCGCGGGTGAACGAGGCATCTGGCAACGGCGCTATTGGGAACATCTGATTCGTGACGAGGCGGATTTTCGGGCGCACATGGATTACCTGCATTTCAACCCGGTCAAGCATGGCTGGGCGGATCGCGTGGTCGATTTGCCGTATTCAACCTTTCACCGTTGCGTGATGGATGGCATTTATGCGGCGGATTGGGCGGGCGGTTTCCTGGTCGAGGGGGGCGGTCCGGATTGAGGTTGCTTGTGGAATGTTTTCAAGCCTGGACAGGTGCAATGCGCTTCGCTTATTGCACCCTACGGTTCTGTCGCCGTTCGGTCAGGCTTCCACGATCTCCACCAGCGTGTACGGCGGCACGGCGTCGAACAGTTCGACCAAATCTTCATTGCGCATGCGGATGCAGCCGTGCGAGCGGGGGGCTTGTTCGAAGCCTTCGTCGGGGGTGCCGTGAATGTAGATGTAGCGGCGCATCGTGTCGCAGTCGCCGAGTCGGTTGAAGCCGGGTTCGGCGCCGGATAGCCAGAGGATGCGGCTCAGGATCCAGTCGCGCTCGGGCTGGGATTCGGCGAGTTTCGGCGTGTAGATTTCGCCGGTGGGGCGACGGGCCATGAACACGGCATTCAACGGCTGATCGCCGCCGATCTTGGCGCGCACGATGTGGTGTCCGCGCGGGGTGCGGCCGCTGCCGGTTTCCTCGCCGGGGCCGTTGGCGGCGGTGGAGACCGGGTAGCGGCGGACGACGCTTTCGCTGTCGTCGAGCAGTTCGAGGATCTGGTCGGTCAGTGAGATGCGGATTTTCATGTTTTCGCTTTCGCCCGCCGTTCCGCGAAGAACCGCGACAACAGCGCGCCGCATTCTTCCGCCAGCACGCCGCCGCCGGCCGTTGCGTGATGGTTCAGGCGTGCTTCGGCGAACAGGTCGATGACGCTGCCCACGGCGCCGGTTTTCGGGTCGCGCGCGCCGAACACGACGCGCTCGACGCGGGCATGCATGATCGCGCCGCAGCACATCGCGCAGGGTTCCAGCGTGACATACAGCGTGCTGCCGGGCAGGCGGTAATTGGCCAGATGCAGGCCGGCGTCGCGCAGGGCCATGACTTCGGCGTGCGCGGTGGGGTCGTTGGCGGAAATCGGCTGGTTGTAGCCGCGCCCGACGATCTCGCCATTCACCACCAGCACCGCGCCCACCGGCACCTCGCCGGCCGCGCGCGCGAGTTCGGCCTGCGCCATGGCGGCGCGCATGAATTCGGTGTCGGCGTTCGTGTCTGGCGGGGGATCGGCTGGCACGGGGTTGGGTGAGGAGGGCATTTGCGGCAGTTTAGTGGTTTGACCGCGTCGCCGCTTCTATCCTAAGAACGGGGCATCGCAGGAGGCAAACGATGAAGCTGCTGACCTGGAATATTCAATGGGGGCGCGGCATCGACGGTCGCGTCGATCTGGTGCGCAGTGTCGAGACCGTGCGCGGGCTGGGCGAGTTCGATGTGATCTGTCTGCAGGAAGTGGCGGTGAATTTTCCCGCTTTGCGCGGCAACGATGCGCGCGATCAGGTCGCCGAACTGGGCCGGTTGCTGCCCGGTTACGCGGCGATCTTCGCGCCGGCGACTGACGTGCCGGATGAGAAAGGCGGCCGCAAACAGTTCGGCAACGCGATCTTTTCGCGACTGCCGGTCGGACAGGTCTGGCGCCAGATGTTGCCGTGGCCAAGCGATCCCTGCGTGCCAAGCATGCAGCGGGTCTTGCTGGAAGCGGTGGTGCATGCAGAATTTGGCCCGTTGCGGGTGCTGACCACGCATCTGGAGTACTACTCGATGCCGCAACGGCAGGCCCAGATCGACGCGATTCGCCGCCTGCACGCGGAAGCCTGCGCGCAGGCGCGGCAACCGCGGCGCGGCGAGAACGAGGCCGGCGGCAGTTTCGAGGTGTTCGCCCGGCCGCAAGCCGCGCTGCTGTGCGGCGACATGAATTTCCCGGCCGACGCGCCGGAACGCGCGCGGATTCTGGCGCCGTTCGCCGATGCGACGCCGGCCTTCATGGATGCCTGGAAGCTGCTCTACCCTGGAGAGCCGCACCCAGCCAGCGTCGGCATCCACCCGGTCGATTTCGTCGCCGCGCCGGCCTGCTTTGATTTCGTTTTCCTGAGCGAGGATCTGGCGCCGCGCCTGCGCGCGTACGGCGTCGACCCGGCAAGCGCGGCGTCGGATCATCAGCCGGTATGGGTGGATTTGACGTAAATCAACCTTGGCGGCCTTGTCTCTGTACAATCCGGCCTCCCGCGCGCTTCACCAATCGACGTGCGGTTTCTTTTTTCTGATCGTTCCGATCACTTATTCGTCTGCCTCGATTGGTGCCGCCTTCCGCGCGGCAGGCCGTCGCAGGAGCTGTAAATCCCTATGTCATCCCCCATTCATAACGCCGGCACCACCGTGTCTGCCGATCCGTCCATCATCGTTTCCACCGGTGTCAAATTCACCGATCTGGGCCTGTCCGAGCCCTTGCTGCGCGCCGTTGCCGAAACCGGCTACACGACGCCGACGCCGATCCAGGCGCAGGCCATTCCGCAAGTCCTGAAAGGCGGCGATCTGCTTGCCGCCGCGCAGACCGGTACCGGCAAGACCGCCGGTTTCACGTTGCCTATCCTGCATCGGCTGACCACCACCCAAGCCGCCGTCGCCAAACCCGGCCGGCCGCGCTGCCTGATTCTGGTGCCGACGCGCGAACTCGCCGCGCAGGTCGAGGAATCGGTGCGCA
>JASJPG010000064.1:0-30373 GCA_031426815.1 Hydrogenophilaceae bacterium
AACCACCCGCTGACGCCGGATCGGAGTAACAACTACCGCGCGAGCGGTTTAGTCCTATGGCCACAACCGGTCTGTCACAGCTTCGGAGAAGCTGTCCCCTCAAAGGTCTGCCCGGCTCTGAAACCTGCCGACGTGAGACCAACAAGCTAGGAATGGGATACCGCCATAGAGACGAGAGTCGTGGTGAAGGGCTGCTTCTCAATCAGGCGAACATGTACTTCCGATCCGTAGCGGACAACGCTTTACTGAGAAAGACAACACTCAAACCACTATTGGCCTGGCCCGTGTGTTTGCACAGGTGAACCGCACAATCAATCAAGCTGGCAGAGCGCAAACGGCTCTGCCAGCATCTGAGGCTTCACGCAGTGGCTAGCAAGGAAGAAGTCGCTGCGGAACCGCCTTCTTGCCCGATGCTATAGGACTGGGCCAGCTTCATGATCTGCATCATCAGCTGGGCTTCGAAGCTATCGCTGCTGGAGGCCGTCGCTCCGGCATTTTCGGACGTCGCAGTCGTTGAGGTGCCCGACCCGGCTGTGCTCTGCGACTGTTGATAGGCGAGTGTTTCCTGCATGGTCACCTTGCCGTCCTGGTTCGTGTCGGCGGCGTCGAAGTTCTGAACGAGATCCGTCAGCATGCTGGAGAGACTGCTGTCGCTGCCGCTGACCTCTTCGGCTGCGCTGGCGAGTTCCTCTTTGGTCATGCCCGTATCAACTTCAGCGCCAGGAGGTGGTCCAGGCGGTGGCCCGGGCGGCATCCCACCCATGCCCCCCATCTCAGGCATCGCACCCTGCATGCGGGCGCTCTGGAACTGCTGATCCAGTTCTTCGGCAAGCTTCTTTACCGAATCAGAGAATTCCTGTTTGGTGATCTTGCCGTCGCTATCGGTATCCAGTTGCGAGAAGAGGTCATCGGCACTGGTCGAATCGCCGGAAGCATTGACCTTCGATGCCGCCTGGTCGAAGGCGCCCTGCAAATCGACTTTCTCGATATACCCCTGTCCCGATGTGTCCAGTTTGGAGAAGAGGTCATTGGCCATTTCCGTTGGGTCAGGGCGTTTCATGCCGCGCATGCCCTGCATACTGCCCCCCTGCATCATCATCGAACTATAACCACCACCGATACCGCTAATGCTGCTCATGATTTACTCCTTTCAAATGACATAGTCGGTACGGCACCTTACGTGCCGTACGCCAAGGTACTTATGCAAGTTATCGGCCATAAACATAAATAATTCATATGGTTAGGTGTAAATATCGGTTAATCCCCGTTAAGAAAACCATTGAGATCGGCAGTTCGATTGCCACTACAACCGCCTTGACAAGACCTTGTCTGGCTCGGATGGCAACAATTGCCGCCATCCGGCCGAGGTTAAGAATCGTTAATGCGATGTTGTTTCAGCCGCTTGCAACGCATGAAAACATTCGCCGATGCGGCTGGCGGCAAACCCTGCCAGTTAGGACGCAGTTAATTGTTGTAAAAGTTGCTGTGGCGGCAATTTGCCTGCCATAGGATTGCGCCATGCATCACGCACTCCCACTCACCACAAAGCCGAATGTCCTTCTGGTTGATGACGATCTCGAACTGATCGGCATGTTCCGCGACTACCTCGAACGCGACGGATTCAACGTCACCTGTTGCCACGATGGTCTCAGCGGGGCGGAGGCGGCGCTGACGGGGCAGTACGACATCGCCGTGCTGGATGTCATGATGCCGGGGTTGGACGGCTTCCAGGCCCTGCTCAGAATCCGTGCCTCAAGTGTGATCCCGGTCATCATGTTGACGGCGCGGGGGGACGATGCCGACCGGATTTCCGGCCTCGAACACGGTGCGGATGACTATGTGCCGAAGCCCTGTAGCCCGCGGGAACTGGCGGCCCGTCTGCGCGCCATCCTCAAGCGCCTCAAAATCAGCGAAACGCAAGCAGCCCAGACCATTACGGTCGCGACTCTGACTCTCTGGCCGGGCCAGCGGCGTGCCGAAGACGATGGCAGGCCGCTCGAACTCACCAGCACGGAATTCAGTCTGCTCGAAGTGCTCGCGCGCCATGCCGGCCACCCGGTTAGCAAGCCACAACTGTCCGAGGAGGCCATCGGCCGGCCGCTGGCCCGCTTCGACCGCAGCATCGACGTGCATATCCACAGCATTCGCAACAAGCTCAAGCCTTGTGCCGACGGGCGATCACGCATCCAGACAGTCATCCGCAAGGGTTACCTGCTCATGGCCGGCTAGGTAGTTACATGAAACTCGGACGCCTCTTCTGGAAGTTCTTCCTGATGTTCTGGCTGGCTCAGATCGTCACTGCGATTGGCGTCGGCTTCACGATCTGGGCTACGCATCAGGGCCCGCCAGTGCCGCCTCCTCATGCGTGGAGGCCTCCACCAGAAAATGCACTGCCTCCCCCACCCCATCCGCCTCGTCCCTGGCTGTTTCCATTGGTGCCCATGGCAACGGGCGGCCTCGTCAGCCTGATCTTTGCCTGGTTGTTGGCGCTGTACTTCGCCCGTCCGATCCGGACGCTGCATGATGCATTCGAAGCGGAAACCAGCGGCAAGCTCGAGACGCGGGTCGGCGATGCGATGGGCAAACGTCGGGACGAACTGTCCGACCTGGGCAAGGACTTCGATCGCATGGCGGAACGCCTGCAGAAACTCGTCGAGGGCCACCGCCGCCTGCTCCATGACGTCTCCCACGAGCTGCGCTCCCCCCTGGCACGACTTCAGGCCGCCTCGGACCTGATGCATCAACAACCGGAACGCACGGTCGAACTCATGGGGCGCATACAACGCGAAATCGGCAGAATCGACGATCTGGTCGACGAACTCCTGACCTTGTCCCGTCTCGACACCGGCGTAGGCCAACTGACGCGTGAGCCAATCGACCTCGCCAGCCTCATCGACGATGTAGCCGAGGATGCACGCTTCGAGGCTGAGCCAAAGGATTGTGTTATCGCCCTCGACCTCCCGGAATCATTGATTGTCGACGGCAATATCGAGTGGCTGCGACGCGCCGTCGAGAATGTAATGCGCAACGCCGTCCGCCATTCACCGGCGGGTCTCCCCATCCAGGTAAAGGGTGGCAAAGAGGACGGTTTCGCCCATTTGAGCATCGAGGATCAGGGTGGCGGCGTTGCCCCCTCCGAGCTGGAAGCCATTTTCGAACCGTTCTATCGCGCGGCCAATGCCAAGCCCTTCGAGGGCTATGGACTGGGACTGACCATCACCCGGCAGGTGCTCAAGCTTCACGGTGGCAGCGTCAGGGCGGAGAACATTGGTGACGGCGGCTTCGCGGTCCACCTGCGCTTGCCCCTCTCGCCCTTCTCCAGCACGGCAGGAAATCGCGCTCCATCCATCGGGACATGATCATGCAGATTCCACGTCTTTATCGAAAAACATGGCAGCTCGCCCTGGCCGTCGTGGCATTCGTGCTTGGAGTCGGCGAGGCAACTGCCCAGTTCGGTGGTTTTGGCCCGGGCCGAATGGGGCCGCCTGGAGGCCGGGATATGGAGAGGGGACCCCAAGGCCGGCCCGCCGTAACTGCCAGCGGTTCCCATCTGATCCCCGTGATCGAGCAGCAGCTTGTCGAGGCGCGTACCCAACTCGGCATACGCCCTGAGCAGGAAAGCCTATGGGGCGCCTATCAGGGGAGGGTCGGTGCCTTGCTGGCCGATCAACGGCGTCCCCGGCCGGCGAACGAGACGGAGGGTAATGCCCTGCAGCAGATCGAGCGCAAGATCGACATCGTGCGTAACCGCCTCACCGCGCTCGAAGATATCGCCGAGGCGGCGCACAAGCTCTACGCATCGCTGGATGACGCACAAAAGGACAAGGCGGATCGCCTATTGGCGGCAACTGTCCCGGTGTTCTACTCGGGGATCGCGGGGGATCGCATGGATGAGGCGCCCAAGATGCCTCCCCGCGGGCGCATGCCGGGGTTAGGCGCTCCGCTTCCCCCGCAGGATCAATGAAAGACCCGGTGTTCCTCCGAGCGGCCCTGGCAGTCGGTACGCTTCTTCTGGGCGGTTGCGCCAGCTTCGGCAAACCGGACGCGCCCTCCAGTCTGGCGATTCCTCAGGCATGGAGCAATGCAGCCGCCACCGCCGGCCCATCGCCACAACTGGCGGGCGAGTGGTGGCGCCAGTTCAACGACCTCATCCTTGACGAGCTCATCGCGGCGGCGCTGAAGTCCGCTCCCGACATCCGCACTGCCCAAACCCAACTCCATCAGGCGAGAGCCACCCGGGACCTGGAGCAGGCCAGCCTCTATCCCAGCCTTGGCGTCGCGGAGTCTGCCAGTCGCTCGAAATCGGGTACACAGTCGGGGGGGGCCGGCAAGATGCAAAGCGTCTATGCTGCCGGATTCGACGCCAGCTGGGAGCCATCCATCTTCGGCGGCCAACGCGATGCCGTGGCCGGCGCCGAAGCGGACCTGGCGGCCAGCCAGGCCAATCTGGCCGCAACCCATGTCTCCCTGGCGGCCGAGGTCGCGCTTGAATACGCGATGCTGCGCACCTATCAGCAGCAACTGGCCCTCACGCGTGACAACCTGGCGAGTCAGGCGGAAACCCTGCAAATCACCGAGTGGCGGCAACAGGCTGGCCTAACCACAGTACTGAGTGTCGAGCAGGGTCGGACCACCCTCGAACAAAGTCGCGCATTGATTCCGGCGATCGAGATCACTCGTGCCGCCGCCGAGCACCGCCTGGCGGTCCTGACCGGCCAGGCGCCAGGTGCCCTTGCCAACAAACTCAGGGAGGCAAAGCCGCTGCCGACGGCACCCGGCACCATTGCGGTCGCCATCCCCGCAGACACGATCCGCCAGCGCCCCGACATCCGGGCGGCCGAACGAAAACTTCTGGCCGAAGTCGCGCGTAGCGCCGAGCAGCGCGCGGCCCGGTATCCAAGCCTGTCTTTGTCGGGCACTTGGGGCTGGCAAGCCTTCAGCCTGAGCGCACTGGGAGGCGGCGATGCGATCGCCGGCTCACTGGTGGGCAGCCTGGCCATGAACCTGTTCGACGGCGGGCGCATCCGCTCGCGCATCGCCATTCAGGATGCCGTGCAGGAACAGGCCCTGGTGAACTGGGAGTCGTCCCTCCTCTCCGCCCTGGAAGAGGTCGAGAACTCCCTCGTCGCCTACGCGTGGGGCAAGGAACGGGTGGAAGCACGCCGCCGTGCCGCCGCCTCGGCGCGCAGTGCCGCCCAACTCGCCCGCACCCTCTTCGAGGTCGGCGCAGTCGATTTCATGCAGGTCCTCGATGCCCAACGTACCCGCCTGAGTGCCGAGGAAGGCCTCGCCAGCGCCGAAGGCGATCTGCTGATCTCCGTCATCAGACTCTACAAGGCCATGGGCGGCGGATGGCGGTATGACGATTCATCCATGGAAACACGCCCGTGAATACTGAAGCGATCCCCGACTTTCTTGCTGCCGGCAAGTCGTCTTTCCTCTCGCGCCGATGGCTTTGGATCATCATTGCAGTGATCCTGCTGCTTGCTACCATCATTCTGCTCATCCCGGCGGGCGGCACTCCGACGAATCGATTCCTGACTGACAAATCCGAGATCGGCAATCTAGTGGTCAGCATCACGGCAAGCGGGGCGCTGCAGCCCACTCGCTCGGTGGATGTGGGCAGCGAGCTATCAGGAACACTGACGGAAGTGCTGGTCAATGACAATGACCGCGTCAGCAAAGGTCAGGTGCTGGCGCGCCTGGACACGTCGAAGCTGGAGGATGCGGTCGTCAAGTCACGCGCCACAGTCGCCCAGATGCAGGCAACGGTGGCAGAAGCGCGGGCCAATCTCAACCGACTGCGCCACGTTGCCGAGCTCTCGGGCGGCAAGGTGCCTTCGGCGAGCGAACTGGAAACCGCCGAGGCCACCCTGCTGCGCGCCCAGGCGAACGAAGCCAGCGCGCTGGCCACCCTGAAATCCGATGAAACGAACATCGTCAAGGCGACCCTACGCTCTCCCATCAATGGCCATGTCCTGGCCCGCAAGGTCGAGCCGGGCCAGACCGTCGTCGCCGCCATGTCGACCCCGGTGCTGTTCACAATCGCGGAAGATCTCACAAGGATGGAATTGCAGGTGAAGGTGGATGAGGCCGATGTCGGCAGCGTCAAGCTGGGTCAGGCGGCAAGCTTTACCGTCGCCGCTTGGCCGGGCCGAAGCTTTCCGGCAACCCTGCGGCGTGTCGGCATCGGTTCGACCATCACCGACAATGTCGTGACCTACAAGACCATCCTGACGGTCGCCAATGACGACCTCGCCTTGCGGCCGGGCATGACGGCCACGGCGCGTATCGTCACGGCACAACGCGAAAATGTCCTGCTGGTTTCCAACGCGGCGCTGCGCTTCACGCCACCGGCCGTGTCGGCGCCTCCCTCCGGGGGAATTGTTTCGCGTCTGGTACCGCGTCCGCCGATGCAAACGAACCAGCGTCAGGCGACCAAGTCCGGCGAGTCGCGGGTGTGGATACTGAAGGAGGATCAGCCGGTGTCGGTGCCGGTGAAAACCGGCGCCAGCAACGGCAGTCAGACCGAGATCGTCGCTGGCGATCTCAAGCCGGGCACCCCCGTGATCGTCGAGTATCAGGAAGCCGGGACGTGACCGATGCAGCCACCCCGCTGATTTCCCTGCACGGGGTCGCCAAGACCTACGGGATGGGCGCGTCGGCCTTTCAGGCCCTGCATGGGGTCGATCTGGACATCGCCGCTGGCGAATTCCTGGCCATCATGGGCCCGAGTGGGTCGGGAAAATCCACAGCCCTGAATATCCTGGGTTGCCTTGACGCCCCGACCGGGGGGCAATACCGCTTCCGTGGCATCCCCGTGCATGAACTCAACCGCAACCAGCGCGCGCTGCTGCGCCGGCATTACCTGGGTTTCGTCTTTCAGGGCTTCAACCTCCTGTCCCGGACTTCCGCGCAGGAGAACGTCGAGTTGCCGCTGCTCTACCGCGGCGAGGATGCGGATGCGCGCCATGCGGCCTCGCGCAAAGCACTTTCTCAAGTTGGTCTGGAGGGCTGGGAATACCACACGCCCGCCGAACTCTCGGGAGGACAGCAGCAGCGGGTGGCCATTGCCCGCGCCATCGTGACCCGTCCCCTCGTGCTCCTGGCCGACGAGCCGACCGGTAATCTCGACAGCAAGCGAGGCCACGACATCATGGAATTGCTGGTCTCCCTCAACCGTGAGCAGGGCATCACCATCATCATGGTGACCCATGAGCCCGATATGGCGGGATATGCGAGCCGCATCGTCCGCTTCGTCGATGGCAATATCGCAAGCGATAGCGTGAAGGCTACCGTATGAATCAGATGCTCCTGAACGCGCTGCTGCTTGCCCTGCGTGCCATTCGTCGCAACACGATGCGTTCCTCCCTCACGGTCCTGGGCATCGTCATAGGTGTTGCCGCCGTGGTCACCATGGTGACCTTGGGCAATGGCGCGACGCGCATGGTCTCTGACCAGATTTCCAGCCTGGGCAGCAATCTGCTCATGCTCCGGCCTGGACAGCAACTCGGACCCGGGCGCGACAGTGCTGGCGCAGCCAATTTCAAACTGGCCGATGCGGAGGCCATTCGGCAACAGATACCATCCTTGAAGGCGGTCGCTCCGGTCGTCGGCAGCCGGGTGACGCTGGTTGCGGCGAGTCGGAACTGGTCTTCCCAGGTCAATGGCACGACCAATGCCTACTTTGTTGCCGGTAACTGGAAACTCGCTGCCGGGCGGATGTTCGAGGCGGACGAGGAAACCGTCGGCAAGTCGGTCTGCGTGGTCGGCAATACGGTGCGCAAGCAGCTCTTCGGCAGTGGTTCTCCGCTCGGTAGCGAACTGCGGGTGAAGAACTTCGCCTGCGAGATCGTCGGCCTGTTGGCCGCCAAGGGCCAGGGTGCGATGGGGCAGGATCAGGATGACATGGTGCTGATGCCGATCAGTACCGTACAGAGAAGGCTGGCCGGCAATCAGGATGTGTCCACAATCATGCTGTCGATGCGGGATGGCGCGAACAGCGGCCAAGTCATGGAGCAAATTCGCCGCCTGATGCGCGAGCGCCGCAAGCTGGCCGACAACGAAGACGATGACTTCAATGTCATGGATACCAAGCAGATTGCCGAGACGCTTTCGGGCACCGTCCGCACCATGACGGGCCTGCTCGGGGCGGTGGCTGCCGTGAGCCTTCTGGTTGGCGGCATCGGCATCATGAACATCATGCTGGTCTCGGTCACAGAACGGACGCGGGAAATCGGCATCCGACTGGCGATCGGCGCACTGGAGCACGAAGTGCTGCTGCAATTCCTGATCGAAGCCGTCGTGCTGTCGGCGCTCGGAGGTCTGGTCGGCATTGCGCTGGCCTTCCTCGCCTGCCTGGCCCTGACCAACTTGATGAGCATGCCATTCCTGTTCAATTTAGGCGTCAATATCCTTGCCTTCGCTTTCTCGGCGGTGATCGGAGTGGTCTTCGGTTACATGCCGGCAAGAAAGGCCGCAAGTCTGGACCCCATAATCGCGCTGAGGTACGAGTGAAGTCGGTTCTGACCGGCCGACAGCTTGTACGGGCACAACGTCCCTGGTCCGTCCTATCCTGGACAGACCCTCGCCTACCAACCCAAATTACCAATCAAACTTGCACCCCCAAACCAGTGCCGATACTAGGGCTTACCGCCTCAATGCCAGCAACCTGCGTGACACTGGTCATTCAACTGCACCAACGCCACTAGCAATTCTGGCCGAGCAGTTGTCCGTGCGTGGCCGTGAGGTGCGACTGCTCAAGTCGGACACCTGCCGTTGAACCACAGACAGGGCGAGCGGCTCTTCAGGGTCGGTAGCCGTCAGAAAAGATATTGTCCGTTGCTGTTAACTTCAGCCGAGAAAAGAGCCACCCGATGCGATTTGTAGCTGGCCAAAGGGTGGCACAGTAGCCATGTTCAACACGGTTCCCAGGTAAGTTATCCGTGTGTCAGGCAGACAAAACTAGCCATGCTGACTATCGCGCGGATGCACCAGCCAGCGATGCAGCAGCCAGGCGCCGACGCCGCAGACGGCGAGGAGTAGGGCGAGCGGTCGGGCGCTGCCGTCATGCAGGCGGCTGATGCCGATGCCGGTGAGCGTGGCCAGGCCGAATTGCAGTGCGCCCATCAGCGCGGAGGCGGTGCCGGCGCGTTGGCCGTGCGTGGCCAGCGCGGTGGCGCTGGAATTGGGCGCGATGAAGCCGAGGCTGGCGACGTAGAGGAACATGCACAGCAGGGTCAGCGGGAGTGTTGCGCTATGGGTGAAATCGAGGCTGAAGGTGAGACCGGCCAGGGTCAGGCTGGCGCCGGCCGGTATCCACAGGGCGCGGCGCAATATCGCGGTCGGCGAGGTCTTTTTCAGACTGCGCGCATTGATCTGGCTGGCGGCAACGAAGCCGAGTGCATTGATGCCGAAAGCCCAGCCGAAGTGTTCCGGTGGAATGCCGCCCAACTGGATCAGCACGAACGGCGAGCCGGCGATGTAGGCGAACATGCCGGCCATGGCCAGGCCGCCGCTCAGCGTGTAGCCGAGGAAGGCGCGGTTGGCGAACAGTACGGCGTAGTCTCTGCCGATGCGTCGCGCAGTCAGCGGCGTTTCGTGGCGGATGTCGTGGCTTTCCGCGAGGCCGAAGCGGATGGCCAGCAGGCAGGCCAGCGCGAAGGCGAACAGCAGGTGGAAGATGGCGCGCCAGTCGAGCGCGGTGACCACCCAACCGCCGATGATCGGGGCCAAAATCGGCGCCAGTCCCATGACCAGGATCAACATCGAAAAGGCGCGCGCCGATTCGCGCGCGCCGCAGCGGTCGCGCACCACGGCGCGCGTGATGACCATGCCGGCGGAGCCGCCCAGCGCCTGCAGCAAACGCCAGGCGGTGAGGGCGGCGATGTTGTCGCTCAGCGCGCAGCCCAGCGTGGCCAGCGCGAATAGAGTGAGCCCGGCATACAGCGGCGGTTTGCGGCCGAAGCGGTCGCTGAGCGGTCCCCAGACTAGTTGGCCGCAGGCCATGCCGATGAAGAAGCCGGCCAGGGTGAGTTCGGCGCCGCCGGCCGGCGAAGCCAGATCCTGCTCCAGCGCCGCAAACGCGGGCAGGTACATGTCGATCGAGAGCGGGCCGATGGCAGTCAGCGCGCCCAGAAGGATCAGCCAGCCGGGAATACGGCCCGCGTCCAGGCCGGACGGGAGCTTCACGCGCGGGCTTCCGGGGCGGGTCCGATGCGGCAGCAGAGCATGCCGATGGCACCGTATTCGATGCGGTCATTGAACAATTGCAGCGGTTCGTCGGGAAATTGCTGGGCGGCGATGTAGAGCAGCGGCCAGTAGTGCTCCGGCGTCGGTACGGCGCGTCTGGCGTCGTCGCCGGTCAGTTCGAACAGTGTGGCATGGTCGCGTTCGAGCAGGCTTTGCCGCAGCGAATCGTTGAATCGCGTCGCCCAGTCGAAAGCGCCTTCGGGTTGGTTCCAGTCCATCGCGCGCAGGTTATGCACGACGTTGCCGCTGCCCAGGATGAGCACGCCGGCAGTGCGCAACGGGCGCAATGCGAGCGCCATCGCGTAATGCTCGGCCGGGGTTTTGGTGACGTCGAGGCTGAGTTGCAGCACAGGGATATCTGCGGCGGGAAACAGGTGTGTCAACACCGACCAGGCGCCATGGTCGAGTCCCCGCGCGGTTTCCAGCACGACTTGCTGAGGCGCCAGCAATGCCGCGACTTCTGCCGCCAGTTCCGGGTCGCCGCGGGCGGGATAGCTGAATTCGTGCAGCGCTGCGGGGAAGCCGGAGAAATCGTGCAGCGTCTCGGGCTGCGCCGCGGCGGTAATGGCTACGCCTCGCGTTTGCCAGTGTGCCGAAACGACCAGGACGGCGCGCGGTGCCGGTTGGCCGGCCAACATGGCTTGCCAGGCCTGGCTGTTGGCGTTGGAGCCCAGGGCGTGCATGGGATTGCCGTGGCCGATGAACAGCGCGGGCGTCGGGGTGGTGGCGGGCATGGGGTCGTTGCTGGGTTGGCTCGGCCGCGATGTGACTGGTGAAATGCCGCGCGGTTGCAGGGCCCCGGGAATTTTTCTTCCGGCTTGCGGCGGGCTGAAGCCACCTCAGGCGCGGTGTTCTTCCGGTTTGCTCTTCAGCCTTTGCAAGCGCACGACTTCCGGCAGGCTGCGCAGGGCGCGCATCAGGCGGGCCAGATGCAGACGGTTCTGCACGCTGACCGTGAAGTAGAGGCTGCTGTAGGCGCCGGCTTCTTCGGCCATGTGGACGTTGTCGATGTCGGAGCCTTCGTTGGCGATGGCGGCGGCAACCTTGGCGAGCACGCCGCGCTGGTTGGCGACGATGATGCGCAGGCCGACATCGAACAGTTTGTCGAGTTCGGCCGACCAGGCGACATCGACCCACTTTTCCGGGTCTTCGCGGTAATGCCTGACTTGCGTGCAATCGTGCGTGTGGATGACGAGTCCGTGGTCTTTCTTGATCTGGCCGATGATCGGGTCGCCCGGGATCGGTCGGCAGCATTTGCCCAGGCGCACGGCGATGCCTTCGGCGCCGTGAATCAGCATGGGGCCGGCGTTGGCGCGGGCGGGGGCGTCCTGATCCTTGTGCAGCAATTGGCGGGCGACGACGAAAGCGAGCTTTTTGCCCAGGCCGATGTCGGCCAGGGTGTCGGCGCGGTTGCGGCCGCCTTCTTTCAGGTAGCGCTCCCACTGGTTTTCACTGGCATGGTTGCTGCCGTTGTCGCCGCCCAGGGCGTGGATGGCCTGACCCAGCAACTGTTCGCCGAGTTGTTCGGATTCGTGCCGATGCGTGTTCTTGAGGGCGCTGCGGATGTGCGCGCGCGCCTTGCCGGTATGCGCGAAATGCGCCCAGGCCGGATTCGGGCGGGCGGATTCGGAGGTGAGGATTTCGACCCTGTCGCCATTTCTGAGCGGGGTCGAGAGCGGCATGAACTCGCTGTTGATCTTGGTGCCGACGCAATGATTGCCGACATCGGTATGCACGTTGTAGGCGAAGTCGACGGCGGTGGCACCGCGCGGCAGGGCGACGATGCGGCCCTTCGGGGTGAATACGTAGACCTCGTCCGGGAACAGGTCGACCTTGATGTGTTCGAGGAATTCGGCCGAGTCGCGGCTGTCGGCCTGGATGTCGAGCAGGCTTTGCATCCATTGATGCGTTTTGCGCTGAACTTCGGAAATGCTGGTGTCGCCGGTTTTGTAGAGCCAGTGCGAGGCGACACCGGCTTCGGCGACGCGGTGCATGTCCTGCGTGCGGATCTGCACTTCCACCGGCGCGCCGAACGGGCCGAACAAGGTGGTGTGCAGCGACTGGTAGCCATTCGGTTTGGGAATGGCGATGTAATCCTTGAACTTGCCCGGGATGGGTTTGTACAGCGCGTGCAAGGCGCCGAGGGTGAGGTAGCAGTCGCGCGCGGTTTCGACCACGATGCGGAAACCGTAGATGTCGAACACTTCGGAAAAGGCCAGGTGCTTTTCCTGCATCTTGCGGTAGATGCTGTACAGGTGCTTTTCGCGGCCGCGTATCTGGGCCGGGATCTGGCATTCGAGCAGCTTGGCCTCAATCGCGATCCGGATCTTGTCGACGACTTCCTTGCGGTTGCCGCGCGCGGATTTCACCGCTTTCTCGATCACCTTGTAGCGATTGGGATGCAGGTGCACGAAGGCGATGTCTTCGAGTTCCTGGTAGACCTTGTTGAGCCCGAGACGGTTGGCGATGGGGGCGTAGATTTCCAGCGTTTCCTGCGCGATGCGGCTGACTTTGTCCGGCTGCATGGCATCCAGCGTGCGCATGTTGTGCAGGCGGTCGGCCAGTTTGATCAGGATGACGCGGACATCGCGCGCCATCGCCAGCAGCATTTTGCGGAAGTTTTCGGCCTGGGCCTGCGCCTTGTCCTCGAACTGAATCTTGTCCAGCTTGGTGACGCCGTCGACCAGTTGGGCGACGGGTTTGCCGAATTCGCGGGCGATGTCTTCGGTACGTACGCCGGTGTCTTCGACGACATCGTGAAGCAGGGCGGCAATCAGGGTTTGTGCATCGAGATGCCAGCTGGCCAGGATTTCCGCCACCGCCAGGGGATGCGTGATGTAAGGCGCGCCACCTCTGCGAAACTGGCCTTCATGCGCACTGGCCGAAAACTGGTAGGCGCGCAGGAAGGCTGCCTGATCCGTCTCGCTGAGGTAAGCGGCCGCCTCCGGCAGTATCGGGACAGGGTCGGCGGGCGGCATCGGGATGCCTTCGACTGCGAGATTCAGAACGTGCCTTTTTTCAGAATCTCGACGCCGGTCAGGCCTTCGGCGATTTCGCGCAAGGCGAGCACGGCGGGTTTGTCTTTTTCGGCTTCTACACGCGGTGTCGAGCCGGTGGATATCTGACGCGCCCGATAGGCGGCAACCAGGGTCATTTCGAAACGATTGGGAATGTGTTTGATGCAGTCGTCGACGGTAACGCGGGCCATGAGCAGTGCCTTTATGAAGCGGTGAGTGGTGCAGGGATTTTAAACGAGGCCGGTGCGAAACCCTATAATCGCGCCCCGTTTGTACTTGTACAGGAAAAAAACATGCCTTCCTTCGATATCGTATCCGAGTTGGATAAGCCGGAAATCAAGAACGCGGTCGAACAAGCCAACAAGGAAGTTGCCAACCGCTTCGACTTCAAAGGTTCGGACGCGCGCGTCGAGCAGGCCGAACTGGTGCTGACGCTGTATGCCGACGATGACTTCAAACTCGATCAGGTGCAGGAAGTGCTCAATGCGAAGCTGATCAAGCGTGGTGTCGATATTCGCTGCATGGAGTTGGGCAAGAGCGAAAAGGTTTCCGGCAACAAGGTCAAACGGACGGCAACTTTGAAAAGCGGCCTGGAAACCGAATTGAGCAAGAAAATCGTCAGACTGCTGAAGGATTCGAAGATGAAGGTGACCGCCAGCATCCAGGGCGAAAGCGTGCGGGTTTCCGGCGCCAAGCGCGACATTCTGCAAGATGCGATTGCTTTGGTCCGCAAGAGCATCACCGATTTCCCGTTGCAGTATCAGAACTTCCGCGACTGATTCAGCGGTTGCCGCCCGTATGCGAGTGGCAGCCTGATAACTGCAGTAAAACAAACACTTGGATTGCCCGCATCGACTCTATATAATGCGCGGCTTTTCCGGTTTTATCGGCCGTTCCGGTCGACAACAGGCTCAGAGGACAGCAATAACATGGTAACCATTCGTCTTGCCCGCGGCGGCTCCAAGAAGCGCCCCTTCTACAACATCGTCGTGGCCGATTCCCGCGATCGTCGCGATGGCCGCTTCATCGAGCGCATCGGCTTCTACAACCCGGTCGCTTCCGGCAATGCCGAGAAGCTGCGCATCAACCAGGAACGTCTGGCCTACTGGAAGAGCGTCGGTGCGCAGACTTCCGATACCGTTGCCCGGATCGTGCACAGTGGCGTCAGCGCTGCCGCCTGAAGACCTGGTGGTAATGGGGCGGGTTGCCGCCCCTTACGCGATAAGCGGTTGGCTGAAAATTCAGCCGTTTACCGAGTTTGTCGACAGTCTGCTGGAATATCCGCAGTGGCATCTAGGCAAGAACGGTCAGTGGCGCGCTTATCGCCTGCTTGAAGGCAAGGTGCATGGACAAACCCTTCTGGTCAGTCTGGACGGTATCAATGACAGAAATGTCGCCGAGACCATGCAGGGCTTCGAAGTGGCGGTGTCCCGCGCCGAGTTGCCGCAGCCGGATGAAGGCGAGTATTACTGGGACCAGCTGACCGGCCTGGAAGTCGTCAATCTGCAGGGTGAGCTGCTTGGCCGGGTGGTCGGCGTGCTGGAAACCGGTGCGCACGAAGTGCTGAAGATTCAAGGCGAGTTGGACTCGAAACCGGTCGAGCGGCTGATTCCGTTTGTCGGCGCTCTGGTTCAAACGGTCGATCTTGCCGGCAAGCGCATCGTGGTGGATTGGGGTCTGGATTTCTGAACTGGGTGTATGGCGCCTCAATACCACGTCGTTACCCTGTTCCCTGAGATGTTCGCTGCGCTGACGGATTTTGGCGTCAGCGGCAGAGCGGTAAAAAAACAGTTGTGCGGTGTGAAGTTCTGGAACCCGCGGGATTTCACGCAGGACAATTACCACACTGTCGACGACCGGCCTTTCGGGGGCGGTCCCGGTATGGTGATGCTGGTGGAGCCGTTGGATCTAGCGTTGACGGCGGCGAAAACGGAATTGCTGCGGCAGGGCATTCCTTCGCCACGCATGATCTACCTGTCACCGCAAGGCCGACGTCTGGATCAGGCGCTGGTGCTGGATCTGGTGCAGGAACCTGCCCTGGTATTGTTGGCCGGGCGGTATGAAGGTATCGACGAGCGTCTGTTTGCGCGTCATGCGATCGAGGAAATCTCGCTCGGCGACTATGTGCTCTCGGGTGGCGAGTTGCCGGCGATGGTGTTGCTCGATGCGGTGATTCGACAGATCCCGGGTGCGCTGGGCCATGCCGATTCGGCGAGCGAAGATTCTTTTGCCGATGGTTTGCTGGATTGCCCGCATTACACGCGGCCCGAGGATTACCTGGGGCTGAAGTCACCGCCGGTGCTGCGCGGCGGCAATCACGCGGATGTTTCGCGTTGGCGTTTGCTCCAGGCTTTGGAAAGAACGTCGTTGCGGCGACCGGATTTGTTGGAACAGCGGGCGATGAGTCCGCTGGAACTGGAATTGCTCGGTGAAATCCACCGGGAAGCCGGTCCGGAGTGATCTGGGCCATTTAGAAACGGCGGCATGTTTTACGAAACCTATACCGCCTACTTTCGTGCAAGGAAACGAAGATGAATATCATCGAACAAATCGAAAATGAAGAAATCGCCCGCCTGTCGGTCGGCAAGGTGCTGCCGCCTTTTGCGCCCGGCGATACCGTCGTGGTGCAAGTGAAGGTCAAGGAAGGCAACCGCGAGCGTCTGCAGGCTTACGAAGGCGTCGTGATCGCCAAGCGTAACCGCGGCCTCAACTCAGCCTTTACCGTGCGCAAGATTTCCGCCGGCGAAGGCGTCGAGCGGACGTTCCAGACCTACTCCCCGCTGCTCGCGTCGGTTGAAGTGAAGCGTCGCGGCGATGTGCGTCGCGCCAAGTTGTATTACCTGCGTCAACGTTCCGGCAAGTCGGCGCGGATCAAAGAGAAGCTCGACTTCCACAAACGCGCTGCCAAGGTCTAATCACCCGTCAGCCCGACGAAAAAGCCGCCCCGGTTATCCGCCGGGGCGGCTTTTTTATTCAACCTATTTTTTTATTCAACCTATTTTTTTATTCAACCTATTTCGCCCAGTTGCCGGTGTCGTAGGAGCGCCTTCCAAGGCGCGAAATCCGGAACAATCGCGCCTTGGAAGGCGCTCCTACGAGTGGTGTCGCCACTCACCCGGTGGGTGACGCGACAAAAAACCTCTCATGTCTCTATCCACGCGGCTTTCGAGCGATATACACAAGACCAACTGAGGTTTTCAGGTTCAACACTTCAAATCCAGGCTTTCAGTAGTAACGAACCGCCGCTGCCCAGTAGCAGAACGCCGATCAGACGCGCCATCTGCGCGTTGCTCAGACGGGCATGCACGTGACTGCCGGCATACAGCGCCGCAATGATGAACGGCGCGGCCAGCAAACAATTGATCCATACCGCGCTGCCATGCAGCAGGCCAACTACCAGGAAGGTCACGATGCGGATCAGGCCTTCGAGAAAGAACAGCCCGGACAGCGTGGCGCGCAAGGTCGATTTATTCTCGATACGGTGCGATAGATAAATCACGTAAGGCGGCCCGCCGGTGCCGAACAGACCGCCAACCGCACCGCCGGTGAGGGCGGCCGGGTAAGCCCACGCGGTTGCAACCGGGCGAAATGTGCCGGCATGCGTTAGCAGCGAGCGCAACGCGAAAGCCAGGACGAAAATGCCGAGTATCGTCAGCAGGATGTTTGGCGACAGCGAGACCAGCAGGCTGGTGCCGAGCACGACGCCGATCAGACTGACCGGCAGCAAGCGGCGGATTTCAGACCATGCGACATGCTTGAACGTAACGCCGCCCACCAGCGCGGAAGCGGAGAAGTCCGTGATCAGCATGAACGGCACGACCTCCGGCAAGGGAAAGCGCAGCGCCAGCAAGGGCACCGCGATCAGGCCCGAGCCGAAGCCGGAAATGCCGCGCACGAAGTAGGCCAGCAGCAGGATGGCGACGGCGTAGAGGATGTCCGGAGTAGTCATGGTGCGGTCGAGGTTGCAGGCCGGCTTGGCAGAAAAGGGGCGCATTTGACCACGGATTCGGTCGCGCAATGTCGGCGCAGACCGGCTCAGGATGTTCGTGTCGGCAGATATAATCGGCCGCTGTCTTTCCGAAGGATTCCGTCATGCCGTTCAACTTGTTGCCCAAACTCCCCACCGGCCCCGAAGCCTTCATTCTGCAAGTCGACAAGGCCCTGCGCACGGTGTTTGCCACGGCGTCCTCGCGCCGCCCCTATCCAGATGCCGGTGTTGCGGAGGCCGAGTTGAGCGAAGCGGAGAAGCGTCACGCCGCCGGGCTGATGCGGGTCAACCACAGCGGCGAGGTTTGCGCGCAGGCGCTGTATCAGGGCCAGGCGCTGACCGCACGCAATCCAGAAGCGGCGCGCGCGTTGATCGAGGCCTCGGAGGAAGAAACCGAGCATCTGGCCTGGTGCGAGAAGCGCTTGCATGAACTGGGCAGCCACAAGAGTTTTCTGAATCCGCTCTGGTATGCCGGTTCGTTCACGCTGGGCGCGCTGGCAGGCGCATTGGGCGACAAATGGAATCTGGGTTTTCTGGCCGAGACCGAGCGTCAGGTGGAAGGGCATCTGAATGGACATCTCAGCAAGTTGCCGGAGCAGGATGCGAAAAGCCGGGCCATCGTCGAACAGATGAAGGTGGATGAGATCAAACATGCGGAAACGGCCGTCACGTATGGTGGCGTGCCGCTGCCCGTGCCGGTCAGGCAGGCGATGCAGTTCACTTCCAAACTGCTGACTTTCGCGGCGTATCGGGTATGAGCTTTGCGGAAAATCTGGCGACTTTGCCGTTGGCGGATCATCTGGCCGCTATCGAGTTGATCGGGCCGGACGCAACGATTGCCGTCATCGAGAACAAACCGGGCAGCCAGGGTTCAGTGCGGCTTTATCTGTATTTACTGGAGAAATTCGGCGTAATCAATGCTGCAGCGGCTGCGGAAGGTTTGGCTCTGTACGCCGAACATGGCGACGACGCGCGCCAGCATCCAGGCAAACATCCGAATATCGATCGGCTGCTGCAAATCGCGGCCAGCGGGCAGATATTTTCAGCGCGCTTGCTGCCAAGCTGATTCCGAAGTGAAGTTGGCTGCGTAGGTGCGAATTTATTCGCACAATCAACGGCTTCAGTGCGAATAACTTCGCACCTACGTGCAGCGTGCATCTTGTTAACAAAAAAGCCCGCCGAAGCGGGCTTTTTTACGCCAGGCAATGCTGCTTACTTGGCCGGACAGGCATCCTCGCCATGCACCTTGCCGGGAATCAGCAGGAACTGCTCGAACGGGCCCATGACGCGCATGGCTTCACCCTTGGGGCCTTCAAACTTGAGGCGGCCGAACATCATGGCGCGCATCGGGCCGTATTCGCCGGCGCCCATTTCCTTCCATCGCTTGGTTTCGGCGTGCATCAGGTAATCGGAATCCAGGTCCAGGTCGGTGTGCTGGATTTTGCCGGCGGAGGTACACATGGCCTTGCCGTTCTTGGCAGAGATGGTCATTTCCACCTTGGTCGCTTCACCGCAATCCGTGCGATACAGATGCATGATTTTGTAACCGCGGCCTTTGTCGTTCTTGATCCACTTCTCAGCCAGTTCATCGGTCAAGATGGGGTTTTTGTTCCAGGCTTCACAGGCTTGCATGGCCCATTCGGCAGACATCATGGGGGCCGCTTGAGCGGACAGGGAAACCAGGCCAACAGCGGCCAGGGCAAGGGAAATCATGCGCATAGTGCTCTCCTCCGAGCGTTGTGATGACAGACAGACAAAAATTCCGGCGGCAAGGGTAGCCCGCGCATTAGATGCTGTCAAAAAAAGCACTTTAATGTGCGGGTTAATGGTTTTAATGGGGTAAGTACTGTTTAAGTGCACCGTACAGCCAGGTGCCGTGCAGGGCACCGGCCAGCACCATGATGGCACCGACCGAACCGGTGCCGACCAGGGCGAATACGGGACCTGGACACAGGCCGATCAGTCCCCAGCCAAGGCCGAAGATGACCCCGCCGGCAATGTAGCTGATGCGGCCGGCAGGTTTGTCCGGAATCTCGATGGCCTGGCCATCGAGAGCTTTGCGGCGCCCCAGGCGTTTGATGATCTGGGTTGTCACGAAGGCGGTGGCAATGGCCGAGAACATGATGCCGAACATGTGAAAGCTCTGGAAGTGGAACATTTCCTGGATGCGATACCAGGAAGCCGCTTCCGATTTGATCAGGACGAAGCCGAACAAAACGCCGACCAGGAGATAGGGAAGATAGCGGGTCATGGCAATGTTCACTCCAGCATCCAGGGCACCAGGAACCAGGACGAAAACAGGCCACCTGCAAAGATGCCCAACACCGCGTAGAGCGAGGGGAGTTGCAACGTCGAAAGTCCGGTTATCGCGTGGCCGGAAGTGCAGCCGCCGGCATAGCGCGTACCGAAACCGACCAGTACGCCGGATGCGAACAGGAAAGTGAAATTGCGCATGCTGGTATGGAACAGTTCGTCCGGCACCAGATATGCACCGGGTTGGGTGAAGGTCCAGGACAGCAACATGTCCTGTGTGGCCTGGCTCAACTGCACCGGTTCCGGATCGGCGAATGCCACACCGGCCAGATAGCCGCCGAGCGCTGTGCCGATGACGAATACCAGGCTCCAGGTATGCTCTTTCCAGTTGTAACGAAAGAAATCGACATCGACGTTGGGCGGCTGCGTGATTGCGCACAGATGGCGCAGGTTGTTGGAAATGCCGAACGAACGATTGCCGATGAACAACATCATCGGCACCATCAATCCGATCAGGGGGCCCGCGACGTACCAGGGCCAAGGGTGGTATAGCCAGTCCAATGTTCTCTCCGGTTTAGAATTTGGGCGTGATTATATAAGTAACCACTAATTAACCAATCGCATTGGTCAGGTAAACCGGCTTATCGGACTAAGGAATTTCTTTAGATGTCAGCTCGGCTGGGCGACGTTGCCCAACGCTCAAGGCGCTTTGGCTTGGCCCAGAACAAGTTCGATCCGACGTTGCAGGGTGGCGGCCGCAGCCGCGTCGCCGCCGGCCTGGGCGCGTTTGCGCTGCACCTCCAGCCAGGCCAGCAGCGGCCGCCGCCAGCCACGTTCGGAGGCAGTATCGGCGGCATTGGCCAGCGTCGCCGGTTCGGCGCGACCGGCACGGAACAGCAACGCGGCGGCGATCAAGCGCGGCAAGGGATCCTTGATCTCCGCGACCGCTTTGTTGGCACTCGCATCGTCCTTGGCGCCGATCAGGCCGGCGTAATGTAGCGGCAGCGATTTTGCATCCAGCCCCGCCCAGTCGGCGGCGAGGAAACGCGCATAGGCCTGGTCGCCGGCAGCGGCATCCGGCGTCAGCTTGTCGTATGCCGAGCACGCCGCGAAATCCAGGCTGGCGATATGCGTGGCGCATGCTGCCAGTTCCGCGCGGGCGAGCAGATCGGTACGCCCCGATTTGGCGATTTCGTTGCGGGCATTGCTGAGAGCCAGTTCGGCCGCGCTGGTGTCGCCTTCCAGCCAGCGTTGTTGCGCGTGTTCGAGCAGACTGACCGCGTTCATCTTCCAGTCCGGCGGCGGCGGCCCGCCGCCACAGGCGCTGAGGAGTGCGGCGAACAGGCAGGCGGAAAATACGGGTTTCATCATGGCGTCGTGATCTCCACTTCGCGCGCGAACGGCCACTTCTTGTTGATCTCGTTGATCAGGTGATTGACCTTGCGCACGCTGTCGTCGATTTCCGTGCGCAGTTGCGCCATGTCGGCGGTGGCGGCGCGCACGTTGCCGGTGATTTTGGGCAGGTCGGCGCTGGCGCTCTGGGCGTTGGCAAGCAGGACGTCCGCCTTCTTCAGGCTTTCGCGCGCATCGCCGAGGATGCCGTTGAGCTTGGCGACGGACTGCTGCGCCTGATCCATGACGCCTTCCGGGCCGAACACGCGGGCATCGGCCTTGGCCAGCACGCCATCGACCTTGAGCGACACGCCGTTGAGCGAAGTCAGCAAGGTGTTGGCTTTTTCCAGCGCGGCAACGACCTGCTGCGCCTTTTCCGGTCCGCCCAGCATGCCTTCCATTACGCCGTATTCGCCGGTCATGCGGCCGGTGACTTGTTGCACGTTGCTCAACGCCTGATTCAGGTGGGATTCCTTGCCGGTCATGTCGGCGACGTTGTTCAGGATGCTTTTCACCCGTTCGATCAAGACCGGGATTTCCTGCGTGGCATCGCCGGTAAGCAGATTGCGTGCGGCGCCGGCGGGGAGCGGCTTGTCGGCAAGATTGGTGGTATGCGCCTTGATCTTGGCGCCGCCGACCAGCGATTTTTCCAGCGTGAATACGCTGCTTTCGCGCAGCCAGCGCGCATCCTTCGTCGGGATGGCGATTTCCAGTCTGACTTTGCCGTCGTCGCCCAACTCCATGCGTTTGACTTCGCCGATGGGAAAGCCGGAGAAGGTCATCGGCATGCCGATGCTGACGCCTTCCGCTTCCGGCGCAATCAGGGTCAGGCTTTGCGTGCTGTGGAAGGCGCCGCGCGCATAGAGCGAATAGAGCACGAAGCCGGCGGCAAGCAAGACGGTCGCGGCCAATAACAGGCCGACCTTGAGTTCCAGGTTCTTGATCAGAGGGGCGCCAGTCGGTCGGGTCATAGCGGTTCGTTCATTGGTCGGTTGCAGGGTGGACGCTTGGGTAGAGCGGCTGGTTCCATTGGTAATCGACAATCCAGCAATCGTTCAGGTGTTCGCTCAGTTTTTCCAGCAGTTCGAACAGAAATGGCGGGTAGTGCGTGTCAGGCAGCAGCATAGCCGGTCGATCGATCAGGATGATAGGGGGCGTGCCGATCGCTGCACGCAGCAGTTTCGCGACATAGCGTTCTGCATGGCTGAGGTCGGGGTCGCGCTTGGCGAAGCAGTCCTGATAACCGGCTGCAACCAGTAGCGCCCAGGCTTGATCGGCGGCCTTGTCATAGGCCAGATTGGCGCGGTACTGCGGAATCAGGGCGATGTTGTCCAGCACCGACAGGTTGGCGCGCAGCGGCAAATCCGGCGAAACCAGCGCTATATCGTTTTTGGCGATCGCGCTTTGCGCAGCCAGAAACGCTAGGCGCTGGGCGGCATCCGCCATCCAGTTCAGATGTATTTGAAGGCTAATGACGCCACCTCGATCAGCATCAGGACAAAAAACAGCCGCACCATGCCACGCAGCACGGAGATCGGCGCCATGAACAGTTTTCTCGGTGTGGCCATGCCTTCGGCGACCGGAATTACCGTCACTGCCAGGCCGAATGCCAGGCTTTTCAGCAGGATGCTTAGCAACACCGCGTTATCGAACACTTTGCCCATGACCCGGCTGAAGTCCACCAGGCTCCAGGTTTGCCAGCCATACACCGCCAGATAGGCCAGCACCAGCGCCAGCACGCTGGTCACCGCAGTGAGGGCGAGGACCGACATCATGCCGCCGATGACGCGCGGCATGAATTCGAGGCGCATGGTGTCGACACAGGCATTTTCCAGCGCTTCGAGTTCGCCATTGATTTTCATCAGCGCGATTTCGGTGTTGATTGCGGAACTGGATCGCAAGGCCACGAACAAGGCGGTAATCAGCGGCAACAGTTCCAGTACCAGCAGACGCATGGAGACTTCGAGGGCGTAATCGGACAAACCGAAACGCCCCGCGGTGGTCACCACGATCTGGATCAGCACGAACGAAAGCAAGGCGGCGAACAACGTGAAGCCGGGCAGAATCTGCCAGGCGGTGAAATAGATCTGTTTCATCACCACGGTACGCGTCGCGCTGTTGTAGGACGACGGGGTGGCCGCGGTGATGACCGCCCGGGCGCTGAACAGCAGCGTATCGCGCCAGATGCGCCAGGTGGCGAGCAGGGCCGCGCCGCGACGGGTGAGGAAGTCGGTAACGAGGGTCATGGCTTCGATATTACTACTGCGTTCCGGGCAAACGCGCGCCCGCCGCGGTATTGCTATGATGCGTCGAATATGAAGTTGGACCTGTGAGGTGATGACATGAAACCGTTTTCTTTAGCCCTGCTTGTATGCGCCATGTTTTCAGTGCCCGCCTGGGCCGCATCGGGGACCATGATCAAGGATGATGCGTTGCGACAAAGTGCCAGCAGCAGTGCCGCCAGCGTCGGCCAGGTCGGCAAAGGCGCCGGCGTCGAGGTGTTGGCGCGTCAGGGCGGCTGGACCCAGATCCGGCATGCCGGCGTCACCGGATGGGTGCGTATCCTGTCGGTCAAAACCAGTGCCGGCAGCGCCGGTGGCAATGCGCTCGGCCTGATCGAAATGGGCGCGTCCCGGCGCGATCCGAGTCGCGTCGTTGCCGTTGCCGGCTTGCGTGGCCTGAATGAAGAAGAACTGCGCGGTGCGCGTTTCAATGCCAACGAATTGATGCGCCTGGACCAGTACATGAGCAGCCGCAACGATGCGGAACAATTCGCCCGTGGCGCCGGATTGCGGCACCTGGACGTGGCCTACATCGAGCCGCCCAAACCGCAGCGGGAAAGCGCACCCGGCTACAGCCCGTGGGGCGATGGCGGCTTATGATCAACGCCCGCTTCTTGCTGAGCTCATGCTTGCCGGGCGTCGTCGTCGTGGCAGTTTCCAGTTCGTTGCTGGCGATGGGAACGCCGCCGCAAAAACCGACCAGGAGTGCGTCGGAGACGAGTTCCAATGCCGTCATGCTGAAGGCCGATGCGTTGTACGCAGCGCCGGATGTCGGGGCAAACGTGCTGGCCCGTCTCGACAAAGGCGCTCGGGTGCGCCTGCTGGCGACCCAGGGCGGTTGGCGGCAGGTCGACAGCGCCGGCAAGACGGGCTGGGTGCGCCTGCTTTCGATCAGTGCCGATGTTAAGAGCGGCGTCGGCCTGTCCGATCTGGAGGCGCTGGGCAAGACGCCGCAAGGCAAGGCGGTCGCGGTCGCCGGCGTGCGCGGTCTGGACGAGGAAATGCTCAAAACGGCGCAGTACAACGCAGCTGAAATCCAGTTGCTGGATGCCTACGCGATGAGCCGCGCCGATGCCGAGCAATTTGCCCAGGCCGCTGGTTTGCAAGCCCGCGCTCTGCCTTATCTGGACGCCACCAAACAATCCGATGAAACGGGCGCAGCGTCGCCCTCGAAGGGAAACTGACCATGAAACGCAATCTACTTTTGTTCTCCGCCGGCGTGCTGAGCCTTGGCCTGGGCACCAGCCTGGTTCAGGCTGGCGGTCTGGAAGACATGTTCAAAGACATGCTGAAAAAGAAGCTCTCGCAGCCGACTGCACCGGAGCCGCCCGTCTCGCCGACACAGCCGGTTGCGCCTACCGGCGCCACCGAAAAACCGGCCGAACAGTTGTTGAAAGCACTGCTGGGCGGCAAGACTTCGCCCGAAGAAGAGGCGCGCATCGGCCAGCAGATCGCCGGCAATCTGCTCGGAGCGGCGCCGCTGGTGCACGACGATGGCTTGCAGCGGTACGTCAACCGGGTTGGCCGCTGGGTCGCCCTGCAGAGCGAACGACCCGACCTGGCCTGGCATTTCGGCGTCATCGAGAGCGACGATCTGAATGCATTCGCCGCGCCCGGCGGCTATGTCTTTCTCACCAAAGGTCTGTATCGAAAACTGAAGAGCGAAGCCGAGCTGGCCGGCGTGCTGGGGCATGAGATCGGGCATGTCATTCGCAAGCACCACCTCAAGTTGTTGCAGAAATCCCAGGGCATCGCTGCGCTGGGCGGTTTCCTCGGCAAGAAGCTCAAGAATGAAAATGAAGTGGTGCAGAACCTGATCGGCAACGGCGCCGAAGTCGTCGCACGCGGCCTCGACAAGGATGCCGAGTACGAAGCCGATCGCATTGGGGTCGTACTGAGTGCACGCGCCGGCTACGACGCCTACGCGTTGCCGGCCGTGCTGGCGGAGATCGGCCATGTTGCCAAGACCGACAAGAGCGTGTCGCTGCTGTTCAAAACGCATCCGCATCCGGAAGATCGCCTTGGCGAGTTGTCGGAAGCCGTGGGCGACAAGCTGGATGCCTTGCCGGAAGGGCAGAGCGGGGCAGGGCGGTTTTACCGTTTGCGCTAACAAGCAAGCAGCACTTATCCATCCTCCGGCGCGCGCCGGGAAACGTTTTCGGTCGGGCGGCATTGCCTGGGCGCTAGTAACATCGCGCTTGTCGTATCTTTTGGAGCGTCGACGATGTCTGTGCCGTCAGATCGCATGTCCCTGCAAGCCGGATTCGCTAGCGCTGACGCGCTGGCAACTCCGCTGCCCTCGCAAGGGGAGGACGCCGGATTCGTAAGCGCTGAAGCGCTAACGACTCCGCTGCCCTCGCAGGGGGAGGACGCCGGATTCGTAAGCGCTGAAGCGCTAACGACTCCGCTGCAATCCGGGTTGTCGGTGGATCGGTTGGAGCGTCTGGTTTCGATCGGCATCGAGTTGTCCAGCCAGCGCGACCTGGGCGAGTTGCTGAACCGGATTCTGGAAGCGGCGCAAGTGCTGACCAATGCCGATGGCGGCACGATTTATCTGATCCGTTCGCAACAACTCGAATTCGCCATCATCCGCAACCACAGCCTGGGCATCCATCAAGGCGGACGCGGCGGCGACGCCCTGGCGCATAACCCAATACCGATGTATTTCCCCGACGGCAGTCCAAATCTGTCGACGATCTCCACTTCCGCCGCGATTTCCGGGCAAACCATCAACATCGCCGATGCCTACAACTCCTCGGAATTCGACTTTTCCGGTACGCGTCGCTTCGATGCACTGAACGGCTACCGGTCGCGCTCGTTTCTGACCGTGCCGATGAAGGATCACGAGGAGCGCGTTATCGGCGTGCTGCAGTTGATCAATGCGCAAGACGTGGCCGGCGCGATCATTCCGTTCGATCGCGACGATCAGTATCTGGTCGAGTCCCTGTCGTCGCAGGCGGCCGTGGTGCTGACCAACCGGCAGCTGATCGATCGCCTGGAAGAGTTGTTCGTTTCGTTCATCAAGGTCATCTCCAACGCGCTGGATGAAAAATCGCCTTATACCCACGGTCATTGCCAGCGCGTGCCGGAGATCACCATGCTGCTGGCCGATGCCGCGCATCGGACCGCACAAGGACCGCTGAAAGACTTCAATCTGAGCGCCAAGGATCGGCACGAACTGGAGATCGCGGCGCTGATGCACGACTGCGGCAAGATCACCACGCCGGTACACGTGGTCGACAAGGCGACCAAGCTGGAGACGATTTTCGACCGCATCGATCTGGTCGATACCCGCTTCGAGGTGCTCAAGCGCGATGCCCGCATCCGCATGCTGGAGGCGCGCCTGCAAGCGCCGATGAGCAGCGACGTACAGGCGCTGGAAACCGGTTATGAGCGCTATTGCGGCGAACTGGACGCGGCACGCGATTTCTTGCGTCGGGCCAATGTCGGCGGCGAGTTCATGTCGGCCGAGTTGCAGGCGCGAGTGCGCGCCATCGGCAGCGAATATCGCTGGATCAATCCCGCCGGAGCAAGCGTCGCACTGTTGAGCGAAGAAGAGGCCGACAAGCTGTGTATCGCCAAGGGTACGTTGTCGAGCGAGGAACGCGACATCATCAATTACCACATCGTGTCCACCATCAAGATGCTGGAAGCGTTGCCCTGGCCGCGCCATCTGCGCAACGTGCCGGAGTATGCCGGCGGGCATCACGAACGCATGGACGGCAAAGGCTATCCGAAGGGGCTGACGCGCGAGCAGATGTCGGTGCAGGCACGCATCATGGGCATCGCCGATATCTTCGAAGCGTTGACCGCCAGCGACCGTCCATACAAGCCCGGCATGTCTTTGTCGCGCTCGCTGGCTATTCTTGGGCGCATGAAGCTGGATAATCACATCGACCCTGATCTGTTCGATGTCTTTGTCAGTGAGAAGGTGTATCTCGCCTATGCCCGCATGCATCTCAAACCCGAACAGATCGACGAAGTCGACGAATCCGCCATACCTGGATACTCAGGCGCGGGCCTGCAACCGGATACCACTCAGAAAAACCTGGAGCCGCCAAAGCCATGACCTTGCGCAGCCGTCGTTTCATCGGGCAATTCGCCCTCAGCGCCCTGCTCATCATTCTGTTGACATTGCATATGACCGGACTGGTAAACATCGGCTTTGTCGAGCTGCTCGACAATGCGATGTACGACCTCAAGGTGAAAACCACCATGGCGCAGGGGGTCGACGAGCGTGTGGTCATCGTCGATATCGACGACAAGAGTCTGCAGACTGAAGGCCGCTGGCCGTGGCCGCGCGAAAAGATGGCGCGCTTGCAGGCCAATCTGTTCGAACAATACGGTGCCGCCGCGGTGGGCTACGACATCGTGTTCTCCGAGCCGGATCTCAGTTCCGGTCTGCCCGTGCTGGAAGCACTGGCGGCCAAAGAATTGAAGGATCAGCCCTTGTTTGCGGGCATGATCGAACAGCTGCGGCCGCGTCTGGATTACGACGGACTCATGGCGGAATCGCTCGGCAAGGGCATGTCGGTGCTGGGTTACTACTTCAACGTCAACCAAGGCGCCGAGCGCATCGCCATCTTGCCGAAACCCCTGTTCACCCAGGATCAACTGGGCGGGCTGGGCGGCGATTTCATGCACGCGCAGGGCTACGGCGGCGCTTTGCCCCGGTTGCTGGAGAAGGCGACCGCGGCCGGCTTCTACAACTCGTTGCCGGATAACGATGGCGTCATCCGTCGCATGCCGGTGATGATCAATTATCAGACCGGCTACTATGCCTCGCTGCCGATCATGCTGACGCGGGCGGCGATGGATGCGAAGGACATCAAGCTGGTCAATCCGGGCGGCGATGGCTTCAATCGCTACCTACCGCATGCGTTGGACATCGATGGCCTGAAAGTGCCGTTCGACGCGCAGGGCGGCGTGCTGGTTCCCTATCGCAAGCCCGGTTCTTACCGCTTCGTTTCGGCAACCGACGTGATCAGCGGGCAGACGCCAGCGAGTGAAATCGAAGGCCGCGTCGTGCTGGTCGGTACCACGGCGCCCGGCCTCGCCGATATTCGCGTCACCCCGGTCAGCGAGGTGTTCCCCGGTGTCGAGATCCACGCTTCGTTGATGTCGGGCATCCTCGATCAGAACCTGAAATGGAAGCCGCGTCAGATCACCACGCTGAATGTGGCGATCGTGGTGATCCTGGGCATCGCGATCGGCATTCTGCTGCCGATGACCACGCCGATGATTGCGGCCTTTGCCACGCTGGGTTTCCTGGTATTGGTGATCGGACTCGATGTCTGGGCGTGGAATGCGCTGAATATGGAGTTCCCGCTGGGGGCGCCGATGGTCACGGTGCTGGGCATGTTCGTGGTCAACATGTCGTACGGCTTCTTCGTCGAGACGCGCGCCAAGGGCCAGATCACCAAGCTGTTCGGCCAATACGTGCCGAAGGAACTGGTCGAGGAAATGAGCCGCGATCCCGATCGCTACAACCTGAAGGGCGAATCGCGCGAAATGAGTGTGTTGTTCTCCGATATCCGCGATTTCACCAGCATTTCGGAAGGACTGCCGGCGGCGTCGTTGGCCGAGATGCTGAACTTTTACCTGTCTTCGATGACCCGTATCGTGCAGCAGCGCCGCGGCACCATCGACAAATACATCGGCGACGCGATCATGGCGTTCTGGGGTGCGCCGGTGTCGGATCCGAATCATGCGCGCGATGCGATTCAAGCCGCCATGCAGATGCAGCGTGACCTGGACGAACTGAACCCCCAGATGAAGCTGAAGGGTTGGCCGGAAATCAAGATCGGCATCGGCGTCAACTCCGGCAAGATGAGCGTCGGCAACATGGGTTCCGAATTCCGCATGGCCTACACGGTGATGGCCGACGCGGTCAACCTGGCCTCGCGCCTGGAAGGGTTGACCAAGCAATACGGTCTCGGCATTCTGGTCGGCGAAGAAGCGGTCGCGCTCTGCCCGGATATCGAGTTCATGAAGGTCGACGTGGTGCGGGTGAAAGGCAAGCTGCATCCGGTGACGATTTTCGAACCGCTCGGCGAGAAAGAGCAGGTCGATGTGGCCGCGATCAAGCGCAAGCAGGATTTCGAGCAAGCGCGCGCGGCGTATCTGGTGCAGAACTTCGATGAAGCCGAGGACATCCTGCGCAAAGCCAACAAGCGCCACCCAGGCAAGTTGTACGAGGTCTATCTCGAACGCATCGCCCATTTCCGCGAAATCCCGCCGCCCGCCGAGTGGGATGGCGTGTTCACCTTCACCAGCAAGTAATTCCCGGGACGATGCGCATTGAAGTGCTGGGCTGTTCGGGCGGTATCGGCGATGGCCGCCACACCACGTCTTTCCTGATCGACGACGATATCCTGCTCGATGCCGGCAGCGGCGTGACGCGGCTGTCGCGCGCGGCTTTGACGCGCATCGACCATGTCTTCATCACGCATAGCCACCTCGACCATATCCTCAGCCTGCCCTTGCTGCTCGATAGCGTGGCCGGTGAGCGGGACGGGCCGGTGGTTCTGCACGCGATTCCGGAAGTGTTGGAGATCCTCAAGGACCACGTGTTCAATTGGCGCATCTGGCCCGATTTTTCCCGCATCCCCTCGGTGGAAGCGCCGTTTTTGCGTTACGCCCCGATGGCAATCGGGCAAACCTTGCGCCTGCTCGATGGCGAGGGCGCGTTACGCGAAATTACCCCGATTCCCGCCCATCACGTGGTGCCGACAAGCGGTTTCCATCTGCGCGGGCCGTTGGGCAGTCTGCTGTTTTCCGGCGATACCGACAGCCATCCGGCGTTGTGGGCGTTAGCCGATCTGATTCCCGATCTACGGCATCTGGTGGTGGAGTGTTCTTTCGGCAACGATCAAAGCACGTTGGCCCATGCCTCGCGCCATTACCATACGAGCGCGCTTGCCGCCGATCTGGCCGGCTTGAGTCTGGGCGCCGAGATCTGGATCTCGCATCTGAAACCGGGCGGCGAGGCCGGCATCATGGCCGAGTTGCGCAGCGAGTTGCTCAATAAGACGCCGCATGCAGTGCAGGCGTTGGCCGAAGGCCAGATTCTGAGTATTTGACCCGGTGCCGCAGCGCCGGCAAATGCTGCAGACGTAAAAAAAGGAGGCCTTGCGTTATTTGGGGTAAAAAAAGCATAACATTTTAATTATAGAAGGCCCATCCTACGC
>JASJPG010000065.1:0-1809 GCA_031426815.1 Hydrogenophilaceae bacterium
AAGAAGCCGGAACGAGAGTTCCGGCTTTTTCATTTCCGAAGGTGTTTGGCATGCCCGTGATTCGTCTTCCCGATGGTTCCGAACGTGTTTTCGATGCGCCGGTAACAGTGGCCGAAGTGGCTGCCAGCATCGGCGCCGGTCTGGCTCGCGCGGCACTGGCCGGTAAGGTGGATGGCGAACTGGTCGATACCTCGTTTCGGATCGATAAGGACGCCAATCTCGCCATCGTCACCGACAAGGATGCCGATGGCCTCGATCTGATCCGCCATTCCGCTTCACACCTGATGGCATATGCGGTGAAAGAGCTGTTCCCGGATGCGCAGGTCACCATCGGCCCGGTGATCGAAGACGGCTTCTATTACGACTTCTCCTACAAGCGCCCGTTTACGCTGGAAGATCTGGCGGCGATTGAGAAGCGCATGGGCGAACTGGCGAAGAAGGATATCCCGGTGACGCGCGAGGAATGGGATCGCGACGCGGCGGTGGAATTCTTCAAGTCGATCGGCGAGCACTACAAGGCCGAGATCATTGCTTCGATTCCGGCCGGGCAAACCATTTCGCTCTATCGCGAGGGCGATTTCATCGACCTGTGTCGCGGCCCGCACGTGCCCTCCACCGGCAAGATCAAGGCGTTCAAGCTGATGAAACTGGCCGGCGCTTATTGGCGCGGCGATTCGAAGAATGAAATGTTGCAGCGCGTCTACGGCACAGCCTGGGGCAACAAGGACGATCTGGCCGCCTATCTGCACCGTCTGGAAGAAGCCGAGAAGCGTGACCACCGCCGCCTCGGCAAACAACTCGACCTGTTCCATCTGCAGGAAGAATCGCCCGGCATGGTGTTCTGGCATCCGCATGGCTGGGTGCTGTGGCAGGAAATCGAACAGTACATGCGGCGCAAGTTCATCGACTACGGCTATCAGGAAGTGAAGACGCCGACCGTGATGGACAAGTCACTGTGGGAGAAATCCGGTCACTGGGATAACTATCGCGACAACATGTTCACCACTTCTTCTGAAAACCGCGATTACGCGGTGAAGCCGATGAACTGCCCGGGCCATGTGCAGATTTTCAATCACGGCCTGCATTCCTACCGCGACCTGCCCCTGCGTCTGGCCGAGTTCGGTTCATGCCATCGCAACGAACCCTCCGGCGCGTTGCACGGCCTGATGCGGGTGCGCGCGTTTACGCAGGACGATGCGCACATCTTCTGTACCGAAGGCCAGATCCAGGCCGAGGTGTCGGACTTCATCAAGATGTTGCAGGCGGTGTATGCCGACTTCGGCTTCAGCGATGTGTTGGTGAAGCTGTCCACGCGCCCGGAAAAGCGGGTCGGTTCCGACGAGTCTTGGGACAAGGCGGAGTCGGGTCTGGCGGCAGCTCTCGATCAAAATGGCCTGGCCTTCGACCTGCAACCGGGCGAGGGCGCCTTCTACGGTCCCAAGATCGAATTCACGCTGAAGGATTCGCTCGGCCGCCTCTGGCAGGTCGGTACCATCCAGCTGGATTTCAATCTGCCGGTGCGACTGGGAGCCGAGTTTGTCGACGACGACAACACGCGCAAGCCGCCAGTGATGTTGCATCGTGCGATTCTTGGTTCGATGGAGCGCTTCATCGGCATCCTGATCGAGCATTACGCCGGAAACTTCCCGGTATGGCTTTCCCCGGTGCAGGTGGTGGTGATGAATATCACCGATGCCCAGGCCGAATACGCCAACGAAATTGTGCAAAACCTTAAAAAGCAAGGAATACGCGCAGTTTCCGACTTGAGAAACGAGAAGATCACCTATAAAATCCGCGAGCACTCAATGC
>JASJPG010000066.1:0-88057 GCA_031426815.1 Hydrogenophilaceae bacterium
ACGGAACGGTAGCAACAGCGCCGACCTTGAGCCTGGATGAAGTCACCCCCGGCGTAGACACCACGCCGCCGACGCTTTCTGTCGCCGCCGTTGGCGACGGCAACCTGACCGCGAGCGAGGCCAGCGCAGTTGGTGGCATCGTCGAGGTGACGGCCGAGAGCGGCGCCGTCGTCAGCGTGCTCCTCACCGGCGTAGGCGGCCAGGTCACCAAGGCGTTCACCGGTGACGGCACTGCACAGGCCGTCACGCTGGATGCAAACGATCTGACCACGCTGGGCGAAGGTGCGGTCACCGTCGCCACCACCGCCACCGACGCGTTCAACAACGTCAGCAGCGACAGCGCCGGCGGTTTCATTCTTGACACGATTTCGCCCGAACTCACGGTAGCCACGGCTGGCGATGGCGAGCTGACCGCTGCCGAAGCGGCAACAGGCGTCGTCAGCGTCACCGCCGAAACCGGCGCCGCAGTCAGCGTGGTGCTCACCGGCAGCCTCGGCCAGGTCACCAAAGAGCTCACCGGCACCGGTGTCAGCCAGACCGTTACCCTCGCTGCCGGCGATCTCACCACCCTGGGTGACGGCGCCGTCTCGGTTGCCACCAGTGCAACCGACGCCGCCGGCAATATCGCGACCAGTGCCGATGGCGCTTTCAACCTGGACACCAGCGCACCGATTCTGGCCAGCGCCATTGTTAACGGCGATGTGCTGACCCTGACCTATACCGAAGCCAATGCGCTGGATGGCGTCAACATGGCCGCCACCGGCGATTTCACGGTGCTGGTCAACGCCAACCCGGTCGCGGTGAACGCGGTTGCCGTCAATGGCAATGTGGTGAACCTTACCCTGGCCAGCCCCGTGGCGAACGGCAGCAGCATGAGCGTGAGCTATACCGGTTCCGGCGCCACCGCCATTCAGGACACGGCCGGCAACGACGCCGCCACGCTGAGCGACCAGAGCGTCAACGTGCCCAACGGCAACCTGGCCGATGGCTATATCCGCGACGCCCACATCTATATCGATACCACTGGCGACGGCGTCGGCGACTTCGACACCGGCGTCACCACCAACGCCAGCGGCAACTTCTTCCTGCCGCCGGGCACACCGGTCGGCACCATCATCGCCATCGGCGGCGTCAACATCGACACCGGCGTACCCAACACCCTCATCTACAAGGCCCCGGCCGGCTCCACCACGGTCAGCCCGCTGACCACATTGGTACAGACCTACGCGGATACCAACGGCGTCTCCGCCACCGATGCGGAAACCGCCGTCCAGGACGCGCTCGGTCTGCCCGCCGGCGTCGATTTGCTGACCTTCGATCCGCTTGCCGCGTCCCCTTCCGATGCGGATGCGGTGGCGGTGCAGAAAGCGGCCGCGCAGATCGCCACCATCGCCACGCTGGCAGCCTCCGCGCCGGCGGTAGGTTCTACCGGCGATCAAGCCGCGCAGCAAGTGTTCGACAACCTGGTCAACACGGTCACCGCCCCCGCGGCCACGGTCGATTTGTCCGATGCCGCCACTTCCACCGCGCTTCTGGGCGACAGAACCACCATCGCCGATACCGACGTATCCGATGCCACAACCGCCATCGGCAACGCCACCGACTTCAGCGAAATCTCCCTGGCCCAGGCCGAAGCGCTGGACGCCATTGCTCCCGCCGCCCCGATTGCCGCACCCGACCTGCTCGCCGGCTCCGATTCCGGCCCCGTGAACATCGACGACATCAGCAGCGACACCACGCCCAGCGTGCGCGTGCGCTTCAACACCGACGCCACCGACGGCAGCGCTGCCGTGGCCGGCGATACCGCCAAGGTTTTCGACGGCGCGAATCTGATCGGCAGCGGCATCATCAGCGCCGACGATATCGCCAACGGTTTCATCGACATCACCACCAGCACGCTGGCCGATGGCGTGCATGGGCTCACCGCTACGCTTACCGACAGCGCCGGCAACGTAGGCAGCGCGTCAGCCGCGTTGAGCTTGAACATTGATATTTCCGCTCCGTCCATCAGCATCGGCGGCATCGCGCTTTCCAACGACAGCGGCGGCAGCGCAAGCGATTTCCTGACCAAAGTGGCGGCGCAGACCATCACCGCCACGCTCTCCGGACCGTTGGCAGGTGACCACTTGTACGGTTCGACCAACGGCGGCGTCACCTGGAGCGACATCACCGGCAGCGTCAGCGGCACCAGCCTGGCCTGGAGCACGAACCTGCGCAACGGCGCCAACAGCCTGCAATTCAAGGTCAGCGACAGCGCCGGCAACGATGGCGCGGTAGCCAGCCAGGTCTACACGCTGGATACCGTCCTGCCCACCCTGGCCGTGGCCAGTGTCGGCGATGGCAATCTGAGCATTACCGAAGCCACTGGCGTGGCCGGGGTCGTCACGGTCAACGCGGAAGCCAATGCCAACATCAGCGTGGTTTTCACCGGCCAATCCGGCAGCGTCAGTAAAAACCTGACCGGCAACGGCGGCGATCTTGCCGTCACCCTGACCTCCGGCGATCTCACCACGCTGGGCAACGGCGCGGTCGCTGTCGCCACCACCGCAACCGATGCCGCCGGCAATGCCCGCTTCAGCGCCGTCGGCGGCTTCAACCTGGATACCCTCGCACCCGCCGCGCCGGTCATCCAGGCTGTGGCAACCGACAACGTCGTCAATGCCGCCGAGAAGACCGCCGGTGTGTCAGTCTCCGGTTCCGCCCAGTCAGGCGCCAGCGTCGTCGTTACCTGGGGCGATACAACCCATACCGTCACCGCCGTCGGCGGCGCCTGGACCGCCCAATTCTCCAGCGGCGAAATTCCCGTCGACGGGGCTTACACCATCAGCGCCGTCGCCACCGACGCCGCCGGCAACGTCGGCACCGCCGGCACGCGCGCGGTCACGGTCGATAGCGCGGCTCCGGCCGCGCCCATCGTGGCGCCCGCCGACAGCACGGTGATTGCGCTTGACGGCGCGCTCTACCTCAACAACGGGCAAATCAATGTCAGCGGCCTGGAAACGGGCGCCACCTGGCAATACTCGCTGGATGGCGGCGCCAACTGGCAGAACGGTAGCGGTGCCAGCTTCACCCTATCCAATGGCAGCTATGGCTCGGAAGTTCAGGTACGCCAGATCGATCAGGCCGGGAACGTGGGTGCGCCGGACATCAACGACGGCGACCCGATCATTGTCGACACCATCGCCCCTTCCTTCGTCAGCGCCCAAGTCGATGGCGCCACCCTGACGCTCAACTACGACGGCCCGCTGGATAGCCTCCATCCCGCCGCCACCGGGGCTTTCACCGTATCGGTCAACGGTTCGGCACGTAGCGTCAGCAACATCGCGGTCAGCGGCAATGCGGCCACGCTGACCCTGGCATCCGCGGTTGCCAGCGGCGACTCCGTCACCATCGGTTACAGCGACCCGAGCGTCGGCGACGATGTCAATGCCATGCAGGATGTGGCCGGCAACGATGCCGCCAATCTGTCCAGTACCGCGGTGACCAACACCACCACCGGCGGTGCCGATGTGACCGCGCCGACCCCGATCAGCGCCACGGTCAACGGCAACGTCCTTACCGTCACGTTCAGCGAAGCGCTGGACCCGGCGCATCAACCCTCGACCAGCTATTTCCAGGTGACGGTCACCACTTCGCTCAATACCTCTCCGCGCAACATCGTCGGCGGCAGTTTCAGCGGAGACACGGGCACGCTGATCCTGGGTAGCCCGGTGGCCAGCGGCGATACGGTCACCCTCAGCTACACCGACCCGTCCGCCGGCAATGACACCTACGCTATCCAGGATGCTGTCGGCAATGACGCCGGCAGTGTCAGCGGTCAGGCCGTCGCCAACCTCACCTCGACCAACACCAGCACGCCCAGCCTGGTCGCGGCCAGCTTCACTGAAACCGCCACCGCTTCGGTCACGCTCACGTTTAACGAGGCAATGCAGGCCAGCAACGTGGGCAACCTGATCCTGCTCAAGAACGGTAGCGGCAGCAACATTCTCACCGGCCTCTCCGGCATCGACGGCGGCGCGGTGACCTTCACCACCGACGCCACGCTGGTAGCCACGGACTATGTGGTGTTCACCTATCAGGGCGGTGGCGACCTGCGCGATTTGTCCAACAATTACGTCGGTTCCAACACCGTGGTGATCGGCGGCAGCGGCGCCAACACCGTCAACTTGAACGAGATCGACTGGAGCATTTACACCACACCGATCACGATCCGCGGCAACGGCGGCGCGGATGTCCTCACCGGCAGCAGCAACAACGGCGACATCATCGTGGGCGGCGGCGGTGGCGACATGCTCAACAGCGGCTGGGGCGCGGACCGCATCAACCTCGGTGAATCCACCCGCGCCAGCGATACCGTGCGGGTCTACAGCGATCCCTGGGAAAGCAGCAGTTCAGCCTATAACCCCGACATGGTTTTTGGCTTCGACGTCTCCAGTTCCGGTGTAGGTGCAGCCAGCAGCAACGACAAGCTGGATCTCCCCTCCGGCAGCATCGCCGCCAACGCCAGCCATGTGAATGGCGCCGACTTCGGCAGCTTGGCGCAACACAGCATCGCCGACGGCATCCTCAGCTTCGAGGACGTTAACGGCAATGCGATCCTGATCGACACCGGCAACCTCAAGGATGCCACCGACTATCTGCTATCCAATCTGACTCAGGTCGGCACCAGCATTGGCTTCGGCTATGACAATGACGGCAACGGCCATGCCGACAGTTTGTTCGTGTTCCACACCCAGGGCGGCGGCGACCAGGAAAACGCCATGATCCTGCTGGCTGGCGTCAACGGCGCTACGCTGGGCAACAGCGCCGGCCAGAACGTGCTGCAGATCGTCGATAGCATGGGCCCCGGCCTCAACGACGCGGATTTCAGCGGCAATACGCTGAACCTGTATTTCACCGAGTCGGTAGCCAGTCACGATTTTGCCGGCATCACGCTGCAGAAGGGCAACGGCGCCAGCCTGAGCGCACTGACCCCGACGGGCGCCTCGAACAGCGGCAATCAGATCGCCGTGTCGCTGCTCAACGCCAACCTGACCGGTAGCGACTATGTCCTGATCACGCCGAGCGACCGCGCCCACCAAAGCGCCACCGACGGCGTCGGTAATCAAGGAATGCTGTTCAGTGACCATGAAGCTGGCGGTGCCATCGGCGGTAGCGGCGATACCGTGATCGATCTTTCCGCTCTCACCGGCACCTATTTCCTGTACGACCCGGATGGCGGCAACGATACGCTCACCGGTAACGGCAGCGATAACGAGTTGGAGGGGAGCATCGGCAACGATAGTCTTGTCGGTAATGACGGCAATGATAAGTTGAACGGCGGCACTGGCGCGGACAGCCTGAACGGTGGCGCGGGTGCGGATTCATATCGTTTCGAGCAAGGCGACTCCACGCCGGTGGTATTCGCCGATGGCGACAGCAATGGCCTGGACGACGGCGACACCTTCAGCTTCACCGGCGGCGCAGATGTCATCGCTGGCAGCGGCTTTAACGTGACCGGCCAGGATGGCGACCGTATCGAACTGAGCTCCGGCATCCCCAACCAGAGTCTGACGGTCATGGCGGGCGACACACCCAGCAACGGTATGGTCACCGACCAAAGCTATACAAAGGCACGCGGCGACTACAACAGCGGCACCGGCATCTTCACGCTGAACGCGGCCAGTGGCGCCGACATACTTTCCCTCTATGACGGTAACAGCGCGGTCGGCGCAGTCAGTCAGACGGCTATCGTCATTCAGGGCGTCAGCTACAACGAGTTGCAAACAGACGGTTATGGCCACGCCTGGCTTGCCGGCAACGCGGCGACTCCCGTCATCTTCAGCAACGGCGGCGGCGCAACGGCCAACCTGAACGTGGCGGAAAACACCACTGCCGTCACCACGGTATCCGCCAGCGACGCCGACGGCGGCGTGCTCAACTACAGCATCGCCGGCGGCGCCGACGCGGCGATGTTCGGCATCAATTCAACAACCGGCGCGCTTTCCTTCATCAATGCGCCTAACTTTGAATCCCCCACCGATAGCGGCGGCAACAACGTCTACGACGTCATGGTCCAGGTCAGCGACGGCATCTTCAGCGACAGCCAGGCCATCGCGGTGACGGTGACGGACATCAATGAAAACGCGCCCCCCGCAACGCTCGTTCTGGGCACTGGCGCATCCAGTCTCTCCCTCATCAATCCCGCGGTACTGGATGGCAAGGTTTATTACTACGTGGATCGCTCGGGCGATGGCAGCAACGCCGGCGATGACACCTTCTACCATTTCGAAGTGGATCAACTGTTCAACGGCGGCGACGACACGGTGGATACCCAGCCAGCCGGCGCCGTCGCGGGTGTGGATGATGCGAGAACCTACCTCGCCGGCGACTACACCGTGGTCTTGCCTACCCAGACCGAATTGCATGCACTGTTCGCAGTCCAGGGTTCGCCGGATGGATGGATCAATGGCCTCTATCTGTCCTCAACCCTGCAATCCCCCGGATTCCACTACCGCGAAAACACCAATGGCGGTGCCGGACTGGCGGCGGATTCCGCCGGCAATTCGCTGGCGGTTCAGATACTGTTTGGCGGCAGCGTCGGCGACACCGCCTCGCCGATCAGTACCGGCGCCAGCTTTACCAACACTGCCAATTCCGTCATTACGATGACATTTGACGAGGCGGTGACTGCCAGTGGCCTCAACGGAGTCAGCTTCAGCCTGAATCCCTCCGATGCAAATGGATGGCAAGGCACGCCGCTCGGCATTACCGTCAGCGGTCTGGGTACAAGCAGCGTGAACTTCAACACCAACGCGACCTTGTCCAGCACGGACGTGGTGCGCATGCGTTATGACGGGTCGGGCGATTTGCGTGATTTGTCGAACAATACCGTGCCTTCCGGTGAAATCTGGATCGGCGGCTCCGGCAACATCGACATTGATCTGGATTGGTACTGGACCGACTTCCCAGTGGCGCTGCACGGCAACGGCGGCATGGACCATCTGGTTGGCACGGAACGCAACGACGTGGTGATCGATGGCGGCGGCACGGATACGCTGTTGGGCGGCGGTGGCGCCGACATCATCCGTTTGGTCGAGAACGGCAGTGACGAGCTTTACGCCAGGGATGTGGTGAAGATCGGATTGGGCGAGAGCCCGGCAACGGGCGTTGCGTTTGCAAACGCAGCCGGAGTCGATTTCGACATCGTGATGGGGGCGCTGACATCGCCCACGGGCACCGGATTCGACATCGCATCCGCCACGATCGCCAACCATGATGTGCTCGACTTGCCGTCCAATACCATCGCCGGCGACGTTTCGCATATCGATGGCATCGACTCGGGCGTGTTGGCCCAGCACAGCATCAGCAACGGCATTCTTACGTTCGAATCCGCCGCCAATGTCGCCACGCCGATCGACTTGAGCAATGCGGAAGCGGCGATCAACTATCTGGAACTGAACATCACCAACCACACCACGGTGGCGTTCGAGATCGATACGGATGGCGATGGCGGTGTGGATTCGCTGATCGTGTTCCAGGATGAGGGCACGATCCCTCTGTTTGGGAATGTATCGACTCCCGATGTCGCAGTGGTTCTTGCCGGCATTACGGGTGCCACGCTGGCTACGACCGCCGGCGCGAACGTGGTGCAGATCCAGGATACGCAAGCACCCGAGCCGGTCGGTGAGGCGCTTTCCAACGATGGCTTCGATCTGAACTTCACCGAAAATGCCTTTGCCACGACCGGCGTCGCGTTGTCGATGTCAAAAAATGGCGTCACGCCGATGACGATTACCAGTGTCGGTGGCAACGGTACGACTTCGTTGCAGATCCATACCAACCAGACCCTGCTGGCCACGGATTGGGTGTTGATGGATTACAACGGGTCGGACACGACCAACGGCGTTCACGACGCAGCCGGCAATGTGCTGCTGGATGACGAGCCGGGGTCCGGTGGCTTTATCCATGGCGGCAGCGGCAATAACAGCATCGATCTTTCCGCGCAGGTGGACGGCACCTACTTCGACATCAATGGCAACGCGGGCGACGATACGTTGATCGGCGGCGCGGGGGGGGATCGGATTGCCGGCGGCGCCGGCGCCGATACCCTGACCGGCGGCGCTGGCAGCGACGACTTCGGCATCGATCAAGGCGATTCGCCTGCGGTCACCAGCATGAGTCTGGGCGGCGATGGAGTGCTCAACACCGGCGACACCTTCAGCTTCGCCAATGGTGTCGACCGCATTACCGATCTGTCCAGCGACGAGGGTATTGATCTGGGTGTGCAGCTTTCTGACGTGTTCGGCGGTTCGGGTGGTCTCAGTTTCATGGGCAGTGTGCCTGCCAACGGTCTTGCCACCGACCAGGGCTATTTCGCGGTGCAGGGCAATTACGTCGGCGGAACCTTCACCGTCGACGCGACGACCGGCACCGACACCTTGATCGTCTGGGACGGCGACTCCAGCAGCGCGGTGAGCCAGACCGGCATCGTGCTTTCCGGCGTCCAGGCCGCCGATCTGCAGTTGGGAGGCAACTCCATCGGCCTGATGGTGACCTCCGGGCTCTCCAACGGAGACGACACCTATCAGCTGCCGGCGCCCAGTGTCCTGGAAGCATCGGTCGACGCACTGGCCGGCAGCGATACGCTGGCCTTTGCGTTCTTCCCGGACATGATCGTGCCGGCTGGCGATGGCTTGTACTTCGGCGAACAACTCGACCCCGCCAGCATCGATGCCTCCGCGCCCGTGTTCCAGTTGAGCAGCCTAACCGAAACCAGCTACCACCTGAGCGGCATCCACGATGTCCTGGCGGCACAGCCGGTGGTCGACTACGACATTACGCTGCAAAACTTCGAACTCTTGCGCTTCGACGATGGCACGAACGCTCTGGACATCGACCTCGCCAACGACATCGGCACGGTGGATGCGAGCCAAGCAGTCAATGGCGTGCTGGACGGCAACACGCTCGCCGCGAGCTACCAGTTCGCCAGCTATGGGCTGGATGAGAGCGTCCACACGGTGATCGGCGCCGCCGCGATAGCGGAAACGGTGGGCTTGGACTTTTTAGGCCTCAGCAAAATCCAGATGAACATGGATAATTCCGGAGTTGACCCGGTCTGGCGTTTCACCGATGCGGCCAACGAAGTATTCAACCTGTCCCAGATCGGCAACGCTTGGGCAGTCGACTACGCAAGCAATGGCACCGGGCCCGACGTCACGCTGAGCAATATCGAGTATGTGGCGGTTCTCAACGGTCTCGACGAAGTCCTGCTCCGCTTGAGCCTTGAGCCCTCACTGCCGCTAGTCATCGTCTGACCCCGCGTAAGCAGGACGGCGCCGGTTGCGTCGTCCTGCGTATTTGACTGCACGATGCGCGAGCATCGCGCCTTGGAAGGCGCTCCTACGCCCTCCCTGTGCGATTAGCCGGAGTCCTACCGTGTAGGAGCGCCTTCCAAGGCGCGATTGAGCCGGATGGCTATCGCAACAAGAACCCCGCACCTACGATGACCGGTAGACTTGGGTTTTTCGCTTGAGAGCGAGCTCGTATGCCTCTGGAAAACACGCCTCCCACGCTCATCTCTGCCGGAACGCTTGACGCCACCTTTGCCGGTGATGGCACCCGCAGCGTGCCGGTCGGTAGCGGCGAAGGCATGGCGCAAGCCATCGCGGTCCTGTCCGATAACAAGTATGTCGTGGCCGGATGGAGCGATTCGGGCGGCGGTGACTTCGATGTCTCGCTGCTGAGCTTCAATAGCGACGGCAGCCTGGACACCACCTTTTCCGGCGACGGCCGGCAGATCACCGCGCTTGCCGGGATCGACAAAGCTAACGATCTGGCGGTTCAGGCCGATGGCAAGCTGATCGTCGTCGGGGAAAGCCAGAACGGCAGCGCCGATTTCCTGATCATGCGTTACACCGCCGCCGGCGAGCTCGACACGACTTTCGCGGGCGATGGCATGCGCACGCAATCGCTCTCCGCGCAGGACGACAAAGCCCACGCGCTCGCGCTCCAATCCGACGGCAAGATCGTTGTGGCAGGTAGCAGCGGCTTCAATTACGCGATCACGCGTTATGACGGCGACGGCAATCCCGACCTTACCTTCGATACGGATGGTGTCTTCACCGGTTCGTTCGTCAACAACACCTCGGTCGCCGCCGCGCTGGCATTGCAGGCGGACGGCGGCATCGTCGTGGCCGGCTACGCCTGGAGCGGCAGCAGTTGGGATCTGGCGGTTGCTCGGCATACCGCGACAGGCGCGCTGGATACAAGCTTCAGCGGCGATGGCAAGCTACTGATCAACCTAGACAACTCCAGCGCGCTGGAGGCCATCAACGCCATCGCGATCCAGTCCGACGGCAAGATCCTGCTGGCCTGCAATACGCCGGGGAGTGGCGGCGACCTGCAGGATGGCGTGCTGATCCGGCTCAATGCCGATGGCACGTTCGACACCGGTTTCGGCGGCGGCGATGGCATCGTCACGTTGAACACCAGCGCCAGGGACGACTTCAACAGCATCGAAATACAGGCCGATGGCAAGATCATCGCGGCCGGCAACGATCAGACCGGATTCGGCAACGCGCTGATTGCGCGCTACAACGCCGACGGATCTCTGGACACCGCGTTCGCCAACGGCGGCGTGTTCACGACCTTGTTCGGCAGCGGCACCTCCGAAATATACGACCTGGCCTTCGCGGCCAATGGCCAGATCGTCGCGGTCGGCAGCAGTTATACCGGTGCGTACGATTTCGGCATCCTGCGCCTTGCCAGCGCCATCGTCGATCAGACCGCCCGCGCTGGCGAAGCCTTCAACTACGTCGTTCCCGCGCAGGCCTTCCATGATGCGGACGGCGATGCGCTGACCTATGCCGCCAGCCTTGCCGATGGCGGCCCGTTGCCGAGCTGGCTCGCGTTCGACGCGGCCACCGGCGCCTTCTCGGGCACCCCCACCGCCGCGGATTTCGGCACGCTGCAGTTGGCCGTGCAGGGCGGCGACGGCGTGGCTTCCGTCGCCGCGACTGTGCAACTTGAAGTCAGCACCGATTTCATCGAAGCGCTGCGCAGTCCCGATCACCAGCGCTGGAACGACGCCGTGGCGAACGGCACGCCGGGCAGCGTGCTGACGTTCAGCTTCATGGACGCCGGACCGTCCTATGCGTCGGTCAGCGAAACCGGCACTTTCGTAGCGATGAACGCGACGCAAGAGTCCGCCGTGCGCGACGTGCTGCGGCTCTATCAGGAGATCGCGGGGTTGACCTTCGTCGAAGTGGCCGACGGCGGCGAGGGCGGCCAATTGCGCTTCGGAAACTATCTGAATGGCGATGGCTATTCCGGCTATGCCTACTACCCTTCGCCGAACCAGGCCGGCGGCGACGTCTGGATCAATCGCGCCGAGGTGGACTACGCCTCACCGGCAGCCGGCAACGCCGCCTATTGGGTATTGCTGCACGAAATCGGCCACGCGCTGGGTTTCAAGCATCCCGGCCTTTACCACGGCGACGCCGAACCCTATCTGGCGGCCGCGGTCGATACCAATCAGTACACAGTGATGTCCTACAACAACCACGACGAGGGCGCCTCCACCGGCCACTTCGTCAGCAGTCCGATGCTGTTCGACGTGGCCGCGATCCAGTTTCTCTATGGCGCGAACACCGCGACGCGCGCCGGCGATGACCGCTATAGCTTCGATCCCGCCGCGCCATCGTATGAAACGCTGTGGGATGGCGGCGGCGTCGACACCCTCGACGCTTCCGGATTCAGCGAAGATTGCGAGATCGATTTGCGCGCCGGGGAGTTCAGCTCGCTGCGTGGAATCGTTCCGGCATACGAATGGGTGGGCCCGCTCGGTAATGACAATATCGCCATCGCCTACGGCTGCATCATCGAAAACGCCGTCGGCGGCAATGGTGCCGACCTTCTCATCGGCAACGCCAGCGACAACATCCTGACCGGCGGCCTGGGCAACGACACCTATCTTGTGCAGAACCCGGGCGACCGTATCGTCGAAGCCGGCACGCAAAGCAGCGGGATCGATAACGTGCAGGCCGCGATCAGCTGGACCCTGGGCGCCAACCTGGAAAACCTGGAACTGCTCGGTACCCGAAAACTCAGCGGCAGAGGCAACGGCCTGGACAACATCCTCACCGGCAATGACGCCGACAACGTGCTGGATGGCGGTGCCGGCGCGGATGTCCTGATCGGCGGCGCCGGGAACGATATCTATGTGGTGAACCACGCCGGCGATGCGGTACAGGAAACCCAGGCCGGCGCTGCGGAAATCGACAGTGTGCGCGCCTGGGCGAACTGGACCCTGGGCGACAACCTGGAAAACCTGACCCTGCTCGGCGTCAAGCCATTGCACGGCAGCGGCAACGGTTTGAACAACAACCTGACCGGCAATGGCAACGCCAACAGCCTCGATGGCGGCGCCGGTAACGACACCCTGAATGGTGCCTCCGGCAACGATACGCTGACCGGCGGCGCCGGCAGCGATACCTTTGCCTTCGCCACGCCTCTCAACGCCGCGCGCAATGTCGATACGATCGCTGACTTCAGCAGCGGCAGCGACCGGATCCAGCTTTCGCCAGCCATCTTCAGGCAGATCGGTTTCAGCGGCGAGCCGAGCACGGATGCTTATTTCCATGCCGACAGCACGGCACACGATGCGGATGACCGCATCCTGTATGACTCGGCGAATGGGGCGCTGTATTACGACGCCGATGGCAGCGGAACGCTGGCGGCCATCCAGTTCGCGCAGCTGAGTTCGGCGCCGCTGCTGCTGTTTACGGATATTTTCATTGCTTAAAGGAGACGCTGATTAATCCTGGAAACCTCAGTGGGTCATGTGTATATCGCTCGTCACCCACCGGGTGAGTGGCGACCCACGCGTAGGAGCGCCTTCCAAGGCGCGATTGTTCCGGATTTCGCGCCTTGGAAGGCGCTCCTACGAAACCGGCAACTGCGCGAAATAGGTTAATTCGTCACCCCGCTGTATCCATGAAACCGCATTTGACGTTGTAGGTGCGAATAAACCTAAACTCCCCTACAAACTTTTACCTGACCTTTCCTATCTCCGAGATGACCACTCCCACCGTCACCATCACAGACAGTCTTCTCGGCACGGCCAACCGGGCCAGCGGCAACGTGGCCTACTCGCTGCTGTTCAGCGAATCGGTCAGCGGACTGGCCGTCGATGACTTTTCCGTCAGCAATGGCTCGATCAGCTCGATTACAGGCAGCGGCACTACCTGGACGGTCAACGTCACGCCAACGCTCGGCGTGGCCGGCGGCACAATCGGCCTGACGCTGCAGGCGGGCGCGGTGAGCGATGCGTTGGGCAATCCCAATGCCATCGCCTCGAATACCAGTCAGGCCATCGACACTTACGCGCCGGTGGCGCCCAAGCTGGTGACCAGTACCGCGTTCAATTACCTGATCAACCCGCAAATCACCCTGCAATCGAGTCTCGGCACCGTGGTGCTGGAGCTTTATCCCGAGCAGGCGCCGATCACCGTCTCCAACATGCTGGCTTATGTCGACGGCGAGTTTTACGACAACACGCTGTTCCACCGGGTGATCGATGGCTTCATGGTGCAAGGCGGCGGACTCACCTCGGGCCTGGTTGCCAAAACCCCGACTTACGGTGCCATTCCGCTGGAGAGCAACTCCGGCTTGTCCAACGTGCGCGGCAGCATCGCCATGGCGCGCACCAACGTGGCCGATTCCGCCACGACGCAGTTCTTCATCAACCAGGTGGATAACACCTTCCTGAACTACAGCAGTGCCGCTTCGCCCGGTTATGCCGTGTTCGGTCAGGTGGTCTCCGGCCTGGCAGTGATCGACAGCATCGCGCAAGTGGCGACCACGACGGTGGGCGGGTATGCGGATGTGCCTGTCGCAGACATCACCATCACCTCGATCCGGCAGACCGTTGCCGGCAGCAGCATCACCAATGCGGACACCTTGCAGGTTAGCGGGCTAGAAGCCGGGGCGCAGTGGTCCTATAGCCTGGATGGCGGCAGCAGCTGGAACACCGGCAGCGGCAGCAGTTTCGCGTTGCCTCTGGGCGACTATGCGGCCGCTCAAATTCAGGTCAGGCAAACCGATGCGGCAGGAAACGCCAGCACCAGTTCCGGCAAGCTGACCAGCGCATTGGCCATTACCGACATCGACGTCACCCTCACCGACAACCTGCCCGGCACGGCCAACCGCTCAACCGGCAATGTGGCCTACACGCTGCAGTTCAGCGAATCGGTCAGCGGCCTGGCCGCCGACGATTTCACTGCCACCAATGGCACGGTTGCTTCCGTGACCGGCAGCGGCAGCGCATGGACGGTGAACATCACGCCAACGCTTGGTGTCGCCAGCGGCATGATAGGGCTGACGCTGAAGGCGGGCGCGGTCAGCGATGCCTTGGGCAATCTCAACGCCAGCGCCGCGAATAGCAGCCAGGCCATCGATACCGTCGCGCCGGTGGCGCCCAAGCTGGTGACCAGCACCGCGTTCAATTACCTGGTCAATCCGCAGGTGACCCTGCAGACCAGTCTCGGCACGGTGGTGCTGGAGCTTTATCCCGAGCAGGCGCCGATCACCGTCGCCAACATGCTGGCTTATGTCGACGGCGGGTTTTACGACAACACGCTGTTCCACCGGGTGATCAACGACTTCATGGTGCAGGGCGGCGGTTTCAACGCCGGGCTGGCCTACAAAACCCCGACCTACGGCGCGATAACGCTGGAGAGCAACAACGGTCTGAGCAATGTGCGCGGCAGCATCGCCATGGCGCGCACCAGCGTGGCCGATTCCGCCACGTCGCAGTTCTTCATCAACCAGGTGGACAACACCTATCTGAACTACAGCAGTGCCGCTTCGCCGGGTTATGCCGTCTTTGGCCAGGTGGTGTCCGGCCTGTCGGTGATCGACAGCATCGCGCAAGTCGCCACCGCGACGGTGGGTTCGTACACCAACGTGCCGGTGACGGATGTCGTCATAACCTCGCTCCATCAGACCGTCGCCGGCAGCAGTTTCACCCGCGCCGGCACGCTGCAGGTCAGCGGCCTGGAAGCCGGTGCACAATGGTCCTACAGCCTGGATGGCGGCAGCACCTGGAGCACCGGCAGCGGCAGCAGCCTGACGCTGCCGGTGGGCAGCTATGCGGCCAATCAAATTCAGGTCAGGCAAACCGATGCGGCAGGCAACACCAGCGCCAGTTCCGGCAAATTGACCAGCGCCGTGGTGGTGGATACCACCGCCCCGACGGTCAGCGCCTTCAGTCCGGCCGATGGGGCTGTCGGCGTGGCGCTGGGCAGCAACATCGTCATTACTTTCAGCGAAACGATCATGCGCGGCGTCGGCAACATCGTGCTGAAGACCTCGGCCGGCGCCATCGTCGAGAGCTTCAATGTCGTCGATAGCACGCGCCTGACGATCGCGGGCGCCAGCCTGACCATCGACCCGACTCTCGATCTGGCCTACAGCCCGGGCTACACGCTCGAACTGCTTCCCGGCGCCATAAAAGACCTGGCGGGCAACAATTACGCCGGTACCGCCAGTTACCACTTTGCGACCAACAACCCGCCCAGCGGCGGCGTCGTCATCAAAGGCAACGCCATCCTGGGGCAGACGATGACCGCCGACACCGGTTCGCTGGCGGACGCGGATGGCATGGGCCAGATCAGCTATCAATGGCAAGCCGACGGCAGCCCCATCAATGGCGCCACCGCCAGCACGTGGGTATTGGGACAGGCCGAAGCCGGCAAGACGCTGACCGTATCGGTCAGTTACAGCGACGGCCACGGCATCGCCGAAACCGTGCATAGCGACGCCATCCGCCTGGGTACCGCCAGCGCCGACACGCTCACCGGCAACGCCGCGCGCGATAGCCTGGCCGGCGGCGCCGGCGACGACACCTACCTGGTCAGCGCCCGCACCAACACCATCACCGAACGGGCCAACGAAGGCATCGACAGCGTCCACGCGCCCGTCTCCTGGAGCCTCGGCGCCAACCTGGAAAACCTGACCCTGACCGGCACCGGCAAATTCAGCGGCAGAGGCAACGGCCAGAGCAACATCCTCACCGGCAACGACGCGGCCAATGTGCTGGATGGTGGCGCCGGCGCAGACAGCCTGATCGGCGGCGCCGGAAACGACATCTACGTCGTGGACAACCTCAGCGACGTGATTCAGGAAAATCAGACCGACGCGGCGGAAATCGACTCGGTCCGCGCCTGGCGAGACTGGACGCTGGGCGACAATCTGGAAAACCTGACCCTGCTCGGCGTCAAGCCACTGCACGGCAGCGGCAACGCGCTCGACAACAGCCTGACCGGTAATGGCAACACCAACAGCCTCGATGGCGGCGCCGGCAATGACACCCTCGACGGCGCCTCCGGCAACGACAAGCTGACCGGCGGTGCCGGCAGCGACACCTTCGCCTTCACCACCCCGCTCAACGCCATCCGCAACGTCGATACCATCACCGACTTCAGCAGCGGCACGGACAAGCTTCAACTTTCGCCAGCCATCTTCCGCGAGCTGGGTTTTTCCGGCGCACCAAGCACGGATGCCTTCTTCCATGCCGGCAGTGCAGCACACGACGCGGACGACCGCATTGTTTATGACCAAACCAATGGCGCGTTGTATTACTACGCCGATGGCACGGGGGCGCTGGCAGCGGTGCAGTTCGCGTTGTTGAGTTCAGTGCCAGGGGTTCAGTACACGGATTTTTTGGTCAGTTGACGCTGCAGGGGGGAATTTTCTTATCAGGGGTGAGCCGTCACCCCGGCGGAGGCCGGGTCCAGCCCAACGTGCTCAACGAAATACCACTTGAAACCACATTTGACGTCGTTGTAGGTGCGAATTTATTCGCACGATCAACGCATATATGCGAATAAACCTGAAATAGCCGATTTCCCCTTCCTACAAGCCTGTCACGGTGAAAGAAATCGGATGCTCCACGGCTCCCATTCTGCGGGCCTCCCAACATACGGTTTGTAGGATGGGCCAAGCGCAGCGGGCCCATCAATGCGCGACGATAGATGGGCCCGCTGCGCTGCCGTTTAGCGATGGCAGAACGTGAAACAGCCGACCACAAAACCCCGCGTGGATGATGTGAGCGCAACGAACCGCATCGTGCTCGGCCCGCCCGGGGAGATGGGGTTCGTGCCTCAAACTGGCGCACATCTGGCCCAAGTGCGTTACATAACCCAGTAAATCAGTCGTCCATCTATGGCTTTCGACATATGTACAAAACCAACAAAAAAAGTCCAAATGCAAATAGATGAAATACCGTAGCACGCACGGATGCCGATGCGGGCGCGATTCGTTTCAACATGACTGACCACTACAACAAAAGGGAGTTAGGCAATGTCGAATCTATACGACACCAATATCGAGTATCGACGCGCGGTTTATGACAACACCGCAGCCATTTCACTCAACTCGGAACAGTTCGACTGGACCGGGCTCGCGGGCGGGGCAAGCAGTGTTTGGGCGGCAAGCGCGATTGATGTGTTCGCAAACGAACTGGTTGGCGACGACTATGCGGCGGACCTCACCACTACGGGCGTGGTGGCGGTGGGCGGGAGCGTCACTGGCCTATTCGAAACCAGCGGCGACATGGACTGGTTCCGCGTCGACCTGACGGCCGGCAGGCTCTACGTCTTCTTGAATGGCACGGATTCTGGCGGCGGCACCCTGGTCAATCCCAATCTTCAGCTTCTCGATGGCGCAGGCAATCTACTGGCCCACGACTACGGCCAAGACAGGCTGACCTATCTGCCTTCATCCAGTGATACCTATTACCTGGTCGCCCAGGAGGTGGCTAGCACGATAGGCAGTTACACCCTGACCGCCACAGATCTCGGCGCCGACGACCATGTCGGTGATACGACTACTTTATCCCGTCTTACTCTGGGCGGTTCAGCCACTGGCGACCTCCAGTTCGCCTTCGATCAGGACTGGTTCCGCATCGAACTGGCCTCCGGCACAACCTATGTCTTCAAGCTCCAGGGTGCGGATTCCGGCAAAGGCACGCTAGCCGAGCCCTTGTTATTTATTATCGACGCCACAGGGAGTTATCAGTATTCCGCTTACGACAACGGCTTGGGATATGCGCTCCTTGTCTACACTCCCACCAGCAGCGGTACTTATTTCTTATCCACCGAATCTGGCAATGGCAACCCCACCGGCACCTACACATTGAGCGCCGGTCAGGACGACTACCCTGGTAACGCTATGACCACTCTCCCGGTGGGTGGGGCGGTCACCGGCATGATCGAGCACGCAGCCGACCAGGACAAGTTTCGCGTCGACCTGAACGCGGGCACGGAGTACGTCTTCGACCTCGCAGGTGTTGCCTATCTGCAGTTGCTAGACAGCTCCGGTGATTACATCGCGAGCGACCCGCACTCGCACATTTTCTTCACGCCGACCAGCGGTGGCATCTACTACCTGGCCGTTCAGTACGACGATCCCGGCAGCATCTACACCCTGAGCGCCAACCTCGACGATTATGGCAACGGTGTCACGACCAGCGGCGTTCTCACATCGGACGAAACGGTCACCGGCACCATCCAGGACGGTTCCGATCTGGACTGGTTAAAGATCACGTTCACCGCCGGCACCAGCTACGCGTTCTCGCTGGAAGGCAAAGATTCCGGCGGCGGCTCGCTGAACAACCCGCTCTTGCGCCTGCGCGACAGTGCCGGCAACGAGATCGCCTACAACCAGGACAGCGGCCTGGGCAGGGACGCGCACCTGACCTACATCGCCGCGACCAGCGGCACTTACTATGTATCGGTCGAGTCGCAATCCGGCTACGGCGGCGATGGCGATGCCGATGCCGGTACTTACACCCTCTCGGCGCGCAGCCTCGGGAGCGGCTATCAGGCCACGCCGGTAGCCAATGCCTTCCCATTGAGCGGCACGGCTGTTCTGGACGGTCTGACGCAGGGAAGCACCTGGCAATTCAGCGGCGCACGCGTGCTGACCTATTCGTTCAACGATATCCGCGATGAAGGCCTGCTCCTCGGCGGCGCCTGGAACGAGGAGGCAAAAGACGCAATACGCGAGGCACTGGTCGCCTGGCAATCGGTCGCCAACATCAACTTCGTCGAGATTCCGGGCAGCGACACCATCGAGAACAACTCCGCCAATATTGCCTTCGGGCACTCCGGTAACAGTCTTTCCCCCGTCTCCGGCCTGGGCGTCTTCCCGGCGCCGGATTACGTCGATCTGCTATTGGCCGAACTGGAATCGAACCGAACGGAATATCCGCGCCTGGAAGGCGACATTATGTTGGACGACTACGCCAGCGAGATGCAGTACCTCAGCCCGGGCGATGCCGGATTCTGGGTCGGCATGCATGAATTGGGCCATGCCCTCGGCCTCAAGCACCCGTTCGACGACGGCGGCAATGGCCGGCCGACTTTCATCGATCTGGGCATCGGCGCCAAGGACGTCAGAACCCAGACGGCGATGAGCTATGACACACCGGTGAGCAGTCTGAGCGATGGCTATTCAGCCACCCCCATGCTGTTGGACATCCAGGCTATCCAGCGCATCTATGGGGCAAACACCACTTATCACAATACGGACAACATCTACACCCTTGCCGACGACGGCGCTCTGAGAACCCTCTGGGATACCGGCGGCAACGACTGGCTCGATGCCAGCGGCCTCGGCTACAGCATCCAACTCAGTCTGGCGGCGGGCAGCATCAACCGTTATGGCAGCCAATACTCAGCCACCGCCAGCGCCTACAACGCCAACATCGAAAATGCCTCAAACGGAGCCGGGGCGGATACCCTGAACGGCACCAGCGCCTCCGTCATCATTAGATCGGACTACTACGTTTCTATCAGCAACCTGGAGTCGGTCATCGCCATCGCCGATAACGTCAGCATCGAAAATGCCCGCGGCGGTGACTGGGCGGACACCCTGAGAGGCACCAGCGCCGCCAACATCCTGGACGGCGGTGCCGGCAACGACACTCTTCTCGGTGGCGCGGGCAATGACACCTATCTGGTCGACAGCGCGGGCGACAGAGTGATCGAGAGCACCCTGGCCGGCGAAATCGATGTCGTAAACGCTGCGCTGAGTTGGACGCTGAGCGCCAACCTGGAAAACCTGACCCTGACCGGCACCGGCAAATTCAGCGGCAGAGGCAACGGCCAGAGCAACATCCTCACCGGCAACGACGCGGCCAATGTGCTGGATGGTGGCGCCGGCGCAGACAGCCTGATCGGCGGCGCCGGAAACGACATCTACGTCGTGGACAACCTCAGCGACGTGATTCAGGAAAATCAGACCGACGCGGCGGAAATCGACTCGGTCCGCGCCTGGAGGGACTGGACGCTGGGCGACAACCTGGAAAACCTGACCCTGCTCGGCGTCAAGCCAATGCACGGCAGCGGCAACGCGCTCGACAACAGCCTGACCGGCAATGGCAACGCCAACAGCCTCGATGGCGGCGCCGGCAACGACATACTCGCTGGCGCCTCCGGCAACGACACATTGACCGGCGGCACCGGCAGCGACACTTTCGCCTTCACCACCCCGCTCAACGCCATCCGCAACGTCGATACCGTCACCGACTTCAGCAGCGGCACGGACAAGATACAACTTTCGCCAGCCATCTTCCGCGAGCTGGGTTTTTCCGGCGCGCCGAGCACGGCTGCCTTCTTCCATGCCGGCAGCGCAGCGCACGACGCGGACGACCGCATTGTTTACGACCAAGCCAATGGCGCGCTGTATTACGACGCCGATGGCACGGGGGCGCTGGCGGCCATGCAGTTCGCGGTGCTGAGTGGATCGCCTGTGTTGCCATACACGGATTTACTGGTGGGATAAGTAAACGCCAGACAAATCTCTTGCTTGAGGCGATGGGCCGGCAAGATGCCGGCGCTCCCGGTTGGCGGGATAAGTATGCGCCAGACAAATAGCTGACTTGAGGGCCAGAATTCGCTCGAATAGGGTTGTAATCAGTGACACCAAGTTGGCATACCATGTCTTACCAAGTTGGCTGCTGAGTTGCCTATGGATATTTCAATCTCATGGCACATGCCTTCAATCAGGGATGTAACACCTGTCCATTGACGTCCTCGCTTTTATGTTGATCTTCGAAGAGTTGTAACCAATGACAAATGAGGCAAGTGACGCGCCAATCCCTCGCGGATCGGTCAGCATCTCTTCACTTTGGCAATCTCTGCGCGTCTCGCCCATGCAATCGGCGGTGTGGTTCGAACTGGCGCGACAATACCGGCATCACTGCCAGCTTTGGCAGGCGGGCTATGCCGCGCGTCAGGCTTTGCGTTGTGATGCCAGCTTGCGCCAACAACTGGATGGACTGGACATCGGTCCTTGGCAGGATCCAATGGCGGGAGATGGGTGTCTTGGTCTGGCGGTACTGCCCGAAGCAAAAGTGCTGGCTGAAAAATTTGCCGCGATAGTAGAAGTCTTCCCAGACGACTGGCTTGGTTGGCTGTATCTGGCCCGCCTGCATGAATTGCTGGGCGGTTCGCAAGATCTACATCGCCGCGCACTGGCCGAAGCCATTGCATTGGAAGTGATCCCCGGCGAATCCCTGCATTGGCTTGGCTACTGGCGGTTACATGCCGGCGATGCCTCCGCAGCTGTGGCCGCCTTGTCCGGCCTGCTCGATGTACGTCCTGTGCGTTGTGGCTCAATGATGTTCCTGGGCGAAGCCTTGCTCCATATCGGCAATATCGCTGCTGCGGAAAAGGCTTTCACCCGAGCTTCCCTGTCTCTTTCCCCCGAGTTTCTGGTCAGTCTCTCTGCCCGGGTGTATGCCCACAATTATTGGCAGGAGGCAATTTCCATCCTGCGGAAGGCTCTGGATTTACGTCCGGCCCATGCCCCGACCTGGCTTGCTTTGGCGAAAATTCAGTCTGAAGTCTACGCACTTGCCGATTGCCGAGAGAGCCTGAGGCGGGTGCAACAACTGGATCCTGACAACCTTGAAGCCGATCTGATCAATGCCGGCCTGCAAGGGCGTATGGGAGATGCCAAAGCTCACTTGGCAGCCTTGCAAATTGCCTATGAAGCCGGTGGAGATCCGCTTTCTCGACTGGCGTCCAGCATTGCAATGACCAGTCTCTACCAGGATGAATGGACGCCTCAAGCCATAGCGTCCCTGCATCGGCGTCTGTGCGCCCCGATTGAAGCCAGAGTCGGACTGAAAACCAATTTCGCCAATGTCCGTACAACCAACCGCCGTCTGCGCATCGGATATGTCACCGGCGATCTGCACCGGCAACATCCAGTCAACCTTTTTTTGCTGCCGGTGCTCAAGTGCCACAACCATGAACAGTTCGAAGTGAGCATTTATTACACCGGCGTCATGCATGATGAATACACGCATCAGGCAAAAGCTTGCGCCGACCGCTGGATAGAAGCCGCCGCTCTGGATGATGCGGCCTTGCACAAGATCATCCACGGCGACCACATTGACGTCCTCATCGATCTGGCCGGGCATACTGCCACGCATCGATTGGGTGTCTTTGCCATGCGCGCTGCCCCGGTGCAAACCACCTTTCTTGGTTACCCCTACTCCACTGGGCTCTCCAGCATGGACTGGTTGATCGGTGACCGCATTGTCACGCCAGCGGAACACGCCGATCTTTACAGCGAAGGTCTGGCGCAATTGCCGCATAGTGTCTTCTGTTGGGCTCCTGTGGATGAGCACCCGCTGCCTCCCGCAAGGCCGCACGACGCCGCACTCATGTTCGGCTCCTTCAACAACGCCATGAAGCTCTCGGCGAAAACCATTGCGATCTGGTCTGCGCTGCTCAAGACAGTGCCGGAATCGCGCTTGTTGCTGAAAGCGCCGTCGCTGAAAGATGCCTCTGTGCAAACACGCTTTGCTGATCTTTTCGCGGCGCACGGCGTTTCCCGTCAGCGCATCGAATTTCGCGGCCCCACTGGCTTGGCCGAGATGATGCAGGAATATGGCGACATCGATATCGCACTCGATCCGATGCCCTACAACGGCGGCACGACAACGCTCCAGGCGCTCTGGATGGGCGTGCCCGTCATCACGTTGGCTGGCGGCAACTTCGCAGGGCGCATGGGGGCGAGTTTTCTGACTACCCTGTCTCAAACTGACTGGATTGCGCACGATGCCGCGGACTACGTTTGCAAAGCAAAAGCACTTGCCGAACAGATTGTTTCTCTACGCCAAGGCCGAGCCAGACTGCGCGAACGATTGCAGGCCTCCCCGCTCTGCGATATCGCAACGTATACCCGTGATATCGAAAAACTCTATCGGCAGATGTGGGAAGCGCACTGCAATGCCGAATCTGCGTCACCCACCGGGTGAGTGGCGAAACCATTCGTAGGAGCGCCTTCCAAGGCGCGATTGTTCTGGACTTCGCGCCTTGGAAGGCGCTCCTACGACACCGGCAACTGCGTGAAATAGGTTGATTGGCCAGTTCAAGAAATGCCGTCGCTGACCGATATGAGTATCGCCATGCAGCCCACACACACTCCCCCCAATCTGGAAATCTCCACTTCACGCCAGATGCTGGCCTGGCTGGCAGAACAGAACATCGCACTCGCCTTCACCACCTACCAGATCGGTAAGCTATTTTTCCTCGGCCTGAAGTCAGGCGGTGAACTCGCTATCTTCGAGCGCACGTTCAATCGATGCATGGGTTTGTGCACCACGTCTAATGGACTCTGGATGAGCAGCCTCTACCAGGTCTGGCGCTTTGAAAATATCTTCACCAACGGTGAAACTCAGGACGGGCACGATCGCCTATATGTGCCTCAAATCGGCAACATCACCGGTGATCTCGATATCCATGACATGGCCGTCGATCAGGACGGCAAGCTGGTCTTCGTCAACACGCTATTTGGATGCTTGGCGACGCTCAGTGAAACCCACAGTTTCAAACCGCTGTGGAAGCCCCCCTTCATCAGCAAACTTGCAGCGGAAGACCGATGCCACCTTAACGGCCTTGTGATGAAAGATGGCAGACCCGCCTACGTCACTGCGGTGGGGTCCTCCGATGTCGCAGACGGCTGGCGTGAACACCGCGTCGGTGGGGGCATTCTGATTGACGTGCCACAGAACGAAGTCGTACTCACAGGCTTGTCGATGCCGCATTCACCGCGCTGGCACCAAGGCAAGCTCTGGCTACTCAATTCGGGTACCGGCGAGTTCGGATATGCCGACCTCGAAGCCGGGCGGTTCGTCCCGGTGACGTTCTGCCCCGGCTATATGCGAGGACTCGCTTTCCACGGCGATTTCGCTCTGGTAGGTCTTTCGCGCCCTCGCCATAACAAGACTTTCAGTGGTCTTCCGCTGGACGACATGCTGAAGGCCAAGGGCGCCGAACCGCGTTGTGGAATCCAGGTCATCGACTTGCGCAATGGCGATATCGTGCATTGGATTCGTATCGAAGGTGTCGTTGAAGAACTCTACGACGTAGTCACGCTGCCGGGTGTGCGGCGGCCGATGGCGCTGGGATTCAAGACGGACGAGATTCGGCGTGTGCTGAGCTTGGAAACTTGACCTCGTCATGAATTGTTAAGGACAAAGTAAATGGCCATTGAACTTTCCAATATTGCTGCGGGTAGCGGCGGCTTCGTCATCAACGGTCAATGTGGGGATGACAGAAGCGGATACAGCCTTGCCAGCGCTGGCGACGTCAACGGCGATGGCCTCGATGACTTGATTGTCGGGGCCTGGGCGAGCGACCCCGCCGGCGGATCCAGTGCCGGGCGTACTTATGTGGTGTTCGGCCAAACGGGAAGTGCCGCCATCGATTTGTCGGCAGTGGCGAGTGGCAGTGGCGGCTTTGTCATTAACGGGGAATGCGCGAATGACCAGAGCGGTTTCAGTGTCGCAGGCGCAGGGGACGTTAACGGTGATGGCCTCGCCGATCTGATCGTCGGCGCGTATTTGAAAGATCTCGCCGCCGGAAGTGCCGCCGGGCGCAGTTACGTGATCTTCGGCCAGTCAGCCGGCGGAACCGTCAATTTGTCAGCGGTTGCTAACGGCAGTGGCGGTTTTGTCATCAACGGGGAATGTGCGACCGATCAAAGTGGCAGAAGCGTCGCCGGCGCTGGGGATGTCAATGGCGATGGCTTGGCCGATCTGATCATCGGCGCCCGATACAGCAGTCCTGCATCCGGTGACGATGCTGGCCGCAGCTACGTGGTATTCGGTCAGACGGGAACCGGAGCAATCAATCTTTCCGACATGGGCGCGGCAGGGGTGGGTTTTGTCATCAATGGCCAATGTGCTTCTGACCAGAGCGGTTGGAGCGTCGGCAGTGCGGGCGATGTCAATGGCGATGGCCTGGCCGACCTGATCATCGGCGCCAAATACAGCGACCCCGTATCCGGCATTTCAGCGGGGCGCAGCTATGTCGTCTTTGGCACCTTGGCAAACGCTGAAATCAATCTATCGGCCGTTGCAAATGGCGTGGGGGGCTTTGTCATCAACGGCCAGAATCCGGATGACGTCAGTGGCGCCAGTGTCGCAAGTGCCGGTGATGTCAATGGCGATGGCCTCGCTGATTTGATCGTTGGCTCACCGTTTAGCGACCCCGCCACCGGCAGCAATGCCGGGCATAGCTATGTGGTTTTCGGCCAGTCGACAGGATCGGCCATCGACCTGTTGGAGGTGGCCTATGGTAACGGCGGCTTTGTCATTTACGGGGAATGTGCAAATGATCAGAGCGGTAGCAGTGTCGCCAGTGCTGGCGATTTCAATGGCGATGGCCTGGCCGACCTGATTATCGGAGCCAGATACCACGATCCGGCAAGCGGCCTCTCCGCAGGACGAAGCTATGTGGTCTTTGGCCAGACCACGGGTGGTGCCATTAATCTGGGCGACGTAGCCAATGGCAACGGCGGATTCGTCATCAACGGTCAGTGTGCACTTGATCAGAGCGGCACAAGTGTCGCAAGCGCCGGTGATGTCAATGGCGATGGCCTCGCCGATTTGATCGTTGGCGCACCTTTCAGCGACCCCGCAGCCGGCAGCAATGCCGGCCGTAGCTACGTCATCTTCGGTGGCACCAGTGACGCATTCAGCAGCAGCCATGTCGATCAGATGGGCACAACGAATGACGACATCCTCACCGGTTCTTCCATTGCGGAAACCCTGGTGGGCAATTCCGGCAACGACACCTTGATTGGCAATGGCGGTGCCGATGTGCTCTATGGCGGATCCGGCAACGACAGCTTCGAACTCAATGCCGACAACGTCGCTCAACTCACTGCCGGTTTCAATGAAACCTTCGCCCGCATCGACGGTGGTAGCGGAATTGACACTCTGGCTATCCAGGGCAGCGGTATCGCGCTCAACCTCTCTGCCGTCACCAATCAAGGCGGGGCATCTCCTGCCGGTGGTTCGCGTATCGAATCGATAGAACACATCGAACTTTCTGTTGGCGGCAACAACACGCTTACGCTGACTTCCGCCGATGTCATTGACATGGCGGGGATGAACCTGTTCAACACCAGCAATGGTTGGAGCGGACTGGGGGCATCAGTACTGAAGCATCAACTGGTGGTCGATGGCCATGCCGGCGATTCGATCGAATTGATCGGCGGCACCTGGGCTCGTACGGGCACGGCAACGCATAACGGCCTGACTTATCGCGTGTATGACAGTGATGACCGTCAAGCCCAGGTTCTGGTGGCCGTTGCAGTCACGACCAATGTGCCCGCCAAAACCATTGAACTGGGCGACATTGCCGGCGGGGCCGGCGGCTTTGTCATCAATGGCCAATGCATGGATGACAACAGTGGCAACAGCGTTTCCAGTGCCGGCGATGTCAACGGCGATGGTCTCGACGATTTGCTGATCGGCGCGCATTACGGCAGCCCAGCGGCCGGCAGCTATGCGGGCCGAAGCTATGTGGTTTTTGGTCAAGCCACGCAACAAAGCATCGAGCTTTCGGCCATTGCCAATGGCTCGGGCGGTTTTGTCATCAACGGCCAGTGCGAGCTTGAATGGAGTGGCTTCAGTGTCGCCGGCGCCGGCGATACCAACGGTGACGGCCTCGCGGATCTGATCATAGGGGCATACCGAAGCACCCCCTACGCCGGCAATTGGGCAGGACGCAGCTATGTGGTGTACGGAAAGACAGGAGGGAACAGCGTCGATCTATCTGCGGTAGCCAATGGCAACGGCGGCTTCGTCATCAACGGCCAGTGTGTGGATGACATCAGTGGATTCAGTGTGGCCTCTGCCGGTGACGTAAACGGTGACGGCCTGGCCGACTTGATCGTCGGGGCGCCATACGCCTCAACGGCTAGCGATGCCTCTGCCGGGATGAGTTATGTGGTTTTCGGTAAACCGTCGGGTGGGCCGGTCGAGCTATCAGCCATCGCTGACGGCCAGGGCGGTTTCGTCATCAACGGACAAGGTACGGGAGACGAGAGCGGCTTCAGTGTCGCCGGCGCGGGCGATGTGAATGGCGACGGTCTTGCCGACCTGATTGTCGGCGCGCTGAAGAGCGACACCGCCGCTGCCAGTGATGCTGGGCGCAGCTATGTCATATTCGGCAAGACGACAGGTAACGCTATTGATCTTTCGGCGGTGGCCAATGGCAGCGGAGGTTTCGTCATCAATGGCCAGAACACGGGTGACCACAGCGGCAACAGCGTAGCCGGCGCGGGCGATGTGAACGGCGACGGCCTCGCCGACCTGATCGTCGGGGCCGTCAATAGCAACGCTACAGGTCGTAGCTACGTGGTATTCGGCAAGGCGACAGGGGCCGCCATCAACCTTTCAGCGGTAGCTGACGGCATTGGCGGTTTTGTCATCAATGGCGAATCTAGCGGCGACTCTGCTGGCATGAGTGTCGCCGGCATCAACGATATCAATGGGGACGGCCTCGCCGACCTGCTGGTAGGCGCATTCAATGGCGATACTGCCGGCAACAGCGACGCCGGTCGCAGCTACGTGGTTTTTGGCAAGACATCAGGAAGTGCTATCGACCTTACGGCAGTGGCCAATGGCAACGACGGTTTCGTTATCTCCGGCCAGTGTGCATACGACCAGAGCGGCCGAAGCGTTGCCAGCGCAGGAGACGTAAACGGCGATGGCCTCAGTGACCTGATCATAGGCGCCAACGCTAGTGACACTTCGGCCGGCAACAATGCCGGACGAAGCTATGTCATTTTTGGCAGTACCACTGGCGCATTCAATTCAACTGCCGTGGACCAGATGGGCGGCACAGGCAACGACATCGTTACCGGTTCTTCCCTGTCCGAAACCCTGGTTGCAGGTTCCGGCAGCGATTCCCTGATCGGCAACGGCGGTGCCGATGTGCTTTACGGTGGCGCCGGCGACGACCGTTTCGAATTGAACGTTGACAATATTGCCAAGCTTGGCGTCGGCGTCACGCAGGGCAACTATGCCCGCATTGATGGCGGTAGCGGCATGGACACACTGGCGCTATCCGGTGGCGGTATCGCCTTGAACCCCACTTCGCGCATCGAATCCATCGAGCGCATCGAACTCACCGGCAGCGGCAACAATACGTTGGCCCTGGCCTACAGCGATGTGCTCGACATGAGCGGCGTGAATATCATCAATAGCAGCACCCAGGCTGTGTTGGGCTGGAGTAACGGAAGCTACCGTTTTGCAGCCTCAGAAGGGCGTCACCAACTTATCGTCGATGGCAATGCCGGTGATGCGGTCACCCTGAGCAGCGTCAATTGGAGCCGGATGGGTACTGTCGTTAACGGCGGCGACACCTATACCGTCTACAACAGCGACACCGGTTTCGCGCAAGTGCTGTTGGCGAATGCCGTCGCAAGCTCGGTACAAAACAGCGACACAGCAGCCCCCACGGTTTCGAACTTCAGTCCCGCGGACCAAGCAACGGATATCGCTGTAGATACCGACGTCGTCATCACCTTCAACGAATACATCCAGCGCGGCAGCGGACAAATCGTTCTGACCGACGCGTCCGGAACGACGTTGGTGACCTATGACGCCAGCAGCAGCAACCTGTCGATCCATGGTTCTACGCTCACGCTCAACCCTGATACCAACCTCGACTACAACGCTGGCTATAAGGTGCTGTTTGCCGCGGGCGCGATCAAGGACTTGGCTGGCAACGCCTACGCGGGCACGACAAGCTACGACTTCACGACCCAGACGCAGAATAACCACGCGCCGCAGCTCATGCCTGGCGGCAGTCTGGACAGGAGTTTCGATGGCGATGGCACGCTGACGACGCAATTTACTTCCTTCCATTCCGATGATGCCCACAGCCTAGCTGTCCAGCCTGACGGCAAAATTCTGGTGGCCGGCAGCACATCGAATCCCAACGCCAACGACTTCTCCGACTTTGCGCTGGCGCGCTTCAATTCGGATGGCAGTCTGGACGCCAGCTTTGCTGGTGACGGCAAGGTCAGCACAGACTTCACCTCGGCAGAAGGTTCGGACCAGGGCTGGGGTGTGGTTTTGCAATCCGATGGCAAGATTGTGGTCACCGGGAGTACCCACGATGGTTTTGCCTTGGCCCGCTACAACAGCGATGGCAGCCTGGACGCCGGCTTCGGCGTAGACGGAAAGGTCACCACGGGCATCGCCCAATTGGGCGGTGTGGCCCGGAATGCAGTCATACAGGCCGACGGCAAAATCCTGGTAGCGGGATACGGTTCCGGCGATGTGTCTACGCTGGCGCGCTACAACCCCAATGGCAGCCTGGATGCCAGTTTCGATGGAGATGGGATCGTCAGCGTGCTTGGCAATACTGGCATGAGCATGACGCTGCAGTCCGACGGCAAGATTCTTCTCGCGGGGGCGGTATCGGTCGGCACGGATGACGTCCACCAGGAATTTGCCCTTGCCCGCTTCAATAGCGACGGAAGCCTGGACACCAGCTTCAGTAGCGATGGAATGCTCACCACCAAGATCGGCGACTCCAGCAACGGCGCTAGTGTGTTGGTGCAATCCGACGGCAAGATTCTGGTGGCCGGAACAAGTTACAGCCTCGCTGAAAGCGACTTTGCCGTAGCTCGATACACCAGCTCAGGGGATCTGGATGCCAGCTTCGATGGCGATGGCATGCTCACTACCGCGATTGGTGCCGCTGACGACACGGCCAGCAGCATTGCGCTGCAATCCGACGACAAGATACTGCTTTCGGGGATCAGTTATCGCAGCGACGGGACGAGCGATTTCGCCCTGGTTCGCTATCAAACCAACGGCAGCCTGGACACCAGCTTTGATGGCGATGGCATCAAAACCACGGAAATCCTGAATACCGGGATAGTGGACAACAGCATGGCCGTCGCTTCTGACGGCAGGATATTGGTAGCAGGAACCTCCAGCAGCCACTTCGCTGTGGTGCGCTACTTGCCCGGCGGCATATCCGATCAAACCGCCCAGGGCTACACGGCGTTCAGCTTCACGCCACCGATCAATACCTTCAACGATGCGGATCCAGGCGACAGTCTGACCTGGAGTGCCACCCTGGCAGACGGAAGCCAACTACCCGGCTGGCTGAACTTCGACCCTGCTACCCATATGCTTAGCGGCGAACCCAGCAACGAGAACTTGGGGGGCCTCGCCATCAAAGTCACAGTGACTGACTCCGGTGGGCTTTCCAGCAGTGATAGCTTCACCCTGACGGTGGCTCCCAACCACACAATCCTTGGCAGTAGCGGTCATGACATTCTTTATGGCACGCCCGGAGCAGACTTCCTGGATGGTGGCATAGGAAATGACACCCTGATCGGTGGCCTTGGCAATGACAGCTATGTCGTCGACAACGCGGGCGACCGCATTGTCGAAACCAGCACCCAGGCCGGCGAAATCGACGTCGTAAACGCGGCGCTGAGCTGGACGCTGAGCGCCAACCTGGAAAACCTGACCCTGACCGGCACCGGCAAATTCAGCGGCAGAGGCAACGGCCAGAGCAACATCCTCACCGGCAACGACGCGGCCAATGTGCTGGATGGTGGCGCCGGCGCAGACAGCCTGATCGGCGGCGCCGGAAACGACATCTACGTCGTGGACAACCTCAGCGACGTGATTCAGGAAAATCAGACCGACGCGGCGGAAATCGACTCGGTCCGCGCCTGGCGAGACTGGACGCTGGGCGACAATCTGGAAAACCTGACCCTGCTCGGCGTCAAGCCACTGCACGGCAGCGGCAACGCGCTCGACAACAGCCTGACCGGTAATGGCAACACCAACAGCCTCGATGGCGGCGCCGGCAATGACACCCTCGACGGCGCCTCCGGCAACGACAAGCTGACCGGCGGTGCCGGCAGCGACACCTTCGCCTTCACCACCCCGCTCAACGCCATCCGCAACGTCGACACCGTCACCGATTTCAGCAGCGGCACTGACAAGCTTCAATTTTCGCCAGCCATCTTCCGCGAGCTGGGTTTTTCCGGCGCGCCGAGCACGGATACCTTCTTCCATGCCGGCAGCACAGCGCACGATGCGGACGACCGCATTGTTTACGACCAAGCCAATGGCGCGTTGTATTACGACGCCGATGGCACGGGGGCGCTGGCGGCGGTGCAGTTCGCGCTGCTGAGTGGGGCGCCCACTCTGCTGTATACGGATTTTGTGGTGGGGTGACGCATCGTAACGGGCAACGCGAATACACTTGCCGTCATTGATTTTCCGTTGCCTGTCATGACCCGCAAGAAGCTCCCCATCGGCATTCAGACCTTCGCCAAGATTCGCGAAGACAACCACTATTACGTCGACAAGACGCCCTTCGCGCTGCGGCTGATCGAGCAAGGCACGCACTTCTTCCTGTCTCGTCCGCGCCGCTTCGGCAAGAGTCTGTTCCTGGATACGCTGAAGGAATTGTTCGAGGGCAATGCCGCGCTGTTTGAAGGTCTGTACGCGGAAAAGAATTGGGACTGGTCTCTGTGCAACCCGGTATTGCGCTTCAGCTTCGGCGGCGGGGTGCTTGGGTCGCTGGTGGATCTGGGGCAGAGCCTGGACCGTCAACTGACGGTATTCGAACAGCAACACGGCCTCCCGTCTGCTTTTCCCGATAGCCGCAGCCGTTTCGCCGAGTTGATCCGACGCCTGCATGAACAGACTGGCCAGCGCGTGGTCATTCTGATCGACGAATACGACAAACCCATTCTGGATCGCATCGAGCAGCCGGACATCGCTCGCGACATTCGCGAGGGGCTGAAGGATTTTTATTCGGTGATCAAGGACAGCGATGCGCATGTCCGCTTCGCTTTCCTGACCGGGGTGTCCAAGTTCAGCAAGGTCAGCTTGTTTTCCGGCCTGAACAACTTGCAGGACATCACCGTCGATGAGCGTTATTCGGCGATTTGCGGCTATACCGACGCCGATGTGGATGCAGTCTTCGCGGCGGAGCTCGACGGGCTGGATCGCGAGGCGATTCGCCACTGGTACAACGGCTACAACTGGCAGGGCGAGTCGGTCTACAACCCGTTCGATCTGTTGCTGCTGTTCGACCGGCGTGAATTCAAGCCTTATTGGTTCGAGACCGGCACCCCGACATTTCTGATCAAGCTGCTGTCGGAACGCCAGGCTTGGCTACCGGAACTCGGGCAACTGCAAACCGAAGCCAATATTCTCTCCACTTTCGACGTGGGCGACATTCCGACCGAGGCGCTGATGTTCCAGGCGGGGTATCTCACGATCGACACACAAGAGCATGTATTTGGCGAATACCGCTATCGGCTCCGCTACCCCAACCAGGAGGTTTATCAAAGCCTGAGCAATAGCTTGCTGAAAACCTGGACACCGGATGCACGCCCGGTTTTCGTCAACAAGAGCCGGCTTGGCGACATCCTGATTGCCCACGACATCTCCGCCCTGCGCGATCTCATCACCGCTTTCTTTGCCAGCATCCCCCACGACTGGTATCGCAACAACTCCATCGCCCAGTACGAGGGTTACTACGCCAGCGTCTTTTATGCCTACTTCGCCTCGCTCGGGCTCGATCTTACGGTTGAAGACAGCAGCAATCAGGGACGGCTCGACATGGCGCTGAAGTTCGATGGCCACGTTTACCTGTTCGAATTCAAGGTGGTCGAATTCGTACCTGAAGGTCGCGCGCTGCAACAAATCAAGGACCGCGGCTATGCCGACAAATACCGCGCGCTGGGTCAGCCCATCCATTTGATCGGCGTCGAATTCAGCAAGGAATCGCGTGCGGTGGTGGGGTTCGAGGTGGAGACGCTGGAGTAGGGCTGAGGGTGGGCCGGGCAAAGCTTTGTCCATCCTGCTCAGCGTTCCCCCAACGATTCGTCCAGCGTTTTGGTGATGGGTTTGGTGAGGTAGCGCAGTACCGACTGGCTACCGGTCTTGATTTCGACGGTGGCGGTCATGCCGGGTTGAATGTCGATGCGTTTGTCGGTGCGGCTGGAGAGGTTGCGGTCGCTGGTTTTTACCTGCACCCGGTAATACGTCATGTCGCCGGAACGCGTTTCTTCGTTCAGTGTGTCCGCGCTGATGTAGCTCACCGTGCCTTGCAGTGAACCGTAGATGGAATAGTCGTAGGCATCGAGCTTCACGGTGGCGGGCAGGCCGGGTTTGATGAAGGCGATGTCGGCCGGGCGCACCTTGGCTTCGATGATGAGGTCGTCTTCCAGCGGCACGATTTGCAGGATTTCATCGCCGGCCTTGGCGACGCCGCCTTGTGTGGTGAGGCGCACGTTGCGCACGACGCCGTCCATCGGCGCGCGCACTTCGGTATAGGTCAGTTGTTCGCGGCGCTGGGCCAGCACCTGTTCCACCGACTCCAGTTCTTCCTGTGCCTTCGATAACTCGGCTTGGGCGTCCTGGAAGTATTTGTTGCGGCGGTTGGTAATCTGCCCCTGAATGTCGGCCACCTGGCGCTGCAATTTGAGCACTTCCGCGCGGCTGACATCGCCGCTCTTGAGCAGGGGCAGGTTCATGTCGAGTTCGGTTTTCACCAACGCGAGCGAATTTTCCAGCGCGGAGACTTCCTCCTGAATGGCTGACTGGCGGCGTTTGAACAGCGCACGTTGATTGGCATGCAACTCGGCGAAGCCGGCAAGCCCGGTGAAGCGCGGTTCACCGCCGAACACCTCGGCGTGCAGGCGGGCTACCGTTGCGCGCAACGCGGCCGACTTGGCCAGGCTTTCGCGATGGCCGGCAGTGGCGCGCGTCTGGTCGAAACGAAACAACACCTGTCCGCGCTTGACCGTATCGCCTTCTTTGACACGCATGTCTTCCAGGACGCCGCCATCGGGAGCCTGGATAACCTGGTTTCTCGAACTGACGATGACCTGTCCGCTGGCGCGGGTGATGGTGTCCAGCTGCGCCCAATTGGCCCAGGCCAGAAAGCCGGCGATCGTCGCCACGCTGCTCCAGAGCAGCAACCGGCTGGCGCGGCTGACGCCGTGTTCAGTGCGGGAAATCATGATTCATCTCCAAATTCGTTGCGGGGGCGAGGGCGTGGATTTGCCCGCGATGTGCGCAGACCCGCGGACCTCGCGGGCAAGATCGCCTACGCCTTGCCGGAAAACTTTGCCATTACTTCGTCGCGCGGGCCATCCATGACGATGCGGCCGTTCTGTACGACCAGCAGTCGGGTCAGCATGGGCAGCAGGGCGGTCTTGTGGGTGGCGACGATGGCGGTTTGCTGCGGGCCAAGCACCGATTTCAGCAGTGCAACGACTTTGGCCTCGCTGTCGGCATCCATCGAGCCGGTGGGTTCGTCCAGCAGCCAGGCTTTCGGCCTGGCGAGCAGCATGCGGGTGAGCGCGATGAGTTGTTTCTGGCCGCCGGAGACGCCGCGTCCACCCTCGGTGATTTCCAGTCCGAGGCCTTTCGGCTGGCCGGCGATCAGGTCGATCAAACCGCTCCTGCGCGCGGCTTCCAGGATGGGTTCGTCGCCCGGGTCGGGCAGTCCGAGCAGCAGGTTGTCGCGCAGGCTGCCGGAAAACAGGCGCGCCTCCTGCGGCAGGTAGCCCACCGTTTCGCGCACCGCCGCCGGCGTGAGCATCGCCATGTCCATACCGCTCAGGAACAGCTTGCCCTCGTTCGGGCGATACAGGCCGGAGGCGAGCTTGAGCAGGGTGCTCTTGCCGGAGCCGATCGGCCCGATCAGGCCGATGCGCTCGCCCGGCTTGATCTCCAGGCGCTCCACTTCCAGCGCCAGGCGTTTTGCCGTGCCATAGGTGAAGCGCACCCGCTCGAAGCGTATGGCGCCTTCCAGCGACTGCGGCACCAGCGCGTGTTCGGCATCGTCCGATTCGCTGGGCAGCGCGATGATCTTGTCCAGGCCTTCGATGGCGGCGCGCGCATGCGCCCATTGCACCATCACGCCGGGCAGTTGCACGATAGGCATCAAGGCCCGGTTGCTGATGATGGAACAGGCGAGCAAGCCGCCCATGGTCAGCATGTTCTGGGTGACCAGCCAGGCGCCAGTGGCGATCAGTCCGACATAACTGAGTTGCTGCAAGGCCACGGTGAGGTTCTGTGCCAGCGCGGAATAGGTGCGAATCTGCTGATCCGACGCGCTGGTTTCCGCCACCAGGGCGTTCCAGCGTCCCTGCAGCTTCCATTCCGCGCTGTTGGCCTTGAGCGATTCGGCGCCGTCCACCGCCTCCACCAGCAGGCCCGCTTTGCGGTTGTTGCCGGACATATTTTCGCGGGTATGTTTCTGGATCACGTGCTGGAACATCAAGCCGGCGGTCAGCGCGATCGGCAGCGCGATCAAGGGCACCAGGGCGACCCAGCCGCCGACCAGAAAGATCACCAGAATGAAGAACAGCGCGAACGGCACATCGGCCAGGACGAACAGCGAAGTCGAGGCGAGCACGCCGCGCACCATCTCGAAGCCCTTCACCTGCGAGGCCAGCGTTCCCACCGAGGCCGGGCGGGCTTCCATGCGGATGCCCAGCATGCGGCCGAAAAACCACTCGGAAAGCTCGTGGTCGATCACGTTGCAGGTGCGGTCCACCATGTGCGCGCGCACCAGTTTCAGGATGAATTCCAGCGCCACGGCAAGCCCCACGCCCACGGTCAGCACCCAAAGGGTCTGAAAGCCCTGGTTGGGAATCACCCGGTCGAAGATCTGCATGCTGTAGAGCGAGGTCGCAAGGGTCAGCAGGTTGACCAGGCCGGTGGCCAGAACGGCCTCGATGAAGATGCTCTTGCGCGCGAACAAGGCTCGCCGCACCAGATCGAGCGAGCGCGGCGCTTGGGCGGCCGATTTTTCGCTACGCGGCAGGTGCATGCATGCGGCGGCATCGAGCGAGGCCAGGCTCAGCGGCGCACCCTCTCCGGTTTCGCCGCGCCAGGCGCCATCCGACCCGCGTCCTTGCAGGAGAAACCAACCCTGCTCGGCTTGCCAGCCGGCAAACGGCAAATCGGCCGGTGTGGGTTCGCTCAGGCGCGCGGGCGTGCCGTCCAGTCCAACCGCGCGCCAGGCGGCGGTGAATTGTCCGGCCGCATCCAGGCCTTCCGGCAAGTTCGCCAGTTCATCCAGGCGGCCGCCGGCAACGCGCTGGCCCGCCAAGCGGGCGGCGCGGTCAATCAGAGGTTTGAGGTTGTCATTCATCGGAGATTCCAGAGTGCCGACATTCCCGCTAACGCGGGAAGCCAGGTTGTTCGTCAAACATCATGCGGAGGCTGTTTCCACCTAAAAGGCCGCCAGATCCAGTTCCCCGGTCTGCACCTTCAGGCGCAATACCGCCGCCTGCATCTGGCTCTTCGCATCGGCCAGCGTCAGTTCCGCCTGTGTAGCTTCGCGCACGGCATTGAGTACATCCAGCCAGGTCTTGCGGCCGGCAGTGTACTGGCGGGCATAGGACTCCGACACCTCGGCCGAGGTGGTCCGCACTTGCTCCGCGTTATCCACGCGGGCACGCGCCGCCGTCCACTCATTCCAGTCCAGAGTGACTTGTTGCCGGATATCGCGCCGCGCGGCTGCCTCCGCTTGGCGCGAGGCTTCGCGGCGGGCAAGGGCGGCATTGACGCCGGATCGCGCCGAGAGGCCGGCGCCCGGCTGGGCTTGCAAGACGAGCATGAGGCGATTGTCGGAAACGCTGCCCTGGCTGCTTTCCAGGCGCACGGTCAATTGCGGCATATAGGCGGAGCGCTTCGAATCGATGTCGGCATCTGCGGCTTTCGCCTCGAAACCGAGGCGGCGTAATACGGGGGAATGCGCCAGCGCCCGCTCGATTGCTTGCGCCATATCTGCGGGCAGTCCGTCGGGTCGGGCGGCATTGGAAAAACTCGTCGGCTCGATATCGGTGACCGTTTGCCCGGTCAATTGTCCGAGTTGCGTCAGGGCGTTCTGCACGCCCTGGACGGTGACGGACAACTCGTTCACCGTCGAGTAAAGGCGCGATTCGGCCAGGCGTTGGTCCGCTATCGGGCTGACTTCCTGCAGCACGCGGCGGCGGATCATCGCCAGCAGTTTTTCGTGTTCGCCAACGCTGGCCTGGGCATGGATCTGCCGCGCACGCAGCCGGAGCGCCTCGCTGCTGGCCGCGTTTACCCGGAGCGCGAGTTCCTGCCGCGTTTCCGATATCGCCGCGTTGGCGGCATCGAGCCGACTGACTGCGGCATCGATGCCCGCCGTGATGCGGCCGCCGCTCCACACCGGCTGATCCAGGCGAAACACGCTGGCGTTCTGGCCGCCGCTGTCGGTGTTCGCCTCGACGCTGGGCGTGGGGTAGCGCTGCCATTCCGCGCCTTCCTGTTCAGCCTTGGCTGCGGCCTGCGCCGAACGTCTGCCCTCGACCAGGGGATGCGACGACAGCGTCGCCTGGAGCGCCTGATCGAAGGTGAGGGTGTCGGCCCAAGTGTTCGCGGCCAGCGACAGCGTCGCGATACATGCCAAAACGGAGATGGATTTCAATTGCCTACCTTTGCAAGTAGTGGGGTGAATGGCCGGCATAACCTGACCTACGCCGGACTGCATAGAGATCGAAGCAATCCAGGGGCGAAAAAGGAGGGGTGCGTATTTTCTGCATGGCTTTCAACGTTTGCCCATGGCAACGAAAACGGCCACCAGTTCGTTGCTTCTCACACCTCATAGAGCAAGCCGAAACCGATGTCGCGCCGCTTCGATGCGAAGCGATCCTTCCTGCTTGTATTTTGCATGGAGGGGGCCATTCGGGACTCTGGAGTGATTTTTTCGGTGCGGATACTAGCACTTAGCTGCGTTGACTTGGTTCCGCATGCGTCCGAATTGCACGCCTGCTCGACACTGCTTCCCGGCAATTATTCGAATTCGAAACCTGCGGCTATAAATCGATTTTGCGATTCTGCAAGTATTCCCCTGGAACAATCGGTCCAATCGCACCATGGAGCCCAGACATGGCCAATAGCCACCGCCTGAAACCCTTCGCCGCTGCCTTGCTGCTCGCCGGTCTTTCCGGTGGCGCCCTGGCGGCAGACAAGCCGTTGTGGGAACTCGGCGTCGGCCTGAGTGCGTTGTCCTTCCCCGATTACCGCGGCTCCGACACCGCCAGCCTGTACACGCTTCCTTTTCCCTATCTGGTTTATCGCGGCGATTTTCTCAAGGCCGACCGCAACGGCATTCGCGGCACTTTTTTCGCCCGCGAGCGGATCGAACTCAACCTCAGCCTCGGTGCTTCCTTGCCGGTGAACAGCGACGATAATGCCGCCCGCCGCGGCATGCCGGATCTGGATCCCGCCGTGGAAATCGGTCCTTCTCTCGATCTCAGCCTGTGGCGCACGGCCGACCGGCGCTACAAGCTGGACCTGCGTCTACCGGTGCGGAGCGCGCTCACCGTGCGTAACGGCCTGCACGACATCGGCTGGGTGTTCTCGCCGCGCATCAATCTGGATATTCTCGTCGTGCCCGGCATGACCGGCTGGAACCTGGGCGTGCAGGCCGGGCCGATGTACGGTTCGACGCGCAATCATGAATATTTCTACTCAGTCGGCAGCGCCGACGCGACGCCGGATCGCCCCAGCTTCGACGCCAAGGCCGGCTATGCCGGCAGCCAGTTCCTGCTGACCCTGTCGAAGCGCTATCCGAAATACTGGATCGGTGCGTTCGCGCGCTGGGACAGCCTCGACGGCGCCACCTTCGCCGCCAGTCCGCTGGTCAAGACCGATCGCTACTTTGCCGCCGGCATCGGCATCGCCTGGATACTCGGAGAGTCCACCGGCCGCGTCGCAGCCGACGAGTGATGCCACGACGTAGGAGCACCTTCCAAGGCGCGATCCCAACACGGAAATAGGAAGTAGACCGGGCGACGGCCCGCGCAGACAATACTCTCGATATGGCTTGGTTCGAGGCTAGCCTTGAATGGGCCAATACCTCAACTTGGACCCTCAGAGGTCAAGGGGTGTTGCGATGAAAAGAACGATAACGAGATTAATGGGACTGGCCTTGCTCGGCCAAATCGCGTCTTTCATGCTGAGCCAGGACGTCGTGCCAACAGCGCATGCCGCCCAGCCGCCGCTGGTCATTGCCCACACCGCGCCCTCGACCGGACGCTTCGCCTTGCATGCCGAGGCCGACCGGCGCGGTGTCGAAATGGCGATCGAGGAATTCAATGGCCGCGGCGGTGTGCTGGGGCGGGAAATCGTCCTCGTCGCGCGCGACCCGACGCTGGATGGCAAACGCGCGGCGCAGGTCGCGGAAGAACTCGTCACGCAGACCAAAGTGGGGTTCATGGTCGGCGCCATCAGTTCCGGCGTTGCCGCCAGCATGTCCGCCGTCTCTCAGAAATATGGCGTCATCTTCATCAATACCAATTCCTCGGCACCGTCCGAATCGGTCGAGAACGCGCACCGCAGCAAGTTCGTGTTCGACGCGCACGGTGCCAACATCAACCGTGCCCTGATCAAATACGCGCTGGCGAACCGCAAATCGAAACGGGTGCTGCTGCTCAGCGAAGACGATGAATTCGGTCGCAGCAACGCGCTTGCACTGCGTCCCTACATCGTCGAGTTCGGCGGACGCATCGTTGGTGAAGTCGTGGTGCCCGAAGCGTTGCCCGATCCCGCCGATACGCTACGTCAGGTTGCTGCCATCCCGGCCGATGTCGTTGCCGTCAGCATCAGCGGCAATAACCAGATCAAGCTGTTTTCGCATATCGATCCGAAGGTTCTGGCGAAGCAGTTCTGGATCGTCGGCGAGGTGGACTGGGAGGAACTCTATCCGGCGCCGGGCACGCCGCGCCCGCTGTTCGGCACCACCTGGGCCTGGAATCTCCCGACACCGGGAACCGCCGAGTTCGTCGCGCGTTACCGCAAACGCTACGGCCACACCAAGCTGGACTACCCGGGCGACGTCACGCATGCCGCCTACCTCGCTACGCGGGCGTTGCTCGCGGCGATCGAACGCGCCGGCAGCACGGACAACCATGCGGTCATCCGGCAACTGGAAAACTATCGGGCAAGCGCGCGCGAGCGCATGCAGCACGATGCCGCTTATATGGACCCGCTCAGCCATCACCTGCAGCAGACCATCTACATTGCGCGCTGGAATCCGCGTGCCGCGCGTCCCGAACGCGGCATCGAAATCGTCGGCAGGCTGCCACCCAAACAGGTGCAATACGAAGCGGAGCGGACGACCCGCCTGGAGTCCATGGCTGATACCCCGCACTACGCGCCCTGAGCCGCCACCGTGATCCAGTTTGGCCTGATCGCCCGCATTGCCCTGTTGGCAACCTGTATCGAGGTTGCCGCCTTCGGCGTGCTCGGCGGCTTTTACATCGACCGCTTCAGCGAGGCCGCCGACGAGCATGTCCGCTCGCGGCTGCAACTGGTCGGGCGCTTGATCAGCAGTGAGGAATTGGCGGTCAGCACGGTTTCCAGCCCCTCCCTGATCAGCGAACTGGTCGGCGCGCCTTGCCTGAGTGGCACCGTCATCGGCGGCAATGGCCGCGTCATCGTCGCCACACAATCCGCCTACCTGGGTCAGCTGGCCAGCCACATTCCGGAACTGGACGCGCGCTGGCTCGATGCGGCGGCGCCCGCTGAGCAATTCGTCGTCGGCGCCGACCGCCTCACCAGCATCATGCGCATCAAGGGCAACGCCGGCGATGCGGCGCTCTACACCACGATCATCGCGGTCGACACGACCGCACTCAACGCCGAGAAACGCGCCATTGCCTGGTGGGGTGTGATCGGCTCGGTGTTGTTCATCGTGCTCACTTCCGCCGGCATCGTGCTGATCGCCCAGCGCTTCGTCGCCCGCCGCGTGGATGCTTCCCTGGCGGTGCTGAAAGCGGTAGAGAACGGCAGCCTCGAATCCCGCATCGCGGTTTCCACCCACGATGAATTGGGCCAATTGCAGGCCGGCATCAACTCGATGATCGCCAAGGTGGCCGCGCTGTTCGACGAGCATCGCCGCAACGAGGCGGAAATCCGCGCCACCAGTCGCCTGCTCGACTCCATCGTCGAGAACATCCCCAACATGATCTTCCTGAAGCGCGCCGCCGATTTGCGCTTCGTACTGTTCAACAAGGCCGGGGAACACTTGCTCGGCCACGACCGCCAGTCGTTGCTGGGCAAGAACGACTTCGACCTGTTTCCAAAGGATCAGGCGGATTTCTTCACCGCCAAAGACCGCGACGTATTGCATGCGAACGCCATCCTGGACATCCCCGAGGAAACCATCACGACCGCCCAGGGCGGCCAGCGCATCCTGCACACCCGCAAGCTGGCCCTGCACGGCAGCGACGGCGAGGCGGAATATCTGCTCGGTATTTCCGAAGACATCACGGAGTCCAAGCGCAACATCGAGGAACTGGAACGGCACCGGCATCACCTCGAACAATTGGTCGAGGAACGCACTGCGCAACTGTCTCACGCCAAGGCGGCGGCGGAGGCGGCCAACGTGGCGAAGAGTGCTTTCCTGGCCAACATGTCGCACGAGATTCGTACGCCGCTCAACGCCATCACCGGCATGGCGCATCTGATCCGGCGCGGCGGCTTGACCGACAAGCAAGTCGAACAGCTCGACAAACTGGAAGCGGCCGGCAGCCATCTGGTCAACATCATCAACGTCATCCTGGAACTGTCCAAGATCGAGGCCGGCAAGTTCGCCCTGGAGGAATCCCCGGTGCGGATCGAAAGCGTCGTCGCCAACGTGGTCTCGATGCTGCACGACCAGGCGCGCGCCAAACAACTCCTGTTGATCAGTGAACTCGATACCTTGCCGCGCAGCCTGCTGGGCGACCCCACCCGCCTGCAGCAGGCGCTGCTCAACTATGCCGGCAACGCGGTCAAATTCACCGAAACCGGCAGCGTCGTCCTGCGCGTGAAACTCGACCAGCAGGATGCGACCAGTGCCTTGCTGCGCTTCGAAGTCTCGGATACCGGTATCGGCATCGCCGCGGACACCTTGTCCAAGTTGTTCTCCGCCTTCGAACAGGCCGATAACAGCATCACCCGCAAATATGGCGGCACCGGACTCGGGCTTGCGATCACCCGCAAGCTGGCCGAGTTGATGGGGGGCGCTGCCGGTGCCGACAGCACGCCGGGCCGCGGCAGTACTTTCTGGTTCACCGCCCGCCTGAAAAAAGGGGTCGAGCCGGTGGCGAGCGAAGCGTCCGGTCCGGCCGACGCCGAAAAGATCCTCATGCGGGACTTCGCCGGCCGCCGCATCCTGCTGGCGGAAGATGAGCCGATCAACCAGGAGATCACGACGCTGCTGCTCGATGATGTCGGCTTGCAAGTGGACGCCGCTGCGGATGGGGTCGAGGCGGTCAGGCTGGCATCGGCAGCGCCCTATGCGCTGATCCTGATGGACATGCAGATGCCGAACATGGATGGCCTGGAGGCGACCCGGCGGATCCGCCAGTTGCCGCAGTGCCGCACCACGCCGATCCTGGCCATGACGGCGAATGCCTTCGCCGAGGACAAGGCGCGTTGTTTCGCGGCCGGGATGAACGACTTCATCTCGAAACCCGTCGATCCCGACCTGTTGTTCGCCACGCTGCTGACGTGGCTGTCGAAAGAGCAAGACGTGAAGAATCAGGCCTTGGAAGGCGCTCCTACAACGACGTAGGAGCGCCTTCCAAGGCGAGATTCCCGCAGCGATTCGCCGCGATTTCCGCCGCTGTCGCCGAATGGCAACGCGCATGTCCGCAATCCTCGCGCCGATAGCCTCGCTCCTCGCCAAACCGTCGTGGTCCGACGACAAGACGCCAACTCGCCTTCGTCGTCTGGCGGGTCAAACAGCCTGCCGATTAAGCAATAACCCTCGGCAATCCCGGCGAACTTCACGCCTGTCGGCTTTTAGAATCGGCTCTGCGCGATTTCTGCGCTGCAAACGACAAGGAGGCAAAACATGACAAGCAACGGACTTGAACGGAGAACGGTATTGCGCAGCTGGCTGGCCACGGGCATTGCGCTATGCCTGCCCGGTTTGCATGGCTGCGGCGACAAGAAATCGGAGAGTCCGGAAACGAGTCCGATGTCCGGCGATACGGCGCCACCGCCGCCGACGGCGTCCGAGACCGCGCCACCGCCCAGCGATTCAGGCATGGCGCAGCCGGGAACCGGAACCAGCGGTTCCAGCCCAGCCACCGAGGCGACCGAGGGCAAGCTGGCGCAGGCTGCGGTGAAGTATCAGGATCGGCCGAAAGGCAGCGAAAGCTGTGCCAATTGCATGCATTTCCTTCCCGAATCGAATACCTGCCAGTTGGTCGAAGGGAAGATCAGTCCGCAGGGCTGGTGTTCGATCTGGGCCAAGAAGACGACTTGATGCCGGCCGGGTGCGGCCGGCGGCAAGTCAGCGATGCCGGCGTCCGTCGTCCCGATAGTAATCGTGGTGGTGGCCATGGCCATGCCGGTAAGAATGGCCACCTCCGTCGTAGATGTAACAGCCGCTCGTGCCGAGCGCGGTCAACAATGCCAGTAGCAGAATTTTCAAGCGCATCGCATGCCTCCGTTCAGCGCGGGAATTTGTAAAAAGTGCGATTGAGATAGGCGCCCACATCGGCTTGCTCCTGCGCGGTCAAGCCCGCCTTGGCCATCTTGTTGCAGGCGGCGACTTGCTCCGTCAGGCGCTGGGCGGATTTGATCTTGCGGTCGGGCCGGGTGTAGACCTTGCTGCCATCGCCACCGAAGCGTTCGATGTGGCAGGCGGTGCACTGCTGATCCACCAGGGCCTTGCCGGTCGTGAAGTCGCCCTGGTCGAAGGGGCCGGCGAAGAGCGGGACGCTCCCGGCCGACAGGGCGGTTGCCAAAATCCATCGTTTCATATTGCCTCCAGTCGATTCGCGTGACGCCGCGTATGCAAACGTCTGTTCGGATACCCGGACGGGCATCCGGCTGCACATAACCCGCGCTGCATCATGTGTTGGTTTGCAAGTGCATGAAGCGTGCCAGGCCTGCCGCCTGGCCGGATTGGCCGATCCGCTCGCGCAGCAAGCGTCCTGGTCGCACGCGGGCGTCGTCCGGCAGCGACAGATTCACCACACAAACTTCACATTGAGCCAAGTAATCCAGGCGGGTCGGACCCAGGCGGCCTCTGCGCGGCGGCCCGCTGACCGCCGTAGCACGGCGCATTGAACCTGCACTGCTGCGGCTGCACTGCGGCCGGGGCGCCGGCACGGCACGGATGTTGCTGGAGCGGGATCGGCGGAGATCTTTCCGAATGTTTCCGCCAATTTCGCAATGATTTTGCAGGAGGCAAACATGACGACACGCATATCCCCCCAACCTGGCGTCGCTGACACGCTCCCGGCGCCAGCCATGAAAACATCGCTGTTGATGCTGGCGCTGATGGCGCTGGCTTTGTCCTTGTCAGGTTGCGGACGCACCGTGGTGAAGGAATCGAAGGAAACCATCCGCGAGCAACCGGTGCAGGTAGTCGAGCATCAAAAGGAAATCATCGTGGAAAAACCGGTGATGCATCAGATTCTGGTCGAGCAACCCTTTTCGACGCCACAGCGCGTTTGCACCTACTCGTCCTCAGTCTTCTCCCCGGGCACACTGTCGTGCCAGAGCGGGCAGCAAGTACGTTGCGAGGACGGCGTCTGGATCGCCCGAGGGGCGTGCTGAAACCGCGTGAATCCCGAACGCAGGCGTTACACATGACCAGATCCAGAACATTGGCCTTTGTCATGGCCGGCGGCGAAGGCACCCGGCTGCAACCGCTCACGGCGGAGCGCTCGAAGCCTTCGGTGCCGTTCGGGTCGCGCTACCGCATCGTCGACTTCGCACTGTCCAATCTGGTCAATTCCGGCGTCACCGCGATCTACCTGCTGGTGCAATACAAGTCGCAGTCGCTGATCGAGCATGTGCGCAAGGCCTGGATGCTGCCGCCGATCCTGCCGGATCACTTCGTCACCATCGTGCCGCCGCAGATGCGCACCGGACTGGAATGGTTCCAGGGCACGGCCGACGCCGTATTCCAGAACCTGAACCTGATCCGGGAACATGCGCCCGATCTGGTGCTGGTGTTCGGCGCCGATCATATCTACCGGATGGATGTCCGCCAGATGATCCAGTTCCATCGCGATTGCCAGGCCGACGCCACCGTGGCGGCATTGCCGGTGCCGGTGGAGCAGGCGACCGCGTTCGGCATCATCGACGCCGACGCGAATGGTCGCATCCACGGCTTCCTGGAAAAGCCCGCCCTGCCGCCGCCGATGCCGGGACGACCGAGCCACGCCTATGCCTCGATGGGCAATTACCTGTTCAGCGCCGATGTGCTGTGCGAAGCGCTGAACGATTGTCGCGCCCAGGGCGGCACCGATTTCGGCAAACATGTCCTGCCCGATCTGATGAGCCACCGCAAACTGTTTGCCTACGACTTCAGCGCCAACGTCATACCCGGCGTGCGGCCTTACGAAGAACAGGCTTATTGGCGTGACGTGGGTACGCTGGACACCTATTACCAGGCGCACATGGACGTGCTCGGACTGCAACCGCGCTTCAACGTGTTCAATGCGCACTGGCCGATCTTCTCCAGCGGCTACCAGGGGCCGGTGGCCAAGTTCGTCAAGGCCGAAATGGAGAACAGCATCGTCAGTGCCGGCTGTCTGATCAATGGCGCCCACGTCCGCGACTCGATCCTGCGCCGCGAGGTCGTGCTGGAACCGGGCGTGGAAGTGGACGGCTGCATTCTGATGGACGGCGTCGTCCTGCGCCGCGGCGTGCGGCTGCAACGCTGCATCGTCGACCGCTACAACCAGATCCAGGCCGGCGAGCGCATCGGCCATGACCTCGCGCGCGACCGTGCGCGCTACCCGGTCAGCGAATCGGGCATCGTCGTGGTGCCGGAGGCGCGGTTCATCGAAACGGAACGGACCTCGTTCCGGGAGGAATATTGAGGTTCACGGCGACGTTTCGGAAATGAGTTCGTTTTGGTGACGTTCCCCTAAACCACCCGATTCCGCGCTTCCCCGCGCACGAACCCTTCGATGTTGTCGATCAGCTGTTCTGCCAGCGCCTGCATGGCTTCGCGGCTCGACCAGGCGACATGCGGCGTCAGCAGGAAGTCGGGCCGGTTCAAGCTCAGCAACGGGTTGCCCTGCGTCGGCGGTTCGACCGACAGCACGTCGAAGCCGGCGCCGGCGATGCGGCGGGTGCTCAGCGCGGTAATCAACGCGGCTTCGTCGACGACGCCGCCGCGCGCGGTGTTGATCAGCACGGCGCTGCGTTTCATCAGGCCGAATTCGCGCGCGCCGATGAGGCCGCGCGTGGTTTCGTTCAACGGTGTGTGCAGGCTGATCTGGTCGGCGCGGGCGAGGACTTCGTCGAACGCGACGCGGCCGGGGCGTACCTGCTCCGCGCCTTTGCGTTCGGCGATCAGCACTTCCATGCCGAACGCGCGTGCCAGCCGTTCGACGCCGGCGCCGACGTTGCCGTAGCCGATCAGTCCCAGCGTCGAGCCGTGCAGGTCATGCATCTCGTGGTCGAACAGGCAAAACTGGCTGGCTTTCTGCCAGGCGCCCTGTTGCAGCGAGGCGCGCCAGGCCAGCAGGTTGCGGCGCAGCGCCAGCAGCAGCATGAAGACGTGTTCCGGCACCGTGTGTTCGGCATAGCCGCGGATGTTGCAGACGGCGACGCCGCGTTCGCGGCAGGCGTCCAGATCGACGTTGTTGGTGCCGGTCGCCGCCACCGCGATCAGACGCAGCTTCGGGCAGGCTTCCAGCACCTGGCGCGTGATCGGCGCCTTGTTGGCGATGGCGATGCTGGCGCGCCAGAGGTTGACCGCCACTTCCTCCGGCGCGCTGTCCGGGTGTTCCACCCAGACATGCTCGAAGGCCGGGATGCGCAGGTCGGCGAGCAGCGTCGCGCGGTCGAGAAAGACGATGTATTCCTTGGTGATCATGCCGTTCTTCCATTGAGTTGTTGAATGATCTCGATCCGCGCGGAGGAGTCGAGTTCGCCCTTGCCGTTGGCGACCAGCGCGTTCATCAATTGCGCCGCCAGGGCGGTGTTGTAGGAGCGCCTTCCAAGGCGCGAAGTCCGCAACAATCGCGCCTTGGAAGGCGCTCCTACGCGTGGTTCCGCAAGCGGGCCTCCTATGACTTTACCTACCCAGCAGCGCGATCCAGAGCGGCAGCGTGACCAGAAACACCAGGCTGGTCCAGCTCGCGGTCAGCGCGGCTGCGCGCACATCGAGCTTGAAGCGGTCGGCGAAGCTGGCGGCCATCAGCATGGTCGGCATGGCGACTTCCAGGATGGCGGCGTTTTGCGCCGGCTTCAATTCGCCGAACAGTACGCGCGCGAGGCCGAACACCAGCAGCGGCGTGATCAGCAGTTTCACCGCGACGGCGGCGAGCACCGGGCGGCTCGGTTTCAGCGCGCCCCAGGGGATCGATAGGCCGAGTGTGAACAGCATGATCGGAATGGTGGCCTGGCCCATGAACTTGGCGGCCTTGATCAACGGCGCGACTTCGAGGCCGGACAGGTTGACCGCGAAGCCGAGCACGAAGCCCCAGATCGGCGGCAGCGACAGCATCGTGCGCAGCAGGCTGTGGCCGTGGCCGCCCTCGTGGCCGAGGCGGGTGGCGATCCAGACGCCGAAGGTCCACACCAGCGGCGTCGAGGCGAGCACATCGGCGAAGGCGGCGTAACTGCCGCCGATGTCGCCGTACAGGAAGGTCAGCGTCGGGTAACCCATGAACAGCACGTTGCCGAAGGTGCCGGCGAGCAGGATGGCGGCGCGCGTTTCCCGCGCCAGGCCGCGTCCCATGCGGGTATGCCAGAGCAGCGGATAGAGCAGCGCGGAACTGATCGCGATGCCGGCGATGGTGAGCAGCGGCACGGTCAGCATTTCGTGGCTGATTTCCGCCTGCGCCGACAGCGCGAACAGCAGCGGCGGCGCGAACACATCGACCACCAGGCGGTTCAGGTTGATGCGCAGCGTGTCGGCCGGAAATTGCGGCCGGAAGCGCACCCACAGCCCCCCGGCGGCGACCAGCAAGGCGATCGGCAGCCAGACCTGGAGCAGCAGCTGGAGCAGGAAATCCGGGTTCATGCGCGGCGGGTCAGTACCGCGGCAAATTCGAACAGGCCATTCGGATGCTCGACCCGCCCCGGCTCGTCCTGCGGCCATTGCCAGCGGCTGGCGTCGAACAGCGCGCGCATGTCCGGCAAGGCGCAGTGGAACGGCGGTCCGCCTTCGCGCCCGGTCTGCATGAACAGCGCGAACAGTTTGCCGCCGGGGCGCAGCCAGGCGAACAGTTGGTGTTCATACGCCGCCCAATGTTCCGGGTCCAACGCGCACAAGCAGGTTTGTTCATAGATCGCGTCGAACGGCGTGGCGGGCTGCCAGGCCAGCGCATCGGCGCAGATCCGTTCGGCTTCGACGCCGGCGGCGGCGAGTTCCGCCGCGAGATGTTGCAGCGCGGTCGGTGCGATATCCAGCGCGCTGACCTGAAAGCCGCGCCGCGCCAGTTCAACCGCCTCGTGGCCGAGTCCGCAGCCCGGGATCAGCACGCGTCCTGGCGGCAATGCGGCGTCCTCGATCCAGCCCAGCAAGGCCGGACTGACCGCGCCGCGATCCCAGGGTATGGTTTGCGCGCGGTACTTTTCCTCCCAGTGGCTCATCGCTGCGGTGGCGTGTACCAGGGGTTGTACGGCTGTTCCTTGATCGGCGGCGGCGTCAGCTTTTCCTTCAGGCTGGTTTTCAGGTCTTTTTCCAGCTGGTCGATCAGGTTGTCCATGTAGTGGCCGCTTTCCTTCTTCATGCGCACCAGCAGGATTTCGAGCTTGAACGACAGGTCGGGCGGCAGAAAGACTTCCTCGCCCTTGAACGAGGCCATGACCGATTCCTTCATGTACTGGAACAGCAGGCTGAGTTCTTCCTCGGTGAAGTAACTGCGGAGCGAGCGGCCGAGATCGGACAGGGTTGGGCTGGGCGGTGTCGTGGCTTTCGGCGCTTCTTCGGCCGGAGGCGGCAACGGCGGCACTGCCGGTATGCCATAGCCATGCGGCGTCACGCTTTGCGGTGCGGGCGCCGGCACCGGCACAGCGTAGGGATTGCCGTCAACCTGAGGCTGCGGCTTGGCGATACCGCCATTCGGTGCGATCGGAATAGGCTGTTGCACACCATAGCCGTTCTGGGACGGGGACTGGGCCAGACTCGGCAGCGCGAGGCCCGCGAGCAGCGCCAGCAGGGGAAGACGAAGTGACAAGTCAGTCATGGCGATCTTTATGGCAAACGAAAAGACGAACAGCTTTGATGGTAGCAAGCCAGATTGGTTTGCGCGCCGCTTGTTGGCGAGATGGACGCAATCCGCCCCGCTCGCCAGCCGTGCTTCGCGTGCCTGGCGGGCGGTGTTCAGCCTTCCCTGGCGGCGGGCTGGGCCAGACACTGGCGCACCACCGCCGCGACGCGCGGTTCGAACGTCGCGTCCGGCAACGCGGCCATGGCGTACCAGCGCGCCAGCAGCAGTTCCGTTTCCGCCGACTGCGGCGAGGTTGAGCCGAAACGGTTCTGCAAGCGTGCCAATTGGCGTGCGCGGCGAATTTCCGTACAGGACGCCGGCGACGGCAGGCCGAGGTCGATCTCCAGATCGAGCAGCAGGTCGGCGCGGGCGGCGTGGCCGGCGGCCAGTTCCGCCTGCGTCGCCTGGCTCGCAGCTGCGAAGCGTTTGGCGAGCGGGTGCTCGCTTTTGGCCGCCAGCGGCGGCAACGCGTCCCAGGCCGCTTTGGCGGCCGCCAGCGTTTCTTCCAGCGGTGCGCTGTCCAGTGCCGCCGCCTCGACGCGCTCGGCCAGCGCAGCCTTTTGCGCCATCAGGTCGAACCGCGCCCGGTATTTTTCGTTGCGCAATTCGTCCAGTTTCTGTTGCGCCTGCTGTTGCAAGTCGCGCGCCTGCGACTCTAGTTTGTCGGCCGAGTCGCGGCCCGCCGTTTTGCCGGCATCCCAGTCGCTGCGGAAGCGGGCGAGCGCCTGCCTGATCGCGTCGGCATCGGCGTCGCTAGTCAGCGGAGTCGCTACTACAGCGGCGAAGTCGGTGAGCAGGTTCTGGCGCGATTGGGCGACGGCCTGGCGTTGCGCGCTCTGCTCGGCGCGCGCCGCATCGCGACGTTCGAAGATGCCGTTGCAGGCGGCGCGAAAGCGCTGCCACAGCTGTTCTTCGTCCTGGCGTTTCAGCCTGACCGGGATCGCCGGCTGGTTCCAGCGCTCCTGCAGCGCCTTGGCTTCGGTCATGGCGCGTCCCAGTTCGGGCTGCGCCGCCAGCGCTTCCGCCGCGGCGATGAGTTGTTCGCGGCGTTCGCGTTCGGTCGCGCGGGCCGCTTCCAGGTGTTTGTCGAGATTGCCGATCAGCGTGTCGAAACGTTTGCGCAAGGGCCGCTCGTCGCGAAAACTGGTTTGCGGCGCTTCCCGCCATTGCTTTTGCATTGCCGCGCGGCGTGCCTCGATCTGCTTGTAGTCGGCCTGTTCCCAGGCGATGCCGGCTACCTCGACTTCCCATTCGGCGCACAGCGCTTCCTTGGCTGCGCGAATTTCAGCCTGGCGAGCCGCCGCTTCGGCGCGTTGCGCGGCGACCGGCTGATACGCCTTTTCCAGCAGCGCGTCGAAGTTTTCCCACTGTGCTTTCGCGGCTGCGCCGTGCGCATTCAGGCGTTTCCATTCCTCGCGCAGTTTGGGAATGGCCAGCGCCAACGCAGCGACATCGCCGTCAAATTTCAGCAGCTCCTCGGCAGCGGCAATCAGCTTGTCGCGCGCCTGTTCGGTGCCCCAGCGCGCCCAGCCGCGCAAGGTTTCCAGTTGTGCCTGCAGTTGTTGCGAACGCGATTCCAGCGGGCCTTGCAGGTTGTGACCGGTCAACACGGTTTTGATCCGTTTTGCCGCGGCGTCGGCATCGACCAGATGACCTTGCTCGATGGCCTGTTCCAACGTGTCGAGCAGGACGCGCACGGCGTCGCGATCGAGTGGCGGCCGGGTTCGCGCGGGCCGCGCCGGCGCGGCGGGTTCCGCTTCCTCCGCCTCGGTGGCGGGCAATTCGGTGGCAGGCAATTCGGGCGCCGGCTCCGGCAACGTGCTGACCTTCAGTGCCTGCCAGCGCGTCTCCAGCGCTGCGCGGGCGGCCGCGTGATCGGGCTTGCTCAGCGCCTGCCAGTCGGCTGCCACATCGGTTGTCACTACCTCGGTTGCCACTACGTCGGTTACCTCTTCCTCGGTTGCCACCTCGACGTTTTCCTGCGCGGCGAGAAACTGTTCGCATGCCTCGATGCGGGCAGCGTCGGCGGCAAGCGCCGCCAGGCGGGCTTCGATTTCGCCCAGCACTTCGCTCAAGCGCGCGCTGGCGCCGGCCAGCCAGTCCGGCAGCGCGACCTGGGCCTGGCGCAGCGTGGTGCAGCGGGCGCGCCAATCCTCGCGCTGTTCGCTGCTCGGCCAGGCGGCGTCGGCGCTCTCGGCCACCAGCGCCATTGCCGCGCGTTGCTGCGCCTGCACGTCGCGCTGGGTTTCCGCTTCCTGCTGCAGACGTGCCTGCGCTTGCTGCAACAGCGCAGTACAGGCCAGACCGGGCTCGCCCGCGTCGCCCAGGGCGCTCATTTCATCCTTCAGTTCGCGCAGGCGCGCCAGGGGCAGCGGCGCGGTGGCCAGCAGGGCATGCAGTTGGTCGGCGATTTCCTGCGCGCGGCGGCGGTTCGTCTCGGCTTGCCGGCGTTGCCGCAACAAGTCGGCACAGTGGCGATAAACCCGTTTGTCCTTGTCCCGGCTGGCCTGTGCGACCTGCTCCAGCAGCGCGTCCGTGGCGATGCGCTGGACTGCGGCAAAGCGGACCTCTGCGATGTGCGCCCGCGTCGCCACCTCGCCCAGGCCGGCATCGTCCTGCACGCCGGCCAGCCAGCTCAATGCGAGTGTTTTGTCACGTGCCTGGCAGATCGCCGCGCGCCAGACTTCGGGCGAGTCTTCGCCACGCGGCGCCTGCACCGGTTCCGGTTTGGCCGCCTGGGCGTGCGGCGGGCGGGCGGGGGCGGGCGCCTGCGCGTTGAATTTTTTGAGCCACTGCCTGATCCACTTCATTCGTTTCAATTCCTGTCTGGTTTAGGTGGCGAAAATCATCGGTATCCGGTGTTGCAAAATGCGCTTCTCAGCCGCGCCCGCTTTCTTTCACGACCGGCAGCGGCGCCAGCAGCGCGCGCAGATCGGATTCGCCGAACTTGCTCATCGCGGCGGCGTCTTCGGAGAGTACCCCGGCGGCGAGTTCGGCTTTCTTTTCCTGCAACGCGAGGATCTTTTCCTCGATGCTGCCGGCGACCACCAGTTTGTAGACGAACACCTTGTTCTTCTGGCCGATGCGGTGGGCGCGGTCGGTGGCCTGGTTTTCTACTGCCGGGTTCCACCAGGGGTCATAGTGGATGACCGTGTCGGCCGCGGTCAGGTTGAGGCCGACGCCGCCGGCCTTCAGGCTGATCAGGAAGATCGGCACGCCGTCGTCCTGGAAGCGGCCGATGACGGCCTCGCGGTCCTGCGTCTCGCCGGTCAGCATGACGTAACCGAGGCCGAGTTTGACCAGTTCCTGTTCGATCAGGGCGAGCATCGAGGTGAATTGCGAGAACACCAGCACGCGGCGGCCTTCGTCGACCAGTTCCGGCAGCATGTCCATGAGCAGGTCGAGCTTGGCGCGTTCCTTCACCTTCTGCGCGCTGTCCAGCTTGACCAGGCGCGGGTCGCAGCAGACCTGGCGCAGTTTCAGCAGCGCGTCGAGGATGACGATGTGGCTGCGCGCGAAACCCTTGTCGGCGATGGCTTCGCGCACTTTCGCGTCCATTGCGCTGCGCACGGTTTCGTACAGATCGCGTTGCGCGCCGTCGAGCTCGACCGTGCGCACGATGATGGTTTTTTCCGGCAGTTCCTTCGCCACGTCTTCCTTGCGGCGACGCAGGATGAACGGTCGCACGCGCGCGGCGAGCAGGTCGCGGCGGCCGCTGTCGCCGTGTTTTTCGATCGGCGTGCGCCAGGTCCTGGTGAACGATTTGTTGTCGGCGAGGAAGCCCGGCAGCAGGAAATCGAACTGCGCCCAGAGTTCGCCGAGATGGTTTTCCAGCGGCGTGCCGGTCAGGCACAGGCGATGCCGCGCATGCAGTTTGCGCACGACTTGCGCGGCGTGGCTGGCGGCGTTCTTGACGGTCTGCGCCTCGTCCAGGATGAGCAGGTGATATTCCTGCGCGGCCAGCACTTCCTCGTCGCGCCAGAGCAGCGGGTAGGTGGTCAGCACGATGTCGTGTTCGGCGATCTGGTCGAACCGTTCGGCGCGTTCCTTGCCGTGCAGCGAGAGCACGCGCAGGGACGGGGCGAAGCGTTCCGCCTCGCGCTTCCAGTTGAAGATCAGCGAGGTCGGCAGGATCACCAGACAGGGCCGATCCAGGCGGCCGGCTTCCTTTTCCAGCAGCAGATGCGCCAGGGTCTGCGCGGTTTTGCCGAGGCCCATGTCGTCGGCGAGGATGCCGGCGAGGTCGTGCGCGCGCAGGTATTGCAGCCAGGCGAGGCCTTCCAGCTGATACGGACGCAGTGTCAGCGCAAGGCCGGCGGGCGGTTCGGCGGGCTGGATGCCATCGCTGTGCTGCAGGTTCTTCGCCATCTGCATGACGGCGTCGGCGCCCTTGAACTGCCAGCGCTGCATGTCGGCCAGCGTCGCCGCCATGTTGGCCAGACGCGGCGCGTCCAGCTTGGACAAACGCAGTTCGCCGTCGCCGGGCGGCTTGTCGAACAGGTCGATCAGGGTCAGCGCCAACGGCTTGATGCGCCCGGCCGGCACGCGTAGGCGCGAACCGGACGGCGTGGTCAGGATCACCGGCGATTTGTCCGGCATCGCCTTGACCTTGCTGGCGTCGAGCCAGCGCGCATCGCTGTGGAACAGGTCATACAGCAACGGCGCCAGCGGCAAACGCTGGCCCTGCACGACGACGCCCATGTTCAGGTTGAACCAGCCGCCGACGTCCTCGCTCAGCTCGGCATCCCAGTCTTCGGCTTCCAGGACCAGATGGCGGAACGCGGCGGCGACCTGGATCTGCCAGCCGGCATCGCGCAGCGCGGGCAGGTGCTCGGCCATGAATTCCGGCCAGTGCGCCGGGCTTTCCAGACCGTAGATGTTGGGCGGGCGCGGCCGGCTGGCGTACAGGGTGTTGGGCGGCACATGCGCGATGCCGTGGCTGTCCAGATCGTGCAGCCAGCGTTTCTCGTCGTCGGCACGGCGTTTGATGTGCACCGTTTCGCCGCTGGCGGTGGTCACGTATTCCTGCTTGCCGCCGGCTTCGACGCGCACGTCTTCGTACTGGAACGCCGGCAACAGGTAATCGAATTTGCGCTCGCCGTAGCCGTAGCGGCGGTAGCGGCCGACATCAAGCACATCGAGCGTGTCCAGGCTCAGGATCGGCGTCGGCGCGACATTGATCAGGCGCAGGTCGGGTGCCGCCGGGGCCGGCAATTGCGGCGCCAGTTCGGCCAGCGCGCCGGCGACCAGCGGCACTTCCGCCACGTTCAGCGCCGGCATCGAGAGCAGCCGCGCGACCTGGCGCGCCGGGAAATCGAGCTGCAGCGTGCCGATAGAGTGCTGCTCGGTATCCAGATACCAGATGTCGTCGAGCGACAACGTCGCGTCGATGGCGGTGTCGCAGGTCAGTTCCGGCGCCACGTTGCCGTCCGCGTCGTGTCGCCATTCCAGGCGGCCGGCGCGCGCCTGGCCGGCGTTCAACGGCTTGAGGATGTCCTGGTCGTACACCAGGCGGCCGCTGGCCAGCAGGTATTGCAGGGTTTCCTCGCCGGCGCGGCCGCGCAACGGGAAATCGAGCGTGTAGCGCGCCTTCGAACGGTGCGACCAGAGCAGGCGCAGGATGACCAGATCTTCCTCGCTGACGAAGCGCGGCGGCTGCATCAGCGCGCGTTCGACATTGCTCCAGTCGGTCAGCGTGCCGGCCGGCGCACCCTGTTCGTCGCGGCGCGCCTTGATGAAACGCAGCGACCATTCGCGGCCATCGCCCCAGGTCGAATACAGCACGTAGAACAGGGCTTCGCGCACCGCGCTCTTCTTGCCGGGCTTCTTCGTCACCGGCGCTTGCAACGATTCGCGGAAGCCTTCCAGCCACTCCAGCACGTCCGGCCGTACCTTGGGTTGCGCCTTGCCCTGATCGAGCAGACGCAACATCACCGCCGCCGCGTGTTTGCACATCCAGCCGACCGGGCAACTGCAGCCGGCCACCGCGCGCGGCTTGCCCTGCTTGTCGAGATCGAGACCGATGGCGACGCGATACGGAAACGGCCCGCCGCCCTGCACGCTGGCGGTGATGCGCGGCGGCCGGATTTCCAGATGGCTGACCGCGTCGAGATAGCCCTGCGCCTTCTCGATCTCGTGCTCGCCGAACCAGCGGATGACGTCAGGGAGAGTGAATTCAGGTAAGCGGGGCATGGTTTTCGATAGCAAAAAACGGAACGCGCGCGACGCGCACGAAGCCGCGAATTCTATCGCGCCGAGCGAGTGGAGACGGCGTTGATTCGTTCCTACGAAAGACTGCGCCTTTACTCGTAGCGCAACGCTTCGATCGGCGCCATGCGCGCCGCCTTGCGCGCCGGATACCAGCCGAAGAAGACGCCGACGATACTGGCCGAGGCGACGGAAATGAGGAGGGCGTCGGCCTTGAGCACGACTTGCCAGTCGGCGAAATGCGCCAGTGCTTGCGTGCCGCCGATGCCGAGGGCGACGCCGGTGAGAGCGCCGACCAGCGACAGGATCACCGCTTCGGCGAGGAACTGGGTCAGGATGTCGCGCTGGCGCGCGCCGACCGCCAGGCGCAGGCCGATCTCGCGGGTGCGCTCGGTGACCGAGACCAGCATGATGTTCATGATGCCGATGCCGCCGACCAGCAGCGATACCGACGCGACGGCGGCGAGCAGGCTGGACAGCACCTGCGAGGCGGCCTGTTCGGCGGCAACGATTTCCGACAGGTTGCGGATGTTGAAGTCGTCGTCCTGCTCCGGTTGCAGGCGATGACGCTGGCGCAGCAGTTCGCGCACTTGCTCTTCTGCACTCTTCATGTCGACGCCGTCGGCCATCTTGACGCTGATATGGCCGACCGTGCGCAAGCGCCCCTGCACCTGGCCGAGGATGCGACCGCGCGCCGTGCCGAGCGGAATCAGCACGACATCGTCCTGATCCTGTCCCATGTAGCTTTGCCCCTTCGGCGCGAGCAGGCCAACGATTGTGAACGGCACGTACTTGACCCGGATGATCTGGCCGGTCGGATCGGTGCCGCCGAACAACATGTCGGCCACGGTCTGGCCGACCAGCGCCACTTTCGCCGAACCGCGCGTGTCGGTCTCGTCGAGCGCGCGGCCGCGCGCCACGCCCCACTCGCGCGCGGTCAGGTAATCCGGCGTGATGCCGTAGATCTGCGTCGCCCAGTTCAGGTTGCCGTTGACGATCTGGCCGGAACCGCGCATCGCCGGTGCGCTGGCCAGCACGCCGGCGATTTCGCCGGCGATGGCATTGGCGTCGTTCTCGGTCAGCGTGTTGCGGCTGCCGGAACCCAACCGTACGCCGCTGCTGGTGACTGCGCCAGGCAGCACGATCATCAGGTTGGAACCGAGGCTTTTCAGTTGCTCGGCGACTTTCAGCTTGGCGCCTTCGCCCACCGCCAGCATGGTGATCACCGCCGCCACGCCGATGATGATGCCGAGCGCGGTCAGCGCGCTGCGCATCTTGTTGGCGCGCAACGAACGCAGCGCGGAGCGGGTGGTGTCGAGCAGGTTCATGGCACCGTTGCCGCCAACATTTCCGCCGCTCGATGCTGTATCTCGTTCAGCCGGTCTTCCACGACGCGGCCGTCGCGGAACAGCAGCACGCGTTTGGCGAAGGCGGCGATGTCCGGTTCGTGCGTGACCAGCACCAGCGTGATGCCGCTGTCGTTGAGTTCCTGCAGCAGCGCCATCAGTTCCAGGCTGGTGTGGGTGTCGAGCGCGCCGGTCGGTTCGTCGGCGAGGATCAGCGGCGGTTCGTTGACCAGTGCGCGGGCGATGGCGACGCGTTGTTGCTGGCCGCCGGAGAGTTGCATCGGGCGATGTCCGGCGCGTTCGGCAAGGCCGACCTTGGCCAGTTTTTCGCGCGCGCGGCGATGCCGTTCCGCTGCCGGCACGTTGGCGTAGAGCAGCGGCAGTTCGACGTTTTCCTGTGCGCTGGCGCGGCCCAGCAGGTTGAAGTTCTGGAACACGAAGCCCATGCGCCGGTTGCGGATGTGGGCGAGCTGGTCAGGGTTCATGCCGGTGACGTCTTCGCCGGCCAGACGGTAGCGGCCGGCACTGGGCACATCGAGGCAGCCGAGCAGGTTCATGAAGGTGGATTTGCCGGAACCGGACGGCCCCATCACCGCGACGAATTCGCCTTGCTCGATGGCGAGGCTGACGCCTTGTAGCGCCGGCACGATGACTTCGCCGAGCCGGTATTGGCGGGCGAGGTCGGCGACTTCGATCAGCGGCATGGGAATGCGGGTTCCGCTCGATTTACATGCCGCCGCCGAACGGCCGCGACGGCTTGGCGTTTTTCGCTCCGTTGCCTTCCGCCAGACCGAGGATGATTTCGGCGCCTTCGGCGCTGTTCTTGCCAAATTCGCCCTTCAGCATCTCGGTGTTCTTGCCGTCGCTGACGCCGAGACGCACGGAAACCGGCGCCGGCTGGCCGTCTTTCAAGATCCAGACGCGGCCGGGGATGCCGGGGCCTTCCTCGCGGCCGCGCACTTCCAGTTTGACCGGCGCGCCGTCTGCCTGCACCGGCCGGAAGCGCAATGCTTCGTTGGGCAGTTTCAGCACGTCGCTGCGTTCTTCGGTCTGGATGCGGGCGCTGGCGGTCATGCCGGGCAGCAGCTTCAGGTCGGGGTTGTCGAGCGTCGCCATGACGCTGTAGGTGACCACGTTGTTGCTGGTCTGCGGCGCCTTGCGGATCTGGGTGACCTGGGCCATGAAGCGTTCGCCGGGGAAGGCATCGACCGTGAAGCGCATCTTCTGGCCGGTCTCTACGCGGCCGACATCGGCCTCGTCCACCGCGACGTTGACTTCCATGCGGCGCAGGTCGCGCGCGATGGTGAACAGCACCGGCGCCTGGAACGAGGCGGCGACGGTCTGGCCGACATCGACGTTGCGGCTGATCACGACGCCGTCCACCGGCGAGCGGATCACCGTGCGGTCGAGTTCGATGCGCGCCTGATTCAGCGCGGCGCGGCGCTGGCCGGCCTGCGCCTGCGTGTTGGCGACCTGGGCGGCGGCGACGCCGGCATCGGCTTTGGCCAGACGCAGTTGTTCGCGCGCGGTTTCGGCGGCGCTTTGTGCGGTATCGAGTTCGGCGGCGGAGAGAAAACCTTGTGCGATCAGGCTGCGCTTGCGTTCCAGATTGCGTAGCGCTTCATCCAGCGCGATCTGCGCCTTGTTGACTTCGGCCTGGCGCACGGCGAGGGTGCCGCGCGCGACTTCGGTGGCGCTCGCGGCGGCATTCAGATCGGCTGCCGATTGCGCGACACGCGATTCGAACGTCTCCGGATCGAGCCGGGCGATGACCTGGCCCTGTTTGACGGCGCTGTTGAAGTCGGCCTTGATTTCCTTGATCAGGCCGGAAACCTGCGAGCCGACCTGCACGGTGACCAGCGCGCTGAGCGTGCCGCTGGCGGAAACGGCGGCGGAAAGCGTGCCGCGTTCAACCTTCGCCAGCCGGTATTGCGGGCCGGAAGCCGACTTTTTCCAGGGCTGCCAGAAGCTCACGCCCGCGGCGGCGATGGCGAGGAAGGAAACAATCAACAGCCAGCGCGTGCGGGAGGTCATGGGGCTTGGAGAAGCGGTTGTAGGTGCGAATTCATTCGCACATTAACGGTGTGGGTTCACGCCTTCTTGCCCGGACTCGCGAACAGCCGCGCGAGTTCCGCGCCGGGGTCGTCGGCGCGCATGAAGGCTTCGCCGACCAGGAAGGTGTCGACTTCGTGCGCCCGCATGATGGCGACCGAGGTCGGCGTCAGGATGCCGCTTTCGGTGACGATGATGCGGTCATGCGGGATGAATTCGATCAGGTCGATGGTGGTTTCCAGGCGGGTCTCGAAGGTGCGCAGATTGCGGTTATTGATGCCGATCAGCGGGGTTTTGAGGCGCAGCGCCGCGTCGAGCTCTTCGCCGTCGTGGCTTTCCACCAGCACCGCCATGCCGAGGCCGAGGGCGATGTCTTCCAGTTCCTGCATCTGTGCCAGGCTGAGGGCGGCGACGATGAGCAGGATGCAGTCGGCGCCCATGGCGCGCGCTTCGTAGACCTGATACGGGTCGATCATGAAATCCTTGCGCAGCACCGGCAGGTCGCAGGCATCGCGCGCCGCTTTCAGGTATTCCGGCGCGCCCTGGAAATACTCGCGGTCGGTCAGCACCGACAGGCAGGCCGCGCCGCCGGCGGCATAGCTGGCGGCAATCTCGGCCGGACGGAAATCGGGCCGGATGACGCCTTTGCTCGGGCTGGCCTTCTTGATTTCGGCGATCACCGCAGGCAGGCCGACCGCGGATTTGGCGCGTAGCGCACCGACGAAATCGCGCGCCGGCGGCATCAGTTCGGCGGCTTCACGCATGACTTCGAGCGGTTCGAGTCGTTTCGCGGCAGCGACTTCGTCGGCTTTGGTGGCGAGGATTTGGTCGAGGATGTCGGACATGATTTGCAGGGCGAAAGTTGGTTAGAGGCGGGATGCGTTGGTCACGTTTCCTCCACCGGCACGCGCGGCGCCAGGGCGGTGAGGAGTTCGTAGGAAATGGTGCCGGCGGCGGCGGCGACGCGCTCGACCGGCAGGCCGACGCCCCACAGCGTGACCGGACTGCCGACATGCGCGGTGGGAACCGGGGTCAGATCGACGTTGAGCATGTCCATCGAGACGCGGCCCAGCGTGCGGGTAAGCTGGCCGCCGACCAGGATCGGCGTGCCGGTGTCGGCGTGGCGCGGATAACCGTCGCCATAACCGCAGGCGACGACGCCGATCTTCATGTCGCGCTCGGCGATGTAGCGCGCGCCGTAACCGATACCGTCGCCCTTGCGCACGAACTGCACGCCGATCAGCTTGCTTTCCAGCGTCATCGTCGGCAGCAGGCCGAGTTCCTCGCCGGTTTGCTCGGCGAATGGGGACGCGCCATACAGCATGATGCCGGGACGCACCCAGTCGGCATGGGTTTGCGGGTGGCGCAGGATTGCGGCGGAATTGGCCAGGCTGGCGGGCAGGCCGAGGTTGCGCGTCGCCTCCTGGAAACACGTCCATTGTCGTTCGACGCTGCCGTTTTCTTCATCCGCACTGGCGAAGTGGCTCATCAACGTGATGCTGCCGATATGCGGCGCGGCGCGCAGCGTGGCCAGCGTTTCCGGCAACTGCCTGGGAGTGAGGCCGAGGCGATTCATGCCGGTGTTCAGCTTGACCAGCACGTCGATGCGCTGATTCGCTTTCAGGCGGCCAAGCGCGTGCAGCAAAACGGCCGGCTGGTCGCTGCGGTGGATCACCGGGCGCAGATGCAGGCGGGCGATTTCGGGCAGTTCGTCGGCATGAAAAAAACCTTCCAGCAGCACGATGGGATGCGTGTAACCCTCGCTGCGCAATTGCATGGCTTCTTCCAGGCGCAATACCGCAAAGCCGTCGGCGCCGCGCAACGCGCGCGCGGTGCGGCTGAGGCCATGGCCATAACCGTTGGCTTTGACCACCGCGAGGATCCGCGCATGCGGCGCAGCCTGACGCGCCACGCCCAGGTTGTGGGCGAGGGCGGCCGTGTCGATGCGGGCGATCAGCGGGCGCGACATGGCCGTGGTAGGTGCGAATTCATTCGCACAACGCTATTTGCCTGCGCGAATGAATTCGCGCCGCTGCGGCTAATCACCGTAGCCCCCACCGCCGCCGCCGGCGAAGCTCTCGAACTTGGTGTATTCGCCGAGGAAGGTCAGCCGCACGGTGCCGATCGGGCCGTTACGCTGCTTGCCGATGATGATTTCGGCGGTGCCCTTGTCCGGGCTGTCCGGGTTGTAGACCTCGTCGCGATAGATGAACAGGATCACGTCGGCATCCTGCTCGATGGCGCCGGATTCGCGCAGATCGGACATGATCGGACGCTTGTTCGGGCGTTGTTCCAGCGAACGGTTGAGCTGCGAGAGGGCAATCACAGGTACGTGGAGTTCTTTTGCCAAGCCTTTAAGCGAACGCGAGATTTCCGAGATTTCCGTCGCCCGGTTCTCGCTCTGACCGCTGCTGCTGCCGGACATCAACTGGATATAGTCGAGCACGATCAGGCCGAGCGGCCGGTCTTCCTTGCACTGCCGCGCCAGCCGGCGGGCGCGGGCGCGCACCTCCATCGCACTCAAGCCGGGCGATTCGTCGATGAAGAACGGCGTCTCGTTGAGCCGGCCGAGCGCATGCGTCAAGCGCGGCCAGTCATCCTCGCCGATGCGGCCGGTGCGCAACTTGTGCTGATCGAGGCGGCCGACCGAACCGAGCATCCGCATGACCAGCTGCGCCGCGCCCATTTCCATACTGAACACGGCGACCGACATGTTGGCGTCGAGCGCGACGTTTTCGGCGATGTTCAGGCTGAAGGCCGTTTTGCCCATACTCGGTCTGCCGGCGACGATGATCAGGTCGCCCGGTTGCAGGCCGGAGGTCTTGGTGTCGAGATCGACGAAGCCGGTCGGCACGCCGGTGACTTCGCTCGGGTTGTCGCGGTTGTACAGCTCGTCGATGCGGGTGACGACTTCCATCAGCAGCGGCTGCACCGCCTGGAAGCCCTGCGTGGTCTTGGCGCCGGCTTCCTTGATCTCGAACACCTTGGCTTCGGCCTGGTCGAGGATTTCCGAGGCGCTGCGCCCGGCCGGGCTGAACGCCGATTCGGAAATCTCGGCGCCGACTTCGACCAGTTTGCGCAGCACCGCGCGTTCGCGCACGATTTCGGCATAACGCCGGATGTTGGCGGCGGATGGCGTGTTCTGTGCCAGCGCGGCGAGGTAGCCGAGGCCGCCGGTTTCGTCGAGTTTGCCGAACGACTCCAGCGCTTCCGCCACGGTGACCACGTCGGCCGGCTTGTTGGCGTCGATCAGGCGGGTGATCTGGCGCCAGATCGCGCGATGGTCGGCGCGATAGAAATCCTGCTCGTTGATCAGGTCCGCCACGCGTTCCCAGGCGGTGTTTTCCAGCATCAACCCGCCGAGCACGGATTGCTCCGCCTCGACCGAATGCGGCGGCAGTTTCAGGGCGGTAAGTTCGGGATCGAAGACGGCGGACATGGGGGCGTTTCTCGGGAGAGGCGGCATTGTAAAGCCTGGCCGACACAAAATCAGACCGTCGGATCGGGCCGGCATCTCGATACAACTCGTAACAATACCGGGCACGGCTGAAATGCGACCGATACATGGCCTCACCAGAATGAGCACCACACCGGACCTGTTCCGGGTCGGTTGTTTTTACGACTCTTAAGGAGAGCGCAATGAAATTGATGCAAGGTTCTTTTATCAAACGTGCCCTGATGGTCGGCCTGATCGCTGGCAGCGGCATTCTGGCGGTATCGTCGTTTGCGATGTCCGGCAATGGTCCCGCGAACAACGCCGGCTGCGAGGCCCGGCAAGTGGAAAAGGCTGCCGCCAAATGGGAAGGAAAATGGGAAGAAAAGCGCGCCAAGGCCATGGCCATGCTGAAGGAAAAGCTCAAGCTGCAGCCCGAGCAAGAAGTGGCGTGGAACAAGTTCACCAGCACCAGTCAGTTCGCGCCCGGCCAGAAGCGGATGGACAGGCAGGCGATGCGAAGCGAAATGCAGAAACTGAATACGCCGCAACGTCTGGACAAGATGCAGGCCATGGCCGAGCAACGCCAGGCCCGAATGCTTGAGCGCAGCCAGGCGATCAAGGCCTTCTACGCTCAACTGACGCCCGAGCAGCAAAGCGTGTTCGATACGAACGCGATGCGCCAGGGACGTCACGGGCATGGTCATCGTCATGGAGGCGGAAATTTTCAGCGTCAATCCTGAACGCTGATCGCCAATAAGAAAGGCCGCGCAAGCGGCCTTTCTTTTGTGTCCCCGCCGGCTATCCAATCATTCCGTCATGCATGTCTTTGCTTGCTTGACGCTTGCCATGTGTCGGGGTGGGGCGATCGAACTGATTGCGCACTTTGCCCGGCGAATGGCCGAATTTCCGTTTGAATGCCGTAATGAAATGATTCACGTGCGAGTAACCCAGGCGCGCGGCAATGGCTTTCATTGGCGTCGAGCTTTCCTGCAAGGCGGCATGTGCCTGTTCCAGACGCAGATCGGTGACGTAGGCGAAGATCGATTTTCCGTATTCGGCGGAAAATTCGTTGTTGAGGTGTCGTGCCGAAAGGCCAAAGTGTGCGGCCAAGTCGCTACATTTCGGCAAGCGACCTTCCAAATTCACCAGGTACTCGCGCACTTCGAGGATGCTGTTGCGATGGCGCCGCTCGGCTTGACGGCGCTCTTGATGAATTGGGTTTTCATTGCACACATAGCTTGCCAAACCAGCCAGATATTCGAGTGCTTTTGCCTGCGCATGGAGTTGTCGCGTCGATCCGCAATATTGCGTGGAGATGGCATCCAGCAGCGGCGCGGTAATGTGAGAGGGAATTGGCCGGACAACGATTTGCTGCTTGCGGCTGAGGGTCAGTTTCTGGATCAATTGTTCTGCCCCGCTGTCGCCCAGCAATTTGGCCAGGACTGTATCGCCCAGCAGGATGCTGGTCATCTCGGTGGTGACGCCGCCTTCGGCAAAGGCTCGCGACCGCCAGCAGTCCTGATGGCGGAACAGGTCGCGCCCAGGACCGGAGATGATCCGCACGGCGGGCAAACCCTCGTCGTGGCAAAGAATGCCGCCTTGCACGACTTGTGCGGAATACATCGTTTCGGGATAAACGCCCTCCGCATCAAGCAGGGGGACAAGTTGTCCGCGCGGCGTCTTTCCCAGGTTATGGCAGGCATGAAACAACGTAATTCCCATTTCCAGGCGCAGCATCTCGATCCAGGATTCGCCAAACTCGGGGGGGATCGAGTGGTCCAACCGCAACCAATCGTTGTTGCTCGGATCGATCGTTTGCGGCGCATCGGCCTCTGTCAGCCAACTGAGATTGAATTTTGGAAAACTTGTTTTCATGTGGAGTGCGTCAACTCGTTGCGATGTCGGCCTGCACTCCCTGAAGGCCAAATGAGTCGGCGGATTTGCAGGCTTTTGCCCAGTTCTCGCTTCTCGTTTTCTTTCTTATGCAGGTGTATTTCGGCTGCCTGCGCGAATACTTGAGCGCGGTTGCCTTATTGCGCACCCATCGCAAAAAGCGACAGACACCTCCCGGCATGTGTCCAAGTCATGCTCTCTTGCCTGCAGGTTTCCTACTACGGATCAGCGCGGAACTTGGATTGAGTCTTGGTCTGAGATTTCCATAATTCGTAGAAATGCGTCTGTAATGGGTAGAACGTGGCTAATTAACGACACCGGTACTAAAGGAAACTCGTAAGTCGTCGAATTTCCATTGCGCGGGGTGTCTCTATGTGTCGTACCCATCTTCTTGTCGGTCTGTCTCTGGTCGCGTTTGCCGCTCCTCATGCCATTGCCCAGACGGCGCCCGACGCGGGCGCCTTGCAACAGCAAATCGAACGCGAACGGGCAATCCAGATGCCCAAGAAGATCGCACCGGAAAAACCGGCCGAACCCGCTGCGATGAAGCCCGCAACCGGCGTGCTCGTTACCGTCCAGCAATTCCGCTTTGCCGGTAATACCCTGCTCAGCGCGGAACAACTGGCCCCGGCCGTCGCCGAATATCTCAATCGCCCGCTCGATTTCAGCCAGCTGCAGGCGGCAGCGGCCGCCGTCGCCGATGCGTTTCGGGCCGCCGGTTGGGTCGTGCGTGCCTATCTGCCGGCGCAGGATATCCAGCAGGGTATCGTCACCATCCAGATCGTCGAAGCGGTGTTCGGCGGCGCCCAGGTCGAAGGTTCATTGAAACTTATTGCCGCAAGCCAGATCCTGCGCGGCGTCGATGCGCAGCAGGCGATAGGCAAGCCGCTCAATGCCGATGCGCTCGACCGTGCCCTGCTGGTGGCCGACGACCTGCCCGGCGTTGCCGTTTCCGGCGCATTGCGCGCAGGCAAGCGGGAAGGCGAAACCGACCTGATACTGAAATTGGCCGACGAGCCGCTGCTGGTCGGCGATGCCGCCATCGACAACACAGGCGCGCGTTCCACCGGAAGCGAGCGTTTTGCCGCCAACCTGAACCTGAACAGCCCTTTCGGCATCGGCGATCTGGTCACCGGCAATTTGATTCACTCCAGCGGCAGCGACTATTTTCGCGTCGGCTACAGCCTGCCGCTCGGCGCCAATGGCTGGCGGGTCGGCGTCAACGCTTCGCACCTGGGCTATGAACTGATCGGCGCCGATTTCGCCGCGCTGCAGGCGGAAGGCACTTCCACCAGCGTCGGCATCGAAGCGCGCTATCCGATCATCCGTTCGCGTCTGAAGAATCTGTTTCTATCCCTCAACGTCGATCGCAAGCAATACGAAAACGAAACCCTGGGGGCGACTTCCAGCGACTACCGCATCGACAACTACGCGGTCGGACTCAGCGGCAATCTGTTCGACAACCTGGGCGGCGGCGGCGCCAACAATGCCAGTCTGGTTCTGGTCGGCGGCAGCGTCGATCTGGGGACGCTGGATTTCCGCGAAAACGCGGCGCTCGACGGCGGTTTCAACAAGCTTCGCTACAGTCTTTCCCGGCAGCAGGTGATTACCGATCAAGTCTCTTTCCTCGCCGCGCTGGCCGGCCAGGAGAGCGGGGACGATCTCGATTCCTCGGAAAAATTCTATCTGGGCGGCGCCTATGGCGTGCGCGCCTACCCGACCAGCGAGGCTGGCGGCGCCAGCGGCAGCCTGATCAATCTCGAAATTCGCTGGCGATTGCCGCAAGGCGTGACGGTGAGCGGTTTCTACGACTACGGCCGGGTCCACAACGACGACGGCAATCCAAGTTACAGCCTCAAGGGCGCCGGTCTTGCCGCCGCCTGGCAAGCCAGTTTCGGCCTCAACCTCAAGGCGACCTGGGCGCGCCGTATCGGCAACAACCCCAATCCCACAGCCAGTGGCGACGACCAGGATGGCTCGCTCGATAAAAACCGCTTCTGGCTCAGCGCCAGCCAGTCCTTCTAAAGGCAGACGGAGACGATCATGAACAAGATACATCGCGTTATTTGGAACGAAATTACCTGCACCTTCGTCGCTGTTGCCGAAATCGCCAAGGCGCGCGGCAAGCGCGCCAGTTCAGGCGTCGGCGGCAGTGTCGCCGCCTCATTCGGCCTGCGTGCGCTGGCCCTGGCGCTGTTCTGCGTAGGGCTGGGGCAGGCCGCCCCGCCTGCGCCGACGCAACTGCCCACCGGTGGCCAGGTGGTCGCCGGGCAAGCCGCGATCAGCCAGAACAACGCGATCATGAACGTCAACCAGGCCAGCAACCGGGCCGCAATCGACTGGCAGACCTTCAATATCGGCAGTCAGGCGCGGGTCAATTTCCTGCAGCCTTCCGCCAGCAGCGCCATCCTCAATCGCGTGCTCGACGCCAACCCGAGCCAGATCTTCGGCAACATCACGTCCAACGGCCAGGTCTTCCTGACCAATCCGAGCGGTGTTTACTTCAGCCCCACTGCGAGCGCCAATGTCGGTGCGCTCACCGCCACCACGCATAGCATCGGCAACGCCGATTTCATGGCGGGCAAGCTTCGCTTCAGCCGCGATGGCGCGACCGGCGCGGTCATCAACGAGGGCAATCTCAGTGCCGATCTGAACGGTTATATCGCCCTGCTGGCGCCCGAAGTCCGTAACCATGGCGTGGTCGTCGCCCAGATGGGCACGGTCGCGCTCGCCGCCGGCGAAGTGTTCGAACTGCAGTTCGACGGCAGCCGTTTGAGCAACATCCGGGTCGAAGCCGCCACCATTCAGGCGCTGGTCGATAACGGCAATGCCGTCGAAGCGCCCGGCGGGCTGATCATCCTGTCCGCGCAAGCGGCCAACAAATTGCAAGGCGGCGTCATCCGCAACAGCGGTCGCCTGGAAGCTGCCGGCCTGGTCAACAAGGGCGGCGTGATTCGCCTGGAAGCCAGTGATGGCATCGAAAATTCCGGCCTGATCCGCGCCGGCGCCGCTCAAGCCGGCCCGGCTGGGCAAATCCAGATCGCAGCCGGACAGTTCACGCAAAGCGCGGCAGGGCAACTCGATGTTGCCGGCGTCGAGCAAGGCGGCAGCATTCAACTGAAAGTCGACTCCAGCCTGAGTCTTGCCGGACGCGTCGATGCGAGCGCGCAAAGTGGCAGTGGCGGTAGCGGCGGCACGGTCGAACTCGCCGCCGCTGGCGACATCACGCTCAGCGATGCGGTGCTGGACGTATCCGGCGCCGCGGCGGGCGGCCGCGTCGCAATCGCGGCCGGCGATCTGCCCGGCGAACCGAGTCAACCCGACGCACCGAATCAGACGCCGCAAACCGTCGCCATTCTCGGCGCCAGCCAGATCCGCGCCACCAGCCGTTCCGGCCAGGGCGGTGAGATCAGCCTGACCGGCGAGCGGGTCGGTTTGTTCGACAGCACGCTGATCGATGCGTCCGGCGCCACCGGCGGCGGCAGCGTGCTGGTCGGCGGCGATTACCAGGGCAAGAATCCGGATGTGCGCAATGCCCAGGCCACTCATGTGGCGGCGGATGCGGTGATCCGCGCCGATGCGACCGAACAGGGCGACGGCGGCAAGGTCATCGTCTGGGCCGACGACTTCACGCGCTACCAGGGCCATATCAGCGCCCAAGGTGGGTCTGAGGGGGGCGACGGCGGTTTTGCCGAAGTATCGGGCAAGCGGACCCTCGACTTCGACGGCACGGTCGATCTGACGGCGGCGCAAGGCAACACCGGCTCGCTGTTGCTGGATCCGACCAATCTGACCATTACGGCCGCGAACAACAATATCAACGGCGCCACGCCATTCGTCCCGAACGGCGCCGCTTCCACGCTGAGCGTTTCCACCCTGGCCACGGCGCTGGACAGCGCCGATGTCATCGTCACCACGGTGGGTTCGCCTGATACGGGTGTCGAAGAGGGCGACATCACCGTCGCCAGTTCGATCGGCTGGTTCAGCACCAACAAGCTGACGTTGCAGGCGGCGCACGACATCGTCATCAACGACAACATCAACATCCAGACCTTCGACGGTTCGCTGGCGTTGGACGCGGTTGGCGACATCACTCAGGGTGCCGGCGGCAGACTGCTGATCGGCGGCACCACCGAACTGAATTCCGGCGGCAACATCAGCCTGACCTCGACCACCAATCAGCTGATCGGCTCGATCGCTGCAACCGCGACCGGCAACCTCGCGCTGACCAACTCGCGCACCCTGGAATTGGGCAATGTCAGCGCCGGCGGCGGCGTGACGCTGACGACCTCGGCCAACTCCGGTTCGATCAACGTCAGCGGGACTTTTGCGGCGGCGTCGCTGGCTGCAACCGCGCACGATACCGGCGCCATCGCCATCGCCGACGTCAACGGCGCTCTGACCGTCACCGGATTGAGCGCGGGCGGCGCCATGACCGTGGGCAATACCGATACCGGCGCATTGGTGTTCGATTCCGTCGGCGGCAATGTCATTACCGGCAATGCGGCGGCCGGCGGCCAGGCCAGCGGCATCGTCACGATCAAAGGTACGAGCATCACGCTCAACGACCCGATCCGCACCAAGGGCGGCAATATCAACCTGACTTCGACCAGCGGTGCCGTAACGGCCAATGCAGGCGCCAACATCGTCACCACGGCGGATGCCAATACCGGAACTGCCTCCGGTCTGGTCACGGTGACCGCCGCCGTCGGCATGACCTTGCAGAACATCACCACCACCGGCGCCAGCAACGCGCTCGGCGTCGGCAGTAACGCGGCGGCGGTGACGCTGACCGCGACGACTGGCGACATCAATGTCGGTGCCATCACCACCACCGGCGGCCTGGCCGCCACCAATGCCGACTACCCCAACCGCAACGGCGGTAACGCCGGCAGCATCATCATCGGCGCCACCGGCGGCACGATGAACCTGAACGGCGATCTCTACGCCGAAGGTGGATTGCCCTATGGCGCGGCGACACAGGGTCTCGGCGGCTATATCAACCTGAAGACGCCGGCGATCCTGACTGCCGACCGGGTGATTTCATCGGGTGCGACCTCCGGTTATATCGATATCGATTCGACCGTCGATTCCGATGGCACCTCGCGCAGCCTGACGGTCACCGCCGGTACCGGCAACGTGACCTTTAACGGCGTGATCGGCGGCACGGCCGCGCTGAAATCGCTCAGCGTGACCAGTTCGACCCGTACCGATATCGAGAAGGATGTGACCACGAACGGCGCGGCCGGCGTCAGCGTCGTCGCCAGCAGCCAGATTCGGCTGGGCGATGACGACGGCGCCAATGGTAGCGGCGCCATGACCATCAATACCCTGGCGGGTAACGGGCCGGTCAACTTGAATTCACTTGAGACCTACCTTGATGATGCGGTCACGATTACGCGTGGCACCAGCCCTGTCACTTTCACCAATTACCTATTCAGCAATACCGATGAACGCAACAACCTGACCATCAATGGCGCCGGCGGCGGTGCAATCACGGTCGGACGCACGACCGGCGGTACTGCTCCTGCTGCGAGCACCAAGCTGGGTGACATCCTGATCGAAAGCGTGACGGACCTCACCATGACCGAATATGTCTCGGCGGCGAGCCTGGTATCGCTCAATAGCACGGGACGCCTGAGCATTGGCAGCACGGGCTACTGGCAATATTACGACGGTGCCAGTGGCCTGCAGCTCCAGACCACGGGCACAGCAAACAACATCGCTAGCGACGAGAGCATTTACGTCAATAACAACGTCGTGCTCACACACGCCAGCGCGCCGATCAGCATCTCCGCGCCGAACGGCAACATCAATTTCTACACCTACGCCGACCTGACCACGGCGGGCGGCGCGGTCAGTCTCAACGCCGGTGCGAGCAGCCTGACCCTCGGCTCCAACACGGACATCGCCACCAGCGGCGGCATGATTGCCCTGACCGGTGTCGGCGTGTCGCAGTCCACCACGGACAGCGTTATCAATGCCGGTAGCGGCAAGATCCGCATCGACGGCGGCGGCGGCGCAGTGGATGTGCGCAGCAGACTGATCACCACCGACGCCGATACCGGCGGCACGCCGGCTGTACTCGTGACCAACGTGGCGGGCGGCAACAGCGCCACCCTGCGCTCGGTCACGGCGCAGACCGGCACCCTGCAGGTCGGCCTGATCGCCTCGAACACCACGCTGGCGGGGGCGCAAACGCTCGTCGGCGCGGGCGACATTGCATTGACCACGCCCACACTGCGCTTCACCGCCGCCAAACAGATCACCTTGACCAGCGCGGGCGACGATTCCGGCGTCACTTTCACGGTGACCGGTACCGACGCCGCCGGCAATTCATTGGTGGAAAACATCGCGGGCGGCGCCGCCGGCACGGTGACGACGACCGGTTCATTCAAGACCGTCACCAGCATCCACGCGGATGGCGCGACGACCAGCACGGTATCCGCGGGGCTGGTGGCCAATGACGCCATGGGTGCGTCCTTGTCCCAGGCGATCGCTGGCGGCGGTTATGCCGCCACCGACAAGATCGACATCAAGACCCTCTCGGCTGCCACCGGTGGTGCCATTTCCATCACCAGCACCGCCAACGTCATCGACGAACTGGGCAACTTTGCCGTCGGCAGCAGCCTCGACGTGCGCGCCAAGGGGCGCGCGGCGGGCATGGCGCTGACGGGAGACGTGGCGGCGACCGCAGTCACCATCATGACCGGTAACGGCGCCCTGGTGCTGGGCACGCGCGACATCACCGCCACCAGCGGGAATCTCTTCCTGCAAGGCCGGGGTTTGACGCAGGACGCTGGATCAGCCATTACCGCCAGCGGCCTGGTCACCATTTATGGCAGCGATTACGCCAGCGAGAATACGCGTGGCGCGGTAACCATGGCGGGCACGATCACTTCGGCAAACACCACGGCCAATGCAGTCACCTTCGCGGATATGAACGCACTGACGCTACCGTCGATCAGCATCGGCAGCCTCGGGACTCGCGGTGGTCTGCGCCTGGGCACGCATGACTGGACCGGCGATCACTATCGGCGCGCCTATGGTGTCATCGGACAGACGGCCGGCACGCTATTGAATATCGGTGCGCTCGACATTCGCCAGAACGGCGGTTCTGGCGTCGTCGACCTGTCGCTGGTCGATAACGAAATCCAATCGACCAGTTACGTCGAACGTGGCGGTGCAATCACCCTGTACGACAAGGACAGCGAAGCGAACGGGCTGACCGTGTCGAACATTTACGACGGCAGCTACGGCACGCTCCTGAAAGCCACGACCGAAGGCCGGATGACGCTTTCCGGCACCAACCGCGGCAAGGGCATGGAGCTGACCGCGGGCGCGGCGGGTTTCACCGGTTCCGGTTCCATCGAGGGTCATCACAACAGCGCCGACATCGTGAAGATCACCACGACCGGCTCGCTGGCGCTGACCAGCGGCACCATGTATGCCAAGGGCGTGCAATTGACCTCGGGCGCAGCGGGAATCACCAGCGCGGTGGACATTCAGTCTCATCACAGTGGCGGTGGCGACATCATCCTCGATGCCGGCGGCGGCGACATCACCCTCACCAACCGTTTATATAACGATGGCTTGGGCAATGACATCTTCATCCAGAACGCCGACGACGTTCAGTTGCAGCGGGTCGAGGTTTACAGCACCGGCAAGCTGATTCTTGGCGGCATCCTCACGACCCCCGGCACCGCGCTGACCGGCAACGTCACCCAGACCAGTTACATCACCGCCAATAGCGACGGCACCAACCTGACCGGCGAGGTGGCTGGATCGGTAACGCTGAACAGCACGAACCAGATTTACCGGATGGGCGACTTCACCTCCGGCGGCAATTTCACCTTCTACAACCAGGACCGCACCCTGGTCCTGCAAGGCGCATTGGAATCGACCGGCGGCAATGTCAGCGTCGACAGCCGTGATTCATTGACGGTGTCCAGCACCGGCACGGTGACGGCGAACGCCGATACTAAAGGCGTCACACTGAAGGCCAGTAGTGGCCAATGGGGCTATACCGCCAACATCCAGGGCGCGATTTCCGCGAGTAGTGGGGGCATCAGCCTGACCTCGCCCTATGGTTATGTCACGACCAGCGGCGCCGGCACCCTGACGACCACCGGCGCGGTCACCATCGCCTCCGCCCCCAACTACACTTCGGGCGGCACCAACTACACCACCACGATCAACGCGGCAGTGTCTGCCGGCGAGGGTGGCAACAACAATATCAACATCACGTCCGCCGGCACCTTCAGCAACAACAGTACGGGAACTCTGACCGCCACCGGTTCGGTGGCGATCCGCACTTATTGGGATAGCACCAATGAGCGCAACCTGACCCTGGCCGGCAATGTCACGGCCGGCATCGACGGCATCAAGCTGACTTCCAGCGGCACCATCAACCAGACCGGCGGTATCCTGTTCACCACCGGCACCTTGTCCGGCCCCAATCAAAGTGGCGGCAATCCCGGCTCGACTTTGCCCTCCGCGCGCGGCGCGGTGACCCTCACGGCCAACAACGAATTCGCCAACCTCGGCCCCTTCTATCTTTATGACGAAGGGCAATTCGCCTTCAATGTCAATGATGTGACCGGCGGACTGACGCTGGCCGGTTCCATCGAGAACTCGCATGGCGCCATCAGCATCGCTACCCAGGGCGGCGCGCTGGACCTGATGGGCTACGACATCTATGCCGGCGGCATGGCCACCGGCGGTGCAAATGCCACCTTGACCGGCCGCGGCCTCATCCAGGCATTCGGCAGCGACATCAGCACCACCGGCGGTGCCACCGGATCGCCGCGCACCGGCAGCAACGGCGGCGGCACCATTACGCTGACCGGCCATGACGGTACGGCTTCCGGCACCATTTCTCTGGGCGGCTCGGTGGAGACAGCAAACGCCACCGCCAGTGCGATCACCATACGCGGCACCAGCGATCTGGCACTGCCCAGCATCGTCACGCCCAATGGCGGCCTGCGACTGGGCGACGATACCGCCAGCATCGGCTTGATCACCGGCAACATCACGCAAACCGTCAATACCAGCCTGGATATCAATACGTTACGGGTCGGTACGGCCACCAACGCCATCGGCGGCTCGGTGGTACTGGCCAATAGCGGCAACAAGATCGTCCAACTGGCGGAGGCCAAAGTCGGCGATGTCGTTGAAACCCAGTACGACCTGGATATCTACGATTCCACCAATGGCCTGACCCTGACCCAGAATCTGGTCAGCGCCGGCGGCATCCGTGTCCGCACCACGACCGGCGGCGGCGCTTCCGGCGTGCTGTCGCTGGGCGCTCTGGATGTGCTGGCGGCGGGCGATATCTTCCTGGGCGGTAACAGCGTCACCCAGGCGGCGCTGTCGATCGTCGATGCCGACAACACCGGTGTCGCGGCCACCGGCGGCGGCATCCGCATCGATGGCGGCGGCGGCGCCAACAACATCACGCTCGAAGGCGCGTTGACCACCGACAATGCCGGCAGCGCGGCGATCCAGATCGTCAACGCCACCAACCTGACCTTCAACACGATCTCGGCCACCGCCGGTACCGTGGCGTTGGGCATCCCCGCCAATACCGATCTACCCGCGCCATCGTCGGCAAAAGCCTTGACCGGCACCATCCAGGGCGTCGACGCAACCAGCGTGATTTCCGCCGCGACACTGGCCGGCAACGCCGGTGTGGTGACGCTGAACAAGACGAATCTCGACAACCTGGGCACGTTTGCCACCACCGGTACGATGACCCTGAAGGATCAGGGCGGCGCGGGTACCGCCGGTCTGAAATTGACCGGCAACGTCACCGTTGGCGGCACCACGGAAATCGCGACGACCGATGGTTTGCTCGACTTCGATGTCCACACGCTCGATGCCAGCGGCGGCACCGGCTACGGTGTGACCTTGCGTGGCGTCGGCATTTCCCAGGAAGCCACCTCCAGCATCAAATCGACCACCGCCGAGATTCACGGCGGGGCAGCGGACATCGATCTGTTCAGCGCCCTCAACAACTTCACCGGCCAGGTTTCGGTCTATTCCACCGGCGCCCAGGTCAGCGTGCAGGATGCCAACCAGCTCAGCATGAATGCCCTCACCGGCAATCTGGCTCCGACCACATCGATCAAGCTGTGGGCGGGCACGAGTCTGGTGCTGACGCCGGAAGACATCACCACCACGTCGGGCAATATCGAATTCCGTTCGCTGGATGGCAACCTGTCCACGCCGGGCAACCTGACCACCACGACCGGCAACATCGCGCTCCATGCCAGCACGACGACGACGACCGGCAATGTGCAGGTCAACAACCTGATCACCACCGGCTCCGGCAATGTCACCGTTGAGGCGGAAAAGGAAATCAATCTCTCGAAGAGCATCGTTTCGACTTCGGGCGACTTGTCGGTGAGCGGCGCCACCGTGACCCATTCCACGGGCTCTTCGGGCGATCCGCTCAGTCTGCAGACCGGCAGTGACGGCACCATCACGGTCGTCGCCAGCGGCAGCGGCGGTTTCGTGATGGGCCAGTACTACAGCTACCAATCCGATACCGGCACGATTTCCATTACCTCGGGCGGACCGGCCGATCTCTCGAACATCACGACCAACGGTGCGCTCACCGTCGATGCGGTCGGCCTGGTGCAGCAGGTCGGTGCCGGATCGGTGCTGGTTGCGGATGCGTTGCGTGTCACCACCTCCAGCGATGGCGCCATTTCGTTGACCAATGTCGGCAACGATCTGAACATGGTCAAGCTGCTCAGCCGCACGGTCGGCGGCGCGGCAACCGGTTCCGGCCTGATCACCTTCCATGACAGCGACGGTTTCGCGGTCAGTCAGATCGGCACGACCAACCATGCCACCTTGACCGCCAATGGCGCGATCACCACCGATTCGGCGGTATTCGGCGACGGCAGCGTGGTCGCCAATGCGCTGACGGTGAAAACCTTCGCCGCCGCCGGGGCAGACATTCTGTTGACCGCAGCTAACAACGACGTCAACACGCTGACGCTCAAGGTACGTAATGCGGCGGATGATGCCATTGCCGGCGAAACGACCACCCCCACCGGCACCGTCCGCTTTACCGACAGCGACGGCTTCGCCGTGACCAGCATCGAGACCGGCGGCAGCACTGTGCTGACCGCAGGGGACGCCGTCACGCAGACCGGCGCCATCGTCTCGGCCAAGCTGGGCCTGTCCGGCTCCGGCAGTTTCACGCTGAACAGTGCCAGCCTGGGCACGCCGATCAACCAGGTCGGCACCTTCGCCTCCGATGCCAGCGGCGCGATCAATTTCAGCAGCCAGTTGGCACTGACGATCGGTTCCGTCAATCCGGTCGGCATCACCAGCCACGGCGCCAACGTCACGCTTCTGGCGCCGACGATCGACGCGTCCGGCGCGACCATCGATACCCAAAGTAGCCTGGACAGTACTGCCGGCGGCGCGGTCACGTTGACCACCACCGGCGCGGGCGCGGCCGGCAATCTGACCACGGGTGACATCATCACGTCCGGAACAGCGGCTCCCGGTGCGTCCAATGACGGCGGCGGCGCGGCCGGCAATGTCACGCTGACCGCCAGCGGCGAATCGCTCGCAGTGGCCGGTACGATCACCGCCCGGGGCGGTGCCGGCGACGGCATTGGCGCCGATGGCGCCGACGGTCGCGTCAAACTGACCGCGACAGCCGGCGCAGTGTCGCAAACCAATGGCACGCATGCCATCGATGCCGGCTTGCTGCTGGTCAATGCCCTGAACACGTCCAGCTTGCTCGATATCGGCAATATGACGGATCGGGTCGCCGCGCAAATCAGTGGCGTCGGCGAAAACTTCGTCTACCGCAGCGGTGGCGACTTCGCAGTCGGCGGCGGCGGTGAAGACGGCATCAACGGCATCACCACTCAGGGCGGCTCGGTCGACCTGGATGGCAGCGATGTCGCAGTCAGCGCGACGCAGGCGATCATCACCAAGGGCGGCAACTTCTCCGCGCTGGGGGTGCGCAGCTTCGATTCGTCCGGCGTGACCATCAACACTGCCGGCGACGTCACCTATGCCGGTGGGGTTTACAAGGATGGCGGCGATATCGACATCACCACCACGGTCAATGGCGGCGCGATCAATACCGGCACGCTGATTGCCAGTGCGGATGTGAACAATGCCGGCGACGCCGCATCCGGCCATATCACGCTGAATGCCGATGGCGCGCTGACTGTCCGCGGCACCACCGCGCAGGGCAAGGGCAGCGGCATCGGTGGCGCTGTCGACCTGACCGGCGCCGGCGTCAACATCGCCGGCTCGGTGGATACCAGCTCGAACGGCGCCGCCGGCGGCAACATCAACGTCAACGGTCCGGCCGTGATTGTCGGCGCCGACCGCGTGCTGGCGACCGGCTCCGGCGCCGGCAATATCAGTTTCAGCAGCACGGTGGACAGCGATGCGCCGGGCACGCCGCGTGGCCTCAGCCTCACCGCCGGAACCGGCGACATCACCTTTACCGGCGCCGCGGGCGGTACCGTCGCGCTGGGCGCGATCAACGTCGTCTCGGCCAAGGATGTCGCTTTCAACGGCAGCGTCGATGCCGCCAGTCTGACGCAGCAGGCCGGCACCGGTGCCACCACGCTTGCCGGCGCTACCACGCTTTCCGGCAACCTGAGCTTCACCGGCAATGCATTGAATGTCGCTGCCGCCGTCACCGCCGGAGGTAGCGCCATTGTCAGCAACGCCGGCCTGTTCACCACGGCGGCGGCGGGCGACATCGCCGCTGCCGGCGGCTTCACCCAGAACGGCGCCGGCTTGACCGAGCTGGCCGGGGACATCGCCACCACCGACAGCAACATCGCCTTCGCGACCGCCGTCACCCTCAAGGGCGACGTGGCCATGGGCACCGATGCCGGCGTCGGCAACATCGTGTTCGCCGACACGGTCGACAGCGACATCACCGCGCGCGATCTGACTTTGACTTCCGGGACCGGCAACGTCACCTTCACCGGCGGGGTCGGCGGGACCCATGCGCTCGATGCGCTCGCCGTCAACAGCGCCGGCGCCACCACGTTCAGCGCGGCGGTTGCCGCCGCCAGCGTTGTCACCGACGCCCCGGGAACGGTGGCGATCAATGGCGGCAGCGTCAGCACCAGCGGCAGCCAGACCTACAACGACGCGCTCACGCTGGGCAACAACACCACGTTGACCGGCAGCACCGTGACGACCGCGGGCACGCTGAACGGCCTCTCGCACAGCCTGCTGGTCGACGGCGATGCCGTGTTCGGCGATGCCGCCGAGGACGCTGTCACCGGCCTGACCACGTTGGAAGTGACCGGCACCACCACGCTCCATGCCGACACCGTCAGCAGCGCCGACGCGCAGACCTACACCGGCGCAATCACGCTGGGCAACGGCACCACCTTGACCGCCGGCAACGATCCGATCCTGTTCTCCAGCACGGTCGATTCCGAAGCTTTGGAAGCCAACGGCCTGACGGTGACTGCCGGCAGCGGCGCGGTGACCGTCACCGGCACAGTCGGCGGTGGCGTGAATGCCGAGCTGGGCGGGCTGGCGGTCAACAGCACCGGCATCACCCAATTCCAGTCCGCCGTCACGGCGGCCAGCGTCGTCACCAATCTCGGCGGCACGGTGGAAATCAACGGCGGCGCGGTCACCACGTCCGGCGTGCAGACCTATGGCGAAAACGCCACGCTGGGCGTGGATACCAACCTGCAAGGCACGACCGTCACCTTCAGCGGCACGCTGAATAGTGCGGTGGATGCCGCCCGGACCCTGACCGTGACCGGCGCTGCCGTGTTTACCGGCGCGGTCGGCGAAGACGCGACGGGCAGTTCCACACTGGGCAAACTCGGCAGCCTGCATGTCACCGGCGCCAGCGCCATCGACGGCGGCCTGGTCACGACGACCGGCGCGCAGGCTTACGACGGCGCGGTCACGCTGGGGGCGGACAGCACGCTGACCGGCAGCACGATCACGACGCAAGGCACGCTGGCCGGCGGCACACATGGCCTCGCCATCGTCGGCAATGCCGTGTTCGGCAACGGCGCGGCGGACACCGTCACCGGCCTGACCACCCTGGCGGTGAGCGGCACCAGCACGATCAATACCAGCAATGTCACCAGCAGCGGCGCGCAGGATTACGCCGGTGCGGTCACGCTGGGCGAGGACACCAATCTGACCGGCAGCGCCGTTACCTTTGCAGCCACGGTCGACAGTGCGGATGACGCGGCCAAGTCGTTGACCGTGACGGGTGATGCCGTGTTTGCCGATATGGTCGGCGAAGGCGCGACCGGTACTACCACCAAAGGCAAGCTGGGTGGCGTGCAGGTCACCGGCGCCAGCACCATCGACGGCGGCAAGGTCACGTCCACCGGCGCGCAGGTTTATGAGGGCACAGTCACACTGGGGCTGGATAGCACGCTGACCGGCAGCAGCGTCACGACGCAAGGCACGCTGGTCGGCGCCAGCCATAGCCTGGATGTCGTCGGCAACGCCGTGTTTGGCAATGGTGCGGTCGATACCGTCACCGGCCTGACCACGTTGGCGGTCAGCGGCACGACTGCGATCAACACCAGCAACATCACCAGCAGCGGCACGCAGGATTACGCCGGCGCGTTGACGCTCGGGGCAGACAGCACGCTGACCGGCAGCACCATCACGACCCAGGGCACGGTCGCCGGCGGCGCGCATGGCCTGGGCATCGTCGGCGACGCCGTGTTCGGCGATGCCGTGACGGACACCGTCACCGGCCTCACTACCCTGGCGGTGAGCGGCACCGCCCTCATCAACACCGACACCGTCAGCAGCAGCGGCACGCAGATCTATGGCGGCGCAGTGACGCTGGGCAGCGACAGCACGCTGTCGGCGACCGATGCCGCCATCCTGTTCTCCGGCACGCTCGATTCCGCGGCGACGGAAGCCAACGATCTGACCGTGAACGCCGGCTCCGGCGCGGTGACCTTCACCGGTGCGGTAGGGGGCGCGCTGGCTGGCGCACTCGGCGCACTCGCCGTCGACAGCACCGACGCGACCCGATTCCAGGCCGCCGTCACGGCGGCGAGCGTGGTCACCAATGTCGGTGGCACGGTGGAAATCAACGGTGGCGCGGTCGTCACCAGCGGCGTGCAGACCTATGGCGAGAATGCCAGCCTGGGCGCCGACACCAGCCTGACCGGCAGTACCATCACCACGCAAGGCACGCTGGCCGGCGGCACGCATGGCCTTGCCATCGTCGGCGACGCCGTGTTCGGCAATGGCGCGGGCGATAGCGTGACCGGCCTGACCACGCTGGCGGTGAGCGGTGCCACTGCGATCAACACCAGCACCGTCACCAGCAGCGGCAGCCAGGATTACACCGGCGCGGTGACGCTGGGCGCAAATACCACGCTGGAAGGCGTCGGCATCAGCTTTGCCGCCAGCATCAAATCGGACGGCAGCAACCGCAGCCTGACGGTCAACGACAGCGGCACGACGACGTTTGGCGGTGCGCTGGGCAGCGCGACGGCCGGCGAGAAGCTCGCCAGCCTGAGCACCGACGCCGGCGGCAACTCTGTTCTGAACGGGGGCAGCGTGACCACGACCGGTGCGCAGACCTACGGCGATGATCTCAGCCTGGGCGCCGACACCAGCCTGACCGGCAGTAGCGTCAGCACGCAAGGTACGCTCGCCGGCGGCAGTCATAGCCTGGCTGTCGTAGGCAACGCGGTATTCGGCGACGACGCAAGCGATGCCATCAGCGCGCTGACCACCTTGTCGGTCAGCGGCACGACCACGATCAACACCGGCAGCATCAGCAGCAGCGGCACGCAAACCTACACCGGCGCGGTGACGCTGGGCACCGATGCGAGCTTGACCAGCGGCGACGCGATCAGCTTCGCCAGCACGGTCGATAGCGATGCCGACCTCACGCCGCGCAACCTGCGCCTGACCTCGGCCGCTGCCGCCGGGCAGAACTTCGTTGCCGCCGTCGGCGGCACCCATGCCCTCGACATCCTTCGCATCGAATCGGCCGGGGTCGTGACTCAGGGCGGTTCCGCGCCGATCAAGGTGGCCAAGTTGGCGATCAAGTCGGCGGGCGGCGTCACCCTGACGCATGCCGGCAACGACGCCGACATCCTGGCCGCGTTGTTGTCCGGCGATGCCGCGCTGACCTTCGTCGACAGCGATGGCCTGTCCATCGGCAGCATCGACAGCGCCGCCCTGCAGATCGTCGGTATTTCCGATGGCGACGGCGCCTCGAATGTCTCGATTACGGTCGGCGGCCTGCTGACTCAGGCGGCCAGTTCACCGATCGCCATCGATGGCAACTTGAATATCGATACCACGGCGTTCGATGCCGACGATGTGTCGTTGAAGAATACCGCCGCGGCCGGCACGGTGTTGGATAACAGCTTGATTGCCGGAGATTTCAGTCTCGATAGCACCGGCGCTGTCACGCAGAAGGTCGATGCCAACGGTGCGGGCAGCGATGCCTGGCTGCAAGTCGGTGGCAGTTTCGACATGGCTGGCGCGGGTGCCTTTATGCAGGGCAACTCGGCCGACAATCTGATCGGTGGAGGCTCTGCCGGTTCGGCGGCCAATGAGATTCGTCTGTTTGGCGTCATTACCTTGAGCATCGTCGCGGGCGATCTGGTCGCCGAGGCGACCACCACCGGGCTGGGGGTAACCAGTACCGATACCATCACCGCCGCCAATCTGGCTTCCGGCGTCGTGATCACCAGCGATGCCGGCGGCAAGAGCATCTCGGCGGTGGGCAATGGCGCGGCGATTCAGTTGAACGAAGCCAACCGCATCGGTGGCAACGTCAGGATCACCACTAAAGGCAACTACAGCGATTCGGGGATTGCGAGCGTTACCGGCATCCTCCAGTCGGGCGGGCTCGATCTGGCTGCGGCCAGCTTCTTTGTGCAGCAGAGTGCCACCAATAGTGGATCGGCCATCGCCGGCGCAGGCATGATCGACCTGAGCCATGCCGACAACACCTTCACCGGCGCGGTCGCGATGACCGCCATCGGCATGGATGCGCATCTGCGCGCGGATAGTGCGCTGCAGTTGGGTAACGTCAATGTGCGAAACGCGATCGTCGAACTGGATACGGCTGCCAGCGTTATCGACATCACCCAGGCTGCCAATACCACGTTGCGTGCGGAAGCCTTGCTGCTGCGCAATGCTCAGGACGTCACCCTGGGCAACGCCAACCGGGTCGCTACCCTCGCGGCGGATCTGAATGGCGCCCTGAATTTCACCAACAACCAGACGCTGACGGTGGGTACGGTGGACGGCGTAGTCGGCGTGACCAACGCCGCTGGCGGCGTCCTGCTGCATACGACAACCGGCAATCTGGTGCTGGATCAGGCCATCACGGTGGCGGGCTCGGCCGACATCACCCTGGCGAGCGCCGGCAACTTCATCAACAACGTCGGTGCCAACGCGTTGGCAATCGGGACCGGCGCGCCAGAGGACACGGGTGTCTGGCAAATCTGGTCGACCGCTCCCGCGCTCGACACCATCGGCGGCCTGACCCCCGAGTTCAAGCAGTACAACGCCAGCTATGGCGTGACGGCAAGCCTGGGCACGGGCAATGGTCTGCACTACACCCTGGCGCCGGAACTGACGGTGACGCTGACCGGTACGGTCGAACGGGTGTACGACGCCACCGACGTGGCGACGCTGGCGCAAGGCAATTACGACATTAGCGGCCTGCTGGCCGGCGATGCGGCAGTGTTGAGCACGGCGGGTACCTACGTCGACAAGAACGTCGGCGTAACCAAAACCGTCACCACCAATGGCCTGAGCATCGTCTCCGCCAGCGCCGGTGGCGGCAGCATCGCGGTGTACGGTTACCAGCTCGATGCGGGTTCTGCCGATCAGGTGAACGGCGACATCGGCACGATCACCCCGGCCAGCATCAGCGCGGTGACCGGCATTACCGCCGCCGACAAGACCTACGACGGCGGCAGCGTCGCGGCGCTGACTAGCTCGGCGGCGGAATTCACCGGCATGTTCCTGGGCGATCTGCTGGAAGTGGATGCCGCGACCGGCACGTTTGCCAGCCCGAATGCCAACGCGGTGGCAACCACCGTCAATATCTCCGGCATCACTCTGGCTGGTGCCGATGCCGGCAACTACGTTCTGGTTGACGACACGGCCAGCACCACGGCGACGATCACGCCGTACGCGGTGGACCTGAGCGGCACGCGTGTCTACGACGGCACCACTGCGGTGGCGGCGGGCGACCTGACCTTCGGCACGCTGGTCGGCACGGAAACCTTGAGCCTGAGCGGCGCCGGCAGCATGGCCGACAAGCATGTCGCCAACGGCAAGGCGGTAACGCTGGGCACGCTGGCACTGGGTAACGGCAGCGGTCTCGCCAGCAACTACACGTTCAGCGGCGGCACGCAGCAGATCGACATCACGCAAGCCGACCTGACCCTCGCCACCACGGACGTGACCAGAACCTACGACGGTAGCCTGGCGGCGGCCGGCACGGCGGTCGCGACCGGCGGCACGCAAGTGTTCGCCGGCGACAGCCTGAGCGGCGGCAGCTTCGCATTCACCAACGCCAACGCCGGCAGCAACAAGACGGTGACGACGGCGGGCGTGACGGTGAGCGACGGCAATGGCGGCGGCAACTACAACGTCAGCTATGCCGACAACACCAGCAGCACCATCGACCGCGCCGCGTTGAGCATCGGCAGCAGCGACGTGACGAAGACCTACGATGGCACGACGACGGCGAGCGGCACGGCGGTGGTGACCGCCGGCACGCTGTATATCAACGTCAGCAATGGCAATACGCAGGATTACTTTACCGGCGGCACTTTCGAGTTCCTCGATGCCAACGCGGGCAGCGGCAACAAGACGGTTTATGCCACGCTGGGCGTGACCCTGAACGACGGCAACGGCGCCAACAACTACACCGTTACCTACGTCGACAACACGACCAGCACGATCAATCCGTATGCGGTGGACCTGAGCGGCACGCGCGGCTACGACGGCACCACTGCGGTGGCGGCGAGCGACCTGACCTTCGGCACGCTGGTCGGCACGGAAACCTTGAGCCTGAGCGGTGCCGGCAGCATGGCCGACAAGCATGTCGCCAACGGCAAGGCGGTAACGCTGGGCACGCTGGCACTGGGTAACGGCAGCGGTCTCGCCAGCAACTACACGTTCAGCGGCGGCACGCAGCAGATCGACATCACGCAAGCCGACCTGACCCTCGCCACCACGGACGTGACCAGAACCTACGACGGTAGCCTGGCGGCGGCCGGCACGGCGGTCGCGACCGGCGGCACGCAAGTGTTCGCCGGCGACAGCCTGAGCGGCGGCAGCTTCGCATTCACCAACGCCAACGCCGGCAGCAACAAGACGGTGACGACGGCGGGCGTGACGGTGAGCGACGGCAATGGCGGCGGCAACTACAACGTCAGCTATGCCGACAACACCGGCAGCACCATCGACAAGGCCGACCTGACCATCAGCAGCAGCGACGTCAGCAAGACCTACGACGGCAGCCTGAGTGCGAACGGCGCGGCGGTGGTGACCGCCGGCACGCTGTACAGCAACGCCAGCAACGGCGGCACGCTGGACAGCCTGAGCGGCGGCAGCTTCGCCTTCACCGACGCCAATGCCGGCAACGGCAACAAGACGGTGACGGTGGCCGCAGTCACGCTGAGCGACGGCAACGGCGGCGGCAACTACACGGTTACCTACGCCGACAACACGACCAGCACGATCAATCCGTATGCGGTGGACCTGAGCGGCACGCGCGGCTACGACGGCACCACTGCGGTGGCGGCGAGCGACCTGACCTTCGGCACGCTGGTCGGCACGGAAACCTTGAGCCTGAGCGGTGCCGGCAGCATGGCCGACAAGCATGTCGCCAACGGCAAGGCGGTAACGCTGGGCACGCTGGCACTGGGTAACGGCAGCGGTCTCGCCAGCAACTACACGTTCAGCGGCGGCACGCAGCAGATCGACATCACGCAAGCCGACCTGACCCTCGCCACCACGGACGTGACCAGAACCTACGACGGTAGCCTGGCGGCGGCCGGCACGGCGGTCGCGACCGGCGGCACGCAAGTGTTCGCCGGCGACAGCCTGAGCGGCGGCAGCTTCGCATTCACCAACGCCAACGCCGGCAGCAACAAGACGGTGACGACGGCGGGCGTGACGGTGAGCGACGGCAATGGCGGCGGCAACTACAACGTCAGCTATGCCGACAACACCGGCAGCACCATCGACAAGGCCGACCTGACCATCAGCAGCAGCGACGTCAGCAAGACCTACGACGGCAGCCTGAGTGCGAACGGCGCGGCGGTGGTGACCGCCGGCACGCTGTACAGCAACGCCAGCAACGGCGGCACGCTGGACAGCCTGAGCGGCGGCAGCTTCGCCTTCACCGACGCCAATGCCGGCAACGGCAACAAGACGGTGACGGTGGCCGCAGTCACGCTGAGCGACGGCAACGGCGGCGGCAACTACACGGTTACCTACGCCGACAACACGACCAGCACGATCAATCCGTATGCGGTGGACCTGAGCGGCACGCGTGTCTACGACGGCACCACGGCGGTGGCAGCGGGCGACCTGAGCCTCGGCACGCTGGTCGGCACGGAAACCTTGAGCCTGAGCGGCGCCGGCAGCATGGCCGACAAGCATGTCGCCAACGGCAAGGCGGTAACGCTGGGCACGCTGGCACTGGGTAACGGCAGCGGTCTCGCCAGCAACTACACGTTCAGCGGCGGCACGCAGCAGATCGACATCACGCAAGCCGACCTGACCCTCGCCACCACGGACGTGACCAGAACCTACGACGGTAGCCTGGCGGCGGCCGGCACGGCGGTCGCGACCGGCGGCACGCAAGTGTTCGCCGGCGACAGCCTGAGCGGCGGCAGCTTCGCATTCACCAACGCCAACGCCGGCAGCAACAAGACGGTGACGACGGCGGGCGTGACGGTGAGCGACGGCAATGGCGGCGGCAACTACAACGTCAGCTATGCCGACAACACCGGCAGCACCATCGACAAGGCCGACCTGACCATCAGCAGCAGCGACGTCAGCAAGACCTACGACGGCAGCCTGAGTGCGAACGGCGCGGCGGTGGTGACCGCCGGCACGCTGTACAGCAACGCCAGCAACGGCGGCACGCTGGACAGCCTGAGCGGCGGCAGCTTCGCCTTCACCGACGCCAATGCCGGCAACGGCAACAAGACGGTGACGGTGGCCGCGGTCACGTTGAGCGACGGCAACGGCGGCGGCAACTACACGGTCACCTACGCCGACAACAGCAGCAGCACGATCACGCCGGCAGCGATCACGATCAGCACCAGCAATGTCAGCAAGTTCTATGACGGCACGCTGGATGCAACGGGTACGCCGATCGTCCTGGCTGGTACGCTGTACCAAAACGCCAGCAACGGCGACACGCTGGACAGCATCTCCGGCGGCAGCTATGCCTACACCGACAAGAATGCGGGTACGGGCAGCAAGACCGTGACGGTTTCCGGCGTTACGTTCAACGACGGCAATGCCGGCGGCAACTATGCGGTCACCTACGCCAGCAATACGACCAGCACAATCGACAAGGCTGTGCTGACCGTGCTGGCCGATGTCAGCGACCGCACCTACGACGGCACGACCCATGCCACGCTCAATGGCCTCTCGGTGTCCGGGTTGGTCGGCCTTGAAACGGTGGTTCCGGTTTCTGTCGGCACCACGTCATTCGCCGACAAGACTGCCGCAGACGACAAGACGGTGACCATCGCCAACGTGGTTCTTCTGGACGGCGCCAATGGCGGTCTTGCCAGCAACTACAGCGTGAACGCAACCGCCACGACGACGGCCAGCATCCTGCAGAAGAATCTGACCGTGGCCGGTGTCGTGGCGCTGGACAAGGTCTATGACGGCACGACCTTGGCCGCGATCAACACCAGCGTGGCCAGCCTTGCCGGCAAGGTCGACGGCGACGATGTCAGTATCGGCACCATCATCGGCACCTTCGATGACAAGAACGTCGGCAGCATCAAGAACGTGAACGGCAGTGCATTCGAGCTTTCCGGCACGGATGGCGGCAATTACAACCTGATCCAGCCGACCGGATTGAAGGCGAACATCACGCCGCGCAGCCTGACGGTTGCCGCTACCGGGGTGAACAAGACTTATGACAGCACGACCGCGGCCACGGTCAATCTGTCCGACAACCGCATCGACGGCGATCAGATTGAATACGCCTACAGCGCCAACTTCCTCGACAAGAACGTCGGCAACAACAAGTACGTCGGCGTAAGCGGTATCGCGCTGGCGGGCACCGATGCCGGCAACTACACCAGCAACACCAGTACAGCGACTTTCGCCAACATCGACAAGGCGACGCTGACGGTTTCGGCGACCGGTGTGAACCGGGCCTATGACGGCACCACCGAGACCACGGTCAATCTGTTCGACGACCGTCTGGGGGCCGATGCGCTGACGATCAGCTATGCCGCCGCCAACTTCAGCGACGCGAACACCGGCTTCAACAAGGTCGTTACGGTGACCGGCATCAACGTCACCGGCGCCGATGTGGGCAACTACACGTTCAACACGACAGCGTTGACCGATGCCGATATTCTTGGCCGTCTGCTGTCCATTTCCGGTGTGACCGCCAACAGCAAGGTCTACGACGGCAACACCGTCACGACCCTTGACCTGTCGGGCGCCAGCCTGATCGGCCTGCTCGCAGGCGACGTCGTCACTCTCGGCACCGGCAGCGGTCTGTTCCTCGACAAGAATGTGGGAAGCGGCAAGTCGGTTAGCGTCAGTCAGATCTTGCTGGCGGGCGACGATGCCAACGCCTACATGTTGGAATTCCCGCTGGGCCTGTTCGCCGACATCACGCCGGCGACGTTGTCCGCGATCACGGGTATTACCGCTGACAACAAGACTTACGATGGCAGCGTGGTTGCGGCGCTGCATACCGGCGCGGCCAACTTCGCCGGCATGATCGGCGGGGATAACCTGAGCATCGCCAGCTTCAATGGCGCATTTGTCGATAAACATGCCGGCACCGGCAAGCAAGTCGTCATCAGCGATTTCGTGCTGGCGGGCGACGATGCCGGCAACTACGTCTTCTCGGGCACTGCCGCGACGACAGCGGATATTGCGCAAAAGGCCTTGGCGGTGAGCGGCCTCACGGCGGCCGACAAGGTCTACGACGGCAACGCCACGGCCACGGTCAGCACGGCCGCTGCGGTACTCGACGGCCTGGTCGCCGGCGATACGTTCATCGTGGCCACCACCGGCGCGTTCGACAGCAAGCATGTCGGCACCGGCAAGTCGGTCACGCTAAACAGCGACTACAGCGGCGCCGATGTCGGCAACTACAGCATCACCGGCCAGGCCGAAACCACGGCCGACATCAGTGCCAAAGCCTTGGCGGTGAGCGGCCTCACGGCGGCCGACAAGGTCTACGACGGCAACGCCACCGCCACGGTCAGCACGGCTGGCGCGGTCCTCGACGGCCTGGTCGCCGGCGATACGTTCATCGTGGCCGCCACCGGCGCGTTCGACA
>JASJPG010000067.1:0-49547 GCA_031426815.1 Hydrogenophilaceae bacterium
GCGCGTCGTTGACCGGCGTCACGCCGATAGTGACGGTGGCGCTGTTGGAACTGTCTGCGCCGTCGCTGACGGTGTAGCTGAAGCTGTCGCCGGTGGTGTCGTTGGCCGCACTCAAATACGCGGTGCTGCCGTCCTGCTGCAGGAACAACGTGCCGTGCGCCAGAGCGACCTGCATCCAGCCGTCGGCGGCCAGATGCGCGGCATCGCTGCCGTTGGCGAGGAAGGCATTGCCGTTGACCGTGGCGATGTTCAGTACAGAACCCTCGACATCGCTGTCGGTGCCGGACACGTCGTTGTCGGTCACGATGTTGCGACCGCTCAGCAGCACGTCTTCCGTTGCCATATAGCTGTTGTCACGGGCGATGGGCGCGTCGTTGACTGGCGTCACGCCGATAGTGACGGTGGCGCTGTTGGAAGCGTCAGTGCCGTCGCTGACGGTGTAGTTGAAGCTGTCGCCGGTCGTGTCGTTGGTTGAACTGAGGTAAGCGGTGCTGCCGTCCTGCTTCAGGAACAACGTGCCGTGCGCCAGGGCGACCTGCATCCAGCCGTCGGCGGCCAGATGCGCGGCATCGCTGCCATTGGCGACGAAGGCAGTGCCGTTGACCGTGGCGATGCTCAGTGCAGAGCCCTCGACATCGCTGTCGATGCCGGCGGTGGCATCGCTATCGGTCACGATGTTGCGACCGCTCAGCAGCACGTCTTCCGTGGCCGTATAGCTGTTGTTACGCGCGATGGGCGCGTCGTTGACCGGCGTCACGCCGATAGTGACGGTGGCGCTGTTGGAACTGTCTGCGCCGTCGCTGACGGTGTAGCTGAAGCTGTCGCCGGTGGTGTCGTTGGCCGCACTCAAATACGCGGTGCTGCCGTCCTGCTGCAGGAACAACGTGCCGTGCGCCAGAGCGACCTGCATCCAGCCGTCGGCGGCCAGATGCGCGGCATCGCTGCCGTTGGCGAGGAAGGCATTGCCGTTGACCGTGGCGATGTTCAGTACAGAACCCTCGACATCGCTGTCGGTGCCGGACACGTCGTTGTCAGTCACGATGTTGTGGCCGCTGAGCAGCACGTCTTCGCTTGCCGTATAGCTGTTGTTACGGGCGATGGGCGCGGTATTCCCGGCCGTCGCCACATCCAGGAAGTCGACACCCGTCACCGTGCCGCCCGCTGTTATCGTGATGGCGACGGTGTCGTCGCCATTGCCGTTGCCATCGCTGTCGCTGACACTGGTTTTGTCGACGGGGTTGGTTTCGAGCACGCTGTAATTGCCGGCGGCGATGCTTGTGAATGCGTAGCTGCCGTCGGCAGCGCTGGTGGTGGTGGCGACCGTGTTGTTGCCGCTGTCCTTGAGGGTGAGGGTGACGCCGGCCAAGGCGATATCGTCGGCATCGCCGATCGCTGCGCCATCGCTGTCGGCGTCCAGCATGACTTTGCCGACGATGGAGCCGGGAGCGACGACGTCGAGGAAGTCCGCATTCGTCGTATTTCCGGCGCTGCGCTGCAGGACCACGTCGATTTGACTCACTGTATTGCTTGCGCTGCCGTCGCGGTCGTCGACGTTGTCATAGCCGGGTTTGCTGGTTTCGACGATGCGGTAGCGGCCGACGCCCAGGCCGGCAAAGGAATAGCTGCCGTCGGCGGCCGTGGTGGCGGCGCCGAGCGTGGTTTCGTAGCTGCCGTTGCCGTCGCCGTCCTTCAACAGCGTCACGCTGACGCCCGCGAGGTCGCTGTCGTCCGCGTCGCCGATGGCGGCTGCATCCGCGTCGGCGTCGGTGTAGACGTGGCCGGCGATGCTCCAGGGCGTCAGATCGAGGAAGCTGTTCTCGTAATACTCATTGTTGGCGGTGACGCTGATCGACTTGAGGTTGTAACCGGGACTGGTTCTGTCCAGCGTGGCTGCGCCGGTTAGGGCATCGATGCTGGTCAGCGAGGCAAGGCTGAGATAGTTGTTCAGGTCGATTTGCGCCAGAACGTAATTGCCGGCCGGGGCGTACAGCGTGTAGATGCCGTTGGCGTCGGTAGTGGTCGTGGCGAGCGGGGTGGCGCTGGAGATGTCGGCGCCGCTGGCGAACAGTTTGAGGGTGACGCCGCCGATGCCCCGATCGCCGGCATCGAAATCGTCCGGGTTGCTGCCGTAGCGGTCGTCCAGCACCTTGCCGGTAATCATGGCGAGACCGGCCGGGCGGGCGTCGGCGGTGTCGTCCTCGCCGGGTTCGGCGGCCCGATTGGCGGGACTGGAATCGAGGTCGAACTGATCGCAGGCGCTGATTTCAGCGATGTTCAGCAAGGCGGCGAGGTCGGTCACGCTGCCGACGATGGTGAGGGTGACGCTGGCGCCGCCGGCCAGGCTCGGGATGCTCCAGACGCCGGCGAGATAGCTGCCGCTGCTGGGGGTGACGCTGGCGACGGTCAATCCGGCCGGCAGGGTTTCGTTGACGACGATGCCGCTGGCCGTGTCGAAGCCACTACGGTTGGACAGCGTGACGGTATAGGTCACGCTGTCGCCGACGATCGGAGTCTGGTTGTCGATCGTCTTGGACAGGCTCAGATCCACCATCTCGACATCGACGCTGGCCGTCGCATCGTCATCCTGATCGGCCGGGTCGCCGCCGAGGCCGCGCCCGCTGTTGTCGTTCGCGGTCGAGTCGGTATCGGGTTGATCGACCTGGCTGACTTGCGCGTAGTTGGTCAGCGCCGCCGGACTATTGATGCGCGCGACGATGGTCAGGGTCGGCGCGGCCGCGTTGGCGACCGTACCGATCTGCCAGACGCCGGTGCTGGCGTTGTAGCTGCCGGCGGAGGGCGTGGCGCTGATGAAGGTGAGGCCGGCCGGGATGGCGTCCTTGACCGCGACATTGCTGGCGGCATCCGGGCCGCTGTTGGTCAGCGTCAGGGTGAAGGTGGCCTGGTAGTAGCCGTTCGCCTCGGCGCTTGCCTGGTCGCTCAGCGCGACGGTCTTGCTCAGGCTCAGGTCGGCCTGCTGGCCGTCGGCGGCGACGCTGGCGTAGTCGTCGCCGCTGTTGTCGCCGGGGGTCGAATCGGGATCGGGCAGGTCGCTGGCCGTGATCTGGGCCACATTGGACAGACCGGCGGCGCTGGCAGCGGTGGCGACGACGCTGAAGGCGCGGCTGGAATTGGCGCCGATGCTGAGGCCGCTCCAGACGATGCTGTCGGCGCTGGCGCCGTTGTCGGTATGTACGCCGCCGTCGCTGGCCGATACGAAAGTGTAGCCATCGGGCAGCAGATCGGTGATTTCCACGCCGGTGGCATCGTCGCTGCCGCTGTTGCTGACTGTGATGGTGAACACGATGTTTTCGCCGACCATCGGATTGGCCTTGCTGACCGCTTTGGCGAGCGACAAATCGGCCTGGCGCGCGTCGACGCCGACGCTGGCTTCGTCGTCTTCGTCCGCAGTCTGGCCGACATCGTTGTTCGCGCTGGCGTCCGGATCGGCCTGATCGACCGCAGTGATCTGGGCGAAGTTGGCAATGGCGCTGGCATTGGTGACGGTGGCGACCACTTGCAGGGTCTTGACCTCGCCCACCGCGATGCTGGCGACGTTCCAGGTGAGGGTGCCGCCCGCTTCGCTGCTGTCCGCGCCGCCGCTATCGCTGACGTAGGTCATGCCGGCCGGCAGGTAGTCCTTGACCGTGACGTTGGTGGCGGTATTCGGGCCGGCGTTGACCAGCGTCAGCGTAAAGGTGACGTTGCCGCCGAGATTCGGTGTGGCGTTGTCGACGCTCTTGCCGAGTTGCAGATCGGCGGCGTTCGGAGTGACGGTGACGGCGGCTTCGTCGTCTTCGTTCACGCTTTGGCCGCTGTCGTTGTTCGGGGTGGAATCCGGATCGCCGATATCGGCGGCGGTGATTTCCGCAAAGCTGCTGACGGCCAGCGCGCCGGCCACCGTGCCGGTAATGGTGAGGCGGGCGATGCCGCCCACGGCGAGATTGCCGAGCGTCCAGATGCCGCTGCCGCTGTCGTAACTGCCGTGACCGGTCGGCGAAACGGCGGCGATGCCGCTCAGGTAACCGGCCGGCAGCCGGTCGGTGACCTGCACGCCGGTCGCCGCGTTGGGGCCGCCGTTGACGACGGTGAGTGTGAAGGTGATCGAGTCGCCGACGTCGGGGGTGGCGTCGCTGACGATCTTGCTCAGGCTGAGGTCGGCGGAAACCGGGTTCAGCGTGACCTTGGCTTCGTCGTCCTCGTTGTCGGTGGCGGTGGCGTCGTTGTCGACCGTCGAGTCGGGATCGGGTTGATCGGAGGCCGTGATCTGCGCGAAGTTGGCGAAACTTTCGATCGCGGTGACCGTGGCGACGATCTGGAGCGACTGGCTGCCGCCGGCGGCGACCGTGCCGACCGTCCAGATGCCGGTGCCGCTGACGTAGGCGCCAGTGCCGTTATCCGAGACGTAAGTCAGGCCGCTCGGCAGCAAGTCCTTGACGGCGACGTTGGTGGCGGCCAGCGGGCCGGCATTGCTCACGGTCAGCGTGAAGGTGACGTTGTCGCCCACCTCCGGGCTGGCGTTGCCGACGGTTTTGCTCAGGCTCAGGTCGGCCTTGTCGGCGGTTTCCTCGCTGACGGTGACACTGGCGTCGTCGTCTTGCGTCGTGCTGACGTCGTTTTTCGTGGAATCGGGGTCGGACTGATCCACGGCGGTCACCTGGGCATAGTTGTCCAGGCTCGCCGCGCCGGTGAGATCCCAGTCGATTTCGGCGAGGATGTAGATGCTCCTGGTCTCGCCCGCGTCGATCGATCCCACGGTCCACGTGCCGGCGCTGTAGCTGCCGCTGCCATACTGGTTGCGGTAGATGAAGCCGGTGGGCAGCGCATCGGCGATCGCCACATTGGTGGCTTTGTCCGAACCGGCGGCATTGCTGACGCTGAGGCGGAAGGTGACGACATCGCCATCCAGCAATGCGGCCGCGCCGCTCCAGGTCTGGCCGCCGTCGGTGGAGATCTGTTTGGTCAGGCTGAGGTCGGCGGATTGCTGGCCGCCGATGACGACGCTGGCTTCGTCGTCGTCGCCGCTGCCGTCGCCGAGGTCATCGCTGGTCAGGTCGTTGCTGGTCGGCACGGTAGAACTCAGCGTGCTGGCCGGAAACGACGAGTCGGCATCCGAACTGCTGCTGGTGCTGTGCCACCAGGCGCTGTTGGCGATGGAATTGTCGGCGGCGCCGGCGGCGGTGACGGTGCCGGTAATGGTCAGCGTGGCCGTGCTCAACGCGCCAAACTTGGTGTTGGCTCCGGTGTTGTAGGGGTTCCAGCGCAGATGCGTGATGGTGTCCAGGTTCAGCGTGTAGGCGGCGGTCTTGCCTGCCGTGGTGATTTCCGTCCAGGCCGCACCGTTGTTGGTGCTGTAGTAGAGGACGCCATTGGAGGCGTTCTGCTGAATCGTGTTCAGCGTGACCAGGCTGGTCGCCCAGGCATCGAAGATCACCGGCGAATCGGCGTCGCCGCCCTGGTTGAGTGCGGTGATGGTGTAGGTCACCTTGTCACCGCCGAGCAGGGCTGCCGTATTGCCCTTGGCGACCAGACTGCTGTCGGTGACCGCGGCCGTGGCCGCGATGGCGACATCGATGCGGGAAGAGCCGCTGGCGATGGCGACGCTGAGCGCCTCGTCGTCCTCGAACGGCGTGCGCGCACCGTCGTTGGCGTTACCGAGTGCGTCGCCGCCGGCATTGTTGGCCACGCTGGAATCGGGATCGGGCAGGCTCGCCGCGCTGATCTGGGCGAACAGCTCCAGGTCGTTGACGAAGGTATCTGCACCCGAACCGGCCGGCGTCTTCGTGGTCAGGGTTAGCGTCGCGCTTTCGCCGTAGGCCAGGTTGCCGATGCTCCAGGTGCCGCCGGGCGAGCTATAGGCGACGGTGTCGCTGGCGTCGGACTTGGCGAAGGTCGGCGTGTCGAGCAGTTTATTGCCGCCCGTGCCATCGGGGAACACGAACGACACCTGCACGCCGGCGGCGTCGTCGACGCCGGTATTGGTCACGGTCAGCGTGTAGGTGACGTCGGCGTTCACGCCCGGATTCGAGTTGCTGATGACGTTGCCGATCTGCAGGTCGGCATAGGGAATGCGCGCCAGGGCGACCAGCGCTTCGTCGTCCTCGTTGGCGGTGCGCGCGCCGGCGTCGTTGTTGAAGGACGAATCGACGTCGGCCAGGGTCGAGACGCCGTCGCCCGCCGTGTCGGCGAGGGCGGCATCGGCTTCGATGATCTGCGCGAAGTTGCTCTTCGCCAGCAGGTCGGTGACCGTGGCCTTGAACGAGATGGACACGGTTTCGCCGCCGTTGACGGTGCCCACGTCCCAGATGCCGGTGCCCGCGGTGTAACTGCCGGCGCCGCCGGCGACCAGGCTCTGGAAGGCGAATCCGGTCGGCAACACGTCCTCGACCCGGACGTGGTAGGCGGTCTTGGCGCCGGTGTTGGCGAGCGACAGGGTGAAGGTGACCACGTCGCCGAGGGCATTCAGGTTGCCGTCGTCGACGATGTACGACTTGCTCAGCGACAGATCGGTCGCGCCGGGGGAAATGCTGACCGCAGCCTCGTCGTCTTCGTCCGCGCTTTCGGCGCCGACGTCGTTGTTGGCCGCGGCATCCGGGTCGGGCAGGTCGGACGCGGTGACTTCGGCAAAGTTGCTCAGGGTGCCGGCGCTGGCGACCGTGACCACGATGTCGAGCGTTTTGGTTTCGCCCAGCGCCAGTGCGCCTGCGTTCCAGGTCACGTTGCCGCCACTGTGGCTGCCGCCGGATACCCAGGTGACGCCGGCCGGCAGGGTGTCGGTGACCGTCACATTGGTGGCGGCATCCGGGCCGCCGTTGGTGAGGATCAAGGTGTAGGTGACGTTCTGGCCGACATCCGGCGCGCGGTCGCTGACCACCTTGCTCAGGCTGAGATCGGACGCGTGCGGGATGACGCGGACTGCCGCCTCGTCATCCTGATCCGCCACCCGGTCGGCATCCGGGGTGGCGCCGGCCGGCTGGGAGTCCGGGTCGTACTGATCCAGCGCGGTGATTTCGGCGAAATTGACGAACTCGGCCGCCGCGTCGACGACGGCGCGGAAGGTCAGCGTCGCGGTGGCGCCGTTGGCGAGCGTGCCGAGCGTCCAGATGCCGCTGCCGCCGTCGAAACTGCCGCTGCTCGCGACGATGCTGTTCACCGCGCCGATGCCGCTCGGCAGATAGTCCGTGACGACGAGGCCGCTGGCCTGGTCCGGGCCGGTGTTGGTGACGATCAGTTTGAATTCGAGGGTATCGCCGACGGCGGGGCGGTCGCCCGGCGTGGTGATATTGCCGACCGTCTTGATCAGACCGACATCGGCTTGTTTGGCTTCGACGACGAGGCGGGACTCGTCGTCTTCGAACGGCGTGCGGGAGGCATCGTCGCTGCTGCCGTATATGCCATCGCCGCCCGTGTTGTTGCCGGCGCTGGAGTCGGCATCAGTCAGGTCGCCGCCGGCGGCCGCGGTCTTGATCGCGCTGATTTCCGCGAAGTTGGCGAGCGCGTTGCTGCTGGCGACGCTGGCGGTGATGGCGATGCTCTGGCTGCCGCCGCCGGCGACGCCGCCGGCCAGGGTCCAGATGCCGCTGGCGCTGTCGTAACTGCCGTCGCCGCTGGCGGAAACGTAGGTCAGTCCCGCCGGCAGTTTGTCGCTCACCTCGACATAAGGCGCGGCGGCGGCGCTGCTGTTGCCGACGGTCAGCGTGAAGACGACGTTGCCGCCCAGTTGCGGATACAGCGTATCGGCGCTTTGGGTCAGTTGCAGATCGATCTGGCCTTCGACGAAATCCGCGCGCTGGTAGCCGATCAGGTCGCCGGCGGCGAGCACGCCGTTGCCATTGGCGCTGACCGCCGTGCTGCCGGTGAGGCCGAGTTCGGCAGCGGCGGCGACGGCGACATCGGTGCCGATGACTACGCGCACGGTGTTCTTGTCGTTGCCGTTGGTTACCGTGCCGTCGCTGTCGTCCAGGTCGGTATAACCCGTCGCCACCCCTTCGGCGACGGTGTAAACGCCGGGGAGCAGGTTGCTGAACACGTAGTTGCCGTTGGCATCGCTGCTGGCGGTCAACTGGGCAATGGCGTCCTCGCCCGCATCGTCGCTGTCGCCGTCGAGATTGAGGTCCAGCGCGCCGTTCAACGTCAGCGTGACGCCGGCGATGGCACTGTCGCCGATGCCGTCGCCATCGGTGTCGGCCCGCACCGTCCCGACGATGGCGCCCAGCACCGACTGGAAGCGGACGAAGTCGATGCCTTCGACGCCGGTATTGAGGTCGGCGTTGTAGTGGAAGGAGCTGCCGGAGTAGTCGAGGATCAGGGTGTCGAGCCGGCCGCTGCCGGTGCCGGCGACGCTGACGGTGTAGTCGGTGACGATCGGGCCGCCGCCCGCTTTGGGCGGGGCGCTGGTAATCATCAGACTGTGCGTGGCGGGGTTCCAGCCGGCCGGGTTGGCGTAAATCGAGGTGTTCGGGGTGCCGCTGGTGGCGCCGCTGGCATCGGCGCCGGTGTAGTCGAACGGGTCGTAGCTGAGCGAACTGAACGAGCCCGCGCCCAGTTGCTGCTGATAAGTGTCGAGCGTGATCGGCTGGTCGTAGTACTGCAAGGTCCGGTTGATCTCGAACACGCTGGTGTCGAAGATGGTCGACAGCGTCAGTTGCGGGTAACCCTGGGTGGCGGTTTCGCCTTCGACCCGGACGTTCAGGGTCTGCCCGACAAACACGGTGATCGGTGTCTGCGCATAGGCGCCGTTGCTGGTGTAGCCGTCGAATCGGATCGCCGCGGCATCCGCGTTGCTGTGCGTCTCGTTGGCGACGTCGTTGCGGGCCTGCGAGATGTATTTCTCGACGTACAGGTAGAGCGGCGTGTTGGCGGCGGCGTCGTCCGGCAGCCAGGAGAATTTGTCGAGGCGCTCGCCGCTCTCGCCGGCATCGAACACGCCATCGCTATCGGCGTCGTCGAATACTTCCAGATGGAACGGTTGCAACTGGTTGTGCGAATCCAGATTCCGCAGCACCTGGACGTTGAAGTAGAAGTCGCGGTAATAGCCGCCCTGGCCATCGGCGTAGCCATCTGTGGCGTCGATGTCGACGTTCTGATACAGGGTGTCGTTGATGAAGCGGATGTTGTCGACGCCATCGTCAAAGTCGCTGGTCGGGGCCGTGCTGTCGGCGAAGATGATGCCGGTGCCGAACACGTCGATGCCGTCGTCGTCGACGATCTTTACCGTGTAGCCCTGCAGGCCGGCGCTGTCGGCGTTGACGCGCAGGCCGACCATGAAGGTGGCCGGGCCTTCGCTTTCCGGCTTGTTGGAATCGAGGCCGATCACGTTCCAGGTGATCAGGCGCAGCGGGTCCGCGGCGGCGTCGACGCCGCTCCAGTCCACCGTCGAGAAGCCCAGCAAGCCGCTATATCCGGGGGCGGAGCGGGTCAGCGTTTCGATGCTGCCGGCCACCGCTTCCAGCGCCCAGTCGCCTCCCGCGGCGAGATTGCCGGTGACGTTGCTGGAGGCGGCCACATCGGCTGCGCTGAGCGCGCTCAGACGCTCGATGAATGCCACCCCCACCTGCCCTTGCGCGACGTTGCAGCCATACAGCAGGATGTCGGCGCCGGCGGCGAGGTGGCCGGACCATGCGGCGATGTCGCTCTGCCGGCTGGTCAGCGTCGCCAGGTCGATTTCGCCGGCGCCAAGCCGGAGCTGGCCGGCCGCGCCGTGGCTGAATAGGTGCAGCGCGTCGATGCCGGAGCGCCCGGCCAGCGCCGCGCGGATCTGTTCGAGGCCATCGCGGCTCGCGTCCAGCACGAAGACTTCGGCGCCCGCGCCGATGTCCGTGGCCAGCGTCCGCCAATCGGCCAGACCGGCGTCGACGAACACCATTTCCTGCCGCTGCGCGGCGGGTTCGAGGGCGGGCGGCACGCTCAGCTCGGCAATCCGCGCGGCCAGTTCAGACGTCGCGTGTTCGCTTGCGACGGCGGCTGCGCTGTCGACCGCCGCGCCGTCGAACATCAGACGCTGTTCCAGCCGCATCGGCTGCGGCGCGTTGCGGTTCAGTTTGCGGCGGGGCGGGGCGGTGGGGTGGCTGGGCATGGTGGCCTTTGGCTTCGATACGGTGAGGGGCGTAATTTGGCGGGTCAGCGCCGTTGCGGCGGCGCGAGCAGGATGCGTCCGCTCATGCCGGCGATCAGCTCGGGAAACTTGCCGTCGATGACCGCGACGGTCTTGACAGTCTGGCTGACCGGATCGGCCCGGGCCGCCGTGCGCAACAGCCGGGCCGGATAGGTCTTGCCGGTTTCGTCGATGCGCACTTTGAACAGGTGGCCGGGCTTGAGCCAGGCCAGCCAGCGCGAGGGCGCGATGAATTCCAGTTCCAGCGTGCTGTCGTCGAGGATTTCGAGGAGCGCCTGGCCGGGTTGCACGAACTGTTGTTCGCGCGCCTTCTGCTCGCCGGCGCGACCGTCGAACGGCGCGGCGATGCGGCATTTGTCCAGGGTCGCCTGCAGGTAGGCCACGTCCGCCCTGGCTTTCATGACTTCGGTTTCGGCATTGCGCAGTTCCACCTGGCCCACCGCATTGAGTTCGGCCAGGCGCCGGTTGCCGGCGAAGATGTTGTCGGCGCCGTTCAGTTGCGCGCGCGCCTTGTCCAGTTGCGCGGCTTGCAGGGCGCAATCGAACTCGATCAAGGCCTGGCCGGCTTTGAAGTATTCCCCTTCCTTGACCGCGATCCGGCTGATCTTGGCGCCGAGTTCGGCGGACAGCGTGGTATAGCGTTGCGGCGACAACTGGGCGCGCATTTCCTGGCGGTCGAGCGCGTAATAGCCTTCGGCGACAGCGCTCGAAGCGATCGTTGCGGCGAGTACGGCGAGGCTCAGTTGGCCGCCCCAGCCTAAAGCGGGCGTCGGGGTGGCCATCATTCGGCCTGGCTCAGCACCACTTTGGACAGCACGGGTTTGCGCTCGGCGTGGCCGGAATTCGGGCTGGATGCGCTCGGACGCCACCATGCGTTGTCGGCGACGATCACCGAGATCGCGGCGGTAGCAGCTGCCGTCTTCGGCGGGGCGGCGCTGTCGCCGTGCGCGGGCAGCTCGCCCGGCGGGGTCGTCGGCAGGATGGCCAGCACGGGTTTTTCCGGTTGCACGAGCGGCGGCTGCACCGGTTCGAGCAGGGTCCAGCGCTTCAGCGACTGGTTGATCTGTTCCTGCAAGGTGGGCAGATCGGTTTCGTCCAGGCTGCCGATCTGCGGTTCCAGTCCGAGCGTGGCTTGCACCCGGCTGGCCGCCTCATGCACCTTGGCCATGGCCTGATAGCGCCGCACCGAACTGAGGATGGAGGTGACGTTGGCCGCGATGCGTTCGAGCTGATTGCTCATCTGGCTTTGTTCCTGGTGGACGGCCAGTTCGGAGAGGCGGTTGTCGACGTCGAAAATGGCATCGGCACGCTGGTACTGGCGCAGCGCATCGTCATATTGCTGGCGGGCCAGATGGACTTGCGTCAGCACGCTCATCTGCAACGCCATGCGCTTGGCTTCGGCGACCTGCACGCCCATCTTGGCGACCTTCATGCGGCTGGGCGCAGCGAAAATGTTGAACAGGTTGTAGCTGACGCGGATGCCGGCATCCGACCATTGGTTGTTGATCAGGTATTTGTCGTCGTCGTAGCGATAGATGTAATCGAAGGAAAGATTCGGCAGCAACTTCAGTAACGCGCGTCGCGTTTCGGTCGCGGCGATGCGCGCGTTGTAGAACTGTTCGCGCAGATCCGCGTTGTTGGTCAGCGCAATCTCTTCCATGCGATCGATCGGCGTGATCATCGCCATCGGTTCGGCCTGGCTGGGCTCGGCGATCTTGATGCGGCTGCCCGGCAGCGCGCCGATCAGGCCAGCCAGTTCGATGCGGGCGCTGGCGAGTTCGCGCTCGACGTTTTCCAGCAGACGCAGGTTTTCCAGCAGGTTGCGCTGGTAGCGCAGCGTATCGGTCGGCGTCTTGATCTTTTCTGCGGCAATGCGGCGCGAGTCGGACAGGGCCGCTTCCGCTTCCTTGATGGTGGCCTGCACCTGTTCGCTCAATTTTTCCGCCGCCGCAGCGCGCCAGAAAGCGCTACGCACGTTCTGGATCAGGCTGTGCATGGCGCGGCGGCGACGTTCCAGCGCGATCAGCACGCGGTCGGCATTTTCCTTCGCGTTGTAGTAACCGACGCCGAAATCGAGAATGTTCCAATGCAGCCCGAGGTCCGCCGTGCTGTGGACCTTCTCGCTGGAGATGAAACCAGTATCGGCAATGGTGCCGTCGGGGCGCAGCGATTTGCGGATGTTGTCTTCATCGCGCCAGGCATAGCCGGCCTCCGCCAGCAGGCGGGGCATCATGTCGTAGCGGCCGGCTTCCAGTTGTCCGGCCGCCAGCGCCTGCTCCAGCATGCGGGTGCGGTGATCGAGGTTGTATTTGAGCGAGCGGGCAATCGCCTCTTCCAGGCTGATCGCGCCGACGATGGCGGGCATGCCGCTGCGCGCGGCGATACGGTCGCTCTGATTGATGCTGACGATTTCTTCGCGGCTGAAGGGTTTGGGCGTCACCGCACAGCCCGAAATCAGGAGGCTGCCGCCCATGGCAAGTAGCAGAAATTGCTTGCGGAACGTCGCAACGTGATGCGTGCTGGCTGTAATCATGCCAAGTCCTTATGTTCGTATGCGGGGAGGCGAATATCGCTGCGGAATTCGGTTGTCGAAGGTACGGAGACCAGAAGCGGAATACATCGGCACCGGATCGGCAAGACTTGAAAATATATCCGGCTTGTCGGCCGCGTTTGTCCTGGCTCATGCCGCTGGCGGCAGGCGTTTGGCGCGTAGCGGCGGCAAGGCGGCGCGCTGCCAACGTTGCTTCGCGAGTTGCCAGAACTCAGCCAGCGAACCCACCTCACGCTGCAATTCCATGCCGAGAAATGCCGCCGCCTGCAACAAGGCCGGCAGCGGATCGTCGTCGCGCAGCGGCGTGGCCAGGGTCTGCTTGCTCAGCTTGCCGCCGGCGTCGTTCAACGCGACCGGCAGATGTAGATAGGCCGGCGTCGGGTAGCCCAGGGCGTGTTGCAGCACGATCTGGCGCGGCGTCGAGGCGAGCAGGTCGGCGCCGCGCACGATGTGCGTGATGCCGAGTTCGGCGTCGTCGACGGTTACCGCAAGCTGGTAGGTGTAGACGCCGTCGGCGCGGCGCAGCACGAAGTCGCCGCATTCGCGCGCCACGTCGCAGGCGACATGGCCGGCCAGCAGGTCGGCGAACGCGATGCGCTCGGCCGGCACGCGCAGGCGCAACGCTGTCTTCAAAGACAAGCGGCGTTCGCGGCAGGTGCCCGGATAGACCGGTCCGTCGACGCCGATCCGCGCGTTTCCCTTCAAGCGCTGGCGCGTGCAGGCGCAGCCATAGAGTTGCCCCGCGGCGATCAGGCGTTCGATCGCCGCGCGATACGCCGCGCCGCGCCGGCTCTGATACACCACCGGCCCGTCCCACTCGAAGCCGAACGCCGCCAGCGTGGACAGGATGCGGTCGGCCGCGCCCGGCACGACGCGCGGCGGGTCGACATCCTCGATGCGCAGATGCCATTCGCCGGCGTGCGCGCGCGCATCCAGGCAACTGCCCAGCGCGGCGATCAGCGAACCGAAATGCAGTGCGCCGGACGGGGTGGGGGCGAAGCGGCCGCGATAGCTCATGTTCCCGCGACGGGCAGTCGATTCATCCGCTCCGTCAGGTCGCCAGGCACCAGAAACACGAAGCGCTTGCCCTGGCTTTGTTGCTGCAACAGGCCCAGCTGCGCCAGTTGCAGCAGGTCGGCGCGCGCGGTGGCGTAGGCCACGGCATGCGAGGCGCGATGGCTTTCCACGGTGTAGCGTGCGTCGGCATGTTTCAGGGCATGGCTCAACAGCGCGATCTGCCGGTGATTGAACTGGCCGCGCGACGGCGCGCCTTCCAGCAGGCGTTCGGTGGCGCGCGTTTCCCGCGTTTTTTCCTTCAGGTAGCCATGCAGGGCGTCGATGGCCTGGCGGATCACATCGAGTTGATGCAGCAGGAAATAGGTGGTGTCGTTGCCGTCGCTTTCCGTGTGCAGATAGGCGCGCGCGTATTGGCCGGGCGCGCGGCGCAACACGTTGGAGATGGACAGATACGCCATCAGCCAATAGCCCTGGCGCGCCATCGCCCAGTAAAAAAGCGCGCGCGCGGTGCGGCCGTTGCCGTCTGCGAAGGGGTGGTCGTAGCCGAGCATGAAATGCAGCAGGATGGCGCGCACGACCGGGTGGACATAAGGCGTGTCGGTCTCACTCCCGTTGGCGAAGTCGCACAAGCGTTGCATGCGTTCCGGCAATGAGATCGCGGCGGGCGGAATGTGCAGCAGTTTCCCGTCGCGTGGGTCGACCACATGCACATCGTCGCTCTGGCGCAGACGGCCGACATCGGCCGGATCTTCCAGCGTACCCGCAGTCAATCGCTGGTGCAGTTGCAGGATCAGCGCCGGCGTCAGCGGTTCCTGAGCGATGCCGCGGATGTGCTGCATGGCCTGATAGTTGTTGAAGATCATCCGCTCGCTCGGGGTTTGCGGCCGGCGCCCGGCGCGCAGCATGTCTTCCGCCACCCGACGCGTGGTGGAAGCGCCTTCGAGCTGGCTGGAGGTGATGGATTCCTCAATCAGCGAACTGACCAGATAGCGGTCGCGGTCTTGCGGCGAGGCGACCGGCGCATCCATCAGAATCTGGCCGGCGGCATCGCGGTCGATGACGTGCAATGCGCGCAAGGCCGGTTCCGGTATGGCGAACTGGAATGCTCCGCCGTCCCGATCCGCCAGCGGTAGAACCTGGGCCAGCGCGGTGCGCGCCCATTTGATGCCCAGCCACCAGAGTTCATGCGTCAATTCCGCCGGCGGCGAACGATGCCGCAATTCGTCCCAATGCAGGTATTGCCCGTCGCACAGCGGCGAGCTCGGCGCGGACAGCAGGGTGAGCAGCATGCCGGGATCAACCTGGGCCAGGATGTTTTCCGGTGCTGGCGGGGGGAGAGGAAGGCGCATTTATCTATCAATAAATTAGTTGTTGATAACTGATTGATAGTTTGATTGATGTGTATAAATCAATCAAATTGTTTTTCATTGATAGGTTTTGATAGTGGCCTGATAAGCGAAAGCGTCCTCCCTGGGTTGCGGCTAAAATCGCGCCCGCTTTCATAGGGTTTCCACATGCTTACCGTCAACAATCTCACTATCCAGTTCGGCGCCAAGCCGCTATTCGAAAACGTCAGCGTCAAGTTCGGCGACGGCAACCGCTACGGCCTCATCGGCGCTAACGGCTGCGGCAAGTCGACCCTGATGAAGATCATGGCCGGCGTGCTGGAAGCCAGCGGCGGCAATGTCTCGATCGACCCGCACGAGCGCATGGCCTTTCTGCGCCAGGACCAGTTCGGCTTCGAGGACCTGCGCGTGCTCGACGTGGTGATGATGGGCCATGCCGAGATGTGGCGCGTGATGCAGGAAAAAGACGCGATCTACATGAACCCGGACGCGAGCGAGGCGGACTTCCTGCACGCCGCCGATCTGGAAAGCCAGTTCGGCGAAATGGGCGGTTACGACGCCGAAGCGCGCGCCGGCGAACTGCTGCTCGGCCTCGATATTCCCGGCGAAAAGCACAACGGCCCGATGAGCGAAGTCGCGCCGGGCTGGAAATTGCGCGTGTTGCTGGCGCAGGTGCTGTTCGCCAATCCGGACATCATGTTGCTCGACGAGCCGACCAACAACCTCGACATCAACACCATCCGCTGGCTGGAGTCGGTGCTCAATGGGCGCAACTGCACGATGATCATCATCTCGCACGACCGCCACTTCCTGAACTCGGTCTGCACCCACATCGCCGATCTCGATTACCAGACCCTGAAGGTCTATCCCGGCACCTACGACGACTACATGGAAGCCTCCACCATGGCGCGCGAACGCCAGATGGCGGTGAGCAGCAAGTCGAAGGAAAAGATCGCTGAACTGGAAGAGTTCGTGCGCCGCTTCCGCGCCAACAAATCGAAGGCGCGCCAGGCCACCAGCCGGATGAAGATGATCGACAAGATCAAGGTGGAGGACGTCAAGCCGTCGTCGCGCCAGTATCCGTGGATCCGTTTCGATTACGACGACAAGGAAAAGCTGCACCGCCAGGCGCTGGAGGTCGACAACCTCCACTTCGGCTACGAGCCGGGCGTGCCGGTGCTGCACAAGTTCAAGGCCACCATCAATGCCGGCGACCGCGTCGCCATCATCGGCGAGAACGGCGTCGGCAAGACCACGTTGCTGCGCCTGCTGATGGGCGAACTGAAGCCGGATGCCGGCACCGTCAAATGGGCGGAAAAGGCCAAGCCCGGCTACTTCGCGCAGGACCACACGGCCGACTTCGCCGAAGACAAGGCACTGACCGACTGGATCAGCGCCTGGGTGCGCGCCGGTGGTTACGAGGGCGGCGACCTGGAAACCCTGGTGCGCGGCACGCTCGGCCGCCTGCTGTTCTCCGGCGACGAAGTGAAGAAATCGGTCAAAGTCATCTCCGGCGGTGAACAGGGCCGCATGCTGTTCGGCAAGCTGATGCTGCTGCACCCGAACGTGCTGGTCATGGACGAGCCGACCAACCACCTCGACATGGAATCCATCGAAGCCCTCAACACCGGCCTCGACCAGTTCCCCGGCACGCTGATCTTCGTCTCACACGACCGCCAGTTCGTCGGTTCATTGGCGAACAAAATCATCGAACTGAAACTGGACGGCAGCTACGTCGTCTACGAAGGCGATTACGACGAATATCTGCATAGCCAGGGCGTGGAATAAGGCCACGACAACCTTCGTATTTCACGCAACCTTCATAACAATGCCGTTTCTAGCCGCTGCTTCCGCTTCTCCCAATCCGGCATCACCTGCCCAAGCAGCCGAAAGAAACTAGCGTCGTGATCGCGGTGTTTGAGGTGGCACAGTTCATGGGCCACCACATACTCGATACAGGCGCGCGGCGCGCGGACCAGATTGGCATTCAGCGTCATCGTGCCGGCCTGCGACAGGCTGCCCCAGCGCGACTGCATGGCCCGCACGATCAGGCGTGGCTGCTGGCGCCCCTTGAACCGGGGTAGAAAATCATCCAGCACATCAATAAACACCTGCCGGGCATGATCGAGATACCAACGGTGCAGCAGTGCTTTCACCTGGTCCGGTTCCGCCTTGTCCGGTAGCGTCAGCAGTAGATAGCCACGATTCATCTTCACTGAAGTTGGCTCGCCGATCACGACCTTCAGCCGGTATTGCCGCCCGAGATAGAGATGCGTTTCCCCGCTCACATATTGCCGTGCCGGTGTCCTCGGGCTGTAGCGCTGAAAATTGGTTAGCTGCTTGCTGATCCAGGAAGCACGCTTGCCGACTCTGGCCTGGATGATTTCGAGGTCGCAATCGATCGGGGCGCGAACAAGCACGGACAGGTCGGGATGCACCTCGATCCCGAGCGTGCGCCGCGTCGGCAGGAAGCGGATTTCGTAGACTATGGTTTCTGTGCCGAAGACGATCTCTTGCCTGATTGTCGTCATTGGGTCTTCACGTCGGCATCCGGTGCCGGGCCAACTGCATCGAACGGTCGATGATTTCGTCCATCTCCTCGGTGGTCAGGGGGATGTCACGCTCACGCCGGATTTCGTCATAGAGGAAATCGTCCATCTCGTTCATGGCCCGGCGCTGCGCATCCAGGTTGTCCCAGAATCCCACGACGCGGTTTCGCTCGACGATGGCCCAGATACTGACTGCCGCCTCTGCCGCAATTGACTTCGCCCGCGCGGCATCCCCGACATGTCGACCGAAATACGGTTCCAGAATGCCGAAACAGGCAATCGCGTGATCGTTGCCATGCAGAACGGTCGGCACGTCATCGGTCTTGCGATTGACCACCGCGTCCTTGATCTCGCTGGCCTGTTTCAGATATTCCAGATCGGAAATCCGCCCGGCGCGGTAATCGTCGATGGCCTGCTGGATCAGCTTGGAGAATTTCGCGAAGAAGGCCGGGTCTTCGTCCAGGTGCTCGGTAATGGCGCGCTTGGTGGCGTGGGCGATCATGTCCGCCTTGGCGGCGGTCGGCTTGCCCTGGCCTTGCTCCTCGATGACTTGCTGGAATGCCGCGCCGTCGAAGATATTCACTGGCTCGTTGAGTTTCAGCACCTCGTTGGCCGAGATGTGGGTGTCGAGCAGTTTCTGGATCTTCGGCTCGTAGTCGCGGTAGTCGATGGACTCGGCATAGCGCAGCTTCACCGCCGCCTTCAGATTGGTGAAGCGCTTGAGGTCGGCCTTGTAAGCCTTGAGGCGGTTCTCCGGTGTGGTGGTAATAAATGCCTCGGAGGACATGGCGATAGCCAGCGTCTTGGCGTAGGCCGATAGGCGGTCGTAGAAGTTTTCCCGGATTTTGTCGTCGGCCAGCAGTTGCTCGAAGGCTTCCTCATCCCGTCGATTGGCCACGGTTTTGAACACGTCCCACAACTCGGCGTGGCGTTGCGGCAGTTGGCGAACCTCATCGTTGATATTGGCCAATGCCCCGGCGAGATCGCCCTCCTCGAACCCTTCCAAGGCGCTGTAAGTGGTCAGCGCCTGATCGAGTTCACCCAGGATGCCGGCGTAGTCGATGATGTAACCGAACTCCTTGGGCTGGGTGCCCGCATCGTCGTCGTAGAGACGGTTCACCCGGGCGATAGCCTGCAGCAGGGTGTGTTCCTTCAGGTTGCGCGTCAGGTAGAGCACCGTGTTGCGTGGCGCATCAAAGCCAGTCAGCAGTTTGCTGACCACGATGAGGATTTCCGGATCGCTGCCGTGCTTGAAGGCATTGATGATCTGCGTCTCATAAGCCTCGGCATCGCCGTAGCGTTTCATCATGCGCTGCCAGAAGGCGACCACTTCATCCGTGGATTCGTCGTCGTCCACGTCGTCAAAGCCTTCTCTCTCGTCGGGCGCGGAGATGATCACCTCACTGGTCACATCGCCGATGTCATCCAGGAATGCCTTGTATTTCAGCGCCGCCACCTTGGAGGGCGCCACCAACTGCGCCTTGAAGCCCGTGCCCTGCCAGTTCTGCCGGAAATGCGCGCTGATATCGAAGGCGCGCATGTAGATGACCTGGTCGGCCTTGTTGAGCATTTCCGCCCGCGCGTATTTCTTCTTCAGGTCGGCCTTCTGCGCCGGCGTCAGCCCCTCGGTGTGGCGCTCGAACCAGACATCGATCGCAGCCTTGTTCTGCTCGATCTCCACCAACCGCCCCTCGTAAAGCAGCGGCACGATGGCCTCATCCGCCACCGCCTGGTTGATCGCATAGGTGTGGATGATGCCGCCAAAGCGCATCACGTCGCTCTTCTCGCGTTTCAGCAGCGGCGTGCCGGTGAAGCCGATGTAGCAGGCGTTCGGGAACATCTGCCGCATGCGCGCCGCGAACATGCCCAACTGGCTGCGCTGGGTCTCGTCCACCAGCACGAATATTTCCGTGGATTCGTCCTGAAACTTGCGCGTGGCCAGCGCCTTGTCGAATTTGTGGATCAGCGTGGTGACGATGTGCGCCTTGTTCTCGGCCACCAACTCCACCAGATGCCGCCCCGATTCCGCCCGGTCCGGCGTCAGGCCGCAGGCGGCGAAGGTGCTGCCGAGCTGCTTGTCGAGATCGACCCGGTCGGTGACCAGCACGATGCGCGGGGTACGGATATCGAGATCCAGCACCAGCGCCTTGGCCAGCATCACCATCGTCAGCGACTTGCCCGAGCCCTGGGTATGCCAGACGATACCGCCGGCCCGCCGGCCGGCTTCATCCCGTTGCTTCACCCGCCCGACGATGCGCTCCACCGCGAAGAACTGCTGATAGCGGGCAATCTTGCGTCGCCCGCCATCGAATACCGTGAACAACCGCGCCAGGCGTAACAGACGCTCGGGCCGGCACAAGGCGTAGATCGTGCGGTCCTGTTCGGTCAGCGCCCGGCGCACCAGGTAGTCAGCATCCGGCTCGCGCACTCCGAAACCTTCGGCCAGCAACTCATAAAGGCCGGCCTTGGCCTCTTGCGGCAAAGGTTGGTCCAGAACCGCGCGCAAGGCTGCACCAGCCTCGTCCTTCTCCTCCCGCTCCTCGCGCCACACCGCCCAATACTTGGCCGCCGTGCCGACGGTGGCGTATTTGCAGTGGTTCTTGTTGCTGCCGATAACCAGTTGGGCGTAGGTGAACAGCGTCGGGATGTACTCGTCGCGCTGGTTGCGGATCATCTGCGACACCGCCTGCGCCACCTCGGTATTCGGCGATTTGCACTCGATCACTGCGAACGGGATGCCGTTGACGAACAGCACGATGTCCGGCCGCGCCGTTTCGTGGCTGCGCGTGCGTTCCACCGAGAACTCGGCGGTGACGTGATAGACGTTGTTCTCCGGGTTTTTCCAGTCGATGTAGTTGAGCGTGAAGCTGCGCACCGCCCCTTCCACCGACTGCTCCAGCGCCACGCCCAGGGTCAGCAGGTCATAAACGACTTCGTTGGTTTTCAGCAGGCCGTCGTACTTCACGTTCTTCAAGCGCTGGATGGCAGTCTGCAGGTTTTCCTCGCTGAACAGATACTGGTCGCCCTTGTGCTGGATGCGGTTGATGCGCTTGAGACTGTCGCGCAGCACTTCTTCCAACAGCACGTTGCCCAGTCGTCCGCCGCGCATCGCCAGCGCTTCCGCTGGCGTGAGGTAGCGGTAGCCGAGATTGGCCAGCAGTTGCAGGGCGGGGATTTGCGAGAGGTGCTTCTCGTTGAAGGGAAAAGCGTCCATCACGTTGCCCCAAGCCGTTGCAACAGGGTTTCGCCGCTTTGCAGCACATAGCGGGCGATCAGTCGCATGAAATCGGATTTGTCGGCATCCAGGTTCGATTTTTCCAGCGCGCCGTAGTAGGCCATGCGGCTGTCGGTGTCGCCAGGAATGTTGGCGATGGGGTAGCCATGGGCCAGCAGAATCAGGTTCATCACCAGGCGCGAGGCGCGGCCATTGCCGTCGATGAAGGGATGAATCGTCACCAGCCGTTCATGCGCCTCGGCGGCGCGTAGCACCGGGTGCAGGTTCATCGCCTCGCCTGCGAGCCAGATGCCGTATTCCTCCATTAACTTGGGCACAGCCCAGGGCTGCGGCGGCACGTGGCGGCTACCGGAGATCATCACCGGCACGCTCCGGTAGCGCCCGGCGTTGTCGCGGTCGATGCCGCGCAACACCAGCGCATGGATGTTGCGCACCTCGCGCTCGTCCAGCACCACACCCTGGCTTGCCAGGTCGCGGATATAGAGGATGGCGTCGTAATGATTGATCGCCTCCAGATGCTCGCGCATCGACTTGCCACCCACCGTGAGGCCCTTGTTCACCACCAGGTCGGTCTCGCGCAAAGTAAGGGTGTTGCCCTCGATGCGGTTGCTCTCGAAGGTGTATTCGATGTCCAACGCCAGTTGCACCTGTTCGCCAAGCAAGGGCCGGCAAGCATCCAGCCGGGTTTTCATGGCGTCGATGCGCGACAGCAGATCGTCGAGTTCATTCATGGCTGGTCTCCCATACTCTCCAGTTCAATCGGGCGGGATGCGACACGCTGGGCAACCCGCATGTTTGCCCTGGATGTTTCGGTTGTCTCGGGCATGCTCTTTCCCTACACTGGTAACCAAAGGTACCCCCCCGATGACAAGAGCCCAAGGGGCTCTCTCCGCAAGGAGTAGTCGGGGGGGTCAGTTTTTTGTCGGCCGGAAATTCGCATCGTGGTCAGTAGTACAGCGTCGTCTCCGTCCGAAAAATCTCGAACTCGCTCTTCACCGCCGGTTTGATCAGGTCGTAAAACTCGACCTCACCCTTCTGCCATTTCCGGAACACCGCCCAGTTGCAGTAATCGGCAATCTGCAACCCGTAATGGGAACGCGAGGCGTGATGCAGGATGCGATAACGCATGCCGACGGGCAGCATCTTCGCGAGCGCGCCTTTGATCGCCTTTTCGATGGCCTGGCGTTTTTTCTGGATGGGTATCGTGTCGGTAATGACGATCACCTCGTCCACCCCGTTACTGATTTCGCGAGGAATCACATCCCTGAGCAGATACCCCAGCATTTCCGGGTAGAAACGCTTGTCGTCGCGCAATGCCGGTTCGATTTTGGGTTTTTCCACAATCAGGCAATCGATTCTGAGTGAGTCGAGATGCCTGGCGATCAGTTCGAATACCTTGCGCCGTACCCGCGTATTGTCGTCGGAGCAGTGGAAATACTCGGTATCGAGGCCGAATTCCAGACAATCGTGTTTGTAATTGTCGAGCGAAGCCTGGGCGGGAAAAGGCCGCCGGGTCGCCACGCTGGTCAGAATGAAATAACGGGTACCGGTCGGGCTGAAATCGAAATTGCCGCCTTCATCGAGAAAAAGATAGGCGCAGTTGGCCATATCTAGCCGACCTCTGCTTCGGCAATCTTCACCCGCCATTGGCCGGTGAGAAGTTTTTGCATCAGGCCGCGTTTCTGTTTCTTGAATGCGGCTACTTGGTTATGAAGCAGCGCGATTTCTCGTTCTCCCTCGTCGAGCATAGTTGCGATTGCCTGCTGCTCCGCGACGGTAGGAAATGGAATCTTGATTGAACAGAAATCCTGAAAGCTGACCTGCTTGCCATCGCGTATGCCGATGACCGCCACCGACAGCCGTTTAATGAAGTCAGCCGACCTGAAGTAGTGGCGAAAAAAACGCTCGTCAATTTCTCGGGTAGCTCTAAGCACTGTATAAGCAGGACTGACCAGCCCGCGATAGTCCGAGTGCTCCAGTCCACCCTGAAACGAGCGCAGGCTTATAACGAAGTTTCCGGGCTCCACCAGCTTGAAAGAAGTTGTTTCGCCCGATGGCATTGTGACGCGACCGGTTAGCATGTCACGGGGAATGACACCGCGATCCTGAGTGACCGACAACAAGGGTTCTGAACCAAATCCTTTATGAGATGCGCTGTCGAAGATTTTGTCGGCGCGGAGCGACTCCCAGTTGTTCGAAAATCCGTTGAGCCGTTTCCGCGCTGTAAGAAGTTGATGTTCGATAGCCTTGAGGTAGTTTTCCTTCGCCGTAATCAGCCGCTCGGTTTTCTCGATGGCGGCGTCCCATGTTCCCAGCACTTGAGCAATGTGCTGTTGTTCTCCTAGCGGAGGCACAGGGAGCTCCATCTGCAACACACTCTCTTGCGAGATGTTTTTCATGCTCTGACTGCTGCCGGTGGCAACCTCGCCCATACTTTTTCTATAAGTAGGTGAGCCAAGAACGTACCCGAGCCAGCGCATTGAAAACACACCCTCTTCGTGGGGCTCGAACTGCCAAAGCTTGTCGGACAAAAAGAGATTGGGGTAGTCGCGATCTATGTACGCACTTGCCCCGACCAAATCAGGCGTATTGGCGCGGCTCATGATCAGGCGGCTTTTCTTCGGATTCAGGTTTGCACGCCCCCTCTCTGTGCCAGATATGACCTTGTTCTCTTCTGGCCGGAACCGCCCTTCAGTTACCGCACTTATCTTCAAAACTCCACATTCGCTGCCTGTCGCGGGCCTGTCACCACCATTTACGCTGACACCAGCATCAAACTTGGCGACCAATTCGGCCACGCGTTGGTTTTTCCAGGTTGGAGGGAGGCGAAGCATCTTCATTTCTTTCTTCCCGATACCTTGCCTTCGAGCTTTTTCTTCGCACTCTCAATCTGCTGAATGCTCTGCTCCGACGCCGGCAGCGCCTCGGGCAGGGTGCCGCCCAACTCTTCGATGGTCTGGCGCACCTTGGACGCTACCCGTTTGCGGGTCTTGGGTTTTTCCGCCGCAGCCGGCGTCAGTGCTTCGGTCTGCGTTTCGATGAATGCCGTCACGGCGATTTCGCCGGAGGTCGCCTTGCCGGGTGCCAGATAGTTTTGCTGGCTGACGACAGGCGTTCCGGTCTTGTTTTCCAGCTCTTTGCGGGCATTGCCGGCCACCGCCCCGCCTTCGCGAGCGGCGGTCTGGTTCTGCTTAAAACCCTGAGCGTCCTTGCGTTTGGCGATCTCGGTGGTGCTGGCCTCACCCAGCATGGTGAATATCAGTTCCAGATCGGTCATGTGGTCGCGCAAGTTGGCGGCTTTGGCCTGTTCCAGCCCCTTGAGCGTTTTGTGATCGGTGGGCGTGACGCCGAAGGTGGCGCGGGCGATTTCGGCGGTGAGGATGGCGTATTCCCGGCCTTCGGCGACGCCGCGCGCTTTCCACTCGTCGGTGAGAGCGCCCCGGACAGCGATGGAGCGCATACGCTTTTCGATCCAGTCCTTGGGGTAACCCTTGGCTTCGTAGAGTTCACGCGCACGGCGGCTGGCCAGTTCCGGGTCTTCGATTTCTTTGACCCGCTCGTAGCCAATTTGCGCCAGCCAGCGTTTGAAGGGTTCGGCCTTGGGGGAGGGGATGGACTGGATGATGCGGAAAAGTGTCTCGGTATTGGCGACGTCGGTGTCCCGTTGTTTGCCATCCGGGGCGGTCAGTTTCAAGCGTACGATTTTTTCGTACGGTTGCTCAGAGCCCGCTTCCTGAGCCAGTTTGCGTTTGAGATCGGACCAGTAGCGCTTGGGAATCGCGGTTTCGGAAAGGATGCCGACCACGTCAATAACCGAGAACCACCATTCGCTTTCGTGCCAGGTACGACGAATGGCCTGTTCCTGAAAAATAATGATGCGGTCTTCAGCGCCCGATGCCGATGTGGCAATTTTCTTACTCATACGCCCAACTCCTTGAGGTAGGTTTTCATCCGAGCCCGTACTTCGGCCAGTTCCGCTTCCAGACGCTCGATGTCCTGCTCCACGGCGGCCACGTCGATTTCTTCTTCCTCCTCGAAGGTATCCACGTAGCGGGGGATGTTGAGGTTGAAATCGTTCTCGGCGATCTCGGCCAGGCCGGCGACGTAGGCATATTTGTCCACGTTCCGGCGCGCATCGAAGGTGGCGACGATCTTGTCCAGATGCGCGTCGAACAGGGCGTTCTGGGTCTTGGCGGCCTGGAATTCGCGGCTGGCGTCGATGAACAGCACGTCGCGGCATCCATCGCGCTCGCCACCCTTTTCCCGCGACCGGTCGAAGACCAGCACGGCGACCGGGATGGAGGTGGTGGGGAAGAGGTTGGCCGGCAAGCCGATGACGGCATCGAGCAGGTTGTCCTCGATCAGCTTCTGCCGGATGCGGCCTTCGGCGCCACCCCGGAACAGCACGCCGTGCGGCACCACCACTACCACCCGCCCGGCCTGGGGCTGGGCGGTTTCGATCATGTGGGTGATGAAGGCGTAGTCGCCCTTGGACTTGGGCGGCACGCCGCGCCAGAAGCGGTTGAAACGGTCCGACTCGGCATGCTCGGCGCCCCATTTGTCGAGACTGAACGGCGGATTGGCGACCACCACGTCGAAGCGCATCAGGCGGTCGGCTTCCACCAGCGCCGGGCTGTTGAGGGTGTCACCCCATTCGATGCGCGCAGAGTCCTTGCCGTGCAGGAACATGTTCATGCGCGCCAGCGCCCAGGTACTGCCGTTCACTTCCTGGCCAAACAGGGCGAAATTGCGGCTGCCATATTCCTCCACCAGCGCCGCCGCCTCGATCAGCAGGCCGGCGGAACCGCAGGCAGGGTCGCAGATGCGGTTGCCGGGCTTGGGTTTGGCCAGGCGGGCGAGCAGACGGGATACCTGCTTGGGGGTGTAGAACTCGCCCGCCTTCTTGCCAGCATCGGAGGCGAAGCGCTCGATCAGGTAGATATAGGCATTGCCGATGACATCTTCGGAAACGCGGGAGGGACGCAGATCGAGCTTGGCGAAGTCCTCCAGCAGGTTTTTCAGACGCCGGTTGCGGTCCTTGGTCTGGCCGAGATTGGCTTCGGAATTGAAGTCGATATTGCGGAACACGCGGTCGAGCTTGGCTTTGTTGGCATCCTCGATGCCGTCGAGCACGATGTTGATCAGTTCGCCGATGTTGGCGGCGTTGCGCCGCTCGTACAGGCTGCTGAAATCGCCGGCAAAACGCTCGATGAGCTCGCCGGTTTTTTCGTTCTTGAATTCGACGAAGGGCAGCGTGAAACGCTCGCGATCCAGCTTGCGGCGGATACGTTCGTCGTCGTCGCCGTATTGCTGGCGGTAGGTGTCGTAATGGTCCTGCCAGAGGTCACTGATGTATTTCAGGAACAGCATCACCAGGATGTAGTCCTTGTACTGCGCCGGATCGACAACCCCACGGAAGGTGTCGCAGGCGGCCCAGGCGGTGCTGTTGACGTCTTGCTGGGTTACTTGGTCGTTCATCTTGTTTCCTTGAATTCGTTGGCACGGGAGAGGGTGGTTGCCCCTGGCCGGGTATTCCTCGCGTAGCGCATCAAGACGCCATCCGCGAGCCGTTTTCTTTCTTGTGCAATCTGCTCCAACAAGCCTTGTTCAGCTGTGGCTAGTTCCGATATTTCCACAATCAGTTGCTGCCTGCGCCGACTCGGCACTGGCATCTCCAGCGCCTCCAGCGCCGCCTTGCTGATCATGCGTACCGACGTACCTTCGGCCTGGGCCGCCAAGACGGCCTGAATTGCCGGCAAGTTGATGTACCAGAGCAGGTAGGCGGGCAACACGTCGACGGGCCGTATCAGCAGCATGGGTGCAGCAAGGACAGCGGGCCCGATATCCGCCGAAACCAGCGCCACTGAATTTGTCCGCCCGCGCGAGCGGAACACCAAGTCACCCGGCCGGATCAGGTGATGCGCTTTGACATCCGGCAGATTCACCCGAACCGCGTCCTCAACGTGCAGCAAGCTGGCGTCGTCAATGTCCTTCATTTGCACGACAGCGATGCCTCCCGCCGCGTCGTGCTCAAGGCGCGAACGGAACGGGTAGCCCATGCGAATGCTTGCCACTTGGCCCAACTTCGTCATTTCAGTAGAAAACTCTTTTCTGGCGTATGCACAAATTCTAGGCAACCAGGTTAATTAGTGCAAGTGTCGTAATCTCTTTTCTGTTAACAGATTGTCGCATGAAGGCGTCGTCAATCACCGCCGTCCGGCCGGCAAAACCGATCCTTGCCTGGGTGAACAGCGCTGTCTCCTTGAGGGGACGCAAGATGGGCGATGTGGCGATCCATTCATCGAGACCGACCTCGAACGTTTGGCCATCCGCGTATATCAGGCGCAGCCGCTGGTCTGGCAGGGCGTCACGGCGGTGAGTTGAAAATGGTCCTTGCTCAGACCAGTACTTCGGCAATCTCGCGTGCAGCACTTTACCGTGAAGGATTTCCATCGTGGCAATGGCACTGATTGCCTAAGTGTGGCCGGGTCATGCAATCACACATTCAACCCGGCTCTCAAGAAACGCGATGCAACCCGATGATTCTGTAGGGTGCGCCATGCGCACCATTGAACTGAAATGGTGCGCATGGCGCACCCTACTGTGTTTCTTCAGCACGATGGCGGCACGGGGCCGATTACCCCCTACCCCGCCTCAGAACTGAAAGAAACTCTCCAGCCGCCCCTGCAGTTTTTTGCCCTGGCGCAAGGCTTCCTTGATCGCCTGGCGCTCGACCGTGCTCAAGCGGTCCGGGTTCAGCCGGTTGCCGAGCGGGCTGCCGGCGTTGAGTTGGGCCTGGTGCAGTTGCAGGCGCATCTGCTGAATGAACAGGAAGCCTTCGACCCAGGCTTCGACTTCCTGCGGGTTCATCTTCCAGACTTCGCCGGCGCCGCGCAGGCGTTGTACGCTGCCGGTGGCGTCGAGGCCGGCCGCCAGCGCGAAGATGCGCGCGGCATCGACGAACAGCGTGGTGCCATGCAGCTTGAGGTCGACGGTGTTGGCCTCGTCGCCGCTGCCGTCGGTGACGAAGTCGCGCATCAGGCCGAGCGGCACGCGGTTGCCGAGCGCGTTCTGCACCATCAATTTTAGGAAGTGGCGGTTTTCTTTGATGCGTCCGTTCAGCCAGTGGCGCAATGCCGTGGCCAGGCGTGCATCGCCGGCCAGCGCGCGGAAATCGAAGAAGATGCTGGCGTTGAGCAGCACCGGCGCATCGCCGCGGAAGATCCAGTCGCCGAAGGTGTGCTGCCATTCTTCCAGCGACAGACACCAGTTCGGATTGCTCGCCATCACCTCGCCCTTGCACAGCGGGAAGCCGCAGGCGTCGAGCCATTCGTTGGCGCGGCGCGCGGCGGCCAGCAACGGCACGCGCAGGCGTTCGGCGGCGGCCGCATCCGGGGCGTCGAAGATCAGGCCGTTGTCCTGATCGGTATGCAGGGTCTGCTCGAAGCGGCCTTCCGAGCCGAGCGCCAGCCAGCACCAGGCCACGTCTTCCAGGCCGCTGTCGGCGAAGGCCAGATACAGGATGCGTTGCGTCAGCTGGTCGTTGAGTTGCGAGATCAGCCGCGTCAGCTGTTCCGCGCCGACGCCTTGCGCCATCAGGTTGCGCGCCAGCCGGCGGGTATCCTCGGCGGCGCGCTGCAGCGTGCCCAGGTCTTCCGCCAGGCACAGCGCGCTGGCGATGCGCGAAACGCCGACCTGCTGCAGCGCGAACAGATCCTTTTCCGAAATCACGCCGGCTACCCGCCCCGCGTGCGTCACCACGACATGGTGGATGGAACGCTGCGCCATCGCCAGCGCGGCCTCGAAAGCGGGAGCGTCGTCGGGCAGCGAAAACGGGTTCGGCGTCATTACCCGCCGCATGCTCTGCTCGACGTCGCAGGCGCCGAGCGCGACGCGGTCGCGCAAGTCCTTCAACGTGAACATGCCGGCCGGGCCGCCGGCGGCGTCGGTGAGCAGAATCGAACCGACGTTCTCGCGCCGCATGATGTCGAGTGCTTGCCGCACCGGGCTGTCCTGCGAACAGACCACCGCGCCGCGCCGCAACAAGGCCGACAACGGCGTCGCCAGCGGGTCGGCCTGGCTCGGGCTGCCGGCGGCGATGTGGTGGGGGTGGGGCGATTCGGGCGCGCTATCGGACATGTCGGCTTAACCCAGGCAAAGGTGCGTCAGACTGCCATGATTTGTGCGGCGCAACAAGGCGCGATGCGCCGCTTCACACCTTGTAATCGAGCGCCAGTCTGGCCTGTACTTTGCGCGCCTGGCGAAACGCTTCCTTCAGGATGCGGCGGTCGAGGTCGTTGAGTTCATCCGGATTGATCCGGTTATCCATCTCGACGCCGGCTTCGTTTTCTTCGTGCTGGCCGCGCAGGCGCAGCATCTGGATGAAGAAGAAGGCGGAAATCCAGGCCTCGATTTCGGCGCTGGCGATGTTCAGCTTCGGCGCCGCCGCGCGCAGACGCGACGCGGTTCCGGTGACGCTGGCGCCGGAAGCGAGCGAGAACAGGCGCGCGGCATCGACGAACGGCGTCGTGCCGTTGAGCTTCAGGTCGAGCGTATTGGCGTGCTCGCCGTCCGAGGACACCACGAAATCGCGCACCAGGCCAAGCGGCGGCCGATTGCGCAAGGCATTGGCCGCCATCTGGTGCAGGAAACGCGGCGTCGTCGTGGTGCGCGCCAGCAGCCAGGCGCGCAGGCGCTCGGCCAGATCGGCCTCGCCATGCAGCGGCCGGAAGTCGAAAAAGATGCTGGCATTGAGCAGGGCTTCCGGATCGCCGGCGTCGATCCAGCGGGCGAACTGGCTTTGCCATTCCTCCAGCGACAAACACCACTTCGGGTTCATCGCCATGATCTCGCCCTTGCACAGCGGAAAACCGCAGGCATCCAGCGCCCGGTTGATGCGTTCGGCTAGCGGTAGCAGCTCGGCGCGCACGGCATCGGCGCTTTCGCCGTCCTTCGGCACGAAGATGATGCCGTTGTCCTGGTCGGTGGAGAGCGTCTGTTCCAGGCGGCCCTCGGAGCCGAACGACAGCCAGCAGAAGGCATGTCGCCAGCCTTCGCCGCATTCCAGTTCGATCACGCGCTGGGTCAGGATGTCGTTCAGCGTCGACAGGATCTGGGTCAGCTGCTCGGCGGCGACGCCCTGCGCCATCATGTTGTGGCCGAGTTGCCGGATGTCGTGCGCGGCATGCTGCAACTGCGCCTGGCTGCCGGCGCCGCGGATGGCGGCAGAGATCTGGGTGACGCCGACGCGCTGCAGCGAGAACAGATCCTTCTCCGAGACCACGCCGATGAGTTTGCCGGCGTCGGCAACCAGGACATGGCGGAAGCCATGCTTGGCCATCATCAGCGCGGCCTCGAAGGCATGCGCGCTGGACGGCAGCGTCATCGGGTCGGGCGTCATGACCTCGCGCATCGGCGTGGCCAGATCGAGCGCGGGCAGGATCACCCGGCCGATCAGGTCGCGCACGGTGAAGATGCCGACCGGACGCTGATCGTTGTCGTCGCCTTCGACCACGACGATGGAGCCGATGCCGCTGGCACGGATGGTTTCCAGCGCGGCGCGCAACGGCGTTTCCGGCGCGCAGGTCACCGGCTTGCGGCGGGCGATGCTGGACAGCGGGCTGCGCAGCGATTGCTGTTCGGAGGTGGCGGTGGCATAGCTGGCCTGCAGGCCGCGTTGCGATTTTTCCAGCAGCGTGGCCAGGCGGCGCGTGCAGAAATCCTGGAATGCCTGCGAGCGTTTGACCAGTTCGTGGAAATCCGCCGCCGCCAGTTCGTAGGAGAAGACATCGCTTTTCGCCTTGAAATGCGAGATGGCCGCGCGTCCGGACAGCAACGCGCCGAGCGGAAACGATTCGCCCTCGTGCAGTTCCAGCCAGGGGCCGGCATCGCCTTGTTCGCCGGTGACCACGCCCTGTTTGACGATGAACAGCTTCTTGACCGCGCCGTTGGCCGGTTCGAGCAGTGTTTCGCCCTTGCCGTAGTAAGCCAGTTTCAGGCGTTCGGCCAGCCAGAGAAGATGTTCGCGCGCCATGCCGTCGAACGGGACGAAACGGGCGAGGTGGTCGGCGGTGGCCTGCAGGAGCGAGTTGGGGTTCGACATGGGCGGCGCGGCGAGTGGATAGGCGTCCGATTATCCGGCCGCCGAGCCCGTTGCGGGAGGGGCGATATCAAGCTTCAACGCAACGGCAAGACGACGCGCACAGCCAGACCGCCCGCGCGCGCGCTGTCCAGTTCGACGCGGCCGCCATGCAGGACGGCAACCTGGCGCACGATGGACAAGCCGAGGCCGCTGCCTGGCGTTTCCGAACCGGCCAGACGATGGAAGCGTTCGAACACCCGCTCGCGTTCTGCTGCGGGAATGCCCGGGCCGGTGTCGTTGACGCGGATCACCGCGTTGCCGGCGTCGACGCCGAGTTCGACATCGACGCGGCCGCCGTCCGGCGTGTAGCGCAAGGCGTTGTCGACCAGATTGCCGAGCAGCATGCGCAAACTGTCGGCCTGGCCGGTCAGGTTCAGCCCTGCGCAGGCGCCGACGCCGAGATCGATATGGCGCGCCTCGGCTTGCGTCGAAAAATTCGCCACGACCTGCTTGATCAGCGCATCCAGCGCGACCGGCGCGAAGGTCGTCTGGCGGGCGGAGGGTTCCAGCCGCGCCATGTGCAGTAGTTGTTCGATCAGGTGCGCGGCCCGGTCGACGCCGCCGGCCAGTTGCGCCAGGGCAGCTTCGCGTTCGCCGTCGCTGGTGGCGCGGCTGGCGATCTGGGCTTGCAGTTTGACCGCGGTGAGCGGCGAGCGCAGTTCGTGCGCGGCGTCGGCGATGAAACGGCGCTGCGCGACCAGGGCCTGGTCGAGCCGCACCAGCAAGTCGTTCAAGGCATCCACCAGCGGCGCCACTTCGTCCGGCATGCCGCGCGCGTCCAGCGCATGCAGCGCGAGGACACCGCGCTGGCCGATCTCCGCGCGCACCTGTTCCAGCGGCGCCAGCGCACGTCCGACGGCGGCGCGGATCAACAAACCCAGCACCAGCACCAGTACGACCAGCGGCAGCAACAGCCAGGGTGCGATGGTGGCGAAGCGGCGCGCGCGGCTGGCCGAAGTGGTCGCCACCTGGATGGTGAGGCCGCCTTCCTTCAACGCATAAATGCGCCATTCCGTGCCCTTCCACTCGATCACGTTCAAGCCTGGCGGTTGCTGCGGCGGCCCGGCTTCGTCGAGGGAGGAATAGAACAGGCTGCCGTCGGCGGCCCAGATCTGGCTGACGAACTGGCCGCGGTCGTTGCGCACTTCCTCGTTGTCGTCGTATTGCACGCCGTGGCGCACGACCGAGTAGGCGATCTGTTCGAGGCCGTTGTCGCGCAGCTTGTTGAACGCATCCCAGGCCAGGATATAGGTGATCACACTGACCAGCAGCCCGGTCAGCATCAAGGCGCTGATCTGCCAGAGCAGCAGGCGGCCGCGGATCGTATTGCTCATGTCGGTTCGACCAGCTTGTAGCCGACGCCGCGCACATTGCGGATCCATTCCACGCCCAGCTTGCGGCGCAGGTTATGCAGATGCACCTCGACCGCGTTGCTCATCACTTCGTCCTGCCAGCCATACAGGTGCGCTTCGAGCTGTTCCTTCGACAACACCGTGCCGGGGCGCTCCATCAGCGCTTCCAGCAAGGTGAATTCGCGTTGCGACAGCGCCAGCGGATTGCCGTCGAGGCGGACTTCGCGCCGCACCGGGTCGAGGCTCAGACCGCCCAATTGCATCTCCGGCCGCGCACGGCCGACCTGGCGGCGGGTCAGCGCACGCACCCGCGCGATCAACTCATCCAGATCGAACGGCTTCACCAGATAGTCGTCGGCGCCCAGATTCAGCCCGGCGACGCGGTCGGCTACCGCATCGCGCGCGGTGACGATCAACACCGGCACGGCATTCTTCATCTGGCGAATCTTTTTCAGCAGCGTGAGGCCGTCCTGGCGCGGCAAGCCCAGGTCGAGCAGCAGCAACGCATAGCTTCCGGTCTGCATCGCTTCTTCCGCCGCTTTGCCGTCGCGCGTCCAGTCGACCGTAAAGCCAGCCTGGCGCAGGCCTTGTTCCATACTCGCGCCGATCATCGGATCGTCTTCGGCCAGGAGCAGTTTCATGGCGTTCTCGCTGGGATAGGCTGGTGAAATTCGCTGGTGGGGTATTGCGGCCGGGAAGCATAAGCCCGCCCGGCGGAAATGAAAAAGGCCGGACGTCGTGAAACGTCCGGCCCTTCATGCAGCGTATTGCTTACTTGGCGGGAGCAGCAGCAGGCGCGGCAGCGTCGGCTTTCTTCTCTTCAACCTTCTTGGCTTTCTTGGCTTTCTTGGCGGGCTTGGCTTCAGCGGCGGGCTTGGCTTCGGCAGCGGGAGCGGCGGCAGGCGCGGCGGCAGCAGCAGGAGCAGCCTTGGCGTCGGTAGCTTGAGCGGAACCGAAAGCGAAAACAGAAGCGGCGGCCAGCAGGGCGATCAGGGTCTTGTTCATTGGGTATCTCCTAGAGTTGGGTAAGTAGCCTTACGCAGGACGTCGGCTGAGGGGGGATTCTCCGTAGCCAGACTTAACGAACACTTAAGGAGGGAGATGACTTTTTTGCCAGCTTTTGCCGGCACAGAAATATTGCCTGACCAGAAAAGGAAACCCCCCGGACAAGCCGGGGGGCAGTGCCCGTCGCCGAGGCAACGGGCGGGGGAGGCCGGTTACAACCCGCTATGGGGTTGGGTTGCGGTATCCTAGCCGGGCCTACTTACGCCACCCTTACGCGAGATCGATCCCGTGCGCGTTCTCATCGTCGAAGACGACCCCATTCTGCAAGACAGCCTGATGCGCGCCATGCGCGCGGCAGGCTATGCCATCGACCTGGCCGGCGACGGCGAACTGGCACTCGGCCTGCTGCGCAGCGGCGGCTTCGATCTGGTCATCCTCGACCTGGGCCTGCCCAAGGTGGATGGCCTGCAGGTGCTGCGCCAGGCGCGCGCCAATGGCTGCCGCACGCCGGTGATCATCCTGACCGCGCGCGACGGCGTCGAAGATCGGGTCAAGGGCCTCGATCTCGGCGCCGACGACTACCTCACCAAACCGTTTTCCCTGGTCGAACTGGAAGCGCGCGCGCGTGCGCTGCTGCGGCGCGGACAGGGCGGTTCGCCGGTGATCGCCTGCGGCCTGCTCAATTACGACACGGTCGGCCGCCGCGCCAGCATGGGCGAGGTGGCGATCGAACTGTCGCTGCGTGAAATTTCCGTGCTGGAAGCCCTGCTGGCGCGCCTCGGCAAGGTGGTCAGCAAGGATCAGTTGATCGAAAGCCTGTGCGGCTACGGCGAGGAAGTCAGCGCCAATGCGATCGAGGTCTACGTGCACCGTCTGCGCAAAAAACTGGAACCTGCCGGCGTCACCATCCGCACCCTGCGCGGCCTCGGCTATTTGATGGACAAGATGTGATGAAAATTTCCGTACAAAGCGAAGCGTTTGACCTCGCCGCCGAAGTCGCCGCGCTCTACCAGGCCAATCCGAAAGTCGGCGCCGTCGCCAGTTTTCTCGGCCTGGTGCGCGACATCAATGCCGGCCAGGGCGTCAGCGCGATGACCCTGGAACACTATCCCGGCATGACCGAAAAGGCGCTCGCGCAGATCGTCGAACAGGCGCGGACGCGCTGGGAAGTGCTCGATGCCTGCGTCATCCACCGTGTCGGCCCGTTGTTTCCGACCGACCCCATCGTCCTCGTCGCGGTCGCCTCCGGCCATCGCGGCGACGCGTTCGCCGCCTGTGAGTTCATCATGGATTTCCTGAAGACGCAGGCGCCGTTCTGGAAGAAGGAAGCCACGCCGGAAGGCGAAAAATGGGTCGATGCGCGCGAGTCGGACGAATACGCGGCGGCGCGCTGGAACAAACCGTAGGTGCGAATTCATTCGCACAAGTAACGTTCAAACCAATCCCATATCCCGCGCCAGCAGCGCGGCTTCCGCGCGCGAATTGACGTTCAGCTTGCGATAAACCTCTTTCACATAGCCGGCCACGGTGTGCTGCGAAATGCCGAGCAGACGCGCCGTTTCCATCTGCGTCATGCCTTTCGAAATCAGACGCAGCACCTCGGTTTCGCGCTCGGTCAGTGCCGGGTCGGGCAGTGCGGGAAGTTGCGGTTGAAAGAACGCCAGCATGCGGCGCGCGATGGCTGGCGATAACGGTGGGCGTCCGGCGGCGATGCCGGTCAACGCGGCGACAATGGCGGCGACCGGCTGGTCCTTCAGCAAATAGCCGCGCGCCCCGGCGCGCAGAGCGGGAAAGATATGGCCGTCGTCGTGGAAGATGCTGGCGACGATGCACAAAGTGGCGGGCGAGCGGCGCTGGATGAATTCGATCAACTCGACGCCGCTGCCGTCCGGCAAGCCCAGATCGATCAGCGCGATATCGGGCATCGGGCTGGACTTCAGTTTCGCGCGCGCTTCCAGCAGCGAAAATGCGCTGTCGATGGCGATGCCGGGGAAACTCTGCGTCAACGCCTCGCTCAGCCAGGCCTGCGATTCGGGCAAATCCTCCAGAATGAAAGCGGTCTGCATGCGAACTCCCCAGTCGTTTGGCTGGCATGATACCCGCGCCGCGCTGGCCGCAGCCCCCCCCGATCATGGGATGGTTGCGTCTTGGGCCGCCGGCTATCATTTCGCACATTGCCTACATGCTTTACCTGCCCCATGCGCCTCGACAGGACTTTGCTAAACGGTTGTCTCTGCGTGTTGGTCTGTGTCGTTCCCGCCTATGCCGACACTTCCGTTACGACGAGCGAACCTGCATTGCCGGCCGCAACCGCGCACGCGCTCGATGGCATGGCACCGGCGGGGCATTGGGCGGCGCGGTTGACCTTGTTGCGCAACGGCTATGACCGACGCTACGACGACCGCAAGGATCGCGTCGATCTGGATGCCGAAGCCAATCAGGCGCTGGCGGCGTTCGGCGTCAAACTGGACAGCGAGGTCACCACCGAATTCGCCGAGCTCTTGCTGGGTTATGGCGTCAGCGAGAACCTGACTTTGGGCGCTATCGTGCCGTATGCCCGCACCACCAGCCGATTGAAACTGGCGGAAGCGGCGCCGGGCGGCATCGCCGCCGTGCAGGGCACTCTGGCGGCATTGGGCTATGCCGGCGCAACACCGTTGGCGACACGCGCGGTGTCCGGCTGGAGCGATCCGACGCTGGGCGCGCTGTGGCGCTTTCACAAGCGTGCACGGGACAGCGCCGTGTTCGGCTTCGGCGTGCGCTTCGGTGTGGCGCCTGCGGACGACCCGGACGATCCAGCCGATATTCCGCCCGGCGACGGCAGCACCGATTTGCGCTTTCGACTGGAATATTTCCGCGACCTGGGCAGCGGCTGGGATCTGCGCCTGTTGGGCGAACACCAGGTGCAGTTGCCGGATGAAGTGGTCATGCGGCCGGGCGGCGTCTTCAGTGTCGGTAAGGAGAAGTTGAAACGCAATCTGGGCGATTACCAGGAGTTCGATATCGAACTCGGCAAGGCCTGGGGCGACTGGCGCGTTTCCGGCACCTGGCACCGTTATCAGGAAGTGCCCGACCGCTACACCTCGCGCATCGGCACGGACACCAGCGCGCTGTCGGCCAATACTGACACCTTGGCCGACCAGCTTCGTTTCGGCATCACCTGGAGCGGCGTGCGCGCCTGGCGCGCCGGAAAACTGTTCATGCCGCTGATCGTCAAACTGGAAATGCAGGATGCGGTGCGCGGCCGCAATTTCGTCGACGTGCGCGATGTCTATCTGCGCGTCACCGGCCTGTTCTGAGCGGCGACTCGCTTGCTGACGCGTCTGCTCGGCATCCTGGGCGGCATCCTGCTGCTGGCGTGGATGGGGCCGGCCCGCGCCGAAGCGCCGCAGCTGCTGGAGCGCGCCGATTTCCTGCTCGCCGCCGATGCGCAGCCGCCCGCAGACGCGGCACCCTGGCGCGCGCAAAGCCTGCCCGATGCCTGGCCGGTCAACCATGCCGAGGCCGTGGCGAACAACGCGCCCGGCGGCTGGTATCGCTTCCGTTTCCGGATGCCGGCCGAGTTCGATCCGCTGCAGGCGGTGTATCTGCCGAAACTGGGTTTGAACGCCGCGGTATTCCTGAATGGCCGTCTGCTCGGCCAGGGTGGCAGTTTCCAGGAACCGTACGGGCGCAACTGGAATCGGCCGCTGATGTTCCTGGTGCCGCCGGGCTTGTTGCAGCCCGGCGCCAACACGCTGCATGTGCGTTTGCTGTCGCATGCCTACACCCAGGCCAGCCTGCACGCGCCGTCGATCGGGCCGGATCGCCTGCTACGGCCGAAATTCGAGCGCGCCATTTTCCTACGCATCACCCTCAACCAGACTGCCAGCCTGCTCATCGCCAGCATGGGCGTGCTGATGCTGAGCCTGTGGTGGCGACGGCGGCAGGATGTGGCCTACGGTTATTTCGGCGTCTCGGCACTGCTCTGGGCGGCGCAGTCGACCAACCTGTATTTGCGCGAGGCGCCGTTGGCGACTGCCCATTGGGAAATCGTCATCAACAGCAGTTTTCAGGTGTTTTCCGCGTTTCTGCTGATTTCGCTGCTGCGTTTTTCGGCAGCCGGTGGACGGCCGTTGCTGCCGTTGCTCTGGCTGTCGGTGTTTGCCTCACCGCTCAGCCAGATCCTGGTGCCGGTGCAGCATTACCTGGCGTTGACCGCTTTCTGGCATGTCCTCACGCTGCTGGCCGCGTGCGCCACCTTGCTGTTCCTGCTGCGCGCCGCGCTCAAATGGCACAACCGCGACGCCGGCCTGATGGCCGCCGCGATGGGGCTGGTGGTGGTGCTGGCCGGACATGACTGGTTGATGCACAGCCAGCACTTCTGGCTGACCCGGCCGCACGAGTTTCTCGATGATGTCTATCTGCTGCACTACAGCGCACCGCTGGTGTTTCTTGCCGTCGGCATGATCATGGCCAGCCGCTTCGTACGTGTGCTGAATGAGTTCGAAGAACTCAACGATGTGCTGGAGGACCGCGTGCAGGCCAAGCATGCGCAGTTGCAGGAGAGTTTCTCCCGCATGCGTGCGCTGGAGATGGATCAGGCGGTGGCGGAAGAACGCGAACGCATCTACCGTGATCTGCACGACGATGTCGGCGCCAAATTGCTCTCCCTGGTCTACCGTGCCGGCACGCCGGAGTCAGCCGATCTGGCGCGTTCTGCGTTGCAGGATCTGCGCGATGTGGTGTCGACCTCGCAGCAGGGCAATCTCGATCTCGCCGCGGTGTGCGCCGATTGGCGCGCGGAATGCGAGCAACGGTTGAGTGAGGCGGGCATCGCGCTGGATTGGGCGCAACCGCATCGCCTCGAAGACCTCGATCTGACCCAGCCGCAAGCGCTCAACCTCGGCCGCATCCTGCGCGAAGCCGTCAGCAATCTGATCAAACACGCCCAGGCCGGGCAGGCGCTAATCCGGATCGAGTTCGATGCGGATAGCCTGAGCCTGGCCATCCGCGACGACGGCATCGGCTGTGACGCAGCCACGCAGCGACCGCCCGGACGCGGCGTACGCAACATGGAACAGCGTGCCGGCCGTATCGGCGCACTCTTCTCGCGCCATAACCATACCGCCGGCGGCTGCGAGATTCGGGTGCGTATGCCGTTTGCCGCCGCGTCAGGTTGAATCCCGCTTTACGCCGGCTCGTCGTTAAAGCCGTCGTGCCAGATGCAGACCCGGTTGCCGCCTTCCGATTTGGCGATCAGCTGGGCGCGTTCGACGCGTTCCAGGATTTCGTCGATGAAGAAGATGGGTTCCAGATTGACGATGCCGAACGAGGCGGTGACCTGGATCTGGCGGCCGTCGGCATTGAAGGTGTTGGCGGCAAGTTTGTCGCGCAAACGGTTGATCAGCGCGCCGGCCTGATCGAGGTCGATATTCGGCAGGCAGAGCAGGAATTCTTCGCCGCCGAGGCGGAAGATGGTGTCGTAGCCGCGCAGATGGTTGGCGAAGAAGCCGGCCGCCGCTTTCAGCACGCTGTCGCCGATGAGCTGGCCGTGGACTTCGTTGATGCGGGCGAAGTCGTCGAGATCGACGAAACAGATCGCGCAGGGTTGGCGGGTGCGTTGCACGCGCTCGACTTCTTCCGCCAGGCGCAGATGCACGGCCTGGCGATTCCACAGCCCGGTGAGTTTGTCGACGCCGCCGAGGCGCTCGGTCAGTTCCTGTTCCTTGCGCCGCAGCAGTTGCCGGATGCGGGTGGCGACGGCGACCAGGGCGTCGTAATCGGCGGGCTGAATCGGGCGGTTCGAGGTTTGCGCCTGCAGCAGATGGCGGGCGATTTCGTGCATGGATTGATGTGCGACTTCGAGCGCGGCGTGGCTCGGATCCTGTTGCACCCGGTTGCGTTCCACGCCATGCAGCCAATGCCCCAACTGGCAGCGCAGATGCGCATCGTCGGTCAGGTCGTCCGGATTGCCGCCGCCGCCGCAGATCAGTTGCCGGTTCAGCCGCGCCAGCCACTGCGCGTGATGCGCGATGGCGCGGTCGAGTTCGTGCAGGCGGGCGAGGATGTCGGCGTGGGCTTCTGCGCTGCGCACGACGGGTTCGGGTGGGGTTGTCATGATGGATTGACCTCGCTGTTCCGATTAAGTGCGGGATGCCGGGCTTGCGGCCGGTCCAGGTGGTAGCCCTGCGCCTTGTCGACGCCCAGCTTGGCCAGTAGCGTCAGGGTAGCTTCGTCCTCGACGCATTCGGCGACGGTGGTTTTGCCGAGGCCGCGCGCGACTTCCACCATGCCGCGCACGAACACCTGGTTTTCATGGTCGTGCGGCAGGTTGCGGATGAACATGCCGTCGAGTTTGATGGTGTCGACGCGGATGTGCTTCAGGTAGGCGAACGAGGCAAAGCCGGCGCCGAAATCGTCCAGACAGACGCCGCAGCCCGTCTGCTTCAGCGCTTCGATGAAGCGTTCGGCATCGGTGAGGTCGGAGACGGCGGCGGTTTCGGTGATTTCGATCAGCAGACGGGCCGGGTTGACGCCGTATTCGCGCAGCAGGTCGGCGATGTAAGCGGGCAGCGTCGGGTCGTCGAAGGAGCGGCCGGAGACGTTGACCGCGATGGGCGGTGCGTGCGGGCGCTCGCTCAGCAGCTGGATCACCTGCTGGGCGACCCAGCGGTCGATCTGGAGAATCTTGTTGCTCTTTTCGGCGATCGGGATGAACAGGCCAGGCGACACCATTTCACCGGTGGTTTCGTCGCGCAGTCGGATCAACGCTTCCAGATGCGCCAGTTTTCGCGTCTTGGCGTAATAGACGCCCTGGTAATGCAGTTCGAACAGGTTTTCGCGCAGGGCGCGCGCCAGGCGTTCGTTCCAGGACAGGCGGCTGATCATTTCCGGCGTCGTGTCGAGGTCGGCGCGGTAGGCGCGCCAGGCATTCTTGCCGGCCTGCTTGGCCTGATACATGGCGGCGTCGGCGCAGGCGACGAGCTGGTCCTGGTCGGCAGCGTGCAGCGGGTAGAGCGCGATGCCCAGGCTGGACGAGATGTGCAGCGACTGCCCCTCGAAACGGAACGGAATCTGCGCGATGGCGCGCACTACGCGCTCGGCCAAGGCCTCGGCTTGCGTCATGTCGGCGTTGGGCAAGAGCAGCGCGAATTCGTCGCCGCCCAGGCGGAACAGCATTTCGTTGCGCCGGGTCAGTCCGGAAACTTCCCCCGCCACGCGCACCAGCATCGCATCGCCGGCAGTGTGGCCGAAGTGGTCGTTGATGGTCTTGAACTCGTCGAGATCGAAGTAGAGCAGGGCGGAAGTCGCGCTGTGGCGACCGGATTCGCTCAGCATGCGCTCCAGTTCGGACTGGAAGCGATGCCGGTTATAGAGGCCGGTGAGCGAGTCGCGCTCGGCCAGATAGAGCAGCTGCTCGGCGGTCTGGCGTTCGCTGGTGACATCCTCGTAGACCCAGAGATGGCCGATGAAGCGCTGATCGCGGTCGCGCACGGCGTAGCTCAACTGGGTGACGACACGGCCGTCGCGTACGACGATTTCGTAATTGTCGGCATCGGTCTGACGGCCGAGCACATGCGCGATGTAGTCGCGATATTGCTCGGGTTGCGTCAGTGCGCCGGCGCTGTGGGCGACCAGAGCATCGGTGCTCTGGCCGATCAGGTCGGTGCTGTCCGCCAGTTGCCAGATTTGGTTGAAGGCGGGGTTGTGGTAGACCACGCGCTGGTCGATGCCGATGAACAGAATGCCCAGGTTCATTGCCGACAGCAGGGCTTTCAGGCGCGCCCGTTCGGCTTCGGCGCCGACCAGATATTCCAGTGCTTTCGCTTCGGACGCCTTCAGATCGGAAATGTCGCGAATACTGGCGCGGATGCCGAGAAACTGGCCTTCGCGGCTGTAGATGGAATGCCAGTTCACCGCCGCCCAGAAGCGCGAGCCATCCTTGCGCTGCATGCGGAATTGATATCCCTCGCCGGTGGCGCCGCGCAGGGCGAGCTGGAAGTGGCGCTCCGCTTCGGAACGGTCGACTTCGTCGATCAGGCAGAGCGGAAAGCCGGGCAGGGTCAGGCATTCGTCCTGGTCGTAGCCGGTCATCCGCGCCACCGAGGGATTCACCCAGATGGTGCGCCCGGCCGGCTCGATCCAGAGTTCGAGGTCGTAGGTGTAGTTGGCGATGGCGAAGAAACGCTGTTCGCTGTCCCTTAGTTCGGACAGACGCGCCTTGAGCTGGTGCGACATGGCGCGGAAGGCGGTGGCGAGCTGGCCGACTTCATCCGGTCCCGAAGCCGGCAGCAGGGCATCGAAATTCTGGTCGGCCAGGGCATGGCTGGCGTGGGTGAGTTGTTGCAGCCGCCGCGTCAGCAAGTAGCCGATCAGGGCCAGCGTGAGAAAGGTCAGCGCGACTGCGCCGAGGCCGACATAGATGCCCTGGCGCACGGCGCGGGCACGCGCCAGGATGAGGAAGTCGGTGGCGATGCCTAAACGCAGACGACCGTATTCGGCCCCGCTCAGGCGGATGCTGGTTTCGGTATCGAAAACGCGGTCTTCACCGATCCCGAGCAGTCGATCCAGTTCCGGCAAATCGGTTTGCGCGTCGATGCCGGCGGCCGCGATGCGGCGGCCTTCCTTGTCGAGCAGGACCAGATAGACATAGGCATCGTTGCTGCGCGCCTCTTCCAGGATGTCGTGCAAGGTGCCGTAGTCGCGCTGCATCAGTGGCGTGGCCAGGGCGGCGTTGAGCAACGGAATGGCGCTGTTGACGCGTAACTCGGTCTTGTTGATCAGCTCTTCTTCCATCAGGTGAACATTGCTGACCACCAGCAAGCTCAGCATCAGCGCCTCGACCAGCAATCCGGCCAGAGTGAGCTTGAGCCAAAGCGGGGCGCGCAGCGTGAAGTATTTCACTTGAGCGCCTTGCGGGTTTCCTTGAGGAAGACATCGGCGCGTTTCAGCACTGCTTCATCGGCCGGAATCAAGCTGTCATAGCCGGTATGCCCAAGGAAATCGATGCCTTCGGCTTCGTTCTGGAAGCTCAACAGCAGAGCCTTCAGGCGTTCGGCCTGAACCTTGTCCATGCGGGCGTTGGCGATCATCACGAAGGCGGGGATGTCGGCGATATGCTGTTGCACCACCAGCTTGCGGCGCAGGTCGTCGGGGATTTGCAGCAAGCCCTGGCTGGTCGACACGGCGGCGGCAGACAAGCCGGAGATCAGGGCGTAGGCGGCGCTGGCATGCGTGCGGTGTTCGACCACCTGGTAATCGCGGTCGGCTTCCAGCCCCTGCGATTCGAGGAAGGCCAGTGCCGCCGTGACGGTGATGGCGAGGTGGTCGATGACCGCCAGTTGTTTGCCTTTCAAGTCGTCGAAGCTGGCCAGCGGGCGTTCGGCGGCGTAGATCAACAGGGCGTCATGGTCGGGCAAGAACTGCACCAGCGGCTGTTGGCCGGTGTCTTTCTGGGCGATGCGGGCGAAGTGGGCGGGCGTGATGGTCAGGTCGAAATCGCCGCGTAGGGTACGTTGGTGGAAGCGGCGGAAGTCGGCCGCGCTTTCGATGCGTACCGGTCGTTGCAAGGCTTTCGCCAGGTAAGCCCGCAACGGTTCGTAGCGTTCCGCCAGGATGCGGGCGCTGTGCACCGGCACGACGCCCAGAATGAAACTCGATGCGGCCTGGGCGAGCGGGGCAGCCAGGAGCAGGCAGACGAATGCGAAGTAGAGGCTGCGCAGCGATTTCAATTCATTGTCCGATTTGTTTGACCAGCACCTTGGAGCGCCGCTGCCAGTTGTACAGCGCCTTGCGCGGCGCCGGCAGGTCTTCCGGCGCGCCCGGGGTAAAGCCGCGTTCGATGAACCAGTGCGTCGTGCGCGTGGTCAGCACGAAGAGTTGGCTCAAGCCGAGTTCCAGCGCGGCTTCTTCGACCGCCGCCAGCAGGGCGTCGCCGCGGCCGCCGCGCTGGAATTCGCGCGCCACCGCCAGGCAGGCCATCTCGCCGGCGCCGGCTTCTGGATAGGGATAGAGCGCGACGCAGCCGACGATGCGGCCGTCGAGTTCATCGACGAAAAACTGCTCGACCTCCTGTTCCAGTCGTTCGCGCGAGCGCCGCACCAAGATGCCGTCTGCTTCCAGTGGTTCGATCACCGAGAGAATGCCGCCGACATCGTCGATCGTGGCCGGGCGCAGGTTTTCCACCGATTGACGCGTCACCATGGTGCCGACGCCGGCATGCGTGAACAGTTCCATCAGTACGGCGCCATCGACATCGGCGCTGATCAGATGCACCTTGCCGACGCCTTTCTTGCAGGCGTGCGCCGCGTGCGGCAGATACAGCTTCATGTCCCCTTCCGGCAGGTCGCGCAGCAACTTGGGCACTTGCGCGGCGGTGACCCGGTTGATGCGGCGGCCCTTGGCGTCGACGGTGTCGCCGTGGTCGAGGATGAACACCAGCTTGTCCGCCGCCAGCGCAATGGCGGCCTGGGTCGCCACTTCCTCCAGGGTCAGGTTGAACACTTCGCCGGTGGGGGAGTAGCCGAGCGGCGAGAGCAGGACGATTTCGCCGGCATTCAGGCGGTCGCGGATCGGTGCGACGGCAATCTTGCGCACCTCGCCGGTGAACAGCAGGTCGATACCGTCGACCACGCCGGCCGGCTGCGCGGTGACGTAATTGCCGGAAGCGACGCGAATTTCGGCGCCGGCCATCGGCGTGTTGGGCAGGCCGACGGAGAGCAGGCTTTCGATATCGACCCGCACCGAACCGACTGCATCCTTGACGTGTTCGAGCGCGTCGCTATCGGTTACCCGGCGGCCTTGTACGTACTGCGCTTCCGCGCTCAGACGCTCCTCGACCTGGGGCCGCACGCCATGCACCAGGACCAGGCGCACGCCGAGCGCATTGAGCAGGTTGATGTCGTACACCAGATCGACGAAATCTTCCCGCAACATCGCTTCGCCACCGAACGCCAGCACGAAAGTCTTGCCGCGAAAGGCGTGGATGTAGGGCGCCGCAGCGCGGAACCACTGCACGAACGAGGCAGCGCCCGCTTCCGCTGATTTGACCATCGCTGACTCCTGGAATCCTGGCAAAGGGTAATTGAACGGCTTTATTACGGTTTAAGGCCGAAAAACTTAAACCGGCTGTTATCTGAAGTCGCCCCAGATCGCCTGCAGCGCCGCCAGTGCCGCCAGCGCGGCGGTTTCGGTGCGCAGGATGCGCGGCCCCAGTCGGATGCGTTGGCAACCGGCGGCGACGGCGGCCTTGCGTTCGGCCGGATCGAAGCCGCCTTCCGGGCCGGCGAGCAGCAGGATGGGGCCGTGCGGCGCGGGCAGGTCGCGCAGACTGGTTTCCGCTTCCGGGTCGAGCAGGTAGCGTTGCGGTGCATCGGCCTGGTTTCTGGCCTGCTGCAGCCAGGGCATGAATTCCTCTATCGCAGACACCGGCGGAATCACATTGCGGCCGCATTGTTCGCAGGCGGAGACGACGATGCCCTGCCAGTGGTGCAGCCGCCGCTCGGCCTTGTCGCCACTGAGCTTCACCACCGAGCGCCGCATGAACAGGGGCTGGATCGCGGCGACGCCGAGTTCGACCGATTTCTGCAAGGTCAGGTCCATGCGTTCGCCGCTGGAAATGCCCTGTGCCAGCGTGATGTGCAGATTCGATTCGCGTTGCGGCTCGGCGCGGCTGATCAAGCGCACCGCCGCACCTTTGCCTTGCACTTCGAGTGTGCCGGCATATTCCGCGCCGTCGCCGTTGAACAGTCTGACCATTTCGCCGGCGCGCAGGCGCAAGGCGCCGATGGCATGGCGCGCCGTGTCGGCGGGCAGTTCGATCAGGCGGCCGACGGCCAGCGGCAGGTCGCAGTAGAAACGGGGCATGGGGGGGTGACCGGATGGGTGGGCGAAAACGGGGTGATATTATCCGGCGCATTGGGTTCACTGGAGTCGTTGACATGGTGCGTATGGAAACCCCGATCTGCGATTTCGGCTGGAAAGCGGTCGATTTCGCCTTGCCCGGTGTCGATGGCAAGACCTGGTCGTTGCAGGATGCGGCGGGCCCGAACGGCTTGCTGGTCATGTTCATCTGCAACCATTGTCCCTATGTGAAGGCGGTCATCGAGCGCATCGTGCGCGATGTCGCCGAGTTGAACACCTTGGGTATTGGCGCCATCGCGATCATGTCAAACGACCCTGCGGAGTATCCCGAGGACAGTTTCGACAACATGCGGGTGCTGGCCGACCGGCTCGCCTTGCCGATGCCGTATGTGCTGGATGCGTCGCAAGACATCGCCAAGGCGTATGGCGCGGTGTGTACGCCGGACTTCTTCGGCTTCAACCGCAATCTGGAATTGCACTATCGCGGCCGCCTCGACGAATCGCGCAAGGAAACCGCCCCCCCGGATGCGCGCCGCGACCTGTTCGAGGCGATGCAGCTGGTCGCCGCAACCCAGCGCGGCCCGGCCGAGCAAATTCCGAGCATGGGCTGTTCGATCAAATGGCGGACCTGAATCTTCTCGTCGAGCAGGTCATTGCGGCATGCCGTAGTGTCGGCCGCGAGGAAATCATGCCGCGCTACATGAAGGTTGCGCACCAACGCAAAGTTGATGGCAGCCTGCTGACCGAGGCGGACCTCGCCGCCCAGACCGCGCTGATCCGGCATCTGCAGGCCATCGCGCCGTATCCCGTGCTCGGCGAGGAAATGACCGAAGCCGAGCAGCACGACGTCTGGGGCATGGGCGATGCCGGCTTCTGGTGCGTCGACCCGATCGACGGCACCAGCAACTTCGTCAACGGCCTGCCCTTCTTCGCCATTTCGGTGGCGCTGGTGCGCAAGCGCAAAAGCGTCCTGGGCGTGGTGTACGACCCCAGCGCCGACGAGGCGTTCTATGCCGTCGAAGGCCAGGGCGCCTACATGAACGGCGAAAGGTTGCCGCTGAAGACGCCGCCGCTGCAATTGAGCCGCTGCATGGCCGGCATCGAATTGAAGCGCATCGACCGCACACTGGCCGGTCGCCTGGCGTTCGAACATCCGTTCAGTTCGCAACGCAATCTGGGCGCCAGCACGCTGGATTGGTGCTACGTCGCGGCCGGCCGCATGCACGTCTATCTGCACGGCGGCCAGAAGTTGTGGGATTACGCGGCCGGTTGCCTGATTCTGAAAGAGGCGGGCGGCGCGTCCTGTGCGCTGGATGGATCCGAGTTCCGTGGCGAGAATCCCTGGTGCCGGTCGGTTCTCGCCGCGCTGACTCCTGATTTGCTGCGGCAGTGGAAAACCTGGGTCGGGGTTTAAGCCGATTTCAACGCAAATTTCGCTCTTTTTTCGACCCGAAATCTCATTGCGCACCGCACCATTGCTGGGTTCTATAAGCGCGCAGGCCGGGAATATAAAAATATTTTAATTTTCGTGCTTCGCACACCTCGCAACTGGCAAAACACAAGGCCCTGAGGCCGCTTCGAGGCATTTCGACCCCATTCCGCAAGGCCTTGTCAGTCTGGAGTCAGCTTGCTCATGGCCGATAGCGTGCGACATAATCGAAGCTTTCCGCCCATTCGGGCCTAGATTTCGGTTTTTTCTTTGAGGAAACAAAGACATGGCAACACGTAACGACCTCGCAAACGCAATCCGCGCCCTCGCGATGGATGCGGTCGAGAAAGCCAAATCCGGTCATCCGGGCGCCCCGATGGGTATGGCTGAAATCTCTGAAGTGCTCTGGAACCACCACCTGCGCCACAACCCGGCCAACCCGAAATGGCCCGACCGCGACCGCTTCGTGCTGTCCAACGGCCACGGCTCGATGCTGATCTATGCGCTGCTGCATCTGACCGGCTATGACGTCACCATCGACGACATCAAGAATTTCCGTCAGCTGCATTCGCGTACCCCGGGCCACCCCGAGTACGGCTACACCGCCGGCATCGAAACCACCACCGGCCCGCTCGGCCAGGGCATCACCAATGCCGTCGGCATGGCGCTCGCCGAAAAGCTGATGGCGCACGAGTTCAACAAGCCCGGCCTCGACATCGTCAACCACCACACCTATGTGTTCATGGGCGACGGCTGCATGATGGAAGGCATCTCGCACGAAGCCTGTGCGCTGGCTGGCACCTGGCACCTGAACAAGCTGGTGGCGTTCTGGGACGACAACGGCATCTCCATCGACGGTCACGTCGAAGGCTGGTTCACCGACGACACCCCGAAGCGTTTCGAAGCCTACGGCTGGAACGTGATCGCCGGCGTCAACGGCCATGACGCCGTGGCGCTCGAAGCCGCGATCCAGAAAGCCAAGCAATCGACCGACAAGCCGACGCTGATCTGCTGCAAGACCATCATCGGCAAGGGTTCGCCCAACAAGGAAGGCACCCACGACGTGCACGGCGCCGCGCTGGGCCATGCGGAAATCGAAGCCACCCGCAAGCACATCGGCTGGAACCACGAGCCGTTCGTGATTCCGCAGGATGTGTACGAAGGCTGGGATGCCAAGACCAAGGGCGAAGGCCTGGAAAAGCTGTGGAGCAACAAGTTCGCCGAATACACCGTGCAGTTCCCGGCCGAAGCCGCCGAGTTCAGCCGCCGCATGAACGGCGATCTGCCCGCCGACTGGGCTGGCCGCGTACAAGCCGCGCTGGCCACCACGCTGGAAAAAGCCGAAACCGTCGCCACCCGTAAGGCCAGCCAACTGGCCATCGAGCGTCTGGTTTCCACGTTGCCCGAGCGCGTTGGCGGTTCCGCCGACCTGACCGGTTCCAACCTGACCAACTGGCCGGGTTGCCACAGCCTGCACCGTAACGCCGGCGGCAACTACATCTCCTACGGCGTGCGCGAGTTCGGCATGAGCCACATCATGAACGGCATGGCGCTGCATGGCGGCCTGTTCCCGTTCGGCGGCACCTTCCTGATGTTCTCGGAATACGCCCGCAATGCATTGCGCATGTCGGCGCTGATGAAGCAGCGCGTGGTCTACGTGTTCACGCACGATTCCATCGGTCTCGGCGAGGACGGCCCGACCCACCAGCCGGTCGAGCAGACCGCGACGCTGCGCATGATCCCCAACATGACCGTCTGGCGTCCGTGCGACACCACCGAAACCCTGGTCGCCTGGGCGGCCAGCGTCGAGAAGATGGACGGCCCGAGCTGCCACATCCTGTCGCGTCAGAACCTGCCGTTCGTCAAGCGTTCCGATGCCCAGATCGCCGACATCCGCAAGGGCGGCTACGTGCTGTCCGATTGCGACGGCGCAGCCAAGCTGGTGTTGATCGCGACCGGTTCGGAAGTGGAACTGGCACTGAAGGCACAGGAAGCGCTGAAGGCCGAAGGTATCGCCGCGCGCGTCGTCTCGATGCCTTCCACCAACGAGTTCGACAAGCAGGACGCCGCCTACAAGGCCAGCGTGTTGCCGGCCGGTGTCAAGCGTGTGGCGATCGAAGCCGGCGTCACCGACGGCTGGTACAAGTATGTCGGCCTGGATGGCGTCGTCGTCGGTCTGGATCGTTTCGGCGAATCCGCGCCCGCGCCGCTGCTGTTCAAGGAGTTCGGCTTCACTGTCGAGAACGTGGTCGCCAAGGCCAAGGGCGTTCTGTAACAAACACGCGGGGCGCGGCCATTCGCGCCCAGCGGAAATAAATTGAATCGTTAACAAGGAGCAAGAACATGACTATCAAAGTTGGCATCAACGGTTTCGGTCGTATCGGTCGCATGGCTTTCCGCGCCATCGCCAAGGATTTCCCCGGTATTGAAGTGGTCGGCATCAACGACCTGCTTGAGCCCGATTACCTGGCCTACATGCTGAAGTACGACTCCGTGCATGGCCGTTTCAACGGTGAAGTGTCCACCGCCGGCGGCAACATGGTCGTCAACGGCAAGACCATCCGTCTGACCGCCGAGCGCGATCCCGCCAACCTGAAGTGGAACGAAATCGGCGCCGATATCGTGATCGATTGCACCGGTTTCTTCTTGACCACCGAATCCTGCCAGGCGCACCTCGCCGCCGGCGCCAAGAAGGTGGTGCAGTCCGCTCCTTCCAAAGATGCCACCCCGATGTTCGTGTACGGCGTCAACCACACCAAGTACGCAGGCGAAGCCATCGTTTCCGCCGCATCCTGCACCACCAACTGCCTGGCGCCGGTCGCCAAGGTGCTGAACGACAACTGGGGCATCAAGCGTGGCCTGATGACCACGGTGCATGCGGCTACCGCGACCCAGAAGACCGTCGACGGCCCCTCCATGAAAGATTGGCGCGGTGGTCGCGGCATTCTGGAAAACATCATTCCGTCT
>JASJPG010000068.1:0-27269 GCA_031426815.1 Hydrogenophilaceae bacterium
GGTGCGCCATGCGCACCATTGACGTGAAATGGTGCGCATGGCGCACCCTACCTGTATCTTCGGCTGCGGCGTGTCGCCATCCGGCGACAAAAATACTGCGTAAAAACAGCGTATTAGCCGCCACTTGCCGGAAGCGTCTCGAATCGAAGACACAATACCCCGGTTTGGCGATGAGCGCGGCGTGGGCCGACCCAGTCGATGCGGCCGAGCGAAGGCGCGAAACCTCGATTGCATGCGGCCGCGCACGGAAACCGGAGCGATCGCTGGCCGTTTCCGGGATCAACTGGCACGCAGGATGCTCAAAAGGGGTACGGCAGGTTTGCCGGAGCGATCTTCATCCATGCAGGAGGAAGCCATGAATTCAGCAAGTTCGCACCCAACACGCGTCATCGCCCGCAACAGAATTGCCGTCTGGCTGACCGCCGCTTTCTTCGTCTGGCCGCTGGCCGCGCAGGCGGCGGAGGTCGCACCGGATGTGCTGGCGCGCAACACGACCGATGAAGTTGCCCGCATCGTGTCTGAGGACAAGGAAATCAAAGCCGGCAATCGCGACAAGATCAATCAATTGGTCGAAACCAAGGTTGTGCCCTATTTCGATTTCAAGGAAATGGCGCAACTGGCGGTAGGAAAGCACTGGTCCAAGGCCACGCCGGAACAGCGCGAGAAAATCGTCGACGAATTCCGCACGCTGCTGGTGCGGACGTATGCCGGCGCCATTGCCAGCATTGCCGAATACAAGATCAACTTCAAACCGCAGCGCATGCAGCCCAATGACAACGAAGTTACCGTCAGATCGGAAGTCCTCAAACCGGGGGCGCCGCCCATCACGCTCGACTATCGCATGAAAAAACAGGACGGCAGCTGGAAGGTTTTCGACGTCCTGGTCGATCAGGCCAGCTTGGTAACTACGTACCGCGGCTCCTTCAACAGCAATGTGCGCAAAGGCGGCATCGACGGACTGATCGCCGCTTTGGTCAGCCGCAATCGCGGCAATTCGGCAGAGAAAAAATAGCGGGTATTACTGCTTCGGCTTGTCCGCTTCCTTCTGCTGAAACAGCAAGCAGGCTTGCCCCGAGGCGGCCAGGACTTCCCGACAGGGCAGTCGGCGACACTTGAATTGCATCGCCTGACAGCCATACGGGAAGCCCGGGTCATGGGTGATGTAGTGATGGGCGCATTTCCAGCAATCCGGCAACGGATCGGCTTTGCCCGCTTTCATTCGGCAGACCCCAAACTCACGCCTTCTTGACGAATTCCGATTTCAATTGCATCGCGCCAATGCCGTCGATCTTGCAATCGATATCGTGGTCGCCGTCGACCAGACGGATGTTCTTCACTTTCGTGCCGACCTTGACCACCGACGACGAGCCTTTGACTTTCAGATCCTTGATCACTGTCACGCTGTCGCCGTCCGCCAGCACGTTGCCGTTGGAGTCGCGCACGACGCGGCGGTCATCGCCGCTCTCCGCCGCTTTCTGCGGCCACTCGTGGGCACATTCGGGACAGACGAACATGTCGCCGTCTTCATAGGTGAATTCAGAATTGCATTGGGGACATCTGGGCAGCGTACTCATGGCGTGTTTCCTGTGGCGGTGGATGTGGGGGGAGGAAAAGCAGACGACGCAGCGATCATCTTCCTGGCCTCCGTGGCGTCATGATAATTCACGGCGTTTTAGCGGGTTGCGCAGGTCGCGTAAAACATCCGGAAATATCCAGGCCATCGGCACTCAAGTAGTTTTGAAACGACCCCGCGCATGCCTAAGTCGCCATTGGGGGCGGTTCAAATATATCGATCTGCTCGAGATCGCATTATGGGAGAGCGAGATGCCTGCATTGTCCAACCCCTCCGACCTGCTCGTTTCCGAAGCTCAGTTGCTGCCGCTGGCCGAGGTGCTCAATCTGCCGCCGGATCGCTTGCTCGGCGTGTCGGCACGCGCACTTACCGCACTGACAACGCTCGGCGTGCGCAATGTCTTCGATCTGGCGATGTCGAGCGCATTCAATGCCGCCGTGCAGATCGAGGATGCCGCCGACAATCCGGCCAATGCGATGAACCGCTTCGGGCGGCCGGTTTCCGACCTGCTGAAACCCGGCATCGCGGACGGCGTCGCCGTTGCCGACTTGCGTAACGCGTCGATCGACATCCTGGCCGACATCGCGGATGCGGAGGAAATCCAGGCCGCTCTCGGCGTCGTCACGGTGCGCGACCTGTCACTCTACCCACCGTTTCGCGCCGCCAGGGAAATCCTCAGCCGCACGTTCTTCCCGGAACAACTGGACACCTTCGACCCGGAAAGCCCGGCCGATCTGGTGCCGAAATCGGGCGAATTCCCGACCGAGCGCGTCCAATACACGTCGCTGGTACTCGACCAGATCCTGCGTCCGGACAACGCGCCGGCGCTGATCGACCTGACCGGAGCGGACTTCGCGCCGATCGACGCGGCGCAGGTGGCAGAGGCCGATTTCGGCTTCAACACCGTCGGACTCGGCATGCTGCTGACGCTGAATCAGTCCTGGTTCATGCAGGGCGTCACGCTGGGCCACTTGCTGCACAGCATGGCGCTGGCGGCCGGAGAGAGCACACGCATCGCCGTCGTCGACTGGAGCCGCAAATCCAGCGCCGGACAAACCGAAGTGCTCGGCGAGACGGAAGACCTGAGCCAGGACACCTCACGCAACCGCAGCATCAGCGAAGTCACCGAAGCGGTCGCGCGCGAGGCGCAAAGCGGCTTTTCGCACACCGAAAGCCAGTCGACGACGAAGCAGGCCGGCGCCTCTGCCGGCATTTCGATCGGTCCGTTCGGCGGCGGCGCCAGCGCCAGCATTTCGAAGACATCGACCTCGGCAGACAGCTATGCGACCAGCGCCGGCAGCCGCGAAGTCGGCGCCTCGATGCTGCAGAACGCCAGCGACCGCACGCATCAGCAGGCCCATGCGGCACGCACCCGGCGCGCCTCGGTTGTCCGCGAAGTGAGCCAGAGCGAGCACGAAAACGTGTCGACGCGCGTCATCACCAACTACAACCACATGCACGCGCTGACGGTCCAGTATTACGAAGTGCTGCAGGTCTATCGCACGGAAACCTCGCTGGCGCGCTGCGACCGGGTCGTCTTCGTGCCGTTCAGGCTGCTTGATTTCAGCAACGTCGACCTGCTGCGGCGTTTTCGCGGCGCGCTCATCGACGCGGCGCTCACTCCCGCCATTCGCGCTGCGCTACTGAACTTCGACACGCTGGAACTGTTCCCGGAACGCAAGGTGGTCTTCCCGGGTCTTGGCGGCTCGATTACGGACATTCTGACCAACCCGCGCGTCGTCACGCGGCGGGTGCAACTCGCGCGCAGGCGCGTCAGCGAGGAAACGGATAGCGGGACCGAACCGGAGGTCGACGACGACCCGGTTCCGCCGACCCGACCGCCCCGCCCGCCGCTGCCGGACGACATCGCCGACAGTTTGTGGGAGAACGCCGCGGCGAAACTCTCGTCCTTTTTCGGGACGTCCACCGTGCGTCGCGGCTCCCAATCGCTGTTTGTGCCATCCGATGTGCGCGTCGAGGAAGGCGCAGTACAAAGCCCGGTTCGTGCGATGAAACTGGTGTTCGTGTTACGCGACGGCACCCGCATCACCGATCTTTCGGCAAGCATCGCATTGGCCGACGTCGACCGCATCGCCATCGCCGGCAGCGACCCGGTCGCCGATGTGGCGGCAACCGGCGTGCTCGCCCTGTCGCGCAACAGCATCGTGTTTCCGCTGGAACTGCCCACCGTCAGCGTGACCAAAGGCGCCCAGGAAACGAAGCTGATCGATGTCCGCGCGGCTGGCGCCGACGTCAATCTGATCCAGCATCTGACCGACAATCGCCTGAACTACAGCCAGGCCGTATTCCGCAACCTCGATGCGGCGATGATTGCCGGCCTGCTTGCGCCGTTCAGCATCACGCTGAATGGTCAGGCGTTTCCGCTGGTCCAGGTCGCCGAACCGATCCCGCTGCGCATCGTCGGCAATGCGCTGGCGTTCAGGATCAATACCGATCCGGTCAACGATGCGGAATGGCGCGCTTTCATGGCAAGTCGTGGTCTGCGCATCGGCCAGGCCAAAGTCGATATCGTGCCGCTGTCGAGCGGCGGCATCTTCGCCGAAGCCGTGTTGGGGCGCTTCAACTGCGCAGAGAAGCTCGATCTCGCCCGCTTCTTCAACTGGCAGGATTCACCGATCCCGATCCAGCCGACGGATATCGCGGCGATCCAGACCGGCACTCGGGCGCAGGTGGAAAACCTCACCCCGGGCCAGTTCAGCGCGCCCCTGGTCAGCATCTCGCCGCCTGCCGCGCTGCCCGACCCGAGCGGTCTCGCAGGAACGCTCGCCGCGATTCAGAACGGCAACCTGTTCCGCGACATGAGCGGCCTGTCCGACACCATCAAGCTCGCCACCGAGACCGCCAAACTCTCCGCGGCGGGCGCCACTGCGGTCGGCGCCCAGGCCAGCGACAACCTGAAAACCTCGGTCAACGCCGATACCGAACGCCGCAAGATCGCCGCCGAACTGGAAAAATCCAAGTTGCAGATCGCGGCCGATCTGGCAAAGGCCAAGCTGGGAAAATCGATTCAGGACAAGAACCCGACCGAAGCCGGCGCGATCTTCAACAAGGAAGAGGAACTCAAGAAAAAGCAGCAGGAAGCGGCGAAGAAGGAAAGCGCAGGCGGAACCGGCGGGGGCAGCAGCGGGGGCGGCTCAGGTGGCACGGGCGGGGGCGGTGCGGGCAGCGGAAGTGGCAACCGCAGCGCCAGTCCCGCTGTACCTGCCAGCACCGGCAACTCCGCGCTGGATCGGATCATCGGCAACGACGAAGCACTCCGCTCATTCATCGGCATGTCGCCCGACTCACCGGCGCCGACGCCAGTCGTCACGGCAGAAGGCGTGCCGCTGCAGCAGTGGGATTTCTACGGCCCGACTCAACTACTGGTCAGGGCAAGCGCAGCCGATGAACCCCAGCAGCCGTCCGCCGCCGATATCGAGGAAATCATCTCGAAAGACCTGTTCAAGGCCGACGTCGATCACGTGCCATCGCTACTGCTGGGCGACCGTGAACTATTCGCGGTCGGATTCGACAAGCTGCTGATGTCGCTCTCGCTCGCCCCCGCCGGAAGCGTCGGCAACCTGAATCTGATTGCCCATTGCAGCAGCCGCATCAATCTCGATTTCTCCATCGAGTTGATCTACACGAAAGGCAGCGATTCCATCGATCAACAACTGCCCAATGAAGGCCAGCAACCGCTTCTGAACGTCAACTTGAGCGATCTGGTCAAGCTGCTGACCACGCCGGAAATCAACGTCGACGGCGTGCCGGTCAAATTGAGCGATGTGCGCAGGGCATTCCCGGTCGACGGAGAAGTGCATGTCTTCAACATGTCCAACCCGCTGCGCGAGGATTTTCTGCAGGCCCTGGCAAACGTGTTCCAGGTGCGCACAACGGGATTCACGAAAAAACCGGTCCGGGTCAACGCCACGCTCATCGGCGAAACCGAAGAAGGCAACGCCATACTCGCGAAGAAGATCGACATCGGCTTCATCGGCGATCCGGTCACCTCACAAGTCGACTTCTTCACGCATCTGCTGCAGGAAGACCGGGCGCGGACCGGATTGTTCACGGCGTTCCCGCGTAGGGGATGACTAGCGGAAAGCGACAGGCTCCTAACGCGATTTCTGGTGCTGCGGCCGCCGCTTGCTGTCGCGCTTGGCGGTGCGTTCCTGGCGCGGCGTGAGCGGCTTCACATCGCGCGCTTCGAACGGGTTGTGGCCGGATTTGAACTCGACTCGCAGCGGCGTGCCCTGCAGGTTGAACGTGGTGCGGAAGATGTTCTCCAGATAGCGTTTGTAGCTATTGGAAATGCCTTCCAGGTGGTTGCCGTGAATGATGATGATCGGTGGGTTGCTGCCGCCCTGGTGGGCGTATTTCGGCTTCGGCCGGAACAAGCCGGATTTGGGCGGCGTGTGCTGCGCGACGGCATCGAGCAACACGCGGGTCAGGCGCGGCGTCGGCAGTTTCGCCATCGCGGCGGCATAGGCCTCGTCGACCGACTTCAGCACGTCGCCGATGCCTTGCGCGCGCAACGCGGAAATGAAGTGAAAACGGGCGAAGGACAAGAACTCCATTTTCCGGGTCAGTTCGCGTTTGATCTGCTCGCGGTCGTAACTGGCCATGCCATCCCACTTGTTCACCGCCACCACCAGCGCCCTGCCCGCTTCCAGCACGAAACCGGCCAGATGCGCGTCCTGATCCGAGATTTCCTGCTGCGCGTCGAGTACCAGCACCACCACGTTGGCGTCCTCGACAGCTTGCAGGGTCTTGATCACGGAGAACTTTTCGATTGCCTCGGTGACCCGCCCCTTGCGCCGCACGCCGGCGGTATCGATCAGGGTATAGGGCTTGCCGTTGCGTTCGAAATCGACATAGATCGAATCGCGCGTGGTGCCGGGTTGGTCGAACGCGATGACGCGTTCCTCGCCGACGAAGGTATTGACCAGCGTCGACTTGCCTACGTTGGGTCGGCCGACGATAGCGATTTTCGGGTGCTGGTCGGCATCTTCGTCTTCCGTGGCATCGGCGAACGACTCCATGATCAGTTCGACCAGTTCGCGTACGCCCTCGCCATGCGCCCCGGAGATGGCGACCGGCTGGCCGAGGCCGAGTTCGTGGAATTCGGCAGTCACCACGCCGGCGTTCATGCCTTCGGTCTTGTTCACCGCCAGCAACACCGGCCGGCCGCTACGCCGCAGCTTCTCGGCGATGATGGCATCCTGCGGCGTCACGCCGGAACGGCCATCGACCAGGAAGATGACCGCATCGCCTTCCGCAACGGCCTGCAGGGTCTGCTTGGCCATTTCGGCCAGGATGCCGGATTCCGCCACCGGCTCGAAACCGCCGGTATCGACCACCAGATACGGCTTCGAACCGATGCGGCCATGGCCGTAGTGGCGATCCCGGGTCAAACCGGGCAGATCGTGAACGAGCGCGTCGCGCGTCTTGGTCAGACGATTGAACAACGTGGATTTGCCGACATTAGGTCGACCGACCAGGACTAGGGTGGGTTTCATGTATTCGAGTTGCGTAGCGAGCGGCGGTGGGATGGCCGCCCGTCACGGGTTTATTTGAGCCGTAAGGCAAATATTCCGCCGTTCGCGGTCTGTACAACCAGACCGGATTTGAGCGGAAGCATGACGCTGTTGATTGGACTGCCATCGGTTCCGATGCGGGCGGCAAAAGCGCCATCCTCGGAATTGATCAGGTGAATCTGGCCCTGGTAATCGCCCAGCGCGACGAAGCGCTCGGCCACCGCCACCGGGCTGGACAACTTGCGATCGCGCAGCTTCTCCTGCTTCCACGGATTGTTGCCGCGTGATTTTTCGAACGCCGCCACGTTGCCGTGTTCGTCGGCAGCGTAGACAAAACGTGCATCCATCGCGACGCCGCGCAGCGCGGATAAATCGCGCGCCCAGGCGGCATTGCCGGAGACCTGGTCGAAACAACCGACGCGGCCCTGGAAGGCGGCGGTACAAACCAGGCGATCGTCGCTGGCAAGCGGTCCGACGACATCGGCAATGCGCTCCAGTTCGGTCGCGCCGCGCGGCAGCGCGACATTGACTTCCCACAGCGGCGCGCCGTTGTTCAGCGCCAGCGCGGTCAATTTGCCGCCGGCATGGCCGGCAAACACGGCGTTGTTGCCGAGCAGCAGATGGCCTTGCTCGCGCAACGTCAACGCCGGCAGGTTGCGGCTGTAACTCCAGCGCTGTTTGCCGCTGGCGCTATCGAGCAGGTAGATCTTGCCGTCATTCGCACGCGCCACCGCGACACCGTTGCCGGCAACCGGCGGCGTCAGGATTTCGGCCGAAAGCCTGGCGCTCCAGGCGGGCGTGCCATCCGCGCTTTTGAACGCCAGCAACTGGCCTTTCGGCGTGCCGACCAGCACGATGCCATCGCCGACACCGACGCCGGCGGACAACGTCTGCCCGGCATCGATGCGCCACAGTTCGCGGCCCGAAGCCAGATCCAGCTTGACCACCTTGCCTTCGCGACCGGCGGCGTAGACCGCTTCGCCATCCGTATCGGGCGAGAAGGCGAACGGACTGCCGGCACCGACGTTGGCTTCCCACGACTTGATCAACTCGGCGCTAGACTTGAACTCGGTCAATTCGGCCGGTTTGACCAAGGCCTTGTCGGAGCCGAACCAGCCGCTGAACCCGGAGCAGCCGGACAGCGAAACTGCCAGCAAGAACAGGAGTGGGGCACGTTTCAGCACATCAGACTCCCAGGCTATCCAGGCGAATTTCGACCAGCGGCTTCAACGAACTCTTGTCGCCGAGCTTTTCCAGCGCCAGCTTGTAGGCAGCGCGCGCTTCGGCCGTTTTGCCCTGCGCTACGAAAATATCGCCCTTGAGCTGTTCCGCCAGGCCCTGAAAAGCCGGTTCGAACGGGGCTTCCAGCAGTTTCAGGGCGGCGGGAATGTCTTTTTCCTCGAAACTCAACGTGGCCAGACGCAGGCGGGCCAACTGGCGGACACCATCGTCGCGGGCCTGTTCCAGCGCGAATTCATACTGCGCACGCGCACTCTTGCTGTCGCCGGACTCGATATTGATGCGTCCGGCCAGCCACGCGGCGGGCGCGCTGTAGGCGCTACGCGCATGGTTTTCCATGATCTGGCCGGCGGCGGCCTTGGCGGTTTTCAGGTCGTTCATGCTGGCCGCCTGCACGGCGCTATCGAACAGCATGGAAGCTTCCGCCGCCTGGTTGTGCTGCCAGGTTTGCCAGGCGCGCCAGCCGGCAGCCACCAGCAAGAAGGCCGTGACACCCCAGATCACCTTGTTGCCGTGCTGCTTCCACCAGGCTTTCGCCTCATCTACCTGTTCCTGTTCTTCCAGATCGAGCGCCATTGCTTACCCTTTCAAAAATCCGATGGCTTCAGTCAAAGCCATGCGTTGTTGTTCGCGATGTTGATCTGCCTCGCGCAGCGGTTTCACCGTCACCTGGTTCGCCGCGACTTCGTCTTCGCCGATCAGCACGGCGAAACGCGCCAGACTGGCATCGGCCTTCTTCATCTGCGCCTTGAAATTGCCGCCGCCGCCATGCAATACCACAGCCAGACCAGCGTCACGCAGCGTTTCGGCAGCTTGCAGCGCATAGCGCGCGGCAACCTCGCCGACATTGACCACGTAGACATCCGGTGTATCCGGCGCGGGCAGCAGACCGGCTTCGGTCATCATCACCAGCAAACGCTCCACGCCCATGGCGAAGCCGCATGCCGGCGCCGGTTTGCCGCCGAGTTGGGCGACCAGTCCGTCGTAACGGCCGCCGGCGCAAACCGTGCCCTGCGCACCCAGCTTGTCGGTGACCCACTCGAACACCGTGTAGTTGTAATAGTCGAGACCGCGCACCAGACGCGGATTGACGCGATACGCAATGCCGGCATCGTCGAGGCCGCGTTGGACGGCGGCGAAATGCGCCAGCGCAGTTTCGTCCAATTCGTCCATCAGTTTCGGCGCGGCCTCGACCAGCGCCTGCATGGCGGGATTCTTCGAATCGAGGATGCGCAGCGGATTGGAATGCAAGCGACGCTGCGAATCGGCATCGAGTTGATCGACATGCGCCGCGAAGTAGGCGATCAGCTTTTCGCGGTGGCTGGCGCGCGCCTCGGCGCCGCCCAGCGAATTGATTTCGAGCTGGATGAATTCGGCCAGTCCAAGCTTCTTCCACAGCCGCGCAGTCATCAGCAGATGTTCGATATCGAGATCCGGCCCGGCATAGCCGAGCGCTTCGATGCCGACCTGATGGAACTGGCGATAACGGCCTTTCTGCGGACGTTCGTGGCGGAACATCGGACCGGCGTACCAGAGGCGTTTGCCGCCGTCGTGCAGCAGGTTGTTCTCGATCGCCGCGCGCACGCAACTGGCGGTGCCTTCCGGCCGCAGCGTCATCGATTCGCCGTTGAGCGCATCGACGAAGGTGTACATCTCCTTCTCGACGATATCGGTCACTTCGCCGATGGCGCGCTTGAACAGGCCGGTATGTTCCAGGATCGGGGTGCGCATCTCGCGATAGCCGTAGCTGTTCAGCCAGGCGCGGATGTTCTGTTCGAAGTGGACCCACAGCGGCGCATCGGCCGGCAGCAGGTCGTTCATGCCGCGCACGGCGCGGAGTGCATTGCTCATGATGGCTCGTTCTTGTTGTTGCCGTAGGTACGCTCGACGTAGTCCTCGACGATGGTCTGAAATTCTTCGGCGATGCGGTCGCCCTTCAGCGTCACCGTTTTCGCGCCGTCGACATACACCGGCGCCACCGGGGTTTCGCCGGTGCCGGGCAGGCTGATGCCGACGTTGGCGTGCTTGCTCTCGCCGGGGCCGTTGACCACGCAGCCCATCACCGCCACGTTCATCGTTTCCACGCCAGGATACTGGCCGCGCCAGATCGGCATCTGCGTGCGCAACCAGTTCTGGATGTTCTGTGCCAGTTCCTGGAACACCGTGCTGGTGGTGCGACCGCAACCGGGACAAGCGGTGACCAGCGGCGTGAACGAGCGGATGCCGAGCACCTGCAGAATTTCCTGGGCGACCTGGACTTCGGTGGTGCGCGATTCGCCGGGTTGCGGCGTCAGCGAAACGCGGATGGTGTCGCCGATGCCTTCCTGCAGCAACAACGACAGCGCCGCCGTGGAAGCGACGATGCCCTTGCTGCCCATACCGGCTTCGGTCAGGCCCAGATGCAGCGCGTAATCGCTGCGCGCGGCCAGATCGCGGTACACCTTGACCAGATCCTGCACACCCGACAACTTGCACGACAGCACGATTCGGTCGGCGGCCAGGCCGAGCGCCACGGCGCGCGCCGCGGAATCCAGCGCGGACGTGATCAAGGCATTGCGCATGACTTCATCCGGCGCATGCGGCTTCGCCCGCCTGGCGTTCTCGTCCATCATGCGCGCCAGCAATTCCGGATCGAGACTGCCCCAGTTGACGCCGATGCGCACCGCCTTGCCGTAGCGCGCGGCGGCTTCCACCAGGGTGGCGAACTGCTCGTCCTTCTTCGCGCCGCGGCCGACGTTGCCCGGATTGATGCGCAGCTTGGCGAGCGCTTCGGCGCATTCCGGCACCGCCTTGATCAGGCGATGGCCATTGAAATGGAAGTCGCCGATCAGCGGTACGTTGCAGCCGAGCGCATCGAGTTTTTCCCGAATCGACGGCACCGCGCGCGCGGTTTCCTCGGTGTTGACGGTGAGGCGCACCAGTTCCGAACCGGCCTGCCAGAGCGCATGCACCTGGGCCACCGTGCCGGCGATATCGGCGGTATCGGTATTGGTCATCGACTGCACCACCACCGGCGCACTGCCGCCCAGCGGCACGTGGCCGACCATGACACGGCGTGTGGGACGGCGCACGATGGGCGAATTCAGACTCATAGACGGGTTCCGCTCATTCCAGCGTCAATCGAGCCACTTTCTGGCCGATGAAGGGGGTCAGATCGATGCTGTGGCCGTTGTAGGTCAACTTGACCAGCGCGGCCTCGCCCACCACCAGTCGAAACGGCGGCTCGCCGGCAAACGATTCGCTGCTGCCGGCGCGCACCAGTTTGGAAAAGCGGCTGCCCTTGGCGTCGACGACCTGGATCCAGGCATCCTGGGCCGGTTCGAAACGCATGCTGCGCAGACCGGCTTTTACGCTGGCATCCGCATTCGGAGAGGCGGCAATGGCTTCCGGTGCAGCCGGCTTGATGGCCGCAGCAACGCTTGCCGGCGGCGCAGCAAGCGCAAGCGGAGTCGCGGAAAGCGGCGGCGGGTTGAGGTTGGGCAAGGGCAGCGGCGTAATGACGGTCGTATCGGTGCCGGCAGGCGCGGCCGTTTCCGGCGTCGGCGTCGACGGTACCGGCGGTGCGGGCTCGACCGGCTGCGGCGACAACTGCGTGCCGAGTTCGGGCGCCGCCGGGATCAGCGTGTCTTCGCCCTGACGCAACCAGTGATACAAGCCCGCGACCAGCACCAGAAACACCGCCACGGCAATCATCGGATAAACCAGCCAACGACGCAGACCGCTGGAGCCGACATCGAGCCCGGCATTCGGCGCGGTGATGGTTTCCGATACCTCGGCTTGCACATTCACCGGCACGATCAGGCTATCGGGTTCGATACCGACCAGGCGCGCGTAATTCCGCACGAATCCGCGCACGAAAACTTCGCTCGGCAAATGGCTGAAGTGTTCCTCCTCCAGCGCCTCGATCTGGCGGGCGGTCAGCTTGAGTTTGGCGGCGACATCGGCCACCGCCATCTTCTTCGCCTCGCGCGCGGCCTTCAGGCGGGCGCCAAAGTCGGCCTGGAATACTTCACTCATAACAGGCTCCCTGATTTGTCGTACTGGCCGGAAACCAGCCACTGGGCTTGCATCGATTCGGGATGGCGACGGCGTAACAGCGAACCGAAATTGGCCTCGGCCTCGCGGTCGCCGAGTTGACGTTCGCTGCGCACGCCCAGCCATAACGCCTGCGGGCTCATTTCGGCGACGTCGTTGTACTGCACGCTCAACTGGCGCAAGACGCTGCGTGCGGCGAGCCAGCGGCCCTGGCGAGCATGCACTTCGGCCATGCCGAGCAGCGCCGTCGTCTGATTCGGGACACGCTTCAACGCACGCACGAAATACAGTTCCGCCTGCGCCAGATCGCCCATCTCCACGGCGCAATTGCCGGCATTGGCGAGCGCCTTTTCCGGCGTGGCATAAAGTGGATTGGTCAAGGCCGCTTCGAAATGCCGCAACGATTCCGCGGCACGCGCGCGCTGACACAGAAACTGGCCGAAATTGTTATGCGCTTCGGAATAGTTGGGCGACAGTTCGATGGCACGCCGGAAATGAGCTTCCGCCTGTTTGTCCTCGCGCAGCTCGGCATGCACCAGACCCAGGATGCTGTAGGCCGGCGCATAGGCGTTATCGGCGTCGAGGGCCTTGCGCAACTCCTGCAACGCCACGGCGTACTGGCCGCGCGCGTAGTAGCCGGCGCCCAGCTCGGTATGCAGGCGCGCGCTCAGATTGTCTTCGCCAGACCGCGTTTCCGGACTGCCGCTGTTGGCCTGCTGCGTTCCGGCGCACCCTGCCAGCACGGCGACCAGGCAGGCGGCCACCAGAATCGAACCGCGTTTGTTCATGCCGCCAACTCCATGCGTTTGATGACGCGCTTCGATTTGTCTTCGACCTGGCCGGCCAGTTGGCCGCAGGCGGCATCGATGTCATCGCCGCGTGTCTTGCGCGTGGTGGCCACCTTGCCGGCTTCGATCAGTTGATAGGCGAACTTGCGCACGCGTTCCGCTGGCGAGCGCTTGAAGCCGGAAGCGGGAAATGGATTGAATGGAATCAAATTGAATTTGCAGGAAATGTCACGCGTCAGATGCAGCAATTGCTCGGCATGCTCGGGTTGGTCGTTGACGCCGTCGAGCATGACATATTCGAAGGTAATGAAATCGCGCGGCCCGTCGACGACATAGCGCTTGCACGCTGCCATCAAGTCCTTCAACGGATATTTGCGATTGACCGGCACCAGCTGGTCGCGCAATGCGTCGTTCGGCGCATGCAGGGAAACCGCCAGCGCCACCGGCAAGCGCTCGCGCAGCCGGTCCATCGCCGGCACGATGCCGGAAGTGGACACGGTGACCCGACGCCTGGACAAGCCATAGGCATGGTCGTCCAGCATCAGCGAAAGCGCCGTCACGGTGTTCTCGAAATTGAGCAGGGGCTCGCCCATGCCCATCAACACCACGTTGGAAATGATGCGTTCTTCCTTGCCGAAATCCCGCTGCAATGTCTTGTTCGCCCACCACAGCTGGCCAATGATTTCAGCGGCGGACAGATTGCGGTTGAAACCTTGTTTGCCGGTCGAGCAGAACGCGCAATCCAGCGCACAACCAACCTGAGACGAGACGCACAAGGTACCGCGATCGTCTTCCGGGATGAACACCGTTTCGACCCGGTTGTTCGGCCCGACTTCGAGCAGCCATTTGCGCGTGCCGTCGCTGGAACGCTGCTCATGGCCGAGTACCGGCGGCCGAATCTCGGCCACCTCGGGCAAGCGCATGCGCAGCGACTTGGCCAGATCGGTCATCTGCTCGAAATCGTCGGCACCGCGCTGATGCAGCCATTGCAGCACCTGACGGGCGCGGAAAGGCTTCTCGCCGATGCTTTCGAAGAAAGCGACGAGACCGGGCAGATCGAAATCGAGCAGATTAACGCGGGTCAAAACAACGGCGGTTCAAGACGGTTTAGCGAGAATAGATCTGGCTGGCCGGAAAGAAATAAGCGATTTCGACGGCAGCGGTTTCGGCGGCGTCGGAACCATGCACGGCATTGGCGTCGATGCTTTCGGCGAAATCGGCGCGAATGGTGCCTGCCTCGGCCTTCTTGGGATCGGTCGCGCCCATCAGCTCACGGTTCATGGCAATGGCGTTCTCGCCTTCCAGCGCCTGGATCATGACCGGACCGGAAGTCATGAACTCGACCAGATCGTTGAAGAAGGGACGGCCTTTGTGCACCGCGTAGAAACCTTCGGCTTCGGCGCGCGACAGGTGCGCCATGCGGGCGGCGATGACCTTGAGGCCATTCGATTCGAAACGGGAGTAGATCTTGCCGATCACGTTCTTGGCGACAGCGTCGGGTTTGATGATGGAAAGGGTACGTTCGACAGCCATTTGTTTTTCTCCGGGGGATAAGTTGATGATGCGGTAATGATGCCGGCCAGGCCAGAAATGGCACGAAACTACGCGCGGCAATGGAATGGGTAATGCAGAAAAAAGCGCGCGCAAGTTACCACGAAACGCCCCTAAAATAAAGGCGATGCGCCGATCCGGAGCGCGATCAGGAGACCTGAATGCCAGCTGAAAACGGGATGCCGGAAAGTGAAGATGTCAGAAAAAAAGCGCTTCTGCGTCTTGCTGTTGCAGGCATCGTAACCGCAGCGGCACTGGGCGGTTTGTGGTGGCTGGACCAAACCGGTAGCGACCAGAAAAAAGGTCCGCCGGAAATCAAAGCGCCGGCGCCGATCGTTTCTGCGCCGCAGACCGAAACCCCGTCTCCGGCAACCGAACCGGCCGCGCCGGGCCAGGAAGAAACCGGGACGCCGCCGCAAGAACCGGCGCCGGAACCCGAACAAGAAGCCACACCAGCGCAGCCAGCCCGTTCCGGCGAATTGCCGCCACCGCCCCGGGTCAGCAACATGCCGGCCCGCGCGGCAGTAGTGCCGCATACCGCACCGGCGCTGCCGCCGGCAGCGATATCACCGGCCACGCCAGCGCGCCCGCCGGCGGCACTGCCCCCGCTACCGCCTGCCGCAGGCAAAGGATTCGTGGTGCAGTTGGGTGTGTTCAGCAACCCCGACAATGCGCGCGAACTGGTGGAAAAGTTGAACAAGCAAGGCATACGCGCGCACCTCGAAGCGCGCGTCCAACTCGGCCCGTTCCTGAATCGCCAGGAAGCGGAAAAAGCCCAGGTGGAGATGCGCAAGCTCGGCTACAACGCGCTGGTTACGCTGCCGTACCCGGTGCTGCCTGCCACGAAATGAGCCAGCCGGGTTCGCCCGGCCCCGCCAGAAAATCGCTATCGGCGCCGACCCGCGCCGCCCAGACCAGGGTTTCATCGAGGTAGACCAGCGGCAGCGAGGCGCGCTGCCAGGCCGGGATGCCGGCCTCACGCAACAGATTCTTCAGCGTGCGCCGCGGCCGCCCGACACCTGGCCGCATACGCTCGCCGCCAGTGCGCGGCCGGATACCGACTTGGCCGGGCAGCAAGCGGACACCTGCACCGATTGCCGCCTGAAAGCACAACAAACCCGCTTCACCCAGGTCAAGACACGGCTCGCCCTGCCAGGCCGTCACGCCGGCCTTGCCCGAGCCGCCGGCCTGCGCAAAGGGGTCGAGCAACGCCCAATGCCGATGCCGGCGCAATGCACAGGCACCGAAATCGACCCGCACCCGCGCATCCTGCCGCGCCGTCAGCAACTGCCGCAGCGCTTCGTGCAGGGCTTCCTGATGGATCTCGACGCCGGCCTGTTCCAGGAATCGGCGCAACAGGTTGCGCGCACGCGGTTCCGGCAAGGCGCGCAGCACCGCCAGGTCGAGGCCGTCGCTGGAAATCGCAGCGCGGCCATCCTGATCGGCCAACGCATCGAGCAGGGCCGCGGCCTCGGCAAACTGTCCGGCCGCCTGCGCCAGCACCCGCGCCGCATCCGGGAAGCGCTCGCTGAACCGGGGCAGCACTTCCTGCCGCAACGCATTGCGTGCCAGGCGCAGATCGGCATTGCTTTCGTCTTCGATCCAGGCGATGCCGTGCGCTATTGCCCAGTCCGAAATTTCGGCACGCGTCACCGCCAGCAACGGCCGCAACAAACCACAACCGCTCGTCAACGGCCGCAACTCCGGCATGGCCGCCAGTCCTTTCAGGCTGGCGCCGCGCAGCAGTTGCAACAGCACCGTTTCGGTCTGATCGTCGCGATGGTGCGCCAGGACGAGGAAATCCGTGTCGAGTCCGGCATAGACGCGATAGCGCGCAGCCCGCGCCGCCGCCTCCAGTCCTTCCCCGCGCGGCTGAACTTCGACGCGATGCAGTGCCAGCGGCACATCGAGCGCGCGGCAAACCTGCGCGCAATGCTGCGCCCAGGCATCGGCTTGCGGCGACAAGCCGTGGTGGATGTGTACCGCGGCGAGGGAAAAATCCGCGGCTTGCCGCAAAGCGGCGAGCAGATGCAGCAGGACGCTGGAATCGAGGCCGCCGGAATAGCCGACGCTGAGCCGGCTACCGGGTCGAATGCGGCGCTTGAGGCAAGCAGCAACCTGAACCAGAAGCGCATCCCCGGCGGCGGTCATGGCAGGGCACGGCCAGAAATCAGGCGCGGCCTTCCTTGAACTTGCCGTAGCCCATCAGCCTGGCGTAGCGCGTATTGAGCAACGCATTGAGCGGCCGTTCGCGCACGTTGACCAGCGTTTCGGACAAGGTCTTGCGCAGCGTTTCCATCATCGCTTCCGGGTCGCGATGCGCGCCGCCGAGCGGTTCGGCGACGACCTGATCGACCAGGCCCAGCGTCTTCAGCTTGGGCGCGGTGATGCCGAGCGCTTCCGCCGCCGTTGAGGCCTTGTCGGCGCTCTTCCACAGGATGGAGGCACAGCCTTCCGGCGAGATCACCGAATAGGTCGAGTACTGCAGCATGACCAGCGCATCGCCGACGCCGATGGCCAGCGCGCCGCCGGAACCGCCTTCGCCGATCACGGTGCAGATCACCGGCGTCTTCAGTTCCGCCATGACGTACAGATTGCGCGCGATGGCCTCGGACTGGCCACGCTCTTCCGCATCGATGCCGGGGTAAGCGCCCGGCGTGTCGATGAAGGTGAATACCGGAATACGGAACTTTTCGGCCAGACGCATCAGACGGAGCGCCTTGCGGTAGCCCTCCGGCCGTGGCATGCCGAAGTTGCGGTACTGGCGTTCCTTGGTATCGCGGCCTTTCTGATGGCCGATGACCATCACCGCTTCGCCCTGGAAGCGCGCCAGGCCGCCGATGATAGCCGGGTCGTCGGCAAACGCGCGGTCGCCGTGCAACTCTTCGAACTCGGTGAACAGGCCTTTCACATAGTCCAGCGTGTAAGGGCGTTGCGGATGGCGCGCGACCTGCGAAATCTGCCAGGCGTTGAGCTTGCCGTAGATCTGTTTGGTCAGTGCCGCGCTCTTTTTGCGCAAACGCTCGATCTCTTCGGAGATGTCGAGTGCCGGGTCGTTCTGCACTTCGGACAACTCCTCGATCTTCGTCTCCAGTTCGGCGATAGGCTGTTCGAAGTCGAGAAAGGTCAGCTTCATGTCGGTGTGGGATTGGCTAAGAGGGGGTCGCATTCTACAGGAGCGGAAAAACCGCTCCTGTAGCCGGAATCAATGATGATGACCGTGCTCGCCATGGACATGGCCATGCGCGATTTCTTCCGCCGACGCGGCGCGCACGCCCAGCACGGCGCATTGCAGGCGCAGGCTCTGGCCGGCCAGCGGATGATTGCCGTCGACCACCACCTTGCCGTCCGCCACATCGGTAACGGTGTACAGCATGACGTGTTCGCCGTCGTCGCTGGCGCCTTCCAACTGCATGCCGATCTTCACTTCTTCCGGGAAAGCATCGATCGGCTCGATACGCACCAGTTCCGCATCGTATTCGCCGAATGCATCGTCCGGTTCCAGCACCAGATCGAGTTCCGCGCCGATGCCCTGGCCTTCGAGCGCAGCTTCCACGCGCGGGAAAATGCCGTCATAACCGCCCTGCAGATAAACCGCAGGCTTTTCAGCGACCGCTTCTTCCAGCAGTTCGCCATCCAGGGTGCTGAGCCGATAGGTCAGCGCTACGACTGTGTCTTTACCGATTTGCAATTAAAGCTCCTTAACAAGTTTGAATACTTCGGCAGCGTGTCCTTTCGGGGTCACACCCGGTAGCACATGCGCAATCGTGCCCTTGCCGTCGATGATGAAAGTGGTGCGGTTGACGCCCTCGCGCATGACGCCATCGACCTCGCGCGTATGCAGCACGCCATAGTCATTGCAGGCAACGCCATCCTTGTCAGCCAGCAAACGCACCGTAATGCCGTGTTTATCGCGAAAAGCGCCATGCCGGATGCAATCGTCGCGTGAAACGCCGACCACCGCGCAATTCAGCCGCGCGAAGTCGTTTTCCAGATCGCTGAACTCGATCGCTTCGGTCGTACAGCCGGGCGTATCATCCCGCACGTAAAAGAACAGCACGAGCGGTTTGGCCCGGTAGTCCGCCAGTTTGGCGATGGTCATGTCCGCATCGGGCAGTTCGAAATCCGGCGCACGTTCGCCCTGTTTCAGCATGTTTTCCACTCCTCGCGATATATCGAAAGCATTATATGGACAAACTCGTGGACAAACCCGCTCGAAGCGATTCGAAGCAAGCGGCCCAGCCATTTTCAGAAGACGATTTTTCCCTGCAACGCCTGTTGGGTGGCATGTCGGTGGAAACCTTCCTAGCCGAACATTGGCACAAAAAACCGCTTCTGGTGCGCCAGGCGTTGCCGAATTTCGGCGATTGGCTGGATCGCGACAGCCTGTCCGAACTCGCCTGCCAGGACAATTCCGAAGGCCGCCTGGTGCAATTCAAGCGCGGCCAGTGCCAGCTCGAATACGGCCCGTTCGAGCCGGAACAGCTACAGGCGCTGCCGAAACGCAACTGGAGCCTGCTGGTCTCTGGCGTCAACCACCTGATGCCGCAAGCGGACTGGTTGTTGCATCGCTTCGACTTCATCCCCGCCGCCCGCCTGGACGACCTGATGGTCAGCTTCGCCCCGCCCGGCGGCGGCGTCGGCCCGCATTTCGACTCGTACGACGTGTTCCTGATCCAGGGCCATGGCCGCCGCCGCTGGGAAGTCAGCGGGCAGGACGACCTGACCATCGTGGAAGGCGCGCCGCTGCGCATCCTGAAGGAGTTCCGCGTCGACCAGTCCTGGGAAGTCGAACCCGGCGACATGCTCTACCTGCCGCCGCAACTGGCCCACAACGGCGTCGCGCTGACCGACTGCATGACCTGGTCGGTCGGCTTCCGCGCGCCCAAGGCGGAGGAAATCGTCAGCCAGTTTCTGACCTACCTGCAGGACAAACTCGCATTGCCCGGCATCTACGCCGACCCCGACCTGAAACCGTCGAAACATGTCGGCGAAATTCCCACCGCGATGCTCGACTGGGCCGACCAGACCATCCGCGCTGCCGCACGCTGGGACAAGGCCGAGATCGCCGACTTCCTCGGCCGCTATCTGAGCGAACCGAAGGCGCACGTCTATTTCGATCCGCCGGCACGGCCTAAATCCCTCGCCGCGTTTACCAAAGCGATCCAGAAACACGGCGTCGCCCTCGACGCGCGCAGCCAGTTGCTGTTCCGCGGTGAAGTCTTCTTCATGAACGGCGAACGCCTGGAAGCCTCGCCGCCGCTTCGCGCCAAACTGCGCGAGCTCGCCGACCAACGCTATCTCCTACCAGGCGCCTGCGCGCAGAAACAGGGCCAGGAACTCGTTGCCCTGCTGCACCTCTGGTATCAGGCAGGTTTTCTGTTTCCGGCGGGGTGATTCCTGCCTCTCAGCGCGCTTTATCCCCCGTCACCCAGACATAAAAAGCGGCAGATAGAACAGGCTCAATACCGTGCCCAGCAGCAACCCGCCGATGGCCGGCTGGCAGCCGAAGTGGAAGGGGGCGCGCAGTGTGGTCAATGAGGCGTCTGATCCCCGCTTCGCTGTTCGGGCGCCTGACGCTGATCCTGATCGCCGGTCTGCTGGCGGCGCAATTTGCCACCGTCTGGCAGTACCTGGGCGAGCGGGCGCTATGGCTGCTGCGTGGCGAGGCCGTGAAGGCGGCCTGCGCGCGGTGTTGATCCTGCCGCGCGGGCGCACAGCCGGGCCAACGCCTTAGACAGGCCTGCCGCAGCAGGCCGGTGCGGCATCAGCACATAAACTGGCGGCAAAGTATTCGAGCCCCTCGCGTGTGCGCGCAAAAGCCTCCCGAACGCCCAGCCCAACCTCACTTCAAGTCGAAGCGATCCAGGTTCATCACCTTGTTCCACGCCGCTACGAAGTCGCGCACAAACTTCTCCTTCGCGTCATCCTGCGCATAGACCTCGGCCAAGGCCCGCAATTGCGAATTCGATCCGAAGACCAGATCGACGCGTGTTGCCGTCCACTTCAGCTCGCCGGTAGCGCGATCGCGACCTTCGAACGTCTCTGCCGCCTCGGAGGTTGGCGTCCACGCCGTGCCCATGTCGAGCAGGTTCACGAAGAAGTCGTTGCTGAGCACGCCGGGCTGCTTGGTGAAGACGCCATGGGCCGACTGGCCGACATTAGCGTTCAGCGCGCGCAGGCCGCCGATCAGGACCGTCATCTCGGGCGCCGTCAACGTCAACAGCTGCGCCTTGTCGAGCAGGCGTTCCTCGGCCGGTACGCCGCTCACTTTGATGAAGTTGCGGAAACCGTCGGCGACGGGTTCGAGAACCTCGAAAGAGACAACGTCGGTCTGTTCCTGCGCGGCGTCGGTACGGCCCGGCGTGAAAGGCACCATGACATCATGGCCGGCGGCCTGGGCAGCCTGCTCGACAGCAGCACAGCCCCCCAGCACGATCAGGTCGGCCAGCGAGACCTTTTTGCCGAAGGCCTTCTGCACGCCTTCCAGGGCGGCCAGCACCTTGGCCAACTGGGCTGGCTGGTTGGCTTCCCAGTCCTTCTGGGGTGCGAGACGAATGCGCGCGCCATTCGCGCCGCCGCGCTTGTCCGAACCCCGGAAGGTGGAGGCCGATGCCCAGGCGGTAGCGACCAGTTCGGCGCTCGACAGGCCGGAGGAAAGAATTTTGGCCTTGAGGTCGGCAATGTCCTTGGCGTCGATCAGCGGGTGATCGACAGCGGGAACCGGGTCTTGCCAGAGCAGTTCTTCAGCGGGCACTTCCGCGCCGAGATAGCGCGAGCGCGGACCCAGATCGCGGTGGGTCAGCTTGAACCAGGCACGGGCGAAGGCATCCGCGAAGGCTTGCGGATCCTGGTGGAAGCGGCGCGAGATCGGCCCGTAGATCGGGTCCATGCGTAGCGCCAGATCCGCCGTGGTCATGATGGTGGTGACCTTCTGCGACGCATCGTGCGCGGCCGGGGCCAGGTCCTTTTCGGCCACATTGGCCGGCACCCACTGCCAGGCACCGGCGGGGCTCTTCACCAGATTCCAGTCGTAGCCGAACAGCATGTCGAAGTAGCCGTTGTCCCATTGGGTGGGGTTGGGCGTCCAGGCGCCTTCGATGCCGCTGCTGGTGGTGTCGCCGCCGCGGCCGCTGCCCAGTGCGTTCTTCCAGCCCAGGCCCATCTGTTCGAGTGAAGCGGCCTCCGGCTCGGGGCCGACCAGTTTCGCATCCCCCGCGCCATGGCATTTGCCGAAGGTATGGCCGCCGGCGACCAGCGCGACAGTCTCCTCGTCGTCCATCGCCATGCGGCGGAAGGTCTCGCGGATGTCGCGGCCGGAGGCGAGTACATCCGGCTGGCCATTGGGGCCTTCGGGGTTCACATAGATCAGGCCCATCTGCACGGCAGCGAGCGGGTTTTCCAGCTCACGCTCGCCGCTGTAGCGCTTGTCGCCCAGCCACTCGGCTTCGCCGCCCCAGTAGACATCCTCTTCCGGTTCCCAGATGTCATCGCGTCCGCCGGCGAAGCCGAAGGTCTTGAAGCCCATGGATTCGAGGGCGCAATTCCCGGTCAGGATGATCAGGTCGGCCCAGGAGATCTTGTTGCCATATTTCTGCTTGATAGGCCACAGCAGGCGGCGTGCTTTATCCAGGTTGACGTTGTCGGGCCAGCTGTTGACCGGGGCGAAACGCTGGTTGCCGTGGCCGGCACCGCCGCGCCCGTCCGAGATGCGATAAGTGCCGGCGCTATGCCAGGCCATGCGGATGAACAGGCCGCCGTAATGGCCCCAGTCCGCCGGCCACCAGTCCTGGGAGTCGGTCATCAGGGCGTAGAGGTCCTGTTTCACCGCTGCCAGATCAAGCTTTTTGAAAGCTGCTGCGTAGTTGAAATCCGCGCCCAGCGGATTGGACTTCTCGGAATGCTGGTGCAGGATTTTCAGGTTCAGTTGCTTCGGCCACCAGTCACTGTTGGATTGTGCTGCGACCGTGGTACGGGCACCGTGTTGCGCGGCAAACGGGCACTTGCTTTCGTTGCTCATGGAAGATGCTCCTATCAATAGTGAACTGGTTATCACACTAGAAAGCTTAGTTGTGGTGAATAGTTGCCACTAATTGAATCTTCCGATGGCGATGATTCACATCCTCGATCAAGACAGGGTAAAGAGTCTGCGTTGCCGTTGGGGCCGGACCGGGCAAAGCGCAGCTGCCCAACCGGCGGGTTCAGCCGCCGCTGAGCGCGGCGACGATCAGCACTTCGTCGTCCGACGCGAGCGGTGGTCTAGGCTGCGCGCAATCTCGCGGTTGACGAAGAAGCGCAGGTGCGGACGGATGGCGCCCTGGCCAGACGTCCGCTTCGTCGGCATGGCCGGGGGTCAGCCAGAATAGGTGATCGACCACGCGCGAACGCACACTCAATATTCATTGAGCCCGAACAGGTCTTTGGCTGAATCGATGAAGTCGCGCAGTTCGTCCTGTTCCATGCGGAGGTGGTTGCGACAGGATTCGCCGAACGCGTCGCAGGCGCAGTCGTTCATTTCCTGCGATATGGCGCTTTCGACGTGCTCCGCGATATGGCCGAGCGCGATCAGCGTGACAACCTCGTGTGGCGTGCTGTCGAGGAATACCGTCGGGTCGTGATGCAGGCTGATCGCATCGCGGATCTGAGTCGGCAATCCCCAGTTGCTGGCAAGCAAGCCGCCGACCACGGCATGGTTGGTTTGGTGGCGCTGATCTTCCAGCTCGGTCACCGAAACCCATGCTGTATTCGTCATCTCGCGCATGGTTTGGCGGTAATCCGGGAAACGCTGCATCAGCAAGGGCATCGCGCTGTCGTGAAACAGGGTGTAAAGGTGCGCATCCTCCGCCACTGCCGTGCCCAGGCTGCGCGCCAGCAGACCGGCCAGTTCCGCGCTGCGGCTGGCACTCTCCCAGAAGCGCTCGATGCCCTCCACCTTCACGCTCCCCCGCAAGGACAGGCCCATGACCAGCGCACCGATGTTTTTCATGCCGAGCATGGCAACTGCTTGCTGAATCGAACCGATCTTGTCGCGCAGCCCGTAATAGGGCGAGTTGATCGACTTCAGGACCGCGGCGGAGAGACCGACATCGTTGGAGACCAGACGCGAAATCCGCTGCAGATTGGGGTCGTCACTGGCGCGTTCGGCGATGACCGCGCGCACGATTTCCGGTTGCGGCGGAATCTGGATGTTGCCAAGCAGAGTGCGAGTCTCTGCCTCGTTAAGCTCATGCATGGGCGCTGTTACCGGTTGACCGCATTGGATTGTTGGAGTCGTCGTGATGCGTCGAGTTGCACGGGGTCAAGACTGGGGCGGGTTGTCCTGGTGCTCGAACGTCCTGATCAGGCCCGGCAAGCGCTCGTAATTCGGATATTCGTGTTTCAGGCGTTCCAGCGCGGTGCGTGCGAACGGCATGAATTCGTTGGCCGCCTCGCCCTTCTGCCGCAGGATCGCCACCGTAGACACCACGTTGGCCAGCAACTGGGCGGTGAGGTCGACCGGCGTGTGCTCGACCAGTTGCATGAACAGGTTGAGTGCTTGCCGCGTGTTGCCGCCGCGCAGCAGATCTAGGCCTTCCTTGATACGCCCCCGGGTCTTCTCGGCCGCCTGCACCGCCACTTTCTCCTGCCATTCCGCATCGCCCATGCCCGGCGGCAGTGCGCAACCGTGCGCGAGGGCGAACGCGGCGGTCTGCGCGGCTTCATCTGCGTGGCCGGTCGACATGTACGCCTCGGTGACGAAGGCTGCATCTTCCGGACGCTGTTCCAGGCTGGCGAGCGAGGTGACCAGGCTGTCCAGACGCGCCTGCTTTTCGGCGACCATGGCCATGCGCCGGTCCCGCACGGAACCCGGGATGTTTTCCAGTGCGCTGGTTTCGCTGGCGATCTGGGCGGCCATGGTACGGGCCTTGGCGGCCTGGACGCTGGCGGACTGCTTGATCTGGGGAATTTCCGCCTCGAAGCGCACCAGACTGGACATCGCCTTGTCGTACTGGCCGGAATTGACCAGGCCACGCACCAGCCGGGCATGGTCGGTGTAATCCTGGACCAGGGCGAACTTGTTGGCGTCGACCACTTTGCCGGCCCATTGCACCAGGCGGCCCTCGTCGCTGGATTGTTCCGCGACCTGGGCGGTTGCCCGCATGCGGTTCACCGTCGGCGATCTGGCGCAGGCCGCTTCCAGCGTCGCCAGCGCCTTGTCGGGCTGGTTGGATTTGACATAGGCCTGGGCGAGAACATCGGAAGCGAACACGTACTCCGGCGACAGCGCGACCAGTTGCTCCAGTTCGGCGATGGCGGCCGTGGTCTGGTGCAGTTGCAGATGCACCCGGGCGACGCCCAGCGCAGCCCATGAATAGCTGCTCGGCAAAGTCTCGTAGTGCGCCAGAGCATGCACGTAATCGCCCTTGTTCATCAGCGCATCGCCCTTGAGGCGGGCGGTATCGGCATGCACGCCTTCCTTCTGGGTGTAGGCGTCCACCAGAGCGATGACGGCGTCAAAATGGCCGGCATCGAACTGGTCGTAGATCGGCTTCAAGCCGGGCGTCTGCTTGTTCGGCCGTCGGATGCCCATCTTGCGTTCGAGCACCGGCCGCAAATGAGCGAGCAGGGTATCCGCGTTGAACGGCTTGATCACGTACGCGTCGGGGGCATGTTCGGCGACTTTGGCGATCTGGTCGTAGGCTTTCTCCGCCGTCACCATGACGATCACGGCACTGCTCGCCACCAGTTGTTCCTTGCGGATCAGTTCGAGCAGCTGCTGACCGTCGGTGGCATCGCCGAGGTAGTAATCCAGCAGCAGCAGATCGAACTTGTCGGCGCGCAGCTTTTCGATGGCCAGGGCGGCATTCGGCGCCTCGGATACTCTGGCGACTCCCAGGCTGAGCAACTGGCGCTTCATCATGCCGCGCATCATCGCCATGTCGTCCACAACCAGCCCGTTGAGTTTGTAATCATCCAGCATGAGATTTCGCAGATTGAGGATGTGTAGCGAGTATGACCTGTCTCCGTGCCGATTCGATCCATCGATCGATCATGCGGCCGCGACGCATGAATAGGGTATCCACCCAATTGCCCCAGTAAATCCCTCAGGTATAAAAACAAGACAGACCTGAGTAGCCTCCCGTAAGGGGGACGAGAGGAGGCGGTGATGGGGTTCGCGCGGTGGTCGGCAATTACGGCAGGGCTGGGCGTCGCGTCGAACGCTGCGCGAGCGGAATACGGCTTCGACCTGCCGCAGCCGCACTCCAGCGTCGCGCAGGCAGCTTACGACCTGCATGTAATCGTCCTGTGGATCTGTCTGGTCATCTTTCTGGTGGTGTTCGGGGCGATGTTCTATGCCCTGTTCAAGCATCGCAAAAGCCTCGGCCACGCGGCGCATCCGTTCCATGAAAGCGCCACGGTCGAGACGATCTGGACTGTCATCCCGTTCCTCATCCTCATCGGCATCGCCTGGCCGGCAACACATGCGGTGCTGGCGCAGAAAGATACGCGCGCGCCGGATCTGACGATCAAAGTCATCGGCCACCAGTGGAAATGGGAGTACGACTATCTGCAGGAAGGCGTGCGCTACATGAGTACGCTGGCGACGCCGCAGGCTCAGATCAACAATCAGGCCGCCAAGGGCACGCACTACCTGCTGGAAGTGGACGAACCGCTGGTGGTGCCGGTCGGCAAGAAGATACGCGTGCTGCTGACCAGCAACGACGTGATCCATGCCTGGTGGGTGCCATCGCTGGGCGTCAAGCAGGACGCCATTCCCGGCTTCATTCGCGACACCTGGTTCCGCGCCGATGCGATCGGCACGTTTCGCGGCCAGTGCGCCGAGCTGTGCGGCGTCAATCACGCCTTCATGCCGATCGTGGTCGAAGTTAAGTCGCCGGCCGACTACCAGGCCTGGCTGGCTGGCAAGAAGCAGCATGCGGCCGCCGCCGGGGCGGCTTCCGCGGCGGCGGCCGGGAAGACCTGGAGCGAGGCCGAACTGAGGGCACGCGGCGAGAAGGTCTACACCGCCACCTGCGCGGTCTGCCACCAATCCAACGGCAAGGGCCTGCCCGGCACCTTCCCGGCACTGGCCGGTTCGAAAGTGGCGGCCGGTCCGGTCGAACAGCATCTGGCCACCGTCATGCACGGCCGTCCCGGCACCGCCATGATGGCATTCAAGGACCAGCTCAACGACGCGGATCTCGCCGCCGTGGTCAGCTACGAGCGCACCGCCTGGGGCAATGCCGGCGGCACGGTGCAACCCGCAGCGGTCAAGGCTTTGCGGAAATAGGAGGCGAACATGAACGGCAGCCCAGCCCAGAGCGCACTCGAACAAGGCCACCACGGTGCCCCGGCCGGCCTCTGGCGCTGGCTGACCACGACCAACCACAAGGACATCGGCACGCTCTACCTGTGGTTCGCCGCCGCGATGTTCCTGATCGGCGGCCTGATGGCGATGATGATCCGCGCCGAACTGTTCCAGCCCGGCCTGCAGTTGGTGCAACCGAACGTGTTCAACCAGCTCACCACGCTGCACGGCCTGATCATGATCTTCGGCGTCATCAT
>JASJPG010000069.1:0-5420 GCA_031426815.1 Hydrogenophilaceae bacterium
AACCGGCCGACATCGAAGGCACCGGCCTGCTCACCCTCGACCATGCCGACAGCGAGTCCGATCAGTGGATCTATTTACCTGCGCTCGAACGTGTGCGCCGCATCGCCTCGAACCGCAAGGCCGGCCGCTTCGCCAATTCGGACTATTACTACGAAGATTTGCGCAGCCGCAAAGTCGAAAACGACGAGCACCGCATCATCGGCCGCGAGACCATCGGCGGCGTGAGCTGCGAAATACTGGAAAGCACACCGGTCGAAGCCGACAACTCGGTCTACCTCAAACGTGTAACCTGGCTGGACACGAACACCCTGCTGCCGATGCGTATCGACTTTTACGAAAAACGCGAGGATCAGCCCAGCAAACGCTGGCTGCAATTGAAGCGAGAGCGCGTAAAAGGGCTTTGGACCGTGATGGACAGTACGCTGACCGATCTCTCCAGCGGCCACCAGACCCGCCTGACCATCGAACAGATCCTGTATGACCGCCGCTTGCCCGCGCGACTGTTCTCGACACAGACGCTGGAAGACGAAAGCGCTGAAGAAGATTACCGTCCGTAACCAGTGAGGTACGAAAAAATGAAAATCCAGCAACCCCTGCTCAATGCCAGTCTGGCTGCCCTGTTCCTGACCGCGCTGATGCCGACAGTCGCCTTCGCAGCCAAGGATCAGGCCGACGTCGCCGCGGATGCAGCCTCTGTTTCGACCGACGACATGCTGGACGAAGAAGCACCGGCGCCGAAAGCCAAAGCCAAAGCCAAGAAAAAATCCAAATCGAAAACCGCCAAACAGGGCGTCAGCCTCAAGATCGACATGTTGCGCGCCGAGTTGGGCGGATTCACCGAAAACGCCGCACCCGACAGCGATACCTATCTGAATGGCGCCGTGAGTATGAAAGGCCAGAGCGGCGCGCTGGAATACGGGCTGGGCTTGCGTTTCGATGGCCATGCCCAGACAGGTACGCCCGACTATTCGCGCGGCAAGCTCGACTACACCGAAAACTATCTACGCTGGCGCAATCCCGACCTGCGCATCACCCTCGGCACACAGAATCTGCTCTGGGGCCGGGTCGATGAAATTCCGCCGGTGGATCGCTTGAGTCGTGCCGATCTCTCCCGTTTCGTGCTCGATCGACTGCCGGATCGGCGCCGCGCGGTGCCGGCCGTACGTCTGGAAAGCTTCCAGGGCGACTTCAAAATCGACGCCGCCTGGTTGCCGGCATTCGACCCGGCCGTTCTGCCCGACGCCCGCAGCGTCTGGCACCCGGTCGACACGGCCAACGGGCGCATCCTCGGTCTCGGCACACTTGCGTTGCTGCCCGGCATGTCGTTGGCATTGGGACGCGAAGATGACCATGGCAGCGGTGGCGGCGGCATCCGCGTCACCCATACCGGCGGCAGTTTCGATTACGGCCTGAGCCTGCAACGCGCGCGGCAATCCGTACCGTACTACCAGGTTGCGCTCGGGTTCCCCAGCGTGACGCTCACTGCCGTACATCCCTATAGCTGGGTGCTCGGCGGCGAACTGGAAGCCCAACTGGCCGGTGCGACCTGGCGTCTGGAAGCGACCTGGAGCAGCGACATGCCGGTCACCGCACCGACGACTTACGCCTACCGTACCGAACCCGCCACCGATCTGGTCATGGGCGTCGAGTTCTTCCCGGGCGATGGCGAGACCCGCGTCACCCTGCAACTTGCCGGCCACAAGACGCATACGGACTCCGCCGCCCTCGACCGCACCGAGTTCTACAGCCTGAATGGCGAACTGGAACGGACTTTCGTGCAGGGCCGTTGGCGCGGCAACCTGCGCTTTTTCAACGGCCTGGATCAGCACGATGTCTACCTGAATCCCAAGCTGACCTATCTGGGCATCGACCAGCATGAGTTTTTCGTCGCGGCACATCTGTTCAGCGGAGCCGAGCAGACCCTGAGCGGATTCCACAAGGACCACGACATGATCAGCGTCGGCTGGCAGGCCAAGTTCTGAGCCGAAACCCGCAGCGCGAACAACAAGACCCACCCCGCTTTTCTTTTGATTGGAACCGAGCGTGCTCAAGCTGCTCAAGGCGCTTCACCTACGTTTGATGCAACCGCAACTGCTCAAGTTGCGTACCGCCATCGCCTTGTTGGTGATCATCAATCTGGGCGCGCTCGCGCTGTTGTCGAGAGTGGAATTCGACAATTCACCCGAACGCTATGTACCGCATGACACGCCGGCGGCGAAGATTGAAAGGGAGTTGCGCAAGGAGTTCCCCAACGATGAAAGCCTGATCGGCCTGTTTGCCGGCGACAACCTGCTGGAAGGCGCCGACATTTATTCCGAGGCCTTTCTCGCCGCGCTGGACCGCGTCGCGGTACGTATGGAGAAGCATCCGCTGGTCGACCGGGTTTTCTCAGTCACCACGATGGACCACATCACCGGCACCGACGATGGTTTCTCGGTCGAGAAACTGATTGACCGGGAAGCCCTCAAGGACGCCACGCCGAAGGAACGGCGCGAACGCATCCTGGCCGATCGTTTTGCGCCCGGCTTGCTGATTTCCAAGGACGCCTCGGTCCTGGCCATCGTTGTACGCCCCAAATTGCTTGGAGGGAGCAGCCAGCGCGCGGAAGTGGAAGCCGCGTTTCGTGCCGCGGTCAAGGCGGAGCAACTCGACCGCTACATGATCGCCGTCGCCGGCCCGGTGCCGCTCGACGTCGCCGAGCTGAACTCGATGATCCAGGACAGCATCATGTTCACGCCGCTGGTAGTGCTGCTCGGCCTGCAACTCTTGCTCTGGGTGGTCGGACGCTTCCCTCCCATCGTCATCGGCGCGGTCGCCATGAGCACCGTCGTGCTCAGCACGTTGGCCATGGTTTCGATCATCGGCCAACCCTATACGCTGGTCACCGCCATGCTGCCGACGCTGCTGTCGGCCTATACCGTCGCCAACCTGCTGCATCTCTACGCGGCGTTGTTGCGCATGCGCAATGCGGGATTTCGCCGGCCGATGCGCGTCATCTTCGCGCTGCAGGAAGTCCACAAACCCACCCTGTACAACGTCCTCAGCACCAGTGCCGGCATGCTCAGCGTGGTCCTGATCCCGATTCCGCCGGTACAGGTTTTCGGTCTGATGGGCGCCTTTGGCGTCCTGATGATCTATCTGGTGTTGTTCTATCTGATCCCGCCGCTGCTGGTGCGCTGGGATCGCGGGCCTTGGCCGCGCGGCGGCAGCGGCTTTGCCTGGACACGTCGCATTTCTTTCGGCATCGCCAGTTTCAGCATGCGTCGCGCCGGTTGGGTCGTCGGCGCAATCGTCCTGGCTGTCGCAGCAAGTGCGCCGCAGATCATGAAAGTGGAGGCGGAATCCGATCTGCTCAAATTCTTCGATGCCGATCATCCGCTGACGCGTTCCACCAACATCGTCGAATCCCGCCTGGTCGGCGTCACCACGCTGGAGATCGTGGTGGATGGGCCGGGCCGCGACTCACTGAAGAATGTCGCGCGCCTGCGCGTCATCAAATCGGTGCAAGACTGGGTAGAGAAACAGCCGGAAGTGGATCGGGCTTCTTCCATGATGGATGTCATCGAGGAAATGAACTGGGCTTTCCATGGCGAGGATGCCGCCTTCCGACGCCTGCCCGACAACAACAAACTGCTCAGCCAGTTACTGCTGATTTACGACGGCAGGGATCTCGAAGAAGTGGTGAATCAGGAATATCAACGCACCCGCATTCTGCTCAGCCTGAACGTGCATGGCGCCAACGGCATCGAGAAGGTGATCGAACGGATCAAGGCGCATGTGGCTGCGCAAGACAGCCTCGGTTTGCGCTGGGATATCGCCGGTTACGGCCGCCTGCTCTCGGATCAGGAAGATCTGCTGGTTCCCGGCCAGATAAAAAGCTTTGCCAGCGCGTTCATTCAGATATTCATCCTGATGTTGATCTTGTGGCGTTCCGTTCCGATCGCCATCATCGGCATGTTGCCCAACATCGCCCCGCTGTTTTTCGTCTTCGTCGTGATGGGTGCCAGCGGCATCTATCTGGACATGGCCACGGTCCTCATCGCCAGCGTGGTATTGGGCATTACCGTCGACGACACCATCCACTTCTTCCACAACTTCCAGGAAAGACGACGCAAAGGCTGCGGCGTGGTGTTTTCGCTGGCACGCAGCTTCGACGCCTCCGGCCGCGCCGTGGTGGCGATCTCGCTGCTGCTGGTCGCACAATTCATGCTGCTGGCCGGATCGCGTTTCCAGCCCTCCGCCAATTTTGGTCTTCTCGCATCGACCGGCCTCCTCTCCGGCCAGATCCTGGAACTGTTGCTGCTGCCAGCGCTGGTCGTCCTCTGGGGCAAACTCAAGCTGCGCCACCCATCCATTTCACTCTAATTTTCATTCAAGCAATTGCCGCCGCCGCCGATACCTGCGGGTGTCGTGAGGTTGCGGCAACCACGGCGCAGCACATTCGACTGCGAATTCGGCAGCAAAGGGAAATATCATGCGTGACAACTTGGGCGGCGAGCATCGAAGCGAAGCTCAGAGCAGTTCCGGTTCGGCAGCAACTGCCGACACCAACCCGATGGCGCCGCTCAAGCGCCTCTCCATTCGCATTCGCCTGGCCGGCATCATGGGCATGGTGGTCATCATGGTGCTGGTGGGAACAGCCATCGGTATGGGCGGCCTCTATGTCACCAGCCAGGACATGCGGGTGCTGTATCACAATCGACTGGAGCCGATCAGTCTGATCGGGCAGATCGTCGGCCTGATGAGCGAAAACCAGACCCAGATGGCGCTGGCCGTACAACACGCGCCGGACAGCCCGTTCGCAACACAGCATGACCATCCGGTCAGCAAACACTACGACACGATCCTGGCCAATCGCGACAAGATCGGTGCACTGCTGGATGCATTCAAGGCAATCGAGATCCCCCCTGAACAACAGGTTGCCGCATCAGACTTTGCCGAAGCGCGTGCACGTTACGTCAAGGAGGGCCTGGAACCCGCCGTGCAGGCACTGAAAGCAAACGACTACGCGGCGGCTACACAGATCCTGCTGACCCGGGTCAATCCGCTCTATAGCGCGGCAAGGGACAAGATGGCCGTATTGCGCGATCAATTGCAAGAACATGCCCAACGCGACTATCAAGTCGCCGACGCGCGCTATCACACCTTGCTTGAGGTCGGACTCATCGGCATGGGCATCGGCATCTTGCTGGTGCTGTGGTTCGCCCGGCAGTTGATGCGAGGCATCGTGCAGCCGCTGAATCGAACCATCGGCTATTTCCAGCGCATCGCCGAAGGGCGCTACGACACCCCTATTTTGATCGAACGGCAAGACGAGATCGGTCAGGTGCTGACGGCGCTGGCTGCCATGCAAACCCGACTCGGTATCGACATGGAGGAGGCCCAGCAGACGGCAACCCGCAACTTGCGCATCAAGACTG
>JASJPG010000070.1:0-79098 GCA_031426815.1 Hydrogenophilaceae bacterium
CCATCAAAACAAAGGCTTATCAATTGTGTTTCTCATGAGGCGCTCCTACGACACCAGCAACCTACTGCTCCGTCCAGGTCATCACCGGTACCGTGGAAATGGCGTTGGCCGGGGCGCCGTCGATCAGCTTGCGGCTGATGGCGAGATAGACCAGGGTTTTATGCGCCTCGTCCCACAGGCGCAGGACGCGGGTTTCCTTGAACAGCAGCGAGGTGTCTTCGGAAAACACCTCATCCTGCTTCGGCATTTTTTCGAGCAGCGTGATCGGTCCGGTCTGCCGGCAAGCCAGCGAGAACTGGGTCGGGTCTTCAGCCAGGCCGAGCGAGCCGGAAATGCCGCCGGTCTTGGCCTGGCTGACATGGCAGGTCACGCCAGGTATCTTGGGGTCACCGAAGGCTTCGACGCAGACCTTGTGATTGGCGCCGATCAACTTCCATGACGTGGTGACACAACCGATGTTTTCGGCCGCGACAGGCAAGGCGGTGCATGCCACGAGTGAAGCCAGGAGGAGTGTTTGATGTAGCCGAGTCTTCATGATCTGGTTGCCGATTCCTCGTTGTCGCGCGGGGAAATATTCGGAAAGCTGCGCGATTATCACCAAAGATGCGCTTCGTGGCGCGCCTGGCTTCGCCTGTGGACAGCAGTCGCGAGGTCATGTCGGCCGGACAGCTTTACCCACGGCATAGCGGCGTGCTGACCCGCCACCTCCGCGCTGGACGAACCCGACGCCACCGCAACGGGTTCGACATCGAAGCACAGGATTAGACCTGCGCCAAAAGCCATAGGTCTTTAGTGCCATACGCAAGCGTGGCATCGGCGCGCTAACATGACCCAGCCTTTCGCCTGGAACCACCATGCCCGCCCGTATCACCCACTTGCCGCGCAAGCTCATATCTACGGTCAGCGCCGGGTTCGCCCTGGCGCTCCTCCTGATCGTGGCGATGACCGTGCTGGGCCTGCACCAGTTGGCCGCGACCAATGCGCATCTGGAATCCATCGTCCAGGGCAACAGCGTGAAAAGCCGTCTCGCCAATCAGATGCGCGACATCCTGCGCGACCGGGCGATTTCCATGCTGACCATCGTGGTGACCAGCGACCCATTCGAAAAAGATCAGGAAATGGTGCGCTTTTACGGCTACGGATCGACCTATCAGCAAGTCCGGCTCGATCTGAAGAACCTGCTGCAGCGGCCAGCCGAGATCGAGGTGCTGGCGCGCATCGACCGGCTCACCCGCGCCAACCAGCCGGTGATGGTGCGTACCGTCGATCTGGCGGTCGAGGGCTACACCTTCCTGGCCTTCGAGGAACTGCAACGCGAAGCGATCCCGTTTCAACGCGAACTGGTCATGGAACTGGATGCGCTGATCCAGATACAGCGGGAAATGACGCAACGCGCCGCCGACGAGGCGCGTGACGATTACGAACGCACGCGCTGGCTGATGATCACCTTGGGCGCCCTGGCAGCGCTTGCGGCCGGTCTGGGCGCCATCACGGTGATCCGCCGCACGGCCCGCCTGGCGGAAATCAACGAACTGGAACGCACCAAATTCCAGACCCTGTTCGAAACCAATACCGACGGCATCGTCATCCTCGACCGCAAAGGGTTTTCCGATTGCAACCCGGCGACGCTGGAAATGTTCCACATGAAGCGGGTCGAGGATTTCCTGAAACGGCGGCCGGAAGACCTCGGCATCGAAAACCAGCCGTGCGGCACACCGCCCTTCCTGCTGGCCGAACGCCATATCAGCCAGGCGGTGAAGGACGGCCATGCCTTCTTCCAGTGGACCGCGCGCCGCCCGGACGGCTCCACCTTCCCGGCCGAGATCGCGCTGCACGCGATGAATCTGTCCGGCGAGCCGGTGATCCAGGCCATCATGCGCGACGTTTCCGTGCAGAAGGAAGCCGAAGCCGCGCTGGAAGCCGCGCGCGACGCAGCCCTGGCGGCGAATGAAATGAAGTCGCAGTTCGTCGCCAACGTCAGCCACGAGATCCGCACGCCGATGAACGGCATCCTCGGCATGACGCAACTGCTGCTCGGCAGCGACCTCAACCCGCGCCAACTCGACTATGCCGAAACCATCGCGCGCTCGGCCGAGGCGTTGATGGGCGTGATCAATGACCTACTCGATTTCTCCAAGATCGAAGCCGGACGCCTCAACGTGGAAAGCATCGACTTCGACCTCAGCGCCCTGCTCAAGGACGTGCTGAACCTGTACGTGCCGCGTGCCGATGCAAAGAATCTGGCGTTGCGTCTGGAACGCGACGAAAACCTGCCCGACTGGGTGCGCGGCGATCCGCTGCGGGTGCGCCAGATTCTGCTCAACCTGCTCGATAACGCGATCAAGTTCACGCCTGCCGGCGAGATCGGGCTCAGCGTCGGCCGCATCGAGCCGAACCGGCTGCTGTTCACGATACGCGACAGCGGCATCGGCATGAATGAAGAAACCCAGAGTCGCGTGTTCCAGGCCTTTTCCCAGGCCGATGGCTCGGTCAGCCGCAAATACGGCGGCACCGGACTCGGCCTGACCATTTGCCGGCAACTGGCCGAACTGATGGGTGGCGAACTGACGCTGGAAAGCGCGCCGGGAGAAGGCAGCACGTTCCGCCTCAGCCTGCCGCTCCCCTTCGCGCACAGTGGCAGCCAAGCGACAGCCGACCAGCGCAGCCCCGGCGATGATCTGCGCTTCCCGGGCGTCAAGGTGCTGGTGGCGGAAGACAACCCGATCAACCAGAAACTGCTGCGCTTCATGCTGGAAAACCTCAGCGTTTCGGTGCTGGTCGCGGACGACGGCAAAACCGCGTTCGATCTGCTCGACACCGCCGCCGTCGATCTGGTCCTGATGGATTGCCAGATGCCGGAATGGGACGGCCTCACCGCCACCCGCGCAGTGCGCGAACGCGAGGAAAAGCAGGGCCGGGCGCGTCTGCCGATCATTGCCCTCACCGCCAACGCGATGACCGGTTACGACGAGGTCTGCCGGCAAGCCGGCATGGACGACTATCTGGCCAAACCGCTCAAGGAAGAAGACCTGGCGCAGGCGTTGCTGCGTTGGCTGCCGGAGCGCATGCAGCGCAGCGACGTCAGCGCGAAGCCTGAGGCAGCGACGGCGACAGCTCCAAAAATCAGCTTCGACATCGAAAAACTGCGCCGCATCTGCCGCAACGACGCCGGTCAGATCGATGAAATGCTGCGTCTGTTCGTGACCAGCACGGAAGGTCTGCTGGCCGACCTGGCGCAGGCGGTGGAGAACCGCGACGCCGCCAAGACCGCGCGGCAGGCGCATCAGATCAAAGGTGCGGCGGCCTACATGGGCGCCGAGACGATGACCGAACTCGCCAGCGAAACGGAAGTGCAGGCCAAAGCCGCCGACTGGCCGGCCTGCATCGCCGCACAGGAAGACCTCGAAGCCGCCTTTATCGGCGTAAGACTGGAAATGGAAGCACGGGTTTTTGCCGGCAGCCTGTCGGGCTTTCCTCGTGAGACGCGTTGAGCGAATGAGCGGACGGATGCAAGGCGCGGCGCGCGGGCAATGGTCGTTCCATTGCCAAGCGTCGCAACGCCGCAGACGCCGCTCATACGCTCAACCCTCCGGGCCGGGGGTACTTTTGGCGCAGGGCGGCGTTGCGGCTCGCTCATTTGGAATGACCAAACCGCGCTCGCCGCGCCTTGCCCTGCGCCAAAATCACCCCCGGCGCGCTCACGGGGAAAGCCCGACAGGCTGCCATGCCGCCGGTTAGAATTCCGCCTTTCCCGTATCCAACTCCGCATCTCATGCTCGACATCCAACTTCTCCGCAAAGACCTCGCCAATGTGGCGCAACGCCTGGCCAGCCGCGGCGTCAGCCTCGACACCGCACGCATCGAAGGGTTGGAAGCCGAACGCAAGGAAATCCAGACCCGCACGCAGGAACTGCAGGCCAAACGCAATCAGCTGTCCAAGCAGATCGGCATGGCGAAGGGCAAAGGCGAAGACGCCAGCGCGTTGATGAGCGAAGTCGCCGGCCTGAGCGAGGCGCTGAAAGCGGGCGAAGACCGTCTCGCCGTGATTCAGGAAGACCTGTCCGGCGTGCTGATGACCATCCCCAACCTGCCGCACGAATCGACCCCGATCGGCCGAGATGAGAAGGACAACGTGGAAGTGCGCCGCGTCGGCACGCCGCGCGAGTTCGCCTACCAGCCGCTCGATCACGTCGATATCGGTGAGAACCTGGAACTGCTCGACTTCCCCACCGCGGTGAAGATCGCCAGCAGCCGCTTCGCGCTGATGCGCGGCCCGCTTGCCCGCCTGCACCGCGCGCTGACCCAGTTCATGCTCGACACGCATACCCAGGAACACGGCTACGAAGAGGTCTACGTGCCCTATCTGGTCAATGCCGATTCGATGCGTGGCACCGGCCAGTTGCCCAAATTCGAGGAAGACCTGTTCAAGCTGAGCAACGGCATGTACCTGATTCCCACCGCGGAAGTGCCGGTCACCAACATCGTGCGCGACGAGATCATTCCGTCCGATAACCTGCCGATCAAACTGGTTGCGCACACGCCCTGCTTCCGCTCGGAAGCCGGCTCCTACGGCCGCGACACGCGCGGCATGATCCGCCAGCACCAGTTCGACAAGGTGGAAATGGTGCAATTCGTGCGGCCGGAAGACTCCTACGCCGCGCTGGAAGAACTCACCGGCCACGCCGAGGCGATCCTGCAGAAGCTCGACCTGCCCTATCGCGTCGTCGCGCTGTGCAGCGGCGACATCGGTTTTTCCGCCGCGAAAACCTACGATCTGGAAGTCTGGTTGCCGGCGCAAAACACCTACCGCGAAATCTCGTCCTGCTCCAACTTCGAAGCCTTCCAGGCGCGCCGCATGCAGGCACGTTACCGCGACAGCAAGGGTCGGCCGGAACTGATCCACACGCTGAATGGTTCCGGTCTGGCCGTCGGCCGCACGCTGGTCGCCATTCTGGAGAACTACCAGAACCCGGACGGCAGCGTGACCATCCCGGAAATGCTGCGCCCCTACATGGGCGGATTGACTCAGCTGGTGAAGGAATAATCCCCGTTGCCGTTTCAAGGATGATCCGACTTCGCCCGCTCGGTCTTGGCCTGGCCGCCCTCGCCTGGTGCGGCTCTGCCTGCGCGGCCGATAGCGGCGATCTTTCCCATCTGCTCAGCATGTCGCTGGAAGAGCTGATCAACACGCCGCTGATCACCGCCTCGCGCCAGGCGGAACCGCGCAGCCAGACGCCGGCGCACATCATGGTGATTACCCGCGAGCAGATCCAGGAACGCCGCTATCGCAATCTGGCCGACCTGATGGAAGACCTGCCTGGCGTCGATTTCATGCGCGGCACCAAGTCTTCGGCGTACAACAATTTCGCCGTGCAGGGTAATAGCGGCAGCAACAAGATCCTGGTCATGCTCGACGGCGTACGCCTTGGCCATCCGGCCGGCGGCACTTTTCCGGTAGCGGAGAACTTTTCGCTCTACCCGGCGAAGCAGGTGGAAATCCTGTTCGGTCCGGCGGCGGCGTTGTACGGCGCCGATGCGCTGGCCGGCGTCATCAACATCATCACCGATCATGCCGCCGATACCCCGGGCGCCATGGTCTCACTCGGCGGCGGCAGCTTCGGCGAGCGCGAAGCCTCGTTCACGGCCAGCGTCAAGAACGCAGACAAACTGGCCTTGAGCATGGGCGGCCACTGGCAACGCGCCGATCGGGCACCGCTCGACAAGTATTACCCGGGCGATTTTCCCAAGGTTGCCGTGGGCACCATCGCGGCCGCCGACCGTGAAGCCTATGTCGGCGATATCGCCAGCAACAGCCTGTATGCGCGCCTGGATGCCGGCGACAACCTGAGCTTCGGCTATTACCGCAATCAATTCCGCAGCCTGACCAGCACCGGCGACAAGCCGGCGACCGCGATCTACGCCGAAAACGCCTACTGGGACACGCTGACCGACACCCTGTACGGCAAATATCGTTTCGAACTGGCCCCCGCCCTGTCGGGCGAACTGGTGGTGGATTATTCGGTGCAGGAAGTTGACCCGAATTCGAAGTACATCAACTTCTACACAGGCTTTGCCGACGGCTACGAATACGCCTACGGCGAACGTTTTGCCATCGAACAGAACCTGAACTGGAAGCTCGATGAGCGCCATCGCGTGCTGGCCGGCCTCGGCTTTCAGAAATATTCCGCGATTGAAGCGCACAGCCTGCCCAGCCCGTACGACACCTCGCTGCCGCCGGATGCGCAGGGCCTGCTTTATCGCGGCACGCCGGTACCGATCACGATCTATCACCTCGATTTCGACAATGTCTCGCTCTACACGCAACTGCAATCGCAATGGAGCGAAACGTTTTCCACCATGGCCGGCGTGCGGCATGACCAGCACTCCGAGTACGACGGCAGCCTGAATACCCGGCTGGGCGCGGTCTGGCATCCGCAGATGCAGCACTACTTCAAACTGCTTTACGGCGAAGCCTTCCGCGCACCGTCGCCGGAAGAAGGCCTGAGTTCGTTCGGTTCGTTTACTTCGGTCGCCGGCGTGTTCACCAGCAACACCGGTTTTCGCATGCCCAACTTCGACCTCGCACCGGAAAAGGCCAAGACGCTCAGCCTGACCTGGGACTGGCGGCCGCGTCCCGAATTGAACGTAGTGGCGAACGCCTATCACAGCCGCATCCAGAACCTGATCGTCACCGGCAGTTCGAGTGCAACCAGCCTGAACGGCGCCACGCTGGTCAGCCCGGAAACCAAGATCAACGCCGGCGAGGAAACGCATACCGGCCTCGACCTGATGGCGCAGTACCGCTTCCAGCTCAACCCAGCCTGGTCCGGCGATTTGTGGGGCAGCGCCAGCTGGGTGACCGGTTCCGTCGAAGAAGGCAACGGCGTCGAGTGGGATGTTCCCTATGCAGCCGATTACAAGGCCAAGCTGGGCGCCACCTTGCGCTATCTCGACCGCGTCAGCATCACCCCGCAAGTGCTCTGGATCGGCGATACCGACAATGGCCGCAAGAGCAGTACCGCGCCGGACCGCCTGATCACACCCGGCTACACCGTCGCCAATCTCCACATCGGCTGGCACAAGCTGTTCGACGGCAACGCCACGGCCTGGCTGGATATCGACAACCTGTTCGATACGCGCTACTACGCCGCGCATGGCTCCGGCAGCCGCACGTTCTTCGACATGCCGCAACAACCGCGTACCTGGATGGTTTCGCTGGAATACCGGTTCTGACTACGCCAGTGACCGCCAACATGACAATGCTACGGCGCCTGTTGCTGTTGTTTGCCATACCGATGTGCGTGGCGACGGCCGCCAGGGGGCAGGATGCCGCCGTCAGCGAACAAGCCCTGAAAGCGGTGTTGTTCTACAAACTGCCGTTGTTCGTCTATCGACCGGGCAGCGACAAACAAGCCCAGATCGGCATCTGCACGGTGGGCGAAGCGCCACTTGGCAATGCGGTCGAAAAGTTGCCGACCTTGCTGGCCGACGGACGCCGGGTCGAATTCAGGGCGATTCAGGGGGCCGTCGATCTCGGCGAATGCGAATTCCTGTTCATCGGACGCTCCGAAGCCGGCCGCCTCGATAGCCTGATTCGGCGTCTGCAGGGTCGCCGTCTGGTCACGGTCTCCGACATCGAAGGCTTCGCCGAGGCCGGCGGCATGGTCGAGTTTTCGCTACGCCGCGACCGCTCCGGCGTGCTCATCCTGATCAACCGCAAGGCCGCGCAGAAACAGGGTATCGAGTTCAACGCGCAATTGCTGCGCCTGGCCAAGATCGTCGAACCATGATCAAAGCGCAGCGTGCCCAACGAAGCGCCGCTACAGGAATCGTCGCACCATGAAACGGATGATCGGTTTTCTGCGTCCCCCCACCACGCTGAGCACCAAGCTGGTTTTGCTCAGCACGGCTTCGCTGGTGTTCGCGACCGTGCTGGTCTTCCTGCTGGTCGCTTACCAGCAACAACGTCTGTTGCGCACCGAGTGGGTCGAATCCCTTTCCGCGCAGGCCAACCTGATCGCCACCAACAGCCGCGCCGCCATCGCCTTCGGCGACCCGTTCGAAGCCAACCGGCTGCTCGCGGCGGTGGAAACCAATCCTTCCATCCTGCGCGCCCGCCTGCTGTTGCCGAACGGAAAAACCTTCGCTCGCTTCACGCGGCCCAGCCAGTTGCACATCCCATCGCCACCGCCGAGCCAAGGCAGCGGCCATGTTTTTGGCTCGGAAACCCTGACCGTCTGGGCTGCCGTGATCGACGACGGCAAGCAGCAGGCCAGCGTCGAACTGGTCGCCTCGCTGGCGCCGATGCGCGAAGCCTTTTCCCGTACCGCGCAGAAAACCGCGGCCGCCCTGCTGTTTGCGCTGGCGGTATCGCTGTTGCTGTCGCGACGCGTGGTGCGCCGGCTGTCGGCACCGGTGGAACAACTCAACCGACTGATGCAGCGCATGGCCGCCAACATGACGCTGCGCGAACGCGCCGATATTCGTGGCGAAGACGAGATCGCCGGCCTGGCGCGCGGCCTCAACCAGCTGATCGACGCCGTGCAGGCGCGCGATCGGGAACTGGCGCAGTACCGCGACAACCTCGAACAACTGGTCGTGCAACGCACCCGTGCGCTGAACCAGGCCATCGCCGAAGCGCAACAGGCCAACCAGGCGAAATCGAATTTCCTGGCGCGCATGAGCCATGAAATACGCACGCCGATGAACGCCATCGTCGGGCTCGGCCGCCTGCTCATGAAAACCCGCCTGGATGCGCAGCAACGCGACTACCAGGACAAGGTGCTGGCTTCTTCCGATGCCCTGCTCGGCGTCATCAACGACGTGCTCGACTATTCCCGCATCGAGGCCGGCAAGCTGTCGCTCGAAGCGATTCCGTTCGACCTCAACCAGGTCATCCACAAGGTGGCTGGCGTGGTGGCCTTCAAGGCGCAGGAAAAGGGCCTCGAACTGCTCTTCCAGATCGAGCCCGACGTGCCGCGCTGGCCGGTCGGCGACCCGCTGCGCCTGGCGCAGGTACTGGTCAACCTGATCAACAACGCGATCAAGTTCACCGAGACCGGCGAAGTGCTGGTCAAGATCAGCCGCCAGGCGGAAGCGGCTGGCCGCATCACCCTGCGCTTCAGTGTGCGCGACAGCGGCATCGGCATCCCGCCCGAACGCCAGCGCGACCTATTCAAGCCCTTCACCCAGGTCGACGACAGCATCACCCGCCGTTTCGGCGGCACCGGCCTGGGCCTGTCGATCTGCAAGCAGCTCACCGAAATGATGGGCGGCGAAATCGGCGTCGAAAGCACGCCCGGCCAGGGTAGCCTGTTCCACTTCAGCGCCGTGTTCGGCATCAACACGCAAGCGGCGCTGGTCGACCGGCATTCGCACCATCTTGCCGGCCGCCACGTCCTGGTGGTGGACGACAATGCCAGCGCGCGCACCGTGCTGGCGCAGATGCTGAGCTATTTCGACATGCGCGTGGAAACCTGCGCCAGCGGCGACGAAAGCCTGCAGCGCCTGCGCTCGGCGGCTGCCTCGGCAGACCCGTATCACCTGGTGCTGCTCGACTGGCTGATGCCCGGCCTCGACGGCATCGAAACCAGCCGCCGCATTCATGCCGCCGGCGATATCGGCGAAACCCCCGCCATCCTGATGATCACCGCGAGCGGTTACGAATCCATCGGCCCGAAGATGGCGGAGGCCGGTCTGGCGCATCTGCTGGTCAAACCGGTGAGCGAATCGTCGCTGCACGACGCCCTGCTGGAAGTACTGCTGGGCGGCAGCATGGCCGCCGCGCATCATCGCTACCGCGAGCAACAGCGCGCGCCGCAATTCGATTTCAGCCCGATCCGCGGCGCCCGCGTACTGCTGGTCGACGATGTCGAACTCAACCGCGAGGTGGCGCGCGAAATCCTGCGCGAGGCCGGCGTCCGGGTCGACATCGCCCGGCACGGCCGCGAGGCGGTCGACAAAGTGCGGCAAGGCGATTACGCGCTGGTCCTGATGGACATCCAGATGCCGGTGCTGGACGGCCTCGCCGCCGCCCGCGAGATCCGCGCCGATGCGCGCTACCGCGACCTGCCGATCCTGGCCATGACCGCCCACGTGATGACCGGCGACCGCGAAGAAAGCCTCGCCGCGGGCATGAACGACCACCTGACCAAACCGATCGACCCGCCCACGCTGTACCGCGCCCTGCTGCACTGGATTCCGCCGGGCGACTATGCCGCGGCAGGCATGCCCGAGGTCGTTGCCGAGAGCAATACCGACGTTTCCATTCCACCGCTGGACGGCATCGATCTCGATCGCGGCCTCAGCAACCACATGCGGCGGCCGGCCTTCTATCGCCGCATCCTGGCGCAGTTCAACCAGGAATTCGGCGCGACTTCGGACGACATCGCCAGCGCTCTCGCCAGCGACGATTACGAGTTGGCGCGACGTCTGGCGCACTCGGTCAAATCGGCTGCCGCCACCATCGGCGCTGGCGAACTGTCGCAGCGCGCCCGCATCCTGGAGCACCGTCTTGCCGCCGGCAAACCGGCGCATGCCGAACTGATCCCGTTCCGCGCCGCGCTGACCCGCATCGTCAAAGTGCTGGCACCGCTGGCGCAAGAAAAGCGCAACGAAAGCGCGACCGGATCGCTGCAGATCGATACCGCCCTGGCCGTCATGGAGCGCATCGAAGCACTGCTGAAACAGGACGATGCCGCTGCCGAAGCGCTGCTGGGCGATCTCGAATCCTGTTTGAACGGACCCGACTGGCAAGGCGACCTGCACCGCTTGCGCGACCTGATCGAAGACGTCGAATATAAGGCCGCCCTGACCACGCTCATGCAAATGCGTGGCAATCTGGAAGGAGATGCGTCGTGACCCCGACCTTTACCCTGCTCATCGTCGACGACGAGAAACAGAACCGCGCACTGCTGACCGAACTACTGCAGGAAGATCACCGCATCATCCTCGCCAAGGATGGCAAGCAAGCGCTGGAACGCGCGCGCGAACACCGGCCCGATCTGATTCTGCTCGACGTGCTGATGCCGGAAATGGACGGCTACGCGGTCATCCGCGCCCTGAAGAACGACGACCAGACCCGCGATATCCCGGTTATCTTCATCACCGCGCTGGATTCGGCCGGCGACGAGGAGCGCGGCCTCGAACTCGGCGCCGTCGACTACATCTCGAAACCGTTCAACCCGTCCATCGTGCGGGTGCGCATCCGCAACCACCTGCAATCCGTCCACCAGCGCCGCCTGCTTGAGCAACTGGCCATGCTCGACGGCCTCACCGGCATCCCCAACCGGCGCCGCTTTACCGCCGTGTACGAGCAGGAATGGCGCCGCTGCATGCGCGACGGCGTAGCACTGTCGCTGATCGTGGTCGATGTCGACCTGTTCAAGGCCTTCAACGACACCTACGGCCATGCCGCCGGCGACGAAGTGCTACGCCGCATCGCCACCACCCTGCAAACCTCGCTGCGGCGACCGGGCGATTTCGTCGCCCGTTACGGCGGCGAGGAGTTCGTCATCCTGCTGCCCGGCGTCGACCGCGAAGGCGCGATCGCGCTGTCCGAACACGCCCGCGCCGACATCGAAGCGGAACACATCCCGCACGCCGTCTCCCCGGTCGCGCCCTGGGTCACCATCAGCCTCGGCGGCGCCACCCTGATTCCGCTGGAAGGCGCCCCCAGCACGGAACTGTTCGGCCTCGCCGACACCTACCTCTACGAAGCCAAACACAGCGGTCGCAACCGCATCGCCTGGGCGCCGAGCGGAGCTTAAGGTGCACCGATAGTTGCGGTGGATGATGGGCACGCTACGCTTTGCCCATCATCCAAAACCACCGTGCCTGGAGCGCCGGCGTCCCGCCGGCATCATCGGCAAAGGCTTGCCGACCTACTCATCAACGCGGCCTGAGCACGGAATCACCCCGTAGGATGGGCCAAGCGCAGCGGGCCCATCAATCCGTGGCGACTGGACCGGGGGAATCGCGCCTTGGAAGGCGCTCCTACATATACGTGCACCAGACCATGAGCCAAACGGACTAGTTTTCCGCCGCTTGCTGGCGCAACGAACGTAACAGAGGCGAATCAGCATGAAGAATCCACTTTCATTGCAGGATCCATCATGTCACTGACCATCACCACGCCCCGTCCCCTGTTTGTCGCCTTGCTGTTGTGCGGCGTTTGCAGCCACCCTGTGTTGGCCGACGGCACTTACCAGACGCTGCCGTTCGCACAGAACTGGAGCGACATCGGAGCGATTTCGGCGAGTGACGACTGGAGCGGCGTTCCCGGCATCATCGGCTATCGCGGCGACGGCCTGACGGCGGCCACCGGGACCGATCCCCAGACCATTTTGGCGAGCGGCACGGAAGTGGTGGATATCAATGCCAACCAGACCGCGCCCAACACGTTCAGCACCGGCGGCGCCGCCGAATTCCATCTGGCCGATCCAGTCGTCGCGCTCACCGGCTCCGGTACCGCCGATGCACCGTTCATCCTGCTGCACCTGAACACGGTCGGTGTGCAGAACATCCTGGTCAGCTACACGCTGCGTGATCTGGATGCTTCCACCGACAACGCTGTCCAACAGGTCGCCCTGCAATACCGGGTCGGCAACAGCGACAACTTCATCAACGTTCCCGCCGCGTATGTCGCCGATGCGACCACGGGCGGCGCGGCCACACAGGTCACCCCGGTCAGCGTCGTGCTGCCCGCCGCCGCGGACAATCAAGCCGAACTGCAGCTCCGCATCCTCACCAGCAATGCCGTCGGCAACGACGAGTGGGTCGGCATCGACGACATCGCCGTCAGCGGCAGCACCGGCACGGCGGTCAACCAGCCTATCGTGACCCATTGCGAAAACCTGTCCCTGGCCAGCAATGAGGCCGGCAGCGTCACGCTCAGCGCCAGCGACGCGGACAGCATCGTGGATGGCGCCGCCATCAGCGGCGGCGCGCTCGCCGGCATCGATCTGCTCAGCTTCAACGCCGCCGACAGCGACGGCAGCAGCGCCAGCGCGGTGCTGAACGTCTCCGGCCTAGCGGCGGGCAGCTACCCGGTGCAGGTGACTTTCACCAACAACGACGCACAGAACGCGACCTGCACGGTGCATATCGCCGTCGTCGGCATCACCACCATTCCCGCCATTCAGGGCGACGGCGACGCTAGCCCGCTGACTGGGCAAACGGTCACCACCCAGGGCGTGGTCAGCAAAGTCATCCCGGGGTACGGCTATTTCATTCAAGACCCGGCCGGCGACGGCAACACCGCCACCTCCGACGGCATCTTCGTCTACTCGACCAACATCCCGGCCTTGGTAGTTGCAGGCAATCTGCTGCGCCTGTCCGCCACCGTCGCCGAATTCAGCGGCTTTACCGAACTGACCAGCCCGACCGGCGTGACGCTGCTGAGCAGCGGCCACAGCCTGACGCCGGAATTGATCGTCTTCCCGGAAACAACGGAAGGCGATCTGGAGAAATACGAAGGCATGCTGGTGCAGATCGACGCGCCGCTCACCGTCGCACAGAACTACTTCCAGGGCCGCTACGGCGAAATCACGCTGTCCGCCGAAGGGCGTCTAGAAAAGCCGACCAATCGTTACCCTGCCGCCAGTGTCGACGCGCTGACGCTGACCGATGCCAACGCCCGCCGCCGCATCACGCTGGATGACGGCAGCAACGAGCAGAACCCGAATCCCATTCCCTACATCGGCGCCGACGCCACCTTGCGCGCCGGCGACACGGTGCACGGCCTGACCGGTGTGCTCTATCACAGCTCCGTCAGCAGCTCGCTGCGCGATTACAAGCTGCATCCGACCGAAACCCCGGTCATCACCCGCGACAACCCGCGCACCGCCGCCCCGGCCAACGTGGGCGGCAACCTCAGGGTGGCCAGCTTCAACGTGCTGAACTACTTCACCACCTTCACCGACGGCGACACCGCCGCCGGCCTGTCCGGCCAGGGCTGCGCGCTGGGTGGCACAGTGTCGGCGGGCAACTGCCGCGGCGCCGATAACCTGGTGGAATTCAACCGCCAGCGCGACAAGATCGTGCAGGCCCTCAAGGCCATCGACGCCGCCGTCGTCGGCCTGATGGAAATCCAGAACAGCGCCAACGAAGCCGTGCAAAACCTGGTCGCCGGCCTCAATGCGGCGATGGGTGCCGGCACCTATGCCAGCGTCGCGCTGCCCGCCGCCGGCAGCGGCGACGACGCGATCCGCGTCGCCCTGATCTATCAGCCGGGCAAGGTCGCCCCGGTCGGCGCAGCCATCGCCGACAGCAACGCCATCCACAACCGGCCGCCGCTGGCGCAGACTTTCACCGCCGCCAATGGCGAGAAATTCAGCGTCGTTGTCAACCACTTCAAGTCGAAAGGCAGTTGCCCGGCTGCCGGCGTCGACGCCGATCAAGGCGACGGCCAGGGTTGCTGGAACGCCCTGCGCGTGCAGCAAGCCAGCGCCCTGCGCGACTTCGTGGCAACGCTGCAGAACACCAGCGGCGACGCCGACGTACTGGTCATCGGCGACCTCAACGCCTACGGCAAGGAAGATCCGGTGCTCGACTTCACCGAGCACGGCTACGTCGACCAGATCGCCCGCTTCGATAACATGGGTTACTCCTACGTCTTCGACGGCGAATCCGGCTACCTCGACCACGCGCTCGCCACGCCCGGCCTGAGCAACCAGATCGTCGGCACGGCGCATTGGCATATCAACGCCGACGAGCCCGCGGTGATCGACTACAACACCGAATTCAAAAGCCAGGACCTGTACGCCGCCACGCCGTATCGCGCCTCCGACCACGACCCGGTCGTGCTCGGCCTCAACCTGGTCAAACGCCTGCACGGCACGGCCGGCCGCGACACGCTGGTCGGCAGCGCCGGCGACGACAGCCTTAACGGCGGCCTCGGCGCCGACACGCTGACCGGCGGCCCCGGCCGCGACAGCTTCGTCTACACCAGCCTGCGCGACGGCATCGACAGCGTGACCGACTTCCAGCCCGGCAGTGACCGCATCGACCTCGCCGCCCTGCTCGCCAGCCTCGGCATTTCCAGCGCCACGGCGTTGACCGGCGGCCATGTCGTCTGCACGCCAGCCGGCAGCGCCGCCGTCCTCAACATCGACCCCGACGGCAACGCCGGCCCCGCCGTCAAACGCGCCCTGGTCAAGGTCAACAACCTCGGCTGCGGCAGCCTGCTGAACCCGGCCAACTTCATGTTCTGAAACCCGGCGGGATGGGCAGCGTGCCCATCGCCCCGACTTCAGATCAGCGCGCTGGGCAGCACCAATGCAAGCGGCCGCCAAAAGGCGGCCGATTGCATTCCAACCAGACTAAGCAGACTTACTTGCGACGCCGCGCCATTGCGCCGACCAGGCCGAGACCGGCCAGCAGCATGGCGTAGGTCTCGGGTTCCGGGACGGGGGTGGTGAAAGTCAGGTCATCGGCGACCAGGCCCATGCCGGTGAAGGCGATGGCGCGAATGTCGGCGTCGGCGCGGGTGATGCCGAAAAACCCACCCGCGTTCAGGCTGTCGTCCAGCGTATCGATGCTGACGATGTGGGACTCGATGATCTGGTTGTTGTCACCGTAGGCAGTGATCAGCATGGCGCCGCCGTTGTAGCTGTTGAGCAGCGCGCCGGCGCCGCTGGTCAAGCCGTTGCTGAAGGTGAAGTGCAAGGTGCCGATGACGCCGGTGGCGGCGAAAGAATTGCCTGCGCCCCACAGGCCGTTGTTTCCCAGATCGGCGATGAACGCGCCAAGGATGGAGTCGGGCGTGCCGGTGAAGGAGACGCCGGGTGCGACAACTTCCGGACCTTCGGAGATCAGGCCGTCGAAAGCATCGAAGTTGACCGTTTCGGCATTGGCGATATCGCCGGCATTGCCGGTGAGTTCCGCTTGCGCCGGCAAGGCGAAGGCCAGCGCGGCGGCGGCGAGGAAGGGTTTCAAATTCATGCTGTTTCCTTTCGTGAGTGTTGAACGGCGGCCGCAGTGAGGGCACGCGGCCGCCACGTATTCATGACAAAGATCGAACGCGCTCAGGAGCCGATGACGCCGCCGTCGTCCTTGGTGATGACCACCACGGAAGAGCGCGGCTTGTCCACTACGGCGCCGGCGAACGTGGTCGCGCCGTTGGCGCCGTTATCGGGCCAGGTGGAGTGGACGGTGTAGCTGCCGCTCCAGTCTTCGCCCGGGTGCTGGATGCCGACGAACATCGTCTTGCCGTCCGGCGTCGAAATCACGCCGGTCACCTCGGCATGCGGCGGACTGGTCAGGAAGCGCTTGGTCGCGCCGGTGGACGGGTCGGCGCACATCATGACGTTGCCGCCGATGTTGGCCCAATCGCCCAGCGCATCGCCGGCCTGGTCGGTCTGAATCCACAGACGACCATCGCGGTCGAACCAGAGGCCGTCGGGAGCACCGTAGTCGTCGCCGTTGATGTTGCCCTGGTGGTGCGGGTCCGCGTCCAGGCTGTCGCCGGCCTGCGCGAAGATGTCCCAGCCGAAGGTGGTGACGGCGACATTCGCACCGGTATCGCGCCAGCGGATGATGTGGCCGTAACGGTTGTCCTTGCGCGGGTTGGCGGCGTCCACCGGCGGCTTGGCGCTGCCGGCGGTCGTGCTGCCATTGATCGTGTTGAAGGAGGCCGGCGTGCCGCCGCGGCGGTTGTTGTTGGTCAGGGTCAGATAGACCTCGCGCGTCGTGGGGTGCACCGCCACCCATTCCGGACGATCCATCATCGTGGCGCCGACGCGGTCCGCCGCCTGGCGGCACTTGATCGCGACTTCGGCCTGATCGGCAAAACCATTCTCGGCGGTCAGCCCGTTCTGGCCCCACACCAGCGGCAACCAGACACCGCTGCCGTCGGCATTGAACTTGGCCACGTACAGCGTGCCGGAATCGAGCAGGTCTCGGTTGACGGCGCGATTCTTCGGGTTGAACTTATTGGCGCAGACGAACTTGTAGACGTATTCGTTGCGCTCATCGTCGCCCATGTAGACGGCGACCTTATTGTCGGCACCCACCACCACGGCCGCGCTCTCGTGCTTGAAGCGACCCAGCGCGGTGCGCTTGACCGGCATCGCATTCGGATTCCAGGGATCGATTTCCACCACCCAGCCGAAACGGTTGGCTTCGTTGCGCTCAACGTTCAGATCGAAACGGTCATCCGCCATGTGCCAGCGATAGCCGAAGCCGGCGGCGGAAAGGCCGTAGCGGTTTTCATGGCTGGTCGGCGCGAAGGCGGTCTTGGCACCGAAGTAGCCGTTGAAGTTTTCTTCGCAGGTCAGGTAGGTGCCCCAGGGCGTGTAGCCGTGGGCGCAGTTGTTCAGTGTGCCCAGCACCGTCATGCCGGTGGTGTCGGCGGCGGTCTTCATCAGGGCGTTGCCGGCGGCGGGACCGCTGATCCGGCAGGCGGTCTTGCCGGTAATGCGACGATTGAACGCGGACGGACGCTTGACCTGGAATGCACCGGCCGACTTGCGCAGTTCGACCACGCTGACGCCGTGCGCGGCCAGCTGTGCATTCACCATTTCCGGCGTGATGGTGTCGGTGGCATAAGTCGTGGTGTTGGTGACCAGGCCCGGATCGCAATATTCGTGGTTGACCACCAGCAGGCCGCGGTCATTGACCATGCCGGCCGCGCCGGTGGCGGGGAACGGGAAGAAATGCATGCCGTCGTTGTTCGCGCCGAAAGTGCGCAACTGCGTCGCCTCATCCATCGCGCCGACCGTATCCCAGTGCGGCAACTGATTCAGCGAATCGCCCCAGGCCGCCAGCACCTTGGCGGTGTAACCGGCCGGCACGCTGACGCGGTCGGTCATCGGCACGACGTTGGCGGGCACGGAAGCAAAGCCGATGCCGCCCAACGGCGCCGGCGCGGCTTCTGCGTAATGGGTCATGCCGTCGAGCACGTTGCTGCCCAGCACGGCTGCGGCGGTAGCGCCCAGCGAGCCCTTGAGGAAGCCGCGACGGGAGAGTTTGCGTTGTTCGATCAGATCGAGAATGGATGCGTTGCCGGACGAATTGACATCTTGAATGGAGGGATTCAGTTTGCCGTCAGGGTGAAGAGCGCTGCTCATGGAATCTCCTGGGGATAGTTGTAAAGCCGGTGAACTCGGACAGATTCATTCTCACCACGAATCGTTACAAGATTTGGACAGCGACCAATGAGCACATTCGCCTGCCGGATCACGCGTTGAAGACGTCTACGGATTGGAGCGCCGGCGTCCCGCCGGCATCGTCGGCAAGGGATTGCCGACCTACGGGCGTTGCCGGATCACGCGTTGAAAACATCGCCTGCATTCCCGGGCGCAAGGGGGCATTGGGCATGAGCCATCAGGACTAGTCGCAGCTACTACGTAAGTAATAACGCTGTAACCCGCGCAGACGATATTCCCCGCCGCCGGCACCAAGCCGGTGACACCCAGCCCGTTTGTTTACCCCATCAGCCAAGGGGAGCGCGTGCGCGCTTGCCCACAGCCAACAAGGAACATATTCATGCAAATCAACAAGCTTTCCCTCGCCGTCGCCCTGGTTCTGGCCGGCCAAGCCCAAGCCGCTGTCCCTTACACCACCCCGGTTCTGCCAGTTGGCGACGCCGAGGAAATGACCGCCCCCTATATCCTGGCAGCAGGCTGGACCCAGAAAGTCATCGCCAACCGTACCAATCAAAATGCACTTGTGCCTGGTTCAAACTCGGGCAATTGGGACATGATCGATTCCAACCACACCGGTGTTGATGCCAACCGCTACCTGTTCATGCCGTTCGAAACCGGCACCGGCGGCGTGCAGCGCGTCGACCTGTGGGATACCAACTACAACACCCGTACCGTCACCATCGTCGCGCCCGGCACCCAGGGCTTCAAGTCCGGCGATGCCTCGCGCTGGACCCCGTGGGGCAGCTACCTGACCGCAGAAGAATCCTGGGGCGCCGGCAGCACCAAAGGCCGCCTGTTTGAAGTAACCAACCCGACCACCGCGGCAGCCAACGGCGGCAACTTCATTCAGCGTGCGATTGTCCCGCGCGTTTCTCATGAAGGTCTGGCTTTCGATGCCAACAAATCGATGTACTTCATCGACGAGCTGAACGGCGGCTCGGTCTACAAGTATGTTTCCGCCAATGCCAACGCTACCAACGGTGACGAATACTTCGCCGCTGGCCAGACCTTTGCCCTGAACGTGGGTGCGGGCGGCCAGTTTGAAGGCAACAATGGCCCGGCCATTACGGGCGCTTCCAGCTGGGTTGCTATTACCGACGTCGATGGTGCCGCCATCGCTGGCGTGTCCACCGTGCTGGCTGACGGCACCATCGACGGCCGCGTCACTGCCGATACCTTGAACATCACGAGCTTCAACCGTCCCGAAGATATCGAAATCCAGAATCTGGCCAACGGCGACCAGCTCCTGTACTTCGCAACCACGGACTCGGACAACAACGGCATCACGGCCGACGGTCGTAGCCGCGTCTACAGCCTCAATCTGACCACGGGTGAAATCGGCTTGTTTGCCGGTACCGACACCATCGACTCAGCGACAGGTTTGCCTGTGGGCACCCCTTTCAGCAATGCTGACAACCTGGCGATCGGCCCCGACGGCACCATGTACATCATCGAAGACCAGAATGGCGGCGTTGAGAATATTTGGAGCACCGTGGATGCCGACAAGGATGGCGTCGCTGAATCCATGAGCGTGATCGCAACGCTGCGCACGGCAAATGCCGAGTCAACTGGTATGCATTTCATTGGCGACAAGATTTACGTCAACGTTCAGCATCCTTCGAGCGACAACGACCTTCTGGTTCAAATCACCCCCGTCCCCGAGCCCGAGACCTACGCCATGATGCTGGCCGGTCTCGGTCTGGTCGGCTTCATGGGTCGTCGTCGCAAGGCTGCCTGATCGCCTGAGGGAAAAATCCCGCCGGTCATGGCCGCGAGTCCATGTCGGCGGCACAAGCAACACAACGACAGGCCGGCATCGAACTTCACATCGAAGTGACTTGCCGGCCAGTCATAACCGTGTAACTCCACGGTCATATCTTTCAGTCATGCGTTGGAGCAAGCAGTGACCACTCGGCGCTGCCCAACGTATCGCCCCCCTTTCCCAGGAGCACTCCATGCGCATCAAACCCCTTGCGGCTCTCGTCGTGAGCATGCTTTCCACCGGCTCGGCAATGGCCGCGGCTTCCTTCTCGTTCGACAAGCAGTGGACTTACGTTCATGACATGGCGCAGGGCCGCACCGGCGAAATCGCTGCGTTCGATCAGATGAGCAATTCGATCTGGGTCGCCGGCGTCGTCGGCGTCGACGTGCTCGACGCGAGCAACGGCAGCCTGCTGCTGCACATCGACACGTCGGCATTCGGCGGCGCGATCAACAGCGTGGCAATCAAGAATGGCCTGGCGGCGGTTGCCATTGAATCCGGCACGCGCACCAATCAAGGCATCATCCAGTTCTTCGATACCGGCACCCGCGCCCTCGCCACCGGCTTCTACGGCAATACCGTCACCGTCGGCGCCCTGCCCGACATGCTGACCTTCACGCCCGACGGCAGCAAACTGCTGGTGGCCAACGAGGCGACGCCGACCACCTACGGCGCCTACGACCCGGCCGGCAGCGTCAGCATCATCGACGTCAACACGCGTAGCGTGATCGCGACCGCGGTCTTCGCCGGCGTGACGCAAACCGGCAGCGCCATCCGCAGCAACACCGGCATGGACTTCGAGCCCGAATACATCGCCATCAACGCCGCCGGCACCAAGGCGTTCGTCAGCCTGCAGGAAGCCAATGCAATGGGCGTGCTGGACCTCTCCAGCAATACGTTCAGCCAGGTCATCGGCCTCGGCACCAAGGATTTCAGCGCCGCCGGCAACGAAATCGACCCCAGCCACAAGGATGGCAAGATCGAACTGCGTTCCGTCGCCGTCAAGGGTCTGTACCAACCGGACGGCATGGCCACCTTCGAGAAAAACGGCCAGACCTACATCGTCATGGCCAACGAGGGCGACACCCGCGAGGACGACGGCGACAAGGCGCGCGCCAAGGATGTCGCCGCTTTTACAGATGAGCCCGCTGACCTGAAACAGTTGAATATCTCCACCACCGACTCCACCTCCGGCACCGACCTGGTGACTTTCGGCGGCCGCTCTTTCAGCATTCGCGACGAAAACGGCAACATCGTGTTCGACAGCGGCAACACGCTGGATAGCGAAGCCATCGCGCGCGGCATTTACAACGATGGCCGCAGCGACGACAAGGGTGTCGAACCGGAAGGCGTCACCCTGCTCGAAATCAACGGCCGCACCCTCGCTTTCATCGGCCTGGAACGCACCACCAAGAGCACCGTCGCGGTTTACGACATCACCAACCCGGCGAACGCCACCTTCCTCGACATGATCGTCACCGATGGCGATCTGGCGCCCGAAGGCCTCACCGCCTACGTCTCCGGCAACCAGTATTTCCTCGCCATCGCCAACGAAGGCGTGCTGGAAGACGGCATAGCCGGCTCCACCACGCTGTACAGCATGACCCCGGTGCCGGAACCCGAGACCTACGCCATGATGCTGGCCGGTCTGGGCCTGGTCGGGTTCATGGGGCGCCGTCGCAAGAGCGCCTGAGCTGCCTCGCAGTAAATTGAAGATGGCCGCCCACGGGCGGCCATCTCTTTTGCGCAACCCCGTAGGTCGGCAACCCCCTCGCGGCGTGGGAGCGCCGCCAGTCAAACCCAAAGGCAGACGTTGGATCGGCGGCATAGGAATGCCGCCCCGAATTGCTAGCCCGTTCGGCTCATTTTCGGCTGACGTCTTCGACATAAAACAACAACTTTGTGACGCTAATCTATGTTGGATATTTCCATCCTCCTCCCCTCCCACGGAGCCAACCCATGACCTCACATTCCTTGAAACCGCTGGTTGCCCTGCTGGCGCTGATGCATGCCCTGCCCGTATGCGCCGCATTGCCGAACGGCGTCGCTTCCGGCGACGTGTCGCAAAACGCCGCCTGGCTGTGGGCGCGTAGCGACACGACCGGACAAGTGGCCTTTGAAGTCGCCAGCGATGCGGCGTTCTCGAACATCGTCAACAGCTTCAATGCCACCGTCACGGATGCCATGCAACCGGTGAAGGGCATGGTGAGCGGCCTCAACGCCGGGCAACAGTATTACTACCGCGCGACCGACGCTGCCGCGGCGAGCTTCAGCGGCAGCTTCCGCACTGCTGCTGCGGCCGGCGCACACAACGGACTGCGTTTCGGCGTATCCGGCGACTGGCGCGGCGAGTTGGCGCCGTATCCGGCGATCAAGAATGTCGCGGCGAGCAATCTCGATTTCTTCGTCAAGCACGGCGACACCATCTACGCCGAGCGCTACTCCGGCCCGGCGCAGGCCACCGCCAGCACGCTTACCGAGTACCGCGACCGTCACAACGAAGTGTTATCCAGCCGTTACGGCATGAACACCTGGCAGGACGCGCGCGCCAGCACGCCCATCTTAGCCAGCATCGACGACCACGAGGTGGTGAACGATTTCACTGGCGGCGCCCCGGTAGGCGCCGGCTATTACAACGACACGCAGCGTTATCAGGACGGCTTGCAGGCCTTCCGCGAATACATGCCGATCGCCGACACGAACTACACCGGCAGCGGCGACGCGCGCTTCGATGGCAAGCCCGATCTCTATCGCGCGCAGCAGTTCGGTGCCGACGCGCTGGTCATCGTCACCGACGCGCGCTCCTTCCGCGATGCGGAACTCGCGCCGTGGAACGGCACGCCTGCGGACGCGGGACGCTTCCTCGCCGAATCGGCGACGCTGGACCGCACCCTGCTTGGCCAAACCCAGCTCGAAAGGACGAAGGCCGACCTCAAGCAGGCGCAACTGGACGGCGTCACCTGGAAATTCCTGCATATCGCCGAGCCGACACAGAATCTCGGCCTCGCCGCCGCCGGCGACCGTTACGAAGGCTATGCCCGCGAACGCACCGAACTGCTGTCGTTCATCAAGAACGAAGGCATCCAGAACACCGTCTTCGTCACCGCCGACGTCCACGGCACCCTGGTCAACGACCTGACCTATTCGCTCGACGGCGTCAGCCAGACCCAGAGCGGCGCGTGGGAAATCAGCACCGGCGCGGTAGCGTACGAACAGCCCTTCGGCCCCACCGTGGTCGATCTGGCGGCGAGCCTCGGCATGCTCAGCGCGCCGCAACTCGCCTACTACAACAGCCTGCCCAACGACAGCGCGAAAGACCAGTTCATCAAGGCGGTGGTCAACAGCCAGCTGACGCCGCTGGGCTATACGCCGCTGGGCCTGGAAGGTTCAGGCGTCCCGTTCACCAACCTGATGCCGACGATTCCCGGCTTCGGCCAGCTCGACTACTCCCTCGCCACCCACACCTACGGCTGGACCGAGTTCGAGATCGACGCGGTCACCGGCGAACTCATCGTGACCACCTGGGGCATCCCCGACTACAGCTACGACGAGATGACCACCGATCCCGCCGCGATCATGGCGCTCAACCCGCAAATCGTCTCGCGCTTCGCCGTCGCCGCCGCCGTGCCGGAGCCCGAGACCTACGCGCTGATGCTGGCCGGACTCGGCTTGGTGGGTTTCGTTGCGCGGCGGCGGGAAACGGCTTGATGCTTGCAAGCCAATGTTCCGTTCCTGCGAATTTTCTGTCATGAAACAGTCACCGGCCCGACTTAACTTGTAGACCCTTCAACGCTCGACAACCCGCAGCGAGTCGAACCCGATCAACACCCGAATCCGCAGGAGCACGCCATGCGTATCAAACCCATCCCCGCCCTATTTCTCAGTGTGCTGGTTTCCGGCATGGCTCAAGCCGCGCCGACCTTCGTCAACGGCCTGGCCATTCCCGGCGGCAGCCTCGACCTCACCGGCGGCAGCGACAGCGAGCGCCGCGTCGGCTTTTTCTCCGATATCTACTACGACACCAATCGCAACGAGTGGTGGGGCCTGTCCGACCGCGGCCCCGGTGGCGGCACGCTGAATTACGAAACCCGCGCGCAGCGTTTCACGCTGGACGTGGATAGGAACACCGGCGCCATCGCCAACTTCCAGATCGTCCAGACCGTCAAGTTCAGCCGTGCCGGCAGCGCCATGAACGGCCTCGCGCCGAATCCCGCGAACGCACTCGGCAACGCCCTCGACCCGGAAGGATTCGTCGTCAACCCGATGAACGGCAACCTCCTGGTCTCCGACGAATACGGCCCCGCGTTGTACGAATTCGACCGCAACGGGGTCTTCGTCCGCAGCTTCAACAACCCGGCCAACGTCATCCCGCGCGACGGCGCCAACGTCGCCAACTACGCCAGCGACGCCGGCAACACTGCCGGCAAACGCAGCAACCGCGGCTACGAAGGCCTGGCGGTCAGCCCGGACGGCAAGTACGCCTTCGCCATGCTGCAAAGCGCCATGCTCGACGAAGGCGGCGGCAGCGGTTCGGTAAACCGCATCGTCAAGTTCGACATGACCAGCGGCAACGCCGTCGCGCAGTACGCCTACCCGATGAAGCGCTCCGGCCAGGGCCAGGGCATCTCTTCCCTGGTGGCGATCAACGACCACGAATTCATGGTGCTGGAACGCAACAACCGCGGCATCGGCGTCGGCGCAGACTTCGCCACCGCCGACAAGGAGGTCTACAAGATCGACATCACCGGCGCGACCGACATCTCCAACATCGATCTGGATGCCGCCGGCGCGGTGTACACCAAGGTCACCAAGTCGGCCCAGTTCCTCGATCTGGACAGCAACACCATCGACCTGGATGGCGATGGCGACAGCGAAAGCACCGGCAAATCTCCCGAGAAGTGGGAAGGCCTCGCCATCGGCCCGCAGCTCAACGATGGCAGCTTTCTGCTGTTGGCCGGCACCGACAACGACTACAGCGTGACCCAGAACGGAACCGGCACGCAGTTCGACGTCTATTTCAACTTCAACGATGCCAATCCCTATGCGTCGTCCATCCAGTGCCCGATGGGAACCACCAGCGGCTGTTTCCTGACCGGCGACGGCGTCACCCCCGCCAGCCTGGACGCGAATTACAAGCTCCTGCCCGGGGTCCTGCATGCCTACAAGGCCTCCAGCGCCGATCTGGCCGGTTACACCGCTCCGGTGCCGGAACCCGAGACCTACGCCATGATGCTGGCCGGCCTGGGCTTGGTCGGTTTCATGGTGCGTCGCCGCAAAACCGCCTGAGCGAGCTCGCCGTAAGCTAAATGGCCGCCCGTGGGCGGCCATTTTTTTCGTAGGTCGGCAATCCCTTGCCGACGTCCCTCCTCGCGGGGATTCGCCACTTGTTACCGAGCCACCACCAGCAGCGGACATGAGCCGTTCGGACTAACAGAACCATTGCTATCGGTCACCGAACCTTAATCAACTCCCGTCATAGTGGGTCGGGTTGTTAGATCGACTGGCTGAAAGCAGCCAAATAACAAAAGGGATATCGCCATGAACTACAAACTCCTGCCGGCGGGGCTTCTTGCCCTGGCCCTGGCTCATTCCGCCCACGCTATCGACTTGCATCCGTTGGAGTCCATGCAACTCGCCGCCGGCGTTTATGAGTTCGACAACATTTTCATTCCGGTGGGGGTGACGCTCACCTTTGTCGGCGAACCGATGGAAATGAACCTGCGCGCGGAGCACGACATCCGCATCGCGGGCAATCTGTATGGGCCGGGCTGGAGCCTCAGGCTGGAGGCGGGCGAGCGCTTAATGCTGGATGGTGGCATCATCGCCGGCAATATCACCCTGACCAGCCCTGCCTCGCTGCCCTCGCCAGACGGCGTGCGTACCGAGGCACAAGCCACCCTGTGCGTCTCTGGCTACTGCGACGCGTCGAGTGCGATTGCATCCAAGCCACAATTCACTGCCGGACTCAGCTTGCGCGAGGGCGCAATCGCCCTTCTCCCCCCTCAGATTCTGACTCTGACTCCCGCCGTCCCCGAACCGGAAACCTGGACGCTCTTGCTGGCCGGCCTGGGCCTGGTGGGCTGGCAGGCCCGGCGCGATCGATAACTTGCCGACGAACCGCCAACCAACAACAAATCAACAGGGAATCCGATCATGCCGCTCACCATCCGCCCAGAACATCCGTCCCACCTCAAGCTGCGCATACTGGCACTCGCCTTGGCGTCGCTGCTGTCGCCGATCACGGCATCCGCCTGGGCAGACAGCCTCGTGAGCGAACTACCGGTCGCCGACTTCATCCCTTCCGTTGGCAGTCTGACCCTGATCAGCGTTGCCGCTCCGATCTCCTTTGGCAGTCCGATCCTTCCCGCTCCTGCTCTCTCTTCTTTTGATGGCAGCCTGAACAACCCGGCGGTGGCCGCGGCCTACCTTGGCCCGGCGACGCCGGAAAAGCTGGCCGCGGCACTGGCCGGGCTACGCCCCCCGATCGCAGAGTTGCCGCTCATCGTGTCGCCGGGGCCGTGCTGGTATTGCGGTTCATCGGGATTCGTTTCCATTGGAATCGCCCCTGGATCATTCGGCTCCTTAACGTACGTCTCGGCCGGGCCGTCTCCCAGCCTGATCACCGCCGGGAGCGATGCCGACCTGGGCGCCCCCGGCGCGCCGGTCACGCTGTCCTTCAGCCGCCTGCGCCTCAGTGGCAGCTTCGCTACCGGACGAGATTTCATCGTCGGCGACTCAGGCTACCCGGCAGACCATGTACCCAGTGACATCCAGAGCTGGGAATCGTTTGACCTCAACGGTGCCGCCCATTTTGTTTACCAGTCACCCACATACATCAATTTACAGCTACCCACGCCGATCGAGCCGGACCCCAGCGGGCTTTTACTCATCGCTCAACCCGCCGCCATGGCGCCGAATCAGATCACCCCCGGCGGTCCCGGCTGGATCGATACCGACGGCCATGACCTGAAGATCACCGGGGTGGTCACCAGCCACCAGAAATTGTGGAAAGAAGGTGAAGGCACCCTCTGGCTGACTGGCGCCAACATCTGGCACGCCGCGCCCGAGGTCATCGCCGGCGTACTGAAGGGTGATGCGACCAGCCTGGATACCGATATCGTCAACGGCGGCTTGGTCAGCTTCGAACAACTGGCCGACGGCGTTTATGGCCATGTGATCTCCGGCGCCGGCGGCCTGGAAAAGACCGGAGCCGGCACACTCAGTCTGACTCGAAGCCAGACCTACCAGGGGCGCACCGATATCCTGCAAGGCACACTTCGCCTCAGCGGTTCGGGCCGGCTGGCGGGCGCATCCGTCAACGTGGCGGCGGACGCAACACTGGATGCCTCGACAATCGACGACAGCCTCTATCTCACCGATCTGCAAGGCGCGGGCCAGGTTCGCTTCGGCGGTCCCCAGTTATCCTTGCAGAACCTGACCGACAACAGCTTTTCCGGCCGCATCAGCGGACCCGGATGCCTGGTCGTGACCGGCAGCGCCACGCTCAGCCTGACCGGCACCAACGATTACGCGGGCGACACCCTGATCGTCGGCGGCAAGCTGGCCGTGGCCGGCGATGCCAGCCTGGGCGCCAGCAACGGCGCGGTGATTCTGTCCAACAGCGGCAGCCTGATCCTGCTGGCGGACATGAGCACCGCGCGCGTCATCCGTCTGGAAGGCTTTGGCGGTAATCTGGACAGCAACGGCCATGATCTCAGCCTCGCCACTGGCCTGGAGGGCAATGGTTCGGTCCTGACCAAGAAAGGCGCCGGCACCCTGTTCCTGACCGCCGCCGCCAGTTTCTCCGGCAATATCAATATCGCCGAGGGCGCTCTGGCCCTGATCGGCGCGGGCGCATTGAACCCGGCCACGCACGTCGGCATCGACTATGGCGTGCTGGATCTAAGCGGCGCGGACGGCGACCGAAAGCTGCGCTCCATCACCGGCTATGACAGCGCCAAAATCCTGCTGGGCGACAACAACCTCATCCTGTCCGGCGGCTGGGGCACCTTCAACGGCGTCATCGCCGGCCAGGGCGGCCTGATCCTGGACGGCATCGGCGTGCAGACCCTTACCGGCGCCAACACTTACACCGGCGCTACCCGCATCGTCTCAGGCACCCTGCGCGCCCGCGCGCAGAGCCTGAGCGACCGGGTGATCAACAACGGCCGCCTGGAACTGTTCGACTACGGCAAGCACGACAGCATCAGCGCCTACTCGGGCGACATCAGCGGCTCCGGCATGCTGGTCAAGACCGACGAATCGACCCTCTGGCTGCGCGGCAACAACACCTATACCGGCGGCACCCTGGTGGAAAAAGGCGTGCTGATCGGCAACCACGACAGCCTGCGCGGCGACATCGAGACCCGCGCCGGCCTGGCCTTCTACCAGGTGGCCGACGGCACTTACGCCGGCCGGGTGAGCGGCACGGGCACGTTGATGAGCTACGGCCCCGGCGCACTGACCCTGACCGGCGACAACAGCCACACCGGCGGCACCGCCTTCAGCAATACTCTGCGAATCGGCCGTGACAGCAATCTGGGCGGCCAACAGAGCGGTTTGCTCATCGCCGGCGGCACCCTGGTGGCGCTGGACAACCTCAGTCTGAATCGCCACGTCGCCCTCGGCGAAGCGGGCGCCCGCTTCGACAGCAATGGCTTCGACATCCGCCTGAATGGCCGCATCGACGGCCCCGGCGGCGTCACCAAACTGGGCGACGGCGTGCTGGTCCTCGCCGGAGAGCACGGCTACACCGGCGCGACGCGAATAGAACAGGGCGGCATGGTGGCCAACGGCAGCTTCGCCGGCGATGTCGAAGTGCTGGACGGCGCCTGGTTCGAGGCCAAAGGCCGGATCGGCGGCGACCTGAACATCGCGGCGGGCGCCTTGTTCAGCGCCGGCAACTCGCCCGGCGTGCTGGAAGTGGCCGGCGACTTCATCGCTCCGGGCGAAATCCTGGTGGAGATCGCCGCGGCGGACAACCACGACTTCATCCAGGTCGGCGGCATCGCCGACCTGACCGGCGCCACCCTGCATTTCGTGCTGCTCGACAGCGCCCTGCCCGGCAACCTCGACGGCCTGAGCTTTCTCAGCGCAGCAGGCGGCATCATCGGGCTGGACAGTGTCGGCTACGAATTCGGCAGTGGCCTGGCCGGTTACCGGGTCGCCCGGAACGGCGACGGACTGTTCCTGGCTCCGGTGCCGGAACCCGAAAGCTGGGCCATGCTGCTGGCCGGTCTGGGACTGGTGGGGTTCATGGCGCGGCGGCGAACCAAAGACAATCAGAGGTTGGCCCGGCGGTAAGGGATTTCCGCCCAACGGGTTCTAAACTCACTCGCCGGCGACCATTTTCACCCCAGGCGACACCCTCAAATCGCTTCCCGTTCCTCGCCGAGCAGCGCTCTTTTCAGATCCGCCTGGGTCGGCTCGTCGCCGAGCCAGATCTTGAGGATGGCGCGATTGAACGCGGCGCCTGCAACCGTGCCGAGGAGGCGCTGATTCAACCAGACGCGGGTGCCGACATTGGGCAGGTAATCGAGTTGCACGACGCTGCCCTTGGCGATCGTGCCCATGGCGCGCAGCAGGCGCAGGAAATGTTCGAGCTGGACCTGGATGGCCGCCAGTTCGGTCGGCGTGTTGTTCGCTTCCAGGCCGTTCATCAGGAACTCCAGGTCGCGCTCGGCGGAAAATTCGCGCAGCAGGCTGATCCGTACCCGCCGCGGCAAATCATGCCTGAGCACGGCGTTGGCGTCGGTCATGCGCTGCGGCAGATACAACGCCATCACGTAGACATCGAGAAACAGGAAATTGCGCAGACCGGCGCCGTTGAGCACCAGGTCGACGCCATCCAGGCGCGTATGCGGTTCCGGCTTCGCCACCAGGCGCTGTTCGGCCCAGGCCTGCTCCGCTGCGAGCGCAATGACCAGGCACAAACCGGCGGCCCAGGCGGAACGCGCTGTTCTGGCCAGAAGCTTCTTGCCGCTATTCGATGCGCTGGTGGTGCCCGCCATCAAAAGGCGAAGCTCATCCAATCGCCCAGACAGGGGTCGGATGCGCACTCGCTATAGCCGAAAAAATCGTCTTCGCCCTCGTCGGGGATAAAAGCATCCGACGATTCGTCGTCTTCGATCGGTTCGCGTAATTCGGTTTCCCACTTGATGGACATGATTTTCTCCTTTCGTCGAGCAGGCGCCCATCATCCCCAATCCGTGTGAAATCCCGATGACAAGCTGAAGTCGATCTCAAGCGACGCAATAAGCCGAACGGCTCATTTCGCGGAGCCTCGGGCTACCTTCATTTGTCATCGACAAGCCGGAAGATTCTGTCCAACGCAGGCAGACGGCAGACTCTTTTTTGTCATGTCTGGCTGCCAGCATTCACGCCACAGAATTTCAAAACCAACGGAGTTCCGCATGTCCTTCACCCGCACGCCCCTTGCGCTCGCTTTCGCCTCTTTGTTCATGTTGGCCGGTGCGGCCCAGGCGGAAGGACTCACCGTCTTGCACATCGGCGACCAGGAATCCTGGCTGCTCTCCGCGCAGGGCAACTTGCGCGACAACGCCGGACAGGCGATCTCCTTCTACGGCGGCGTCGACCGTCTGGCCAGCGTCATCGCCAACGCGAAAACCGCCGCCATCGGTGCCGGCAAGACGGTCATCACGCTGAACGCGGGCGATTCCTTTCTGCCGGGTCCGCGCCTGACCGCCAGCTTCGCCAACCTCGCCGGCGCGCATCCCGACGGCGGCCAGGATTTCTACGATGCAATCGCCTCACGCCAGATCGGCTTCGATGCCACCACCTTCGGCAATCACGAATTCGACCTGGACAACACCGGCCCCATCGCCGCCCGTTTCGCCGAGGTCTCCGGCAGCACTTACCTGTCGGTCAACCTGAACTTCGGCGCGACCGCCGAACTGGCCACGCTCGAAACCACCGGCAAGGTCGCCCGTTCCAAGATCGTCACCACCCGCGGCGGCAAGAAGATCGGCATCGTCGGCGCGACCACGCCGCTGCTGCCGTTCATCTCCTCGCCGCCGGCCGGCATCATGAAAAACTGGAGCGCGACCAACTCCGACCAGCAGAACCTGCAGGACATGTTGCCGCTGGTTCAGGCCGAAATCGACGACCTGCGCAACAACCGCGGCGTCACCACGGTGATCGTGATGAGCCATCTGCAGAACGCCAACAACGAACGCAATGTGCTGGTGCCGGCGCTCACCGGTGTCGATCTGGTGATTTCCGGTGGCGGCCACGAACTGATGAGCGATCCCGACGACTTGCTGATCAACGGCGGCGTCGCGCCCACCTACACCACGCATCCGGTCTATGCCACCGACGCCGCCGGCAAACAGGTTCCGGTCGTCACCGGCCACTTCGGCAACCGCTATGTCGGCGAGGTCAATCTGACCATCGACGACACCACCGGCGCCGTAACCAGCCTCGACGGCACCCGCATGATCCGGGTCAGCGGCGCCGCCGCCGATGCGGACAAAGTCAGCGGCGACAGCACGCTAAACGCCAGCGTGATCGTGCCGATATCGGCCTACATCAATGCGCTGAATGTGCAGATCATCGGCACCACTGCCACCAAGCTCAACGGCCCCACCCACGTCGCCTGCAGCCCGGCCCCGTGCCAGTACAGCGAAGGCGTCCGCAATGCGGAAACCGGCCTTGGCAATCTGGTCGCCGACGCCATGCGACTGGCCGGCCATGCCGACGTTGCCATTCAGAACGGCGGCGGCATCCGCACCAACATCGCCGTTGCCGGCAATGTGTCGGTCGGCGATACCTTCAACGTCCTGCCGTTCACCAACCTGGTCAAGCGCGCGCCGGTCATGAACGCCACGCAGTTGAAGGATCTGATGGAGCATTCGGTGGCCGCATCGACCCCGACCGGCTCGGCGCAAGGCCGTTTCGCACAGATTGCCGGCATGAAAGTGGTGTACGACACCACGCGTAGCGCACGCACCGGCCTGGGCAACGGCGACCGCATCCGCAGCATCGTGCTGGATGACGGCAGCGTGCTGGTCAACGACGGTCTGATCGCGGACCCGGTACGCACCTTCTCGTTTGCCACCATCGACTTCACCGCCAACGGCGGCGACGGTTACCCCTTCGCGGCCAACGGCGTGGTGTTCGAGAACGACCCGTTCACCATCACTTACCAGCAAGCGCTGGCCGATCTGATCGGCACGCCGAAGGCGCATGGCGGCCTGCAGCGTTTGAATTCCGCCGACGGCGACGAAATCACGCTGAACCTGTACGGCGAAGAAAACGCCTTCGACCTGCACGGCCGTCTGGTCGACGCCGCTGTCGGCGTGGCCGTAGCCGGCCAGACTCTGACCGGCACCGCCGGCCGCAACATCATCGTCGGCACGGCGGGCGACGACACGATCAGCGGCGGCATCGGCGCGGACACCCTCAGCGGCGGCGCCGGCGGCGATCTGTTCGTCTACACCAGCCTGCGCGATGCCGGCGACGTCATCACCGACTTCACGCCTTACGCCGACCGCATCCAGATCAAAGCCCTGCTGGCCAGCCTGGGCTGCGGCGTCGGCTGCAATCCGGTGGCCGACGGCTATGTCCGCGTGATCGATGTCATCGGCGGCATCAGCCTGCAGATCGACGCCAACGGCAACACCGGCGGCGCCGCGTATCGCCCCCTGGCGATGCTGAAAGGATTGACCGCAGCGCAATTCGCCCCGGCGCGCGATCTAAACATGTAAGCAGCCGGCGCCGCATCGGACAAATTTCTCAATGCAAAGGAAACCCATCATGACGATCAAAAAATCACTGCTCGCCGCTTGCCTCGGCCTGCTCTTCGCCGGGCTGTCTCCGGTCCAGGCCGCCATGCAGAGCTACACTTTCAGCGGCACGCTGGATTCCGGCTTTTACGTGGACGAAACCTACTCCGGCAGCTTCAGCTTCGACGATGCCGGCCTGACCGGAAGCGGCGCCGAATGGCTCAACGTCAGCAGTTTGTCGCTGAACTTGCTGGGCAACACCTACACGCAAGCCGATGCGGATACGGCGGTGGAAGTCGGCTACAACGATGGCGCCTTTCTTGGCTTGTCCTATTCCGTATCCAGCGGCGAACCGCAGTTCAGCTTCGTGCCCGGCAGCGTCGACAGCAGCGATGCATTCATCGCCTACGACACGGCAATGGGCTTATCGGGCGCCGGCACGGCGATCTACGCCCCGGTACCCGAACCCGAATCCTGGGCCATGCTGATGCTGGGTCTGGGCCTGGTCAGCCTGCGCCTGCGCAGCAAAAGCAAATCCCTCTCCCGCAACCCGATCGAAGGCTGATCGAGTTCATGGGGTAACAGCCTCTAGAAAAAAGCAAATAGCAGTCTCCTATCTTTGACAACGGCCTTCGGGCCGTTTTTTTCGCCGGCTAGGCGTGCGAATTCATTCGCGCAACCCATAGAAATATCCCCGTCATCCGCACGCATTAATCTTGCAATCGCCCACTCACCAATCCGTCATTCATGAACGAACCGCACCTGCATACCCCTACCACGTTGACCCTCCGCGACCGGCTCGATCAGAACGTGTTCAACGCGCTGTATGCCCGCTCGCTGGTCTACAACACCTGCTGGGAGGATCCGGCGGTGGACCGGCAAGCGCTGAACCTGGGGCCGGACGACAGCGTGATGGTCATTTCCAGCGCCGGCTGCAACGCGCTCGATTACGCGCTGGACGCGCCCGCGCGGATTCACGCGGTGGATGCCAACCCGCGCCAGAACGCCTTGCTGGAGCTGAAGATCGCCGCGATCCGACGGCTCGACTACGAGGATTTCTTCGCGATCTTCGGCACCGGCTATCACCCGCGTTTCGCCGAGTTGTACCGCTCCAGCCTGCGCGGCGAGCTGTCCGAATTTGCCCGCGCCTGGTGGGACAAGCATGGCGTCTGGTTCACCAGCCCGCTCGGCAGCTTCTATTACCATGGCCTCGCCGGCCTGGTGGCACGCGGCTTCCGGGCGTATTTCCGGATGCGGCCGAAACTTGCCGGCGACGTGCAGGATCTGTTCGCGGCCAACGATCTGGTCAGCCAGCGCCGGATTTACGACGAACGCATCGCGCCGACGATGTGGACGCCGGCGATGAAGTGGGTGCTCGGCCGCCAGCTCACCATGAGCCTGCTCGGCGTGCCGCATCCGCAACGGCGTCTGGTCCAGGCGCAACATCCGGATGGCGTCGCCGGCTTCGTTCGCGAGGCCATCGAGTACGTCTTCCGGCAACTGTCGGTAGTCGACAACTACTTCTGGCGGGTCTACGTGAACGGCCGCTACACGCCGGCGTGCTGCCCGGAATATCTGAAACCGGACAACTTCCATGCGCTGAAAGACGGCCTGGTCGACCGCATCCGCACGCATACCTGCACGGTCACCGAATTCCTGCACGACACCAACAAGCCGATTTCCCGCTTCGTCCTGCTCGACCACATGGACTGGATGAGCAGCTACCACCCGGCGGCGCTGGTCGAGGAATGGAACGCCATCCTCGGCCGTGCCCGCAGCGGCGCGCGCATTCTGCTGCGTAGCGCGCATGCCGATCCGGCCTTCCTGAACTGGGTCCGGGTCGGGCATCAACGCGAGCGGCTCGACCAGGCGCTGAATTTCGACCATGCGCTGGCGACGCGATTGCATGCCGACGACCGCGTGCATACCTACGCCGGTTTCAAGATCGCCAATGTCCCCGGCTGAGCTCGCCGCCGACGCCCGCATCCTCTGGCGCCTGCTGCGCGGCCAACCGCGTGGCGGCAGCCATGCGCAACGCCTGGAAGGCTTCTACGCACCGCAGGCGGCGCGTTACGACGCCTTCCGCGCGCGTCTGTTGCACGGCCGCGGCGACCTGATCGCGGCGCTGGACATTTCGCCCGGCGCGCGCGTGGTCGAGCTGGGTTGCGGCACCGGCGGCAATCTCGCCACGCTGGCCCAAGTCAGGCCGCTGGACACGCTGGCCAGCGTGCAGCTGGTCGATCTCTGCCCGGCGCTGCTGGCGGTGGCGCGGCAACGCACGCGCGGGCTGGCCAACGTCGCCGTGATCGAAGCCGACGCCACCACCTGGCAACCGGCGCAGCCGGTGGATCGCGTCTTCCTCTCCTACGCGCTGACCATGATGCCGGACTGGCGCGCAGTGCTGAACAATGCCTGGTCCATGCTGGCGCCGGGCGGCCGCCTCGGCGTGGTCGATTTCCACCTGCCCGTTGATGCCAACCGCATTGCCAACCGCCTCTGGCAAACCTGGTTCGCGCATGACGGCGTGCATCTCTCGCAACAGCACCTGGCCGAACTGCGCACGTTGTGCTGCGAGCCGTACGTCCGCCAACGCCGTGCCGCCGTACCCTACCTGCCCGGCCTGCGCGCGCCCTACTACCTGTTTGTCGGCGTCAAGCCGCTCATTGCATGTACGCCAGCCGCGACCGCCTGATCGTGTTCGACGCCGACGGCACCGCAATCGATGCCTTCGCCGCGATCGGCACGGCGTTCGCGCGGCACGGTATGGATCTGGGCGACCTCGAACGCTTTCAGAAGCGGCGCAACCTGTTCAAGTACCTGGGCGGGCTGAAGGAGTTTCCGCGCAATCTGACCAAGCACTTCGGCAAGCAGGGTCGCAAGGGGCTGATCGCCACGCTGACCGAGGTTTACCGGGAAGAAGCGCGCCTGTACCCGGGCGTGGCCGAACTGATCCGGGATCTGTTCGCGGTATCCGACATTCGCATCGGCATGGTCACCCGCAATGTCACGCAGGAACCGAAAATCACGCTGGCGCGCCTGTTCGCGCGGCACGACCTGGACATCGACCGCCTGGATTTTCTCCATCACATTCCGCTGCGCGACGAAAAAACGCCGTACTTCAAAGCCGTGCGCGCGCACCTCGGCATCAACCCGGCGCGCGCCTACGCCTGCGGCGACGAGCACAAGGACTATGCTGCCGCGCAGGGCTCCGGCATGCATCCGTTCATCGTCTCCTACGGTTTCGAAAATCTCGCCCGCCTGACCCGCAAGTTCGCCATCCCGGAGGAAATCATCTCGCAATCGCCGCACGAATTCAGTACGCGGGTAAGGCATGCGCTCGATATGAGCTAGGCAGAAGCGGCCCCGCGTCGGCAAGTTTGTCGGCGCTGTGGCTTCCCCCTTTGAAAAAGGGGGATTGAGGGGGATTTGACGACGGCGGCCTAAGTGGTTGTCTCAGAAATCCCCCCTACCCCCCTTTTTCAAAGGGGGGAACGCTGCTTCCCCCGGCGCCCGCTAAACGCCGCGCCGCGCAAACGGTTGCTTGCGCTGATCGACGAACAAACAACTGCCATCCACCCGTTTCGCCATGCGTTTGGCTTCGGCCGTCGCGCTGGCGACTTCCTGGTATTGGCGATATTGGGCGGGATCGATTTCGACGGCGCCGATGGACAGGGAGACGAGCGGATGAAACTCCATGTTGCCGCGCCTATCCTCGCTGCGATAGCCGCCGGCAGCGACATGCTCGGCATTGAACAGGCCTAAGCGCGCCTCATCGAAGCGCGCCAGAATGCACTCGCAACGCGCCCGCCAGTCCAGACTCTGGAATAGCACGACAAAATCGTCGCCCCCGATATGGCCGACGAAATCCAGTTCGGGATTGCATTCCTCGGTCATCAGTCGGGACAACAGGCGAATGATGTCGTCACCGCGACGAAAACCGTAGACGTCGTTGAAGGGTTTGAACTGATTCAGGTCGAAATAGGCCGCGACGAAGGATTGCTTGCTGGTCAGCAAGCGTTCCAGGTGTTCCTGGATCGGCACGTTGCCGGCCAGTCCGGTCAGCGGGTTGGCATAGCGCGCCGCGACGATCTGCATCTGGCTGACCTCGCGCATCAGGTCGAAGCCGGAACCCAGCCCCATATAGCCGCCATCGCTGGTGATGATGAAGCCCTGGGTAAAGGTCTCCTTGCCCTTGCGCACCACCAGTTCGGACAAGTCCTGCATCTGCGTGGCCTTATCCACCACCAGTGGGTCCGCATCCATGATTTCGCGACACGGCTTCTTGCCGTAGATCTCGCGGCCGAACATGCCGAGAAAGCGGTCGAGCAAAGCCGGTCGATGGATGATGCCGACCGGCTTGTCTTCGTGCAGCACCGCCACGGCATGCAGTTCGGGTTGGCTCAGCATCAGATCCAGCACCACATGGCTCGGCGTATGCGCATCGACGCTGGGCGCAGTAATGACCAAGCGCTCGGCACAGACCCGGATCCCGCCGGTACCTGAAGCGGTGGGAAAAACGCTGACCCGGCCCGAGGCCAGATGCTGCAGCACCTCCGGCGGCGGCATCCGGGCCGGCGTCGGCGACGGCCGGCCGATCAGATAACCCTGCGCGTAACGGATACCCAGATCCCGGATGATGGCCTGTTCGGATTGCATTTCCACGCCCTCGGCGATGACCCGGGCATTGGCGTTTTCCGCCAATTGCTGGATCGAGCGGACGAACTGCAGCTTGTGCGGATCCTGATGGATGCCGGAGATGAAATGTTTGTCGATCTTGACGAAGGCCGGCTTCAACTCGGACCACAGGCGCAGGCTGGAAAAACCCTCGCCGAGATCATCCATCGCCACTTCCAGGCCGGCGGCGCGGAGCAATTCCACGGCATGTTTGAGTTCGCCGTAATCGAAATCGGGCGAACTCTCGGTGATCTCGAACACCAGTTGCTGCCGATTCAGACCGACCTGAGCCAACCGCTCCAGAATGGCCGCGGGCGAAAAAACCTCGGCGAGCAGACTGCCCGGCGTCAGGTTGACGAACAGGCGCCCCGACAGTTTGAGCCGGGCGAAAGTGGCAAACGCCATGTTGGAACACGCCAGATCGAGATCAAGCAGCCTGCCGTAATACGCGCCGACCCTGAACAAGGCTTCCGGCGAATGCAGCGGGCTATCGGACGGCCCGCGGGTCAACGCCTCGTATCCCGCGATGCGGCCCTCGGCCATATCCAGTATGGGTTGCAGCAATGTGACAACTTTGTTGTGCGCAAGGATGTGGTTCAACTGCGGACGCAAGTCGGGGAAATTCATGTATCGGGCGCAAATGGGAAGGGTTGCGCCGAAGATAGGCCAGGCAAGTTACGGTTTCGTTACCAAAGATTGACTGCCCGCCGGCGCGCCGATTGGGTGTGTCGACAGCACAATTCGGCCAGCAAGCGAGCCCCGCAGTCACGGAAACTTCACGCAATCGCAATAGCATGGGGCGGCGCATCACTCCAGGATCGACCATGCACAGCCCCTATCTCTATCTCGTATTACTGGCACTGGGCACGCAAGCCGCCGCTGCCGCCGACCCGGACATCGTCGCCCGCATGGGCGCCGTCTCGCTCAGCGAGGCCGACGTACGTGCCATCTCCCAGGCCAATCCGGCCGATGCGCGTTCCGCCCCGGCGCTGGAAAAACGTCTGCGCACCGAAATCATTCGCCGCGGTATCGCCGCCGAAGCGCGCCGCCAGTCCTTCGACAAGAAGCCCGAGATTGCCGCACGCATGCTGCAAGCGGCGGATCAGGCGCTGGTCGCCAGCTACATGAACGGCATCGCGCAACCGCCCGCCGACTACCCCTCGGCCGAACTGCTGAAACAGGCCTACGATGCCAACAAGGACGCGTTGATGACGCCCCGGCAATACCGGATCAGCCAGATCTATGTCGCCGGCACAGACGAGAAAGCGCGCAAGCTTGCCGACGAAATCGTCAAGGCAGCCCGTCGCAAAGGCGCCGACTTCGCCGCCCTGGCACGCAAATCCTCGCAGCATGCCGCCAGCGCCGGCAAGGGTGGCGACATGGGCTGGCTGGCCGAAACCGACCTGGCGCCGGCATTCCGGCAAGCGCTGCAAGGATTGAGCAAAGGCGACATCGCCGCAGCGGCTGCCGGCGCGGAAGGTTGGCACATCCTCAAACTGGTCGAACGCAAGGAAGCTGAATTGCAACCGTTCGAAAAAGTCCGCGACAGCCTGGCGCGCAACCTGCGCCTGCGCAAAGCCGCCGAAATCGAACAGGCCTACCTGGAAGCCATGCTGGCGCGCACGCCGGTGTCGGTGAACGGCATCGCACTGGAAGGGTTGATCAAACGCTGAACGAAGGGACCGGCGAAGGCTGGCTTCTACTTTATCCCGCTCGAACTCCCCACCAGCTCAAATAGATCACGGCATCTCCAGAGTCACGCGCCTGAAATAGTGGGTATTCACAATGCTCGGTTTTAGCTATCGCTTTCAGGAGTATCCGGTGGCAAGACCGATTCGCGCTGTTCTGCTTTTTATCCTGATGCTTCACGCCGGCGGCTCGGTTGCGCAGGTTGTGCAAAACGAATCGTCAACCGATGTGCATGAGCAGGTCCAGACGATAGCAACCACCCCGGCCAACTACCCGGCATTACGTGTGACACGTGCGCTGTCCAGCGAACGGAGTGGCCCGTTCGCCAAATCAATCGAAAACACGTTGGCTTCTGACCGGATCGGCACCGCTTCGCCGGCTGCCGATCAACCCACCTATGGGCCGCTGCCGCCTAACCAGTTCCAACACTTTGTCCTGCAAACCACGGGCCAGTTGTTGCCGCTCCATGGCTTCAATCTATTCACCAGCGGCAAGGGGTTCTCGCCAGGCGGGCTGGTGCCGGTTCCCGCCGATTACATACTCGGCCCCGGCGATGAGGTGATTGTCAGAGCGTGGGGTTCGATCGACATCGAGCATCGCGCCGTGGTCGATCGAAATGGACTGATCGTCATCCCCCAGCTCGGCACCATCGCGCTGAACGGTGTCCGGGCCGACAACGTGGAAAGCGTCATTCGAGCCGCCGTTGGAAAGAACTTCCGTGCGTTCAGTCTCAGCGTATCGCTGGGCCCGGTGCGCGGCATTACCGTCTATCTTGTCGGGCAGGCCCGCAAGCCTGGAAGCTACGTGGTGTCGGGTCTATCGACCCTGGTCTCGGCATTGTTCGAGGCTGGCGGCCCAAACGAAAACGGGTCGTTACGACACATCCAGGTCAAGCGAGGCGGCAAACAGATCGCTGAGATGGATTTTTATGCGTTTCTGTCTCGTGGCGATAAACGCGGCGATATCAAGCTGCTCGATGGCGACGTCATCGTCATCCCGCCTGTAGCTGGATATATGGCTTTGGCCGGTGAAATACCCACGCCGGCCATTTTCGAGATTCTGGGCGGAGATGATCGTGTTGGAGACATGATCGCTCTGGCCGGTGGCCTGCCGGTGATGGCCGATCCGCGCCGGGCTTTTCTGGAACGGATCAATCCAGGCCAAAGCCAACCCAGGAGCATTGAAGAATTCGCTCTCGACGCTGCCGGCCTCGAAACAACGCTACGCAGCGGCGATCTCCTTTCCGTAGCGACCATCGTTCCTGCATTCGACAATGCGGTCACCCTGCGCGGCAGCGTCAAGCAGGCCATGCGTGTGCCATTTCGCCCCGGCATGCGGATCACGGATCTGATCCCTAACCGCGAGGCGCTGCTCTCTAAGCTGACTATCCGGCTGCAAAACAACGCACTCCTCGAACACGCCAAACAAGAAACTCAACGGGAAAAGGGACTGTTTCCCCAACAGGCATCCGCCTGGACGCAAGCCAACACGCGGGCATCCGGCAGCAGCATGGAAATTTACGCAACGGAAACTGAACGAAGCACCTCGCTCGATGTGGTCGGAAACGCATGGGACGAAATCAACTGGGATTACGCGGTGGTTGAAAGGATCAACCGCACGGACATGACCTCCAGCTTGGTACCGTTCGACCTGGGCAGGGCGCTGGCCGACCCGGAAAGTGCCGACAACCTGAGGTTGAACAACGGCGATCGCGTGACCGTTTTCTCCGCCTACGACGTGCGCATCCCCATTTCGCGCCGCCGGGTGCTGGTACGGATTGAAGGAGAAGTTCAGCGTCCCGGCATCTACCAGGTCTCTGCTGGGGAAGACTTAAGCAAATTACTGAACCGCGCCGGGGGACTCACTCAGGATGCCTATCTTTACGGAGCCGAGTTTTATCGCGAGGCGGTCCGTCTATCACAGCAGGCGAATCTGGATAAATTCATCAGGCAATTGGAACAGGAGAGCCTGTCGGCTTCGCCACAGCAAGCGGCAAACATGCCCGACAACAATTCGGACTCTGTGGACAGAAGCAAGGTCAGCAAAACAAGGGAAGCCCGTGACCGCCTGCTTCAGCGCATGCGGTCGGCAAAATCGAATGGCCGGATTGCGCTGGGACTCTCCTATCAGTCGCCCAGCATCAACCAGTTGCCAAAATTCAAACTTGAAAACAATGACCGTCTGGTGATTCCAAGTCGGCCCGATTACGTTCAGATATTCGGTGCAGTCAACAGCGAGAGCGCCATGTTCTGGCAGCCTGGGAAATCGGTCGGTGACTATCTCGCCCTGGTCGGGGTCAGCAAGGAAGCCGATGAAGAAGGCATCTTCGTCATGCGCGCAGACAGCACGGTCGTCCGCAACGGAGGCGGCTGGTTCAGTACGGCAAATGACCTTCCGTCGCAACCGGGCGATATCGTTGTGGTGCGCGACAAACCCGATTACGAAAGTGGCTGGACCACCTTTTTCCGCAGCGCCAAGGACTGGACCCAGATTCTCTACCAACTCGGCCTGGGTGCAGCCGCGTTCAAATCGCTCGACTGATTACCGCCGGAACGCGCCGCGAGAAGGTTTGTCGGCAAAGGACAGCGGAGTCGTTGGCGCTTTAGCGCCTTACGAATCCGGCGTACCCCTTGCGGGTGTTGCCGACCTACTGATAAAACCGCCTTCTTGGCTGGCGCTGCTCATTTGGCCAGCTTGGGCCAAATGAGCGCAGAGATCACGCACGCAGGGATATTGCTTCCACCTGCTCATCGCTTGACATCAACGGCGCATCGGAGGCTGCCCTTCCCGCTTGGCGCTCGACGTACATCGAGCCGAAGTTGCGCGGCTCAGCAGCGACCAACTGGCGCGGACGACTGCTGCCGGCCGGCATCGACCATCCCCTCCGGTGATGGTAACCACTGCTTGAGCCTGCCAGATGAATCGGTTGCTGATCTACAGCATGATCCGCAGGGCGTTGATCGATCGGCAAATACGGGGCCGAGCGCGAACAGGCCATGGTGGGACGTGCATGCCTGGCCAGCATCAGCGCGTTCCAGGCATATTGCCCCCACCAGAAAAGGGCTCGCGGCCAGGACAAGGACGCTTCCCGAGAATAGATTTTCCATATACGCCAAGCCGCCAGCCACTTATCGGCTGAGCGGCTGTTCGGACTCAGGCGGTAGCGTGCAAGATCCTCGCCCAGGCGGTGGCCGAAGTGCCCCTGGTTGATGATCTGCAACCAGGCAAGGAAGTCCTCCGGCATGCCTTTTGCCATTTCCGGAAACCTGAAATCCGGAATTGCCTGACGATCGATCATGACCGTCAGGCAACTGCCGATACCCCGCTGCGTATGCAGACGCTTCCTATCGAGCAATTCCGGGCCATGCACCAGCGCGCCCACTTGTTGGCCGTCTACCGATAAATGACGGTAATCGTGATAGCAGAATTCCTGGCCCGTCTTCCGCATCCAGGCCAACTGACGTTCAATCTTTTCAGGCAACCACAAGTCATCCGCATCGAGAAAGGCCAGGTAGCGCCCCTGTGCATGGCGGATGCCGAGATTGCGAGCTGCAGCAGGTCCGGAATTGGATGGCGTGCGCAGGAAGGTTATGCGGGGATCGAGTTGCGCGGCAGAGTGAATCAGTTCGGCCGAGGCATCGCTGGATCCGTCGTCAATCAGACAATGCTGCCAGTCAGTGAAGGTTTGCCCCCTGACACATGCAAGGGTCTCCTTTATCCAGGACGCTGCATTGTGTACGGGGGTAATGATGGTGACCTGTGGCATGACGGGCTCTTCAAACCTGACTTAATTGCAAATAGGCGGCGGCGATCTGTTCCGGGCGAAACCCATCGGGCAAGGCCGCAGGGCCTTCGGAAAGCAATGCGCGTTGCAGACTGGAGACAATCGCCCCTCGCTCGAATGTCAGAGGCATCAGCTGAATGTGGCTACCGATCCATTGCGGAGCGATTTCCAGCCCACCGCCCGCGGCCGGCATGACAACGTTGCAGCCCTGGCTCAACGCTTCCAGATAAGTGATGCCCAGTGCCTCGGTTTCGCAACCCGAAATGAGTACCCGGCTTTTCTGCAACTGTTTGCGCACGGCCAGGTTGTCTTGTTGACCGCGAAATTCGAAACGTGCATCCCCGTGCACCTGGGCTTCCAGAACTGCCCGCATGGGGCCATCACCGATGATGCAGACCTTCAGGTCGGGCCAACTGTCCAGCAACGCCTGTAAAGCCGGCAGAAGATGTTGCAGATTTTTCACCGGGTGCAGACGCCCGACAAAACTGACCCAATGGCGGTCGGTCACCGGCGTCTCCTGCGGCGCCAGAAAAACACCTGCCAAGGCGTTGTGAACCACGGCATCGACCCGCATGGCAAACAGGCCAGTCAGATGCGCCGCGACATAGGCGGAAACGGCCACCAGCGATGCGCCGCACAGATTGGCCAGGCGGAAGCTGGCGAGAATGGCGACAAATCGTAGCCACCCCTGTGCGTCAGCACGCGGAAAACCATGCGCCACACAGACCGCGCGGCGGCAAAGTGGCGCGGCAAAGACCCCCGTGGTGCTGAGTATTTTCAACACTTGCGGATCGCGCATATCTCGCCAGCGCTGCAATAGCCGCCTCGGCGGAATGACCTCGACGGGGATACCCAGGGTAGTGAAACCTTCTGCCAGGCTGGCAGCGAACGCCTCCACGCCGCCAACCTCGCGGCCACCACTGATCAGGACTCGCTCAGGCGTATTCATGAGCGGAAATAGAAGAGACCCGCGGCTGCAATGAACAGGACGTCGATGCGTAACAAGGAACCTGCTGCAATAGCGCTATATGCATCGAGCAGCGTCGGCAACAGCACGTACATGCTATTGGCCGGCGGCAATCCAAAAACGCCGATGCCAAGGATGGCGGCCACGCTTAACACCCCCAGCACGATGCGCACCCGAGCGGAAATCAGCCCACCGCGCCAGAGATGCGGAAAAGCGAAGGAGTGAACGGAGCGCAGCAGGCGCTCGATCAGGGCCAGCCCGGGTTGTGCCAGCACCAGGCCGGAAACGATCTGAGCCTGAATCTGGTTGGCAGCGGCGGTGGCAAGGAGTTGGCTCAACAAGCCGATACGACGCGTAGTCAGGATCGCCTGCAGGCTGGCCACGGAACCGGTTTTCGGCAGCAACTGGTAATAATGCCGATAGGCCAGCAAGCCATAGAGGATGCCAGGGCAGAAATAGACTGCCGCCACGACTTCCGCCGGGAGTTCGGCCATGCATTCCATCCCGCCGACAAACGCGGCCAACGCCAGCGGGAGTCGAGCCAGGAGCAGTGCCAGCAGCCAGGTTTGGTGGCTCAGCAGCAAGGGCAGATGTGCCGGAGTCAGTGCGATGCCGGCCATCGCCAATACCCCCGCCATGGAGCCAACTCCCAGCGCCAATGCAGCCGCCACCAGCGTCAAGGCACTCAAGCGCAAAACAAGCAGGCGCAGTTCCAGGGAACGCGAGCGGCATTCCCCATGCAGACGCAAGGAAAGATTGGTGATGAAGACACCGAAGAAACCGAACATCAGTTCGGCTTTGGCAATCTGGGCGAAGTGCTGTGGACTGGCCAGATGCAGAAAAGCGCTGAACCAGACGATGCCGCTGACCCAGTTGACCACCTGAAACTGGAGTACATCGACATGCCGTTTCATGTCGACTGCCCGCGCCGGAACATCGGAGACCGCCGATGGTGAGTCAAGTAGGCCAACGCGGCGACAACCAGTATGGCAAGCAGCAAGCTGGGGATACGTTCGAACACGTAACCAAAATTACTGCGCGGAGCGAACAGCGTGCGGGTCAGACATTCCACCCAGATGCCCGCGAAGATCGATGGCACGGACAACCAATGAATGAACCAGCGCGCACCCCAGCCCAGCAACAACGAACCGAAGACGATCGCCCCGATGCCGCCGAACAAGAACAACTCAAGCAGATAGTTGGAACCCGGCCCCACCAACGCATCCGTCGAACCGATTTCGGCATAGGCCAGCAATCGATCGAGCGTCGCCGGAAGCTGCTGCTGCCCCCATAGATCGATGGTGCATTCATGCAGTGCGCCCCAGGGGATGATTTTGGCGGTGAGCGACACCAGGATGGGCGCACAACGCCCGGTCAGATCGAAATCCAGATTGTTCTGAAACAGGCGCAACGTACTGCCATGGGCAAAGAACTGGACGAGTTCCTGATCGCCGAATATCTGATCCCCGCGCAGGACTGCAGGCAAAAAAATCACCAGAGCAACGACGAGAAGCAGGTTGAAAATCAGCAGCGGATTCAACCGCAGCCAGCCCCGACTCAACGCCAGCAACACCACCGGAACGATCGCCTGGGCAACGAAAAAGCGGCCCCAACTGAGCGAAACGATCAGCCGTGGCAACAGCAGCAGCACGATAACCAGCAGCAGACGCCCACGATCGTCGAACGCATCCCGCTTCGCCCCCAGATACAGCAAACAGAAAAACATGTGCGTGTAGAGCACGGTCTGATGCACAAAGGGAATGCCCTCGCCCGATCCATATTCGACCTGAACACGCTGCAGCAGAAAATGAACCGCCAGCACCAGGGCGGGCAATGCCAGCGCCAAGGCAAAGGCATAGCCCCAATCGGCGCAGCCATCCAGCTCCCACCCGGCCGCTGCGGGCTGTGCGGGTTTGCGTGGGGCCAACAGGAAGAATCCGACCAGAAAAACGACTGCGGCAACCACGCTCAGTGCAAGGATGGGATTCGCAACAAGATCAAAACCGTCCAGGACATAGCGATTGATCAAACTCGGCAACCACCAAAACAAACCGCACGCCCCCAGGAACGCCAGCGCAAACAAGTAGGCGGCGTGCCGCTCGGCAACGAACTGGGGAAGCATCCGGGTATGCGCAGGCATCAATTTCCCCCAGACACGGCTGCACCGAATAGGCGGTCCCGATTCGTGTGCGAGACGCTGGCCGCCAGCGCACGGATGAATTCGGCGTGGACGCCGTAGGCCGTGTTCGGCTCCATCGCCACGTTGGAAACCCGGAACACAATCCCCGTCTGAACCTGGCCGAAGAGGGTGTCCTTCAGTTGGCGCAGACGCCAGGTTGCGCCGAAGCGAGACACCTGATCGCCCACCATCACCCAGTAAGTCACCGGTTCCGACAACTTGCCGCGGTAAGTCAGCAAGTGTTTGACCGGCAGACTGCGGTAACCCGCATCGATGACCGCATCTGCCTGGCTATGCAGCGCGATGCCCTGCCCCGGATAACAGACTTCCGGGTTATGCAACTGGTCGCTCTTGCCGGACGTCAGCACCAACATCAGGCGCTGTCCGGCGGTATTGACGTAGGTGCGCGACAGGATTTCGTTGTCGCTCACGTCCATCAACGCCTGAATTTTGGGCGCATAGGTGGCGGCGGGAACGCTTCGATCCCACTGCCAGTCGCCGAAGCGTTGCGGAATCATGGCCGGCAAGCCGATCGGCGCGGCGTGCCTTGGCGACGGCGCGAACTGAATCAACGCCAAGCCGCCCACACCCAGCAATACCAGGCCGACAGCTTGCAGTCGCGCGAAGGATGTCGTCGCGGCGGACAACAGCGGCGCGTTGGCGGCAGACACCGGCAGGGCGAGCGGCTTGCTTTTCGGCGCAATCAGCAGCATCAGCAGCGCATCGAAGGCGCCCAGCAACAACACCGCAGACAGAAACATCACGACACCCGCAGCACTGTGCAGCGCACCCTGGGCAGCGGTATCCCCGACGTGATAAGTCAGCAAGGCAAGAAAAATGACGCGCAGCACGTTTGCCGCATAAGCGATAGGCAGAATGGACGCCATCAGCAGTGCGTTGCCCAGCCAGGCCGGACGCCACATCAGGCGGACATAGAGCAGCCCGACCGCCGCCAGCGCGATGATGGAGTTGAGCCCGGAACAGGTATCGGCAACCAGCAACTGATAGTGACCGATGGTCAAGGTGACGCCGCTGCGCGCCACCGGATAACCCAACTGATAGAGACTGGCATCGACGATGGCAGAGACCGACTCTTTCAGTGAACTGGTCGCGTCGCTGACCAGAAATCCGGGCAGCGGAATCATGAAGACCAGGAACAAAACCGGGAACCACAACATGCGCAAGCTGCCAGCGCCCTTGGCAAGCAACAGAATGCCCAGAAGGACCGGAATCTGCGAAGCCACCTCGAAGATGACCACTTGATGCAAGTGGCCAACCACGTACAACACCAGGCCCAGACCGAATAACGCCCAACCAGTTAGCGGCTGCGGTCGGCTGGGCACAGCGGCGAGGTCGTGGCGTTGCTGCCAGGCGAGAAAACCCGCCACCAGCAGAACGATCGGCCCATGGCTCTGTTCCTCTTCCTGCCAGGTGGTATGTGCCAAGCCCCACCAGATCGGCACATAAACCAACGCGAGCCCGGCCAGAGTCGGCAGCCAGACAGACCATGCGGGTGCCGGCAAGGCTGCGCGCACGGGCTGATCAAGCAGGCTGGAGAGACTGGCGTTGCGCATTTTTCGTCACGCCAATCGGTCAAGCCTGCTCGGGTTTTATTTGTCGTTTGACCCGGGCGATAGCATCGAGCAGATAAGCCAGCAACAGGCCAAAACTAGCCGCAACCAGCGTCACGATCAGGATGATTGCGATTCGGTTTGGCCCGGAAGGCAAATCTGGATGCACTGGCCGGTCGAGTATCTGAACGACACCGGGATCTTTAGCCTCATCCAGCTTGGCCATCTCGAATTGCTTGGCAAGCAATTCGTAGAGGGTTTCGTTGTATTTCACCTCACGCAGCAAGCGCAGGTTGTCATTGGTGGCAGCGCTGTTCCCGGTGTTACCGGCCTGGCCGCCTTCGCTTCTAGCCAACTCCTGCCGCAGCGCGCCGAGTTCACGTTGCGCCTGCAGAAGCGCCGGATTGGTGGCAGTGGCATAGCCCCGCATCGCGGCAATGCGAACCTCGGCGGCACTGATCTGGCCGCGCAGATGTGCTGTCGTTGCGACCAGCGCCTGCGCTTGCGCCGAGACATTGATCAGACCGCCTTGTTGCATGGCCTGGCGAGCGCGCCCTTCGACCTCGGCAAGCTTGCCGCGAATCTGGCCGAGTTGCGCTTCGTAGAACAGCCGACGTTGCTTTGCCTCGTTGAACTGCATCGACCGATTTATCTGATCGAGCTCTTCGACATAGGCGTTGGCAAGCTGCATCGCGTGCATGGGAACCACGTCGCTGACCTCGATAGTGATGACCCCGTCACGCGAGTAAGTGATGCCGGACATCTTGGCCAGCACACGACGTACCTTGGTTGGATATTCCTGGCCATACCAGGCGCCCAGGTTGAACTTGGCGATCAGCGCATCAGCCACCGTGCGGCTTCTGAGGATGGCAACGTAAGTTTCACTTGGATTGCGCATACCCATCATGTTCAAGGCAGAGGAACTCGCCCCACCCGGCAGCGTCATCATTGCCATCGACGATGAACCCATCGGGCTGGGCGGCAGGATGCGGGCGCTGGCGGTATACATGTCCGGCAGCAATAGGTAGGCACCCAGCCCGGACAGCAAAGCAGCAGCAAGCGGCAGGGAAAAAACCAGCCACCTGCGCCGGATCACCAGCCGCACAAGATTCAGCAGAAACGAGGCTTCGTCCTGACGGGCCTCGGGGGCGGTTAAGAGGGGATCCTGCGTCATTTTGTCTCGCAATTTTTCGTCGGCGCCGGCTGGCTACAGTCCATGACCGAACCCTGCGTAAAGGAGTCACTTCTCGGACAGTCGCTGCAGGGGCCGAATGCCGAATCACAAGCGCTAAGCCTGGAATTTTATTTAGGGCATGTGTCAGGACGATGAAGCGAAGCCGCTCAATTACCCACCCGGCGGCTTGATCAGTTTCTGCTCGTCCAGCTTGTCGCGGTATTCCTCCAGCAGGTTCTCGACTTCCACCCGTTTGAGGCCGGTGAAGGGCTCTTTCTGCGCAAGGATTTCGCCGCAGGTTTTCCGCTCGAAGCGGGTCATCAACTCGCGGCCGGTCTGGTACAGCTGCAGGTTCTTGCCTTCGCAACTGGCGATTTCCCGCTCCTGGCGCAGCTTGACGCCTTCCAGCTGGCGCTTGTCGGCTTCGCTGCGCGCCAGGATCTGCTGGGTCTGGTTGAGATTTTTCGCGGTCTCGGCCAGTCTGGTTTCTGTGTCGCTCAGACGGGTCTGCGTAGCGGCCAGATCCTGTTTGACCGCTGCCAGGTCTTTCGCCAGCTGTTCGCCGCTCGCCTTCGCCTCGCTCAAACTCTGGTCGAGCTTGCGCAGCTTGGCCCGCGCCGCCTTGGCTTCCTTGCGGGCCTGATCGCGTTCGCCGCCGAGCGCGGCCTTTTCCTGTTCCAGCGTGGCGATCTGGCCTTGTACCTGCTGCAACTGCATCTGGGCGCGGCGCAAGGCCTCCTTTTCCCGGCTCACTTTTTTGTCGGGCGCGGCGAAGGCGGAACCGCAAACCAGCGATCCCAGCACCAGTAAAACCACAAGTCGTGCTCGATGGTGCATCGTATTTCCTCTGGCGATAGACGGTTTCACAGGGTGCTCACGCCATGCTCGACCAGCAGTTTCTGGATCCGCTTGTTGTCGTTGAAACTCGTCGCGTCGAGCGCATTGGCCTTGTTCCGATCCTGCACGTTGACGTCGACGCCCATCTCCAGCATGAGGCGAACCGCCTCCAGGAAGCCTTCGAACGCCGCCACGCTCAGCGCGGTACGACCTTCACCGTTGAACAGCGTGTAGTCGGGATGCGCCGCCAGCAGCGCCTGGATGACCTCCAGCCGATTCATGCCGGCGGCGGCGGTCAGCGGCGTGTTGCCGTCGCCGCTCTTGCGGTCCGGGTCGGCGCCGGCCTGCAGCAACAGCACGGCGATGCGGGCATGGCCGCGCAATGCGGCGAGTCCGAGCGGGGTATAGCCGCCACCCTTGAGATCGGGATCGGCCCCGGCATCGAGCAGGAGACGGCTGATCTCCACATCGCCGCGCGCGACCGCGTACACCAGCGCGTTATTGCCGCGCGGCCCGCTCAGGCCATTCGGGTTGACACCCTGTTGCAGCAGCTTTTCAAGCTGCGCCCGGTCGCCCAGTTCGGCGGCCTGAATCAACGCAAGCTGCTCGGCCGTGGCGTATTCCGGCTCGGCGTCGTTGCCGGTCGCCTTGATGCGGGAGAATTCGAGCGGGTCTGGTTTTTGGCGTGCTTTCACTTTCGCTTCGGGCAGCAACCAGGTGTCGCGCTCGGAATCGAAGGCATGGGCCGGGGCGGTCAGCACGAACAGGAGGACGTAGCCGACTTCCACAACCCTGCGTCGGCAATGGACAGCGGAGTCGTAGCGCCTTGGCGCGTACGAATCCGGCGTACCCCTTGCGGGTATTGCCGACCTACTCATCGAACGCTTAGAACTTGGCATTCAGGTCAACCTGAAATACGTCGACGCCAAACGGCAGACCGTCGATTTCGTCGGCCGACATCCACTTGGCGGAGAGCCAGCTATTGCGGTCGAGGCCGTACAGCGCGCCCAGGTAATAGCCTTTGGCATCGGTGCCGCCCAAGCGGAAATCCGAATCCACGAAGGCATCCAGCGCCGCGTCGCGTTCCAGATGGCGGTAGCCCAGGAACACTTGCCAGTCGCCGGGCAGCGTAATACTGGGATGGCCGACGGTGACCTTGGCATGCCAGCCCAGGGTTTTCGCTTCGTAACCCGCGCCCATGCGGGTGACCATCTCGCCCTTGTCGTAGCCGATGTTCTTGACTACATCGGCACTCAGAATCACGTGCACGGGGTCGAAAAAGGACAGATCGGCCATGGCAGTGAAATTCACCAAACGGTAGTCGGAAGCCAGGCCCCAGACCGGATCGTCCTGCGTGCCGTTGTTGTTCGAGTCGGTATCGATCACGTAGAGCGAGTTGCCCTTCTGGCGAAATTGCGGCGCGGTGCTGTCGTAATAGCCGTTGACGGTGGGCGCGGTATTGAGCACGCCGGCGACCTGGCGATAGTCGTAAACGCCGATTCCGAAGCGCCAGCGGCTGTATGCGCCGCTGCGCCAGTCCAAGCCGGCCTGGGCGGCATAAAGCCATTTGTCATTGGCCCGATTGGTGGTCGAGGCCTCCACTTCCTGCAGCGGGAAGACGCCCAGCGTGAAGAAGGGTTTGGCAGCCAGGGAGTGGTTCGGCCAAGGTTTGAACGTAGCCGCTACGCCCTCGAAATTGACGTCGTCGTCCCACACCAGATCGGTGCTGAAAAAGGGGTTGGGAATACGGCCGCCGGAAGCCTCCAGCCAGTCCCAAGGCTTGGCCTTGACAAAGGCGCGGTCCAGCACCAGGGAATATTTGTTGGCGGTGGTGCCCAATGTCTGGTTGGTGGAGACGGGGTCTGAGGTGTTGCCCGTGGCGAGCCGGAAGCCGGCCGATACGTTATCCGTCACCTTGGCCGAGAGTCCGAGCCGCGCGCGCACCCGCAAACGCTGGCGGGATGCGCTGGTATTGGCCAGCGTCATCCCGGCGGCCTGAAAGAATGCCGGCGCGGCATTGCCGTCGGCGTACAGATCGTTCTGCTGCCGCAAGCGGAAATCGCCTTCCCACTTCAGCCGATCCACCCATTCCGGCACCGCGTTGACGTCGCCCCAGCGCTCGGTCTTGGCCTGCGCCACGACTTCCTGGCGGATCTGTTCGCGGATTTCCCGCTTCACCACTTCCGGGATGTAGGGCACCCGCACCACGCCGGCGGCCGCTTCCGCCTTGGCGGCGGCATCGGCATTGCCCTGGCCTTTGCTTTCAGCCTGCTTGACCAACGCCTTGGCCGCTTCGTCGGTCAGGATGCCCTTCTCCACCAGGGCATCGAGGATGGCCTGGGTGGTCTCGCGCAGCGCTTCGAGCTGTTCCCGCTCGCCGGCATGGGCGGATGAGGCGGCAACGATGGCCAAAGCCAGAATCAGGGGTTTGATATAGGTTTGGGTCATATCGTCGTTTTCATTTCAAGAAAAGCGTCGGCAAAGGATTGCCGACCTACAAATTCAATGGCGACATCGCTCACCGCGACACCACGCGCAACTTCACCGGTTGCGGCATGTCTTCCGGCAAGGGATCGCGCAGTGTCACACTCAACATTTCGCGGCGCAGGGCTTCGTCCAGTTCGGCATTGCCACTGCCCTTTTCCATGCGTATGCGGGTGACGCCGCCGGCGACGTCGAACCAGAGTTGCGCGACGATCTGGTAGTCCTTGCCCTGCAAGGCCTTGGCGCGCTTCAGCTCGTCTTCCAGCTGGCGTGAAATGCGTTTGGAAAACCAGGCCATACGGTCGCCGCCGCCGCCCAGCGTGGTGATATCGCGGCCGCCCTTGCGCGCCGCCAGGCCGAAGCCGTCGCTACCGGCGCCGCCATCGGCGTCGAGACCGAGCTGCTCGCCGGGCGGCGGACCAGCGTCCTGCGGCTGATCCGGCGTCGGCGGCGTCTCCATCTGCACCTCTTCCGGCTTCGGCTGCTCAATCTTCTCCGGCTCGGGCAGTTTTTCCTCCGGCTTCGGCGGCGGCGGCTTGACCAGGGAAATCTTCTGCACGCGGACCTTCTCCGGCGGCTCGGCATTCTCGATGAAGCCCTTCACCAGCCAGATCACGCCAGCCGTGAACAACAGCAAGAACGACAGGCCGGCGATGACCGGCAAGCGGCTGCGCAGGGACTTCTTGTGGCCCGACATGGCTACTTCACCAGCTTCTGCGTGACCAGGCCGAGTTGGGTGATGTCCAGCCGGCCGCACAAGTCCATCACTTCGATGACCTTTTCGTAGGCGATTTTCGAATCGCCCTTGATCACCACCGGCAGGTCCGGCGTGATCGCCTTGAAGCCGCGCAGCCGACTTTCCAGCTCACTCATGCTGACCGGATAGGTATCCAGATAGACCTGGCCGTTGGCGTCGATGGTGACCGCCTTGGTCTTCGGCTTGGCCAGGCTCGGCGCCGCGCTGGCCTTGGGCAGATTGACCTCGATGCCCTGCACCGTGGCGGTGGTCATGATGATGAAGATGACCAGCAGCACATAAGCCAGATCCAGCATCGGCGTGATGTTGATATCGTCGAACGGTTCGTTGTCTTCGCGCAGTTCAGACATGGCTGGCCCCTCCCTGAACCGCCATCGATCCCCCCCTTTGAAAAAGGGGGGCTAGGGAGGATTTGACGACATCCGCAACGCCCGCCGCCGTGAAATCCCCCTGGGTCCCCCTTTTGCAAAGGGGGAAGAAACCTGACGCCAGCACCGCCTTCATCGCGAGTAGGTCTCCGCGATCTTGGCGATGTATTCGTCGACGAACACATGCATGTCGGCGCTGATCGACTTGATGCGCGAACCCAGATAGTTGTAACCGAACAGCGAGGGGATCGCGACGCCGACGCCGGCGGCGGTGGCAACCAGCGCCGCCGCGATGCCGGGCGCGATGGCCGCGACGTTGACGTCGCCGGTGGCCGCAATCGCGGCGAAGGTGATCATCACGCCGACCACCGTGCCCAACAGGCCGAGGAACGGCCCGCCGGAAATGGCGATGGTGAGCAGCACCATCAGGCTGTTGAGCTTCTGGTTCTCACGCACCAGCGTGCCGTCCAGCGTCGCGCGGATCGCGTTGAGCGCCTGCGGCGACAGCAGCACGTCGCTGCGTTCGCCGACCCGCTTCTTCACCTCGTTGATGCCGGCGTGATAGATGCGATACAGGCTGGCGTTCTGATGATGGTCGTGATGGCCGAACATGATCGAAGCCAGGCCGGCGTCCTTCAGATCGGCGTCTTCGCTGTCCTCGGCCCGGTCGAGCGCGGCGGTGTGCGCGCTGTCGAGGCTGCGAAACGCCTCGATGAACTGCTTGTTGGCCTTGTCGGTCTTGCCGATCACCATCGCCTTGGTGGTCATCACCAGCGTACTGATCGCCAGCATGATCATCAGAATCACGATGACCACCCAGCCGTCCAGCGTCACGTTCTGCAGAATCACGCCGAAGTAGGACGCCTCGCCGCCGCCCGCTTCGCTCTCATCCTCGCCGTACACGGTCAGCTTGGCATCAGGCCCCTGACCGAGCGCTGCCGCCTTGATCCAGTCGGCGCCACGCGCCACATTGGCCATATTCAACTCATCCATCTCGCCGTGGAAACCGCGTCCCAGCATGATCGGCCCATTCATATCCGGACAACGTCCTTCGGAACCCGCCACCTTCTGGCCGTTGACGAACAGGGAAACCTCGTCGCCAATCGTCAGCGCGACATGGAACCAGCCCGACGTGGGCAGATCGACCGGCGGCACGCTGCTCAGATTGACGCTGCCGTCGTTGACCGAAGAAATCAGCTTGCCGTCACGCAAAGACACGACGATGAATTTTTCCCCTTCGACGCGGCTGAACAACACCGCATTCTGCTTGGCATCGGTGGAGTGGACCCAAACCGAGAACGTAAAACCCGTCGCCGAACCGATCTTCAAGGCCGGCGTTGCCGGAATGTTCAGGGTTGCCTCCCCGTCGAAGCCGAGACCGCTGCCGATAGCGGCGCCGGGAATGCGCGCACCGGTGAATTCAGCCGCGTAGTTGGCGTAACCGGTCGCGTCCTGCGGCGCGCCACTGGCCTCGCTAAAGTGCCAGACGCCGATCTGATTGACGTCGTAAGTCCCCTTCACATCGCTGGCGGCGGCGACTTCAGCATTGCCGGAATACAACCAGATGGTCTGCGTCTTGTTGCCCGGCTGCAGCTTGGGCACCTGCACCCAGACCATCGCCACTTCCGTCACCGGATCGAACTTCTCGATGTGAAATTTGAGCGGCGTCTTGTCGTCTTCCGCGATAAATCGCAGATCCGCGCCATCCTCCCTGACCGACACGAAATCGAAATTGCCGGTATGCAACCGCATCAGCACCGGCACATTGGACAAGCCTTCCTTCAGATCGGCGCCATCGGCCGCGGTATTGAGCACGATGGCCTTGCGCGCGCTCCAATCGCCGTTCCACCAGGCCATCGCGGGTGAAGCCGACAGCAGGATCAGCAGGGAAAGCAGGAAACGCGTCATTGGAATAACTCGGCTGTGAAACGAAGTCGAGCATTCTGGGTCGACGCTGTTACAGGCCGGTTAAGGTGGCATGAGCCGAACGGCTCATGCCGGAGGAAGATCGTCGGCAAAGGATTGCCGACCTACGGCTACTGAAAATCGCGCCTTGGAAGGCGCTCCTACATGCGCCGTAGCCCCGTAGGTCGGCATCCCCATGCCGACGATCTTCCTCGCGGCGTAGCCGCCTATCCTCAACTCGACCCGGTGGAATCGCACCACCGCCGCCACATCCCCCTCAGCGCCGCCTCGAAATGGCGCGCGAAGCGGGGCGCGTCGCATACCGGCGAGGCCAGCAGTTGCTCGCGCAGGCGGCCACGCAACTCAGCCAGCACGGCAAAATCGTCGGCGAACGCCACCGCCCTGGCGACGTAGTCGTCTTCATCCCGGGCGATCCAGTCGTCCAGCCCGGCGTTGTGCAAGATGGTCTCGCCCTGGTGCCCGATGAAACGGTCGCCCTTCAGCGTCACTGCCGGCACCCCCATCCAGAGACCCTCGACCGTCGTGGTCCCCCCTGGATAAGGGAAGGGATCCAGCGCGATATCCACCTGGCCATAGGCCGCCAGGTATTCGGCCCGCGGCGAGACGCCTTCGAGGATCAGCCGCCCCGGCGTGATGCCGTGCCTGGCATAGCGTTGCAGCACCGCTGCACGCTGCCCGGCATCGCCGAGTTCCTTGGCTTTCAGCATCAATTTTGCCGCGGGCAGCGCATGCAGCACCTGCGACCAGACCCGCACCACGCCGTCATTCATCTTGGCCAGCTTGTTGAAGCAGCCGAAGGTGATATGGCCATTCCGTGTCGCCGGCGCAGGGGCAACCTGGAGCGGCACCTCGGGTGGCGTGAAGCAGTAATAGATTTCCGGCAGCCGCCAGACCGTCTCGCTGAAATGCGCAGCCTCATCCGCCGGTGCCACCTGCGGATCGGCCAGCAGGTAATCCATGCCCGGCACGCCGGTGGTGGCGAAGTAGCCGAGCCAGGACACCTGCACCGGCGCGGGTTTCCAGGCGAACATCGGCAGGCGGTTGAAGCCGGTATGCCCGGACAGATCGATCAGGATATCGATGCCATCTTCGTGAATCAGTCGGGCCAGAAACTCGTCGCTCATGCCCGCCACCATTCGCCATTGGGAAAAGCGCGGCTTTAGCCGGTCGGTCAGGTCATCTACCGGGTGATGGCTGGCGTAGGCAACCAGTTCGATTTGCCCAACATCGAGCGCGGACAGGATGCCTTCGAGGAAAAAGCCCACCGGGTGGTTGCGCAGGTCTCCCGATACCAGCCCTACCCGCAGCCGCTTGTCCGGCAATGGCGACGTCTGCCATGTTCGAGACGGTGTCGCGCTTGCCGCAACCTTGTCGCCGAAGGCACGCGCCTGTTCCAGCATGTCAGCCGGCGCACGATCGGGCAGCAGATTCAAGGTGAACAGCAGATTGCTGTGCGCTTCATGGTGCTCCGGCTCTAGCGCCAAGACCTGCTGGAAGCAGGCCAGTGCAGCCTCCGGCAGTCCCACATCCTTCAACACCAAACCCAGATTATTCTGTGCATCCTTGAACTCATGGCTCAACTCCACCGCCCGTTGCAAGCGCGCCACCGCCTCGTCGTAACGGCCCTGGCTTTTCAGCGCTACGCCCAGATTGCAAAGGACTTCGGACGAATCCGGGCGCAATTGCAGCGCACGCTCGAAACAGGCAATCGCCTTCTCCTGCTCGTCTATCCGTCCCAGAGCGCTACCCAGATTGCAAAGCGCCTCCCAGCTGTCCGGTTTCTGCTCGATCAACCGTTCGAACGCGGTCACGGCTGCCGAGGGCCGGCCAAGTTTGAGCAATTCCACACCCAGATCGTTGTAAGCCCGGCTGTCATCGGGCCGCATTGCCGTTGCCGTGCTCAATACCGACGCTGCCGCTTCCGTCTTGCCCATGGCCGACAGCGCCTTGCCGAGGTTGAAATGAGCCTCGAAATAGCCAGGCGACAACTTCTGGGCAGTGCGATAGGAGTCGATAGCTGCTTCGGTCTGACCCAATTCCCACTGCAACTTGCCGAGGTTGTTGTGGGCACTGGGTAAATTCGGCGCCAGCCGTATCGCCTCGCGGTAACTCGCCAGGGCCTCATCGCGTTGCCCCACCTGATGCAAAACCACCGCCAAGTTGAAATGGCACCAGGGGTTGTTCGCCTGCAGGTTGGCCGCTTGCCGGTAGCTTTCCAGCGCGGCCTGCGGACGCCCGAGTTGCTTCAGAGCCTGGCCGAGATTGGCATGCGTTTCGGCAATCTCGGGCGCCACCCGGGTCGCTTCCTGCAGGAAAGGCAGCGCCGCGTCGGCAGCACCCATCTGGCAATTCAGCATGCCCAGGTTGCACAGCGCGCCGACATGATCCGGCCAGATCGCCAGGAAATTGCGGTAAGCCAGCGCCGCCTCGTGCAGGTTTCCAGCCTCGTGCCGGGCGAGCGCCTGTCGCCAAAGCGTCTCTGCCTGCGCCTGTGAAACCGTTGAAGCCGCTTGCCCTTGAATCTCAGTCATCCGATTTCTCCATTTGTCCGGCGCAACCCCGCTGGGCGCACCAGTGTGTCCACATGCCGCGCAGGGCGGTCTCGAAATGGCGGGCGAAGCGGGGCGCGTCGCATACCGGCGAGGCCAGCAGTTGCTCACGCAGGCGGCCACGCAACTCAGCCAGCGCGGCAAAATCGCCGGCGAACGCCACCGCCTTGGCGACATAGTCGTCTTCATCCCGCGCGATCCAGTCGTCCAGCCCGGCGTTATGCAAGATGGTCTCGCCCTGATGGCCGATGAAACGGTCGCCCTTCAGCGTCAGCGCCGGCACGCCCATCCAGAGACCCTCGACCGTCGTGGTCCCCCCTGGATAAGGGAAGGGATCCAGCGCGATATCCACCTGGCCATAGGCCGCCAGGTATTCGGCCCGCGGCGAGACGCCTTCGAGGATCAGCCGCCCCGGCGTGATGCCGTGCCTGGCATAGCGTTGCAGCACCGCTGCACGCTGCCCGGCATCGCCGAGTTCCTTGGCTTTCAGCATCAATTTTGCCGCGGGCAGCGCATGCAGCACCTGCGACCAGACCCGCACCACGCCGTCATTCATCTTGGCCAGCTTGTTGAAGCAGCCGAAGGTGATATGACCGCTGCCGATCGCCGGAAGCGGGCCGACTTCGATCGCAACATCTGGCGGCGTGAAGCAGTAATAGATTTCCGGCAACCGCCAGACCGTCTCGCTGAAATGCACGGACTCATCCGCTGGCACAACCCACGAGTCGGCCAGGAGGTAATCCATGCCCGGCACCCCCGTGGTGGCAAAGTAGCCGAGCCAACTGACTTGCACCGGCGCGGGTTTCCAGGCTAAAGCGGGCAACCGGTTGTCGGCCGTATGGCCGGCCAGATCGATCAGGATATCGATGCCATCTTCGTGGATGCGCGCGGCCAGCGCCGAGTCGCTCAGTCCGATCACCCGCGTCCATCGGCGGAAGTGGGGCTTGAGTCGCTCGGTCATGCCATCTTCGAGCGACGTCGTGGCGTAAGCGTAAAGCTCGATTTGTTCGGCATCGAGCGTGGCCAGCGCGGCCTCCAGAAAGTACGCCACGGGATGATTCCGCAGATCGCCCGAGACCAACCCAACCCGCAAGCGTTTATCCGGCACGGCAAGCAGCTTCCAAGCCCGATACGGGCTGGCCTTTTCCAACAACCGCGCGCCGTACTCGCAAGCTTCCACGAGGGCGTGAACAGGGGAAAGTTCCGCCTGGTAATTGCGAGCGAACAAAAGATTGCTGAACGCATCGAGAAAGTCCGGATTCAACGCCAGCACCCGCCGGAAATGGCCGATGGCGACTGCCGGCTGCCCCCGATCCAGGTGGAGCATGCCCAGATTGTTGTGCGCCTCGGCGAAATCGGGTTTGAGTTCCAGCGCCCGCAGAAAGCTAGCGATCGCGTCATCGGGCCGACCCAGCATCCTCAACGCGTTGCCCAGGTTGTTGTGCGCTTCGGCAAGGTCGGGGCTGTTCGCCAGCGCCTTTCGGTAACAGTCCACTGCGGCTTCCGCTCTGCCCTGATCCTTCAATACGATACCCAGGTTGAGCCAGGCCTGGACATGCGTCGACCTGAGTTGCAGCACCTGGCGATAACAGACTTCGGCTTCGTCGAGCCGGCCCAGGTTATGCAGTACCTTGCCGAGGTTGAAGTGAATTTCAGGGATGCCCGGTTCGAGTTTCAGCGCGCGGCGGTAATTGGTTGCCGCATCCTCGAATCTGCCCAGCTCTTCGAAGGCCTTGCCGAGATTGATATGGGCATCGACGAAATCAGGGGCAAGCGCCTGCGCCTGGATCAAATACCCCAGGGCATCCTGGAATCGGCCCATCTGCCCCATGCCCACGCCCAGATAGCACAGCGCCACGGGATGTTCGGGCTGGAACCGCAGCACCTCCCGATAGCCCCCCACCGCCTCCGCCAGCATGCCGGCCTGATGCAGTGACATGGCTGACTGAAGCAAGGATTCCGCGCGGTTCATCGCAGCCATTCGGGATCAGGCCGTAGTGAGGCAAGTCTATTCCGCCTTCCAAACTTGAACGGGCGGCATGACCCCGCCGCGAGGGAAGCGTCGGCAAGCGGGGAATCGCGGTTCATCGGGTCAAACCAAGCGGGCATCGCATGGCGCTACGCTCCTTCACGCTCGTCGCGGCGCGGTTTCTCATCGCCCATGCTGGCAGTGCCCTCGCCGAAACCCAGCACTTCCACTGAAATGAAGGAAGGCTTGAAGTTGGCCAGAGCTTGTTTGGCTTCCTGACTACTCTTCTCGGAATCCTGGGCCGAAGCACCCAGCAAAGCGGTAGCCTCTTGCGTACCCTTGGCGTCGACCAGAGCGCCGGCACCGGCCAGGCCGGACAGGCCGCCGGTATCGGCCACAGCTACCCCGGTGGAAATGCCGCCCACCTGGATGTTGTCCGCGCCCACCACCGTAATCGCCGCCACGGATAGGTTGCCGGAGGAGCGGATGCCCGCATCGCCGGCATTGATCTCGCCGTTGGGCGCGATCAGGTAACCGTCGTCGCGGGGATCGTTGCGGCTGGTGTTGAGCGTACCGATACCGCTGCCGGAAACCGAGCCTGAAATGTCGAAGAAAATCCTGCCGTTTTCCACGCGCAACTGCGGCGGCGGCGCGGCGGCGGCGGTCTTGGCGCCCTTGCCGGCATCGATATTGCCGGTGTCCGACCAGAGCAGGATATCGCCGCCGCCGAGCGTGAATACCCGCGACTGGTTGACCAGGAAGTCATCGCGCACATAGGTGCGGATATCGCCGCCGCGCACGCTGAACAGGCCCAACTCGGAATCCTCCTTGGTCAGTTTGCCGCTGCTGGCCAGGCCCACGTTTACCAATCCGCTGGGTGCGAAGATTTCCACATCGCCGCCCCGCTCGGACTTGACCTGGCTGAAGTAGAAATTGACGTCACCAGCATAGGCAATGGGGCCGCCCGCAGCATCCTTGGTCGGGAACAAAGCTGCCACCGCAGCGTAGCCGCGCTGGGCATCCGCCGCGCTCTGCGGCGAGGCCGCCGTGTTGAAGTCCTTGCCGCCTTCCTGCAGTTCGTTGAAGAACACCCGAGTGACTCGCGCCCGGGTCGGCAGGGCCTCGAACTGCGCCTGCAAGATCTGGGCGCGCTGCGACACCTGGTCGGCATATTCGCCATCCAGATAAGACTGGATCGTCACCTTGTCCTCCGCAATCTCCGGGTCCAGTTCGGCATGCTCCGCCAACACCCTCACGGCGACATCCTTACGCGCCCGATAGCCGAATTCCGTATAGAGATCGTTCAGCGCCTCGCTACCGGTGGCCAGATACTTGTCGGCGAATGCCTGGAAATCGGGCTGACGCGGCTGCCCGTCATCCGTACCCAGACCGGCCAGAATCGCCAGGTCGGCACCCTGCGGGTCAAGGTAGGTGTTGAACGTGTTGCCAATGGACAGCAAACCTTCAGAACTGCCCAGGTCGACATCCCGACCCGCCATGACCATCAGGGCGCCCGGGCCGGCTAGCTTGATGGAATAACCATCCCTATCCTGGACAGTTCCTGAAGCGACGTCGTAGCCATCCGGCAGGCGCACATCGCGACCGGCGGAAATTTCACTGACATCGTCTGCAGCCAGGTTCTGAATCACCAAGGAAAAATCACGGACATCCTGGCCGGCGCGCACCAGGGTCTGCTTGGGAAGCACCAGTTTGGCAGTGTCGGAAGTCCCCTTCACGTCACCCGCCAGCGCATAGATGCGGACCGGCTCGCGATCGTCGCGGTGCAGCAGCGCCGGATCGTGATTCAGGTAGCTCTCAAAATTGCTCAGCGTACTGGATTGGATCTCCGTATTCGACGGATTCAGCAATCCAGGAATGGCATCGGGGTTGTAATCCGACATGACAAATACTGGGTTGATACCCACCGCCCCGCCTGCGGCCATGACCAACTGACCGGTCGCGCTGGGGAACATGGCGATAGCGTTTTCACCGTTCACCGCGATATCTCCGCTAGGCGCATGCACCTGCAGGTTGGCGGGGAAGATGTTTCCACTGTTTCCAGTGTTGGACAGGCTTACCGAATTGCCCACCGACAACACATCCAGGGTCGATGCCGGGTCAATGCCATAGAAATAGAAATTGGCGACATTACCGTTACCCGCGGCGTAACCGGATGCCATGGGATCCACAACTTCGTTGACGCTGACAGCGCCCGTGGCCTGGATCAAGACCTGAGTGTCCCCCATGGCCAGACCGAGTTCCGCACTGCCCCCCGCCTTGATCTCGGCTTGCCCCTGGGCCGCATAAACCAGCCCCCCGGTCACGTCGCCGCCAGCGTGTAAAGATACGTCGCCGCCGCCCTGAAGCACCAGATTGGCAATCTCCGCCGGTAGCTTTCGGTCGCCGCTCACACGCCCTGTCGTGGGTGCGAACAGCCGCAGATTGCTGACGTTGCCGGCCGCCGCCACGGTAATGTCGCCACCGCCGAGAGTGCCAATACCTTGTTTGAATTTTTCGTAACGCGGCCACCAGGTGATCTGCCGATTGACATACTCGACGCCATTGAGTGATTCCACCTGCCGGGAACGGTATAGCCATTCGTTGATACTGAGCGGGTTCGGCTGTCTGGCGTCGATATTCCCAAGCACTTCGATGCGCACATCGCCGCCGTTGGTTGGGTAACTGGGTTTATAGGTGTTGGTTGGAGCGGAAAAAACATCGGTTTCGAGTTTCGGCGTTTCCATGCCGGTCGTGTAGATCACCGCGCCATCGCCGCTCAACACCAGATCGCCGCCCGCGGCAACGCGGATATCTCCGGTACCGGTACGGATGAACTTGCCTGCGGCAAGGGTGATGCTGCCGCCGTTATCTACCACGCCGAAGGGATTCGCTGCCGCCGTATCCGCACCGGCCACCAGGTTGTAAGCACTTGACGCTCCCGGTCTAAGGATGTGCTTATCCGGGCTCCAAACTTCGCTTCCGGTCTTGCCTATCCAGAAGGCATCGTTGATAGAGCCTTTGATATCCAGATTTCCCTCAGCCCGCAGGGTAAGGACCATGGGATGGTTGCTGCGTGTATTGGTCTCGAATTTGGTATTGAGGGTGACGTTGGCTGTTGTGGAGCGATACAGGTTCCAGTCGTTGCTCACCTCCAGATCGCCGGCACTGCGCACCTCTACCCCCGGCGTGACCCGGAAGGCAGCGTTACCGCTCTGTCCCAGCCGCGCGGCGATGGCCGCGCTGTTGGACATGAAAGAAGTGTTTTCCGTGTCCAGCGTGTCAAAACCCAGCGTGGTGCCGCTGGATTTGCCTTTGCCGATCTTGCTGTAGCCGCTGTACACCTTCACCGCCTCGGCCAGAATTTCCCGCGCGCCGCCAATCTGGCCATCCAGCGCGGTGATGGCCAGATCTGTGCCCGCACCTGCTCCGGTACGCTGCGCACGCAGCCAGACACGGCCATTACCGCCCATGACCTGCCCAAGCTGATCGCCCGACACATCGATCGAAGAATCGGCCGCCGTGCTCAGATTGCCGGTTGCGCTGGACAGGATCACATTGCCGCCCCGGCCCAGGCTGCCCGCCGTGCTTTCCGTATCCGCCAGCCCCTTGGCCAGCAGCTTGGCGCCGTCATGCAGAGTGAGGTTGTTCTGTGCATAGAGGCCGATTTCGCCGCCTTTGTCACCGGAGGCGTCAAGGCTGCCGTACACGTCGATCGAGCCCGTGTCGGCGCTCAATTCAACCTGACTGGCCGTGACCGTGTCGCTTGCCGCCACCGTGATATCGCCGCTACGGAGCCGGAAAATACGCGCGCCGGTGAAATCGGCGCCCAGCGCCGTGTTGAGCGCGGAGAAATCGTCACCGCCGCCCGCCAGGCCGGCGTCATGCAGCGCATTCGCGTCCAGGTGGAACGACGCACCCGCGCCGGTCAACTGCCCTTCGGCACGAAAAACACCCTGGCTGGCGACCACTGCAACCGTGCCCGCATCCGCAGCCAGGGCCGACACGTCGATCTTGCTGCCGGTCTCCATGATCACATCGCCGGCCAGGGATTCCAGTCGGACCCTGCCGGCCGGCAGGGCGACGGCCTCGTCGTAGATGGCTACCACCTTGCCCATGGCGAGCACTTCACTCTGGTCCAGCAGTTTCACGTCGCCGGTAGTGGCCTTGAAGCGCACCGTACCCACCGGCGCCTCCACCACGCCACCGTGTTCGATGCCGGTGCCGATGAAGGACAGGCTGGCGAGGATGCCGGCGGCAGGTTCGGAGTAGCCCGCCGGCTTAGCCAGCAGAGAGGTTTTCAGGACATCGCCCGCCTGGAAGACGTACTCAGCACTATCGCTCGCGGCGATACGCGGGCTGGCCAAGGCCAGCCCGCCGTCCACCGTAAGTCTGCCATCACCTTGCGCGAGCAAGTCATGGCTGGCACGGACGTAAGTCTGGCCATAGCCTGCGACCCGGAAATCGCCGTCGCCCAGTTTCAGCGTCTCCGCTTCCAGGGTCAGCGTGCCGGCACCCGGCGTCAGCGTGCTGCCATCGGCCAACACCGGCTTCGAGAAGGTCGCACCGGACAGGTTGTTCAGTTCAAGAACGCTGGCCTGCAGGATGGCGTCGCCGCCATAGCCGCTGATACCGGCCGCCTCCAGGCGCAATTGCGGCGCCGTCTGGGCAGGATTGGCCAGACGCAATTCGGCCTGCATCGCGCGCATATCGACATCGCCATGGATATCCAACGTGCTGTAACTGCGCAGCGCCAGATCGCTCACGCTGGCGAGCAGCGCTTTCAGAGCGGCGTTGTCCAATTGCAGGCCGGGCACGCCGGCAGACACAGCGCCGAAATTGATGCGGCCAGCGCCGATGCTCAACTGGCCGCCGCTCGATATCGCCGGTTTGGCGGCCACCAGGTTCTCCCGGGTGGCGTCGAGGATGACGGCGTGGCCGCCGATCATGGCATCCGCTGCCGCAATCAGGTCGCCGCGATTCCGGTCAGTGTTCTGGCGCACCACCTCCAGGCCCCCGGCATTGGCCACCGCCAGCAAGGCGCCGTTGCCGTCGACGCTGTTCAAGTCGGCCAGGTCCACCTTGCGGTCGTTGTTCAGATCGCCGATGGCGTAGGGGAGCAGTTCGCTCCGATTGGCCTGCCTGAGACTGCCGTCCGAGTTCTTGTAGTCGAAGCCATCGCCCAGCGCGTGTATCGCCACGTCGTCCAGGTTCAGCAAGCCATCGAAATTCAGGTCGTCGTTGAGCAGCAGGCCGTCGGCATCGTTCACCTGACCGTCCATGTCGACATCCAGAATCGACTGAGCGGCATAGCCTATCGTCAGTCGTCTGGTCTCGCTGGCCGCCACACCGCTGCTGGCGATGGCGGAACCGCTTGCCAGGGTGACCGTCTTCTGCGCTGCCAACAACACTTCGGGGCCGGACAAAGGTTGCGACGCATCATTGGCAAGCAACACCTCCTCGGCGCCGACCCGCATCCAGGTACCCAGGCCATTCTGCGAACGAATGCCACCCAGCAGCAGACTCTCGGCACCCAATCCGTTGAGCATATCGACTCCCAGCGTCAGGTAGCCATCCAGCGGCGCCGCGCCAGCCGCGACCACCGCCATTCTGGGCGCCGCGATGTCCACCATGGCACCGCGAAAGCCCGCGTCATGGCTGGCCGTCAAGGTGCCGTCGAACGTTAGCGAAGTGGCTGCCTCGATGCTGACCCGGCCGGCATCGCCGGGAACCTGGCCGCCGCTGTCCCGGAAATAGTCCGAGGCCAGGGTGGAGCGGTATTCGGAACGCTGCCTCACCAGGCTGGCCGGCTCCACCCGGAAACCGCCACGGCGGCCGAGTTCGGCAAGTTGACCGTTTGCCTGCATCACGGCAGTCTGCCCTGCAACCACCGCCGCGCCGTCGACGAGCACGGCGTTCTGGCTCGCCACCATATCCTGGTAACCGGCAACGGCAGTTACCGTGAATGCGCCGGGCAGCGAGGCGTAACGGGCGGGCAGCAAGGTGTAGTAGCCATCCGTGAGAGCAGGCACACCGCTGAGGTAGACGGCCTGCCCCGCCAGCGGCTGGCTGGACCCGTCAAGATACTGGTAATCGACAGGGGCGAAGGCATTGCTGTAGCCCGGCAGGATTGCGTAGGTAGCGGGGGAATTTTTCGCATCCAGCACGTCTTTGGAGCCGCCCAGGCCAGGGATCCATTCCTGCGCCAGCAGATCGCCGCCGCCGCTGACATCCAGCGTTGCGCCTTGCTCCACTTTGACATCCGGCGCTGATAGCACCACTGCCTTCTCGGGCGCGTCCAGTTCGCGGCTGGCGCCGCCGACGCTGTAAACCCATTTCTTGCCGGTCAACACGGTGCTACCCAGGGGAATGATCTGGCCATCGGCGGATACGCTGGTCAGGCTGCCGGGCTGCAGAGTGAGTTTGTCGTTCGCGGCCAGAAGAATCTGGCCGAAGGGGGACTTGAGTACGCCACCCTGCTCAATCTCGTCAGCCTGCACCACCAGCGTGCCGGCTGCGGACAGAACCGGCGTCGGCGCACCGTTGCCGGCGAATACCACCTTGCCGCCCGCACCCTGAACATCGATCTCGTAATCGGTCAGAGTGGCGGGAAAGATCTGGCGGGCGGTGAAGGTCAGGTTGCCGGTCGCGCCCAGTTTGCCCATCGGGTAGAGCCCCGAAGAAATGACGCCGACAGCGCGAATATCCCCGGCACTGGTGAAGCCGGCGGCATTGAAGCCTTGCAGGCTCAAATAGCCGTTCAGGTCGATGTGCTGGGCGGAAACGTCAAGTACACCGCTGCCACCGAGAATGGGCTGGAGTGTCTGGCGCTGCGTGTAAGTCGTGGTATTGCCCAGGCCGACATATGCAGCGTCCAGGCTTACCAGGCCGCCATTCGCCGCGATCACCGGCGCGTTGAGGATGAGGCTGCGATTCAGCGCCAGGCCCACGTCGCCCTGGAAGGCGACGGCGTGTTCGGCATTCAGTGTCAGCGAGGCAAAACCCGCAGCCTCGACCCGTTCGGCGTCCAGCCAGGCCCGTCCGGGAGCCGCCGCGTCGATCGAATCGCCCGCCGCCAGATTGTCCGCGAGACCGGCGAAACCGTTGCCCACCACGATCTTCCACTCCCGCTCGGGATCGATGCTGGGGTTGGTGCCGGGGTAAGGCGGATTGATACTTCCTCCAAGTATTTCCGCCCGATCCAGCGTCACACTCAGGCTACCGCCGATGCTGCCGGGCGCGTCGGCGGCCAGGGTCGCATCCAGAATCGCCCCTTCCCGCGCATCGACCGCAATCTTGCCGCCCGCGCCAGCCAGGGTCTGGCGTTGATAGGTAAAGCCCTTGGCCTGGGGTACGGCGACATCGAATTCGGCGGCAGCGCCGGAAACATCGATGCGGGCACCCGACTGGGCCACCACATAGCCTTTTTTTGCCGCCAGGCTGATCTTGCCTGCGTCGAGCACCTTGCCGCGCAACAGGCCGTCGTTACTTGGCGTGTAAACAACCGCACCGGTTGCCAGCAATTCCGCGGTATGGCCGATCCAGATCGCTTGCGCGGCATCGTAGCCGATCGAGTCGGCGCCGGGATCGCCCTTCATGGTCAAGCGGATTTCGCCGGCCGGCGCGGCAAGGTGGCCATCCACCCGCAACTGGTGCTGCGTGGCAGAGAGGTCCAGGATGCCGCCCGCTTCCAGGTCGATGCTTGCGCCCTCGCCCACGCTCAGCCAGCCGACCGGGCTGCCGTCGGCCAGGATTGCCTCCGAAGCGGTAGCCGCCAGGCTGACGTTCACCGCCTTGCGCTGTGCATCCGGTACGGTTTCGACATGGGAGAAGTCGCGCAGATCGGCCCCGCTGACCTGACTGGCATGCTCTGCTTCGAGGACGATCTGGGCCTGGCTGGGCCGTATCTGCGTGTTTTCGCTGACCACCACGCTGTTCACCCCTTCCAGGATGTATTCGCCGAAGCCATTGCCGGCGAATACATCCGGGGAGAGCAACAGTTCACCGGCTACGCCGCGGGCCTCCGGGCCGATGGTCAGTGCCGCGGCCTTGAGCGTCAGCTTGCCGCCCTGGCCGTAACCGCCCCAGGCGCGCACTTCGCCGCCCAGCTCCGGCACAGACCCAGCCGCTGCAAGGCTGATGCCGCCGCCCTTGCCGACTTTCAGCTTGCCGGCGCTATTGAGCCAAGCGCCGGCGTCGGCGTTCATAACACTGCCGCTGGCAAGCACCAGTTCCGAGACCGACGTGATGCCGATGCTGCCGCCACTGGTGACAATGGGGAAGATCGGATCTGAGGCCGGCAGTGCATCGTTGGTCCACAGGCCAGCAACCGAAAGCGATACACCCTCGCCCACCCGCACGCCGGTATCCGCAAGATCATCGGTCGTGCGCGTCAATTGACTGGTCAGATTGATCGCGCCACCGGGTGTAGCGATATCGGCGTTCACTGCCACCTTGCCGCCCGACAGAATCAGCGAGCCATAGGCGGGAAGATCAAGGCGACCGTCCTGCGCGACGGTAATCTGGCCATTGCTGTAAACCGCCACATGGCCGACGCCGCTGCGGTTCAACATGCCGGTGGACAACACAAAGCCCTGCCATTGCGCGGCAGAAAGCGAGGCGTTCGCATCGAAATCCGAGGCGAGCGCGGTATAGGTATCGCTCAGCAGAACACTCGGCGTCTTGAAGTCTTTATCGACGCCACCGGTGGCGTTGCCGATCAGCAGCCTGGCCGCTGCCGGCAATTGGTCGTACTGGGACAGTGCACCGTCGCTGTTCGGTTTCTGCCGCTGGTAGGGACCGACGATGGTTTGCGCGACCAGTTCACCCTCCAGAGCATAGGCATTCGCTTGCATGGCGAGACTGCCGGCGGCCTGACCATGCACGTAGCCCTGGTGATAGAGCCAAGTCGAAGGCAGGGTGATGTAGCGGGTCACCCCCCACTTCGGATCGGCGACGGCGTAAAGATCGGCAATACCGTCATAAATCCGGTCCGAAGGCGCGTTACCGATATCGAATGACTGTCCCGCCGAGCTCAGCTTGCTGGTATAGCCGAAGCCATCCCGGTAATTGAGCGAGCCACCGGAGATGTCGATTGCAGCGCCCGGGCGCTGGACGATGTCGCCCTCCGCGCGCAGGGTCGCCGTGCCGCCGACAGACAGCTTTTCGCCGATGCCGCGGCCGATCAGGTCGACATAGCCGGAAACATCCGCCAACGTGCTGTCCGGCAAATCGCGGACATCCACCCAGACCTTCTTGCCGCGGATGTAGCCATTCTTGTTGAGCACGCTGTCGCGCATCTCCGTTCCGCGCAATTCCACCTCGATGAAGTTGCGCGCCATCTCGATGTCCACGTCTTCCAGGCCGGACACGTCGATGCGGCTACTGTTCGCCAAATAAATGCGATGACCGTTGTCGCTGCCATCGCCACCGGTGAATAACGTGCCGTCGGCCTGGGCCGAGAGGCTGACGTGGCCGCCCGGGACCACGATCTGCGCACCTTCGTCCAGCACGATCCGGCTGCCCAACACCTCCACGGTAGAGGCATTGAAGGTCTGGCCGTCGGCGATGGTCTGCTGGTTGGTCAGTTCCGGCAGAACTTCGGTCGTGCTGTTCTTGCCCAGCACGACTTCGCCCGTGTTCTGGGCGGAGATGAATTGCCTCTCGCCCGTACCTATGCTCGTGTCGTAGAGCAACTTCTCTCGCGCCAGCAGGCGAACGGAGCCCTTGTGGGTCACCGAGGTGGTGGCGCTCACCCGGCCCATCTGGTTCACCGCCAGCGCAACCAGCGTCGCGTTGCCGCGCTCTGCGATGATCTTGCCGACGCTGTCGTTGATCGCCTGTCCGGAGAGTTTCACATCGTTGTCGTTGGCGTCCTTGCCTTCGAACGGATCCACCTCCACCAGCATGCCCGCCAGGCCTTTATAGGGCGAACTGCTCGACTGGGTCTTGGCATCGGGCGGCGCGGAAAGATAAACCTTGCCGCCTGCAGCCAGCACAACTTGCCCTTCCCGGGTATGGATTTCGCCCTGATTGATCACCTTCGGCGCGAACAGCATGATCGCTCCGCCCAGCGCAGCCTCCAGCTTGGCGTCCGGCTCCACCATGATCAGGCTGTTGGCGAATCCTTCAGCCGTGCCGGTCCACTTGAAAGCGGGATCGACGATGCCCCCTTCCTTGGTCAGGCTGAACAAACCGTTCGGGTGATTGAATACGGCATCGTCCAGGCTCAGCGTCGACGCCACCAGCCCGCCGACGTTAACCTGCGCGCCGTTGGCAAACAGGATGCCGTTCTGGTTGAGCAGGTAAAGCTGGCCGTTGGACTTGAGTGTGTCTTTGATGACGCTGGCATCGGCCTGCCAGATGCGGTTCAGGGTGGCCGAATCTGCACCCGGCTGCTTGAACTCCATGCTGTAGCCCCGGCCGATGTTGAAGCTCTGCCAGTTCAGGATGGCCTTGTTGGTGGTCTGCGTCACCACCCCCTGATTACCGTTGATGGCATAACTGGCCGCGCCGCTGGTGACGAAGGCGGTGGGGTTGATGTTGACGCCGCAGGGACCGCCGCTACAAGCCACCGGCAACTCGGCCAAAGCCGGGAAGGCCAACGTCAGAGCCGCCGCCGCAATTGCGGATCGGCAACCTTTTGCCGATTTATTGCCGTCCTTACCCTGTGAACGAGCCGCCTCATGTGTCGGCACATATATGCCCAATTTCTTGTTGAAAACCAGTCGAAACAGGTTGGCATTCATGATCTAGTCTCTTTTATTCACGTAAACACCCAACCCGTAACCGACCGGCGCAACGCAGCCGTAGGTCGGCAATCCCTTGCCGACGATCCACATCGCGGCGGGGGTTCGCCGCCTACGTTGGCCAGGGCTACCACTCATAGCTCAGTTTGAAATGCGCCCGACTATCGCCCGCTTGCACCTGGCCGGCAGCCTCGAACGGGTATGCCAGGTCCAGGCTGCCGGTCAGGCCGCCCCAGCCCTTGAAGCGCAGGCCCAGACCGGCGGAGAGCAAGTCGAAACGGTCGGTCTGCCCGGCCAGCGCGTCCTGCACGCGCAAAGTGGCGCCTTCTGCAAACACATACGGGATCAGTTCCGTAAAGCCTAAATCGACCAGGGATTGCCGGCCTGCGCTCAGCGAAGACATGCGCAACTCCACGCCGCCGATCAGGCCATCGTCGCCGGCGGCGGCGGATTCGGTATAGCCGCGCACGCTATCCACGCCGCCGGCAGCGAACTGTTCGCTGGAAATCAGCGGCCCGTTCGCCACCTGAGCGGCAATCCGGCCTTGTAGACTCCAGCCGTTCGCGAACTGCCGGGTGTGCTTCAGATCGAGGCGCAGATAGGCATAGTTGGCTTTGCCCAGGTAGCGCTTGCAGGCGAATTCGTCGACAAACACTCCGGCGATACATTCCACCTGATCGTCGGCAATGCCGCGCAGCGCGAAATTCAGCGTCGAACCGAACTTGGTCTGGCTGTTCTGACCTTGCCACGTGCCTTCGTAGCCGAGGCTCAAAGGCAGGTAGGAGATGGGTGTGTTGGAACTGTCTGCGCCTTGCAGATTCACGGTCTCGTCGAAATCCTTGTAGTCCGCGCCCACGGTCAGACTATGGCTATAGTCGGGCCGTGCCCGCAGCGGCACGATGTAGCGCAAGCCGGCGATCTTGCCGTTGCCGATCACGTTGACGTCACCGACGGCGGCCACGTCGCTTTCCGAGATCACGCCATACACAGCCAGATAATTGCCGGCGTCGGTCGGCACCACATAAGTCGCGGAGAACACCTTGCTCTCACTGGTTTTTTCCGGCGCGGTCTGCACACTCAGCGACAAGCTATGCTCGCGCTGGAACAGGTTGTCGTAACGGGCCGAGGCGTTCAGGCGCGTCTTGGTGGTGTTGGCGGAATAACGGTCGTTGAGTTCCACGTTACCGTGCAGCGGCGGCTTGTCGTCCACCTTCAGTTCCACCTCCACCTTGCCCGGCGAGCGGCCCGGCCGCATCACCGGCGTCACCCGGCGGTCGCTGCCCTGATTGACCGAAGCGAGCTGTTTCTGCACCGCCGGAAAGTAAGGCACGCTGCCTTCCGCCAGTTCCGGCGTCTTCGCCTTGATCCGGCCCAGTGCGTAATAGCGCGCACCGCTCACGCGCAACCGTTCCACCTTGCCCTCGGTGACGCGCAGGCGCACTTTGCCGCCGCTGCCCACCTCCTGCTCGGGAATATCCACGAATACCGACAGATAGCCGCCGTCGTGGTAAGCCTTCTCCAGCGCGGCACGCGCCACCTCCACATCCTGGATCGTCTTCTTCTCGCCCAGGCTGGGATAAACCACCTCCTCGATGCGCAGCGCCGGCAACACGCTGTTGCCCTCGACGACAAACTCCATCACGTCGAAGCGCCCCTCCTCCGCCCGCGCACCACCAGCCGCGAGCAGCAACACCAAGCCAAGACTACAAACCCGTAGACCAACCCGTAGGTTGGCAATATCCCGAAATTTCATCTTCACCGATCGACCCTTGCAAATGCTTGGCCATGCACTCACGCACCGCAAACGCATGGCCAGGCACTCCGCGAAAAACCGCGTCCAACAAGCAAAAAACCACGCCCCGACGAATCGGGGAGTGGCAGGTTCAAACGGGCGGCATTGCACCGCCCTTCATGCGGCTAGCCTGGCTTAGAACAACTTCTGCAGGGGAGCGCACATGTTGCCGTTGCGGGTGCCCTTGGCGACAACGGTGCTGACGGTCGGGTCATAGACCGGGGGCAGAGCCAGGGTCCAGGGCTTCTGGTAGCTGGGGTCGCCGGCACGGTCGATGAACTCGTCGGCGAAGGCGCGCTTCTGGCCGGACAGGCCGGTCAAGTACTGCATGGTCAGCTCGGAAGCAAAAGCGTACTGGCCTTCGCGCAGCGTGTCGCGGTTCGGGCAAACGCCGGACAGGGTGCCCGTGCTGGAGCAGGTCTCGTCGGCCACGCCGCTGGTGCCCTTGGCCATGACGCCAGCGCCGTTCAGGGTACGGAAGAACCAGGCGGATTCAGCGCCGGTGTCCTTGACCTTGCCGTCGGTACCGAAGGCGCTGGCTACGCCAGTCTTCTCCTGGCTGTCCAGGGACAGCACGCCGATGGCACCCAGGCCTCCCGCGACCTCACCCGCGTCCGTGTTGTCGCCGTCGGCGTTCAGGTCGCCCACGGCGCCGAAGTTGGCCTTGTAGGTCAGGCCGTCTTCACCCTTGAACACATAATTCAGGCCATGCTGGGCAGCGTTCAAGCAACGGCGCACGTCGCCGGAACCGGAGTTCTCGATGACGGTGTAGCCGGCGGTCACGTCGATCTGGATCGGATCGGCTGAAGTGCCGGTGCCGACGCCGGTGAAGGTGCTGGCATCCATACGGGCAGGAGTGGTCTCGCCGCTGACGCCGCTGACCGCAGAACCGGTGGAACAGGGGAAGTTGTTGAAATACCAGTTGTAGCTGGTCTGGGTGCCGGAGCCGGGCACGCGGCGGCAGACCACGACCTGGTTGCCACCGACGGGGGCGATCGTACCGTCGCCGATCTGGCTCCAGTCGGTCAGGTTGCCGGTCAGCATGGCGCCGTAGTCGGCTTCGGAGAGGTAGGCGCTATCCGGCACGGCGGCGGTGGCGACCATGCCCATCATCAGCGTGTTGACGGAACGCACGGTCAGGCCGGCGGTCTCGACGGTGGACAGTTGGGTCTTGCCGAATTCGACGTTGAACGGCTCCTTGAACATGAACGGGGCCACGTCGGAAACGCCGAAATCGGGCGCTTTCTCATCGCCGTTGGGGGTGATGTCGTCGCCGATCACCGGGCAGGCATAGTAACCGTCGGTGCCGGCGGCGGCGTCACAGGTCTTGCCGACGGCGCTGCTGTAAATGTTGGCCGCGTTCATGACGGCGATACCTTCGGCACGCGCCACGGGGTTGACGCCCCAGACCGAGCCGCCGGTGGAACGCTTGATGAACAGCACTTTCTGGTTGCGGATGGAAGCGGGGATGCTGGCGTCGTTCGACACTTCGCCCAGGAAGGCGCGGGAGGTGGCGGTGCCGCCGACCTTGGCCTTGTACTTGTAGTAGCCGGGCTTGAACATGCCGGTGGCGATGGATTCCATGAACTCGTCCGGGGCGGTCGCGCCGGACATGAACACCACGACGGCACCGGCGGTGTCGGTGGGGCTGGTGGGGGCGACGGCGAAGACAGCGGGGGCGGCCAGGGCCATGGCGGCGGCCAGAACGGTTTGCTTCAGTTTCATTTGATGCTCCTGATTAAAAAGAAAGGCGATGCGGAGGCGGGAATTGCTTCCCGCCGTTACAGCGTTATTCGTCGGCAATCTCTTGCCGACCTACTACTCAAAACCGGCCGTAGGGCGGAATCCCTTCCCACCGCCACGACGTATAACTTCAGATGAATCAGGCAACCTTGCGGCGACGCGCCAGCAGGCCGACCAAGCCCATGCCCAGCGCCAGGAAGGCATAGGTATCGGCTTCCGGTACCGGGGCGGCAGCGCCGTAGACCAGAACGCCATTGCCGGCCAGGGTCCAGCTGCGATCCAGGCTGGGTGTGTCCTCACCCATTTGCGACTGCTTGACGACGGTGGTGGCGGAACCGGACGACACGGTTTCGGAGAACATCCAGAAGTCCAGGCTCTCGCCGATGCCGCCGTCGTTGGCGAAGTTGGTTTTGGTGCCGACGTTGTTGCCCCAGAGGGTAGAACCGGAATAGGCGGCGCCATCGGCGGAGGTGGCCGTGCTGGAGACGTTGATGGAGTTGTTGACGTTGTCGCCCAAGGCATTAACGGCGGCCAGATGGGTTGCTGCACCGGTAGCCCAACCGCGGAACTGGGAGTAGTTCTGGGTGGTGCCGGAGAAGCCGGCGCTCACCGTCATGGCGGCGCGGTCCTGCGAGTAGGCATCGAAGCCCGCCACGTTCCAGCGCAGGTTGCCCAGATCGGTGGCAGCACCCAGGAAGCTGCTCAGCAGTGTGTCAGCACCGAACAGGTAGGTCGGTTGCGGGCCAGCTTCCACCGGAGAGGCGGCAGCGGAAGCGAAGCTGTTCAGGGTAATGCCCAGGTCGCGGGTGTAGGAACGGTCGTCGGCCGAATCGGCAGTACCGTTGGTGTCCCAGATGGACAGGAACAATTCGCCGTTGCCGGGGTTGGTCTGGCCGTTGTCGATTCTGGCCTGGGCCGGGGCGGCCACAGCCAACGCCAGCAGCGCGGCGATGATGAGTTTCTGTTGCATGTTTACTACTCCTTGGAGGGTTGAACCGTCTTGTCTCAGTGGGTGAGCGCCACACCGTCCATGCGCTTCCCGACTAGGAAGCACTCAGGCCGATTGGTGCAAGGCCATGGTAGGAAGGCACTGTTACAGGTGCGACCGCTCGAAAACCCCCATTCATGAGCTGTTCGGCTCATGGCCGCAAACCACTGGGAAGCTGCCACAGCAAGGCTAGCAGCCGGTTTTGACAAGACGATGAAGCCACAAGGCCGTCGGCATGAGCCGAACGGCTCATGCCGACGATGCGGGGGGTTCGCCGCCAGTCACACCAAAGGCAATCAGACGGTGGATCGGCGGGAAGGGATCCCCGCCCTAAGTTGGTGATCCGATTTGCCAATCAAAAAAATAAACCCCGCACTGGGCGGGGTTTGGGCGGGAGTTTACGTTCCCGAAATCGGCCATCCGTACCGTAGGGCGGGAATCCCTTCCCGCCACCGGCAACAGGCTGGCAAAGATCTGCCTGCCTGTTCAGACAATGGATCGATCAGGCAGCCTTGCGACGGCGAGCCATGACGCCGACCAGACCGAGACCGGCCAGCATCAGAGCATAGGTCTCGGGCTCCGGTACCGGGGCGGCAGCGGCAAAGTTCAGTTCACCGTTGGCGGCCAAGGTCCAGGCACGATCGTCGAACTGGAACTGCTTGACGATGGTGGTGGCAGAGCCGGAAGACACGGTCTCGGAGAACATCCAGAAGTTGAGGCTGTCGCCGATGCCGCCGTCGTTGGCGAAGTTAGTCTTGGTACCAACGTTATTACCCCAGAGGGTAGAACCTGAATAGGCGGCACCATCAGCGGAAGTGGCGATATTGGAAGCATTTATTGAGGTGTTGGTGTTGTCGCCCAATGCGTTAACAGCGGCCAAGTGGGTTGCTGCACCTGTAGCCCAACCCCGGAACTGGCTGTAGTTCTGGGTTGCACCCGCAAAGCCGGCGCTCACGGTCATCGCGGCGCGATCTTGCGAGTAGGCGTCGAAGCCAGCCACGTTCCAGTGCAGGTTGCCCAGATCGGCGGTATCAGCCAGCCAGGAGGTCAGCAGGGCGTCGGCACCATAGGTAAGGCTGGGCAGGGGCGCCAAGGCCACCGGGGTGGCGGCAGCGGAGGCAAAGTCGTTCAGACGAGCGCCCAGGTCGCGGGTGTAGGAACGGTCGTCGGCGGTGTCGTCGATGGTGCCGTTGGTGTCCCAGATGGACAGGAACAGCTCGCCGTTGCCAGGGTTGACAGAGCCATTGTCGATCTTGGCCTGGGCCGGGGCGGCCACGGCCAGAGCGAGCAGGGATGCGGTGATGAGGGTCAGTTTCATTCGGTAACTCCTGATTGGTTATGAACGGATATCAAAAAAACTCATGCTCCCCTAAGCCGGAAACCGGCCGGGGAGCAGGTCGACATTGTTAAAGGCGATCTATTACAGCCAGCGCCTCGCCACCCCCGCGCCGATTGAGCCGTTCGGCTCATGTCGAGCGCACGAGAAAGATGCTTGGAGTCTAGATTTCGTTCTTGACAGTTTAGTGACCAGGCACAGCCTGGAAAATGAGCCGAACGGCTCATGTCCCCCGCCTCGCGGGATGGCGCTTATTGGCCTTTGATACAGGCGTTGTAATTTTGCGAGGCCGCATTCATGCATGCCCGCCAGGCGGTTTGATCGCCCTGCCGCAGCAGCGTCCCGCAGGCCAGTTCGCCCTGCATCCGCGCCGCGCTGCACGCCACCACCAGGCGGGCTCTTTCCAGATTGCGCTGGGCCTTCTCGCCTGCAACCGGGGAGGTGGGCGCGGTCTGGTCGGCCGCCGGGTCATGCTGGCTGTCCGCCTCCATCTGCGCGGGCGTCTCCGCAACGCTGTCGGAAGCGGCCGCATTGTCTGCTCGCTTGAAGACCCACTCGCGATAGCTGCCCAACCCGGCAAATTCGGCGTAGCGCACAGGAAAGTTGGCTGTTTTGAATGGCGCGGAGCTCGACAAACTGTGAACCCCGGCGATGCCGCCCTGCGCGTCTTTGAGCAACCCCCACTCCACCTCGCCGGTCATCGGGTCGGGATAGAGGCGACGTAGATGGCGCACGGTTTGCGGAAAACGCGGATCGAGCAGCAGTTCGTCCAGGCTTTGCGGCAGGCGCCGTAGCTGGCCCGCGGGCAGCGGAATGGCCCGGAAGTGCTCGATGGCGCGGCGGTATTGATCGCCCACGAACAGCAGGTCCGCCTCCTTTTCCCGTTGCGCGGCGGTATGCCACAGCGTGCCGATGGCCGCCATGCCGACCCCCAGGCCGGCGACCAGGAACAGGAGCCAGAGAAAGGTAAAACCGCCTTGGCGGCCGGGGTATGCAAGTGGCGGAACCGGCGTAGGTCGGCAATCCCTTGCCGACAATCCTCCCGCGGCGGGGGTTCGCCGCCTGTTCAGGCAACGGCAATCGGACATTGGATCGGCGGCATGGGGATGCCGCCCTACGGGGTTGTCGCGCCGGGTCGACCGATGAAGCGCGCCCGGTCTTGCTCCGGCAATGCCTTGATCAGGTCGCGGGCAAAGGTTTCCTGGGCCTGATAGGCGGCGGTTTCGTTGGGCGTGATGCTGGACAGGCGGAACAGCAGGCCGTCGGGAATCTTGCCGGTGAGGCCGTATTTGATCTGCTCCATCTTCCACGCGCCGCCGCCGCCATCGGCGATCTTGTCGCCGATGGTCATCCAGTAGGTGACCGGCTCGACCCGCTGCCCCTGCACGGCGACGAGACGCCGCACGGGAATGCTGCCGAGGCCGGTATCCACGCTGCCCTTGCTTTCGTTGTGCAACTGGAAGCCCAGCGATGGGTAGCAGACTTCGGGTTTGTGCACCTGCATCGATTCGCTCTGATCGCCACCATAGGCGATGAGCAGCATGACATTACGGCCCTGGCCGTCGACATAGGTGCGGGACAGGATCTGGTTGTACAGGCGGTCGAGCATGGCGGCGGTCTCGGGGTCGGTGCGCAAGGGGGCGACGGTCTCGTCGGTCGTCCATACGCCGAACCGCTTCGGGATCATGCTTTCCAGATCGACCTTGGGGCCGACTTCGGACATTTTCAGGCTGGGCGTCAGGGCGTAGGCCAAGCCGATGCCGCCGAACAGGGCCAGCGATAGCGCCAGATAGCGGAAGTTCGACACGGGCGCGGCCGCCGCCAGCGGGACCGGCTTCGGCTTGGCGGCATTGCGCGCCTCCGGCAACAGCCCGCCCAACAGCGCATCCAGCCCGGCCATGAACAGCACCGCGACAGTGAACAACATCGGGCTGGCCAGGTCGTGCGCGAGGCCCTGCCCCGCCGCTTCGCCGTAGTGGTAGGTGATCAACGCGAGCACGACGACGCGCACGCAATTGGCGGCGAAGGCGATGGGCAGAATCGAGGCGATCAGGAGGCCGTTGCGCAGCCGGTTGCGGTGCTGCATCAGATGGACGTAGAGCAGGCCCACCGCGGACAGGCTGAACATCGAATAGAGGCCGGAGCAGGCATCGGCCACCAGCAGTTGGTAGTTGCCGATGGTGAGGGTGACGCCGGTGCGGGCAACCGGGTAATCGAGCAGGTAGAGGATCTGTTCGGCGATGTTCGAGGCGTGCAGCTTGAGCGGCCCGGTGAGGCCATCCACCAGGAAACCCGGCAGCGGAATCATGAACACCAGGAACAGCGGCGGAAACCACAGCGCCCGCAACGCGGCGGGGCCGCGCGTAATCAGCAGGATGCCGATCAGCACCGGAATCTGCGACGCCACCGCCAGAATGATCACGTCCTGCGAGCGGCCCAGTGCGAACAGCGCCAACCCGAACACCAGCAGCGGCCAGCCAGCCAAAGAAGGACGCTCGATCAACGTGTTGGCGAACACCGCGCGACGCTGCCAGGCGAGATACAACGCCATGCCCAGAATCAACGGACCGTGCGCATGCGCATCCTGGCTCCAGGTGTAGCGCGCCAGATCCAGGTAGGTGAGGGAATACAGCGCCGCCAGGCTGAGTAGAACCGGCAACCAGGTCCATGCGAATGTCGGAAAGCGACCGGGGGTCGTCGGGTGGATCAGTGCATTCGACATTGAGCGGGCGGGATGGGTGGAAGAAGGGCCAAGCACGGTGTGTGCGGCGAGCAGCCCGCCCGCATAGTGCGGCGGCTCTGTTGCAGCAATATTTATCGCTGCATAGGCGGCCTTGGCTCGAACGCGTAGTCGGCGATGGGTAGGAGCGCCTCATGAGAAACACAATTGATAAGCCTTTGTTTTGATGGGAAGT